>NZ_BAFP01000148.1 GCF_000308455.1 Nocardia abscessus NBRC 100374 | reverse complement strand
CGTCTCGGCGAGCGCGGCGGCGAACACCGGATATCGCGCCGCCAGCGCGCGGCCCATCTTCGGATGCTGGCCACCCTGCCCGGAGAACAGGAACAACAGACCGCCGCGGCGGCGGTGCGCCACGGGGCCGAGCGCCGCCTCGGCATCGCCGCGGCCGAGGGCGCGCAGCCGGTGCACCGCGTCGCCGTGGTCGTGCGCGAGGACCGCCGCACGGGCCGGTTCTGGCAGCAACCGGGCTGCCGCCGAAACCAGCGCATGCGACGACGGCCGCGCCTCGTCCACCGCGTCGGCCAGCCGCAGTGCGCGCTCGCGCAGCTCCTCGTCGTCGCGCGCGGTGAGCGGCAGCAGCACCGGGAAGTGTTCGCCACGCTCGGACCGGGCCGGCGTGACGCCGCGCAGCACGATGTGCGCGATCGTGCCGCCGAACCCGAAGGAGCTGACGCCCGCCACCCGCCGCGGCGCGGGCACCGGGCTCCAGTCCACCGGCTCGGTCGGCACGCGCAGCCCACGTTCGGCCAAGTGCAGCAGCGGGTGCTCGGTGTGGACGTTGATTGTCGGAGCGATCACCCCGTGGTGGATGGACAACGCGGTCTTCACCATCCCGGTGACTCCGGCCGCGGCCTCGAGATGTCCGATGTTGGACTTCACCGAGCCGATCCAGACCGGATCGCCCGCACCGTCACCGAGGGCGGCGGCGAGCGCGCCGACTTCCACCGCGTCGCCCAGCGGCGTTCCGGTGCCGTGGCATTCGATGTAGCCCGCGCTGCTCGGCGCGTATCCGGCCCGCGACCACGCGTTGCGCAGCGTCTCCTGCTGTGCGCGGCCGTTCGGCGCGTACAAGCCGTTCGAGCGCCCGTCGGACCCGACGGCGGTTCCGACGATCTCCGCGTACACCCGGTTGCCCTCGCGCACCGCGTCCGCGCTGCGCTGCAGGATCACCACGGCGCAGCCGTCGCCGCGGGTGTAGCCGTCCGCGGTGACGTCGAACGGCGTAGACCGTCCGCCGGGTGAGAGGAAACCGCCCTCGGCCAAGTAGTCCGAGGTGTGCTCCAGCAACACGAGATTGACACCGCCCACGATGACGAACGGGACCGTGCCGTCGGCGAGCAGCCGAACCGCGAGGTCCACCGCGGCCAGCGAGGACGAGCAGGCACTGTCGAGCACCAGGCTCGGCCCGTGCAGATCGAGCACGTACGACAACCGGTTGGCGATGATGCTGAGCGCGGACCCGGTCACCGCGTAAGGAGCGTCGTGGCCCGCGCGACCGAGCACCGCTATGCCGTGGTCGTATCCCGACGCGCCGAACACAACCGCGGCGCCGCAACCGCGTGCGCGATAACCGATTCCGGCGTCGTCGAGCGCCTCGACCGCGACTTCCAGCGCGAGCCGCTGCTGTGGATCCATGACCGCGGCCTCGCGATCGGAGATGGCGAACCAGTCGTTGTCGAAGGACTCGACGTCGTCGATATACCCGCCGCGCCGGGAGCCCAGCCGCCCGGTGGGCGGGGTGGACGTCGCGTCCCTGCCCTCGACCAGCAGCTGCCAGAACTCGGCGACGCTCGCCGCTCCGGGCAGTCGGCATCCGATGCCGATGATGGAGACGGGGGGATGCGAGCCGACGGAATCTGTAGGCGCGCTGCTCATCGCATCGCGAGATACTCGACAAGCTGTTCGATGTCCGGATGGTCGTAGATCGCGGTCAGCGGAACCTCGACTCCCATGGCATCCTCGAGTTGGGCGGTCAGCCTCGCAAGCTGAGTGGAACTGAGGCCGAGATCGGTAAAGGGCGAGCTGGTCGACACCGCGGCGGCGTCGACGCCTAGTAGATCCGCGACAGCCAGAACAGCGGCACAGGTGAGCGCGGTGCGCCGGCCGTAACCGAGCGAACCCTCGTCCTCCTGCGCACCGCTGTGCCCGTCCGGAAGACTGGGCCGCATCGCGTCCTCCCTCCCCGTCTCCCGGCTGCTGTTACCCCACACTGAAGAACGGTACCCACGCGATTATGCCGGAGAAATCGCTCCTAGCAAGGTCGCGTTTCCGCTGCCTGTCCGGCTCTTTCGCGAACCGGCGGCGATCACATACCGTGGCATCGTGACCGAACCGGACAGCGGTGCCGCAACCCGCGCCGAGCGCACGCCGACTCTGCCCACCTTGCTGCGCTGCTGCGCCGCGCTGGCTGCCACGCCGGGCCGGTTGCTGCGGCCGCGCCGCCCCGACACCG
This sequence comes from Nocardia abscessus NBRC 100374, assembly GCF_000308455.1. Taxonomy (GTDB): domain Bacteria; phylum Actinomycetota; class Actinomycetes; order Mycobacteriales; family Mycobacteriaceae; genus Nocardia; species Nocardia abscessus. The sequence goes on along the minus strand of NZ_BAFP01000148.1, from coordinate 9,250 downwards.
CATTGCTGGCGAACCTGGAAGTGCTGCCGCCGCCCGCGGCGAGCGCCGCGGTCCGGTTGACCGTGCTGACGCAGGCCACCATGTCCGCGCCGACCACCATCGTGGCCGAGGGCGTGCGCAGCCTGAAACACATGCGGCTGTCGATGGCGGCGTTCCTGGTCGAGCATCCGAAGGCGCGTTTCCTGATCGATCCGGCCCTGTGCGCGGGCGTGCACGAGCGCGTGCTGCCCGAACTGCCGTTCCCGGTGCCGTTGCTCGTCGCGCCGGACAAACCGGTGCTCGGTCTGTCCGACGCACTCGCCGCGCACGACATCGAGGGCGAGGACATCGATTTCGTGATACCCACGCACCTGCACTGGGATCACGTCTCGGGCCTGCTGGAGTTGCCCGCCTCGGTGGAGATCCGTCTGCCCGGAGTCGAATACGACTGGGCGATGGGCGGTCCGCACGCACCGGCCGGTGTGGCGCGCGGCCCGCTGCGGGGCCGCGGCTTCGACCGCTTCGAGCTGGACGGACCGCCGGTACTGACCTTTCCGCGCAGCAAGGACCTGTTCGGCGACGGTTCGGTGCTGCTGGTCGATCTCGCGGGTCATACACCCGGCAGTATCGGCGTGCTGCTCGCGGTGGACGACGGCAGTCGCGTGCTGTTCGCGGGCGACGCCGTCTGGAGCAAGTTGCAGGTCGATCTGCTGCGGGAGAAGGCGCCGATGCCGGGCAAGCTGTTCGACGCCGACCGGGACGCCGCCTTCACCACGATCCACCGCCTGCACGCCCTGCCCGACGGCATCGAACTCGTCGCGAGCCACGACTACGCGGCCGTCACCGCCCGCGCGGCCAGGTGACTCCGGTCAGCCGACCACCACGGTTTCGGCCAGCCGGGCCGTGATCAGCTGCTCGGCTTCGGTGACCATCCGGCCGATCAGCTCCGCGCAGGTCGGGATGTCGTGGATCAAGCCCTGGCACAGGCCGACCGACCAGATGCCCGCGTCCAGATCGCCCTCCTCGAACACCCGGCGGCCGCGCGCTCCCGCGACCAGATCCCGCACGTCGTCGAAGGTGCCGCCGGCCTTCTCGATCTCGACGACCTTGCGGCTGATCTCGTTGTCCGCGACCCGCGCCGTGTTGCGCATGGTGCGGAAGATCAGCTGGGTGTCGCGCTCGGAATTCGCGACGATCTTCTCCTTGACCTTCTGATCGATCGAGGACTCCTGGGTGCACAGGAAGCGGGTGCCCATGTTGACGCCGTCCGCGCCGAGGGCGAGCGCGGCGACCAGGCCGCGGGCGTCCGCGATGCCACCGGAGGCGATCATCGGGATGCTCAGCTCACGGGCGGCGGCCGGGATGAGCACGAGGCCGGGGACGTCGTCCTCACCGGGATGACCCGCGCACTCGAAGCCGTCGATGCTCACGCCGTCCACGCCGATCCGCTCGGCCTTCAGCGCGTGCCGCACGCTGGTGCACTTGTGCAGCACTTTGATGCCCGCGTCCTTGTAGTACGGCAGGAACGGCTCCGGGTTGCTGCCGGCCGTCTCGACGATCTTGACGCCGCTGTCGATGATCGCCTGCACGTATTCCGCGTACGGCGGCGGGTTGATCGACGGCAGGATGGTGACGTTCACGCCGAACGGCTTGTCGGTCAGCTCCCTGGTGCGCTCGATCTCGCGGCGCAGGTCGTCCGGGGTCGGCTGGGTCAGGGCCGTGATGAAGCCGAGCCCGCCCGCGTTGGCGACGGCCGCGACGAGTTCGGCCCGCCCGACCCACATCATGCCGCCCTGCACGATCGGGTGTTCCACGCCGAACTTCTCGGTGAACCTGGTCCGCAGCATGCGCTTCTCCTAATACCTCGCGCGGGCGTGCCGGTTCGCCCGTTGGGTCGATGGTGACATGAGGGTCGCCTCGTATTCAACTCATAAGTGAGCCGAGGTTCGCATGTTCGATAATCTTCCCCGGTGCCGTTTCCGCTCCACAACGTCTGCCCCTGAGCCTAAATTTCCTGCTAGAAGGCCGATTGCCGACCGGAAGTGCCGAGCCGGGCTGATTAACCACGATTCATCCCGCAATCTCTTGCCGGGCGTTTAAGTTAGTTGCTATTCTGCACGCGATTCAGCCCGTCGCCGCCGTCGGACATCCCGGCGGGCCGATGGCGGTCCGAGAGGAGTTCGTGGCAATGACCACCGGGGCAGTAGCACTCGACGAGCCGATCAGGTCACGGCGCAACCACTGGAACAACCAGATCGCCGTGCACGCGCAGATGCGCCCGGACGCGGTCGCGGTGCGGTTCCGCGGCGTGGACACCACCTGGCGGCAGTTGCACGAGCGGTCGCTGAAGTTCGCCGACGGATTGGCGCGCCGGGGCGTCGGGTTCGGCGACCGGGTGCTGATCCTGGCGCTGAACTACCCGGAATACCTCGAAGCCGTGTTCGGCATCAACGCGCTCGGCGCGATCGCGGTCCCGGTCAACTTCCGGCTCACGCCGCCGGAGGTCGCCTACATCGTCAGCGACAGCGGAGCCAAGGCGGTCGTCACCGACACCGTGCTGCAACCGCTGGCCACCGCGGTGCAGACCCAGGCGCCCGCCCTGGAGACCTGCGTCGTGATCGGCGGCGCCTCCGGCGACGGCGTGGTCGGCTTCGACGACCTGCTCGCCGAACCGGGTGACCCGCACCTCCCGCTGGACATCCCCGAGGACACCCCCAGCCTCATCATGTATACCTCGGGCACCACGGGCAGCCCGAAAGGCGCGGTGCTCACCTACGCGAACATGAACGCCCAGGCGCTGACCTGCATCCGGGCGCTGGCGCTGCACCCGGAGTCGATCGGGCTGTGCACCTCGCCGCTGTTCCACATCGCCGGACTCGGCAGTCTCGCACCGGCTTTCCTGCTCGGTTCGAAGACGGTGCTGCACCCGCTCGGCGCCTTCGACGCGGGTGAGTTCTTGGACGCGCTGGAGCTCGAGCAGGCCACCACCGCCTTCTGCGTGCCCGCGCAGTGGCAGCTGGTCTGCGACCACCCGACCGTGAAGGACCGCAAGCTCGCGCTGGAGGTGCTCAGCTGGGGCGCCGCGCCCGCCTCGGACACGGTGCTGCGCGCGATGGCCGAGTCCTTCCCGAACGCGTTCAACGTAGCGGTGTTCGGGCAGACGGAGATGTCGCCGATCACCTGTGTGCTGGAGGGCAAGGACGCGATCCGCAAGATCGGCTCGGTCGGCAAGCCCATCCCGACCATCCAGGCGCGCATCGTCGACGACGAGATGATCGACGTCGCCCCCGGCGAGGTGGGTGAGATCGTCTACCGCGGGCCGACGCTCATGCAGGGCTACTGGAACAAGCCGGAGGCCACCGCCGAGGCGTTCGCGGGCGGCTGGTTCCACTCCGGCGACCTGGTCCGCCAGGACGAAGAGGGATTCGTCTACGTGGTCGACCGCAAGAAGGACATGATCATCTCCGGCGGCGAGAACATCTACTGCGCCGAAGTGGAGAACGTCCTGTTCGCGCACCCGAAGATCCGGGAGGCGGCGGTGCTGGGCCGCACGCACGAGAAGTGGGGCGAAGTGCCGGTCGCGGTGGTCGCCCTGCACAATCCGGACGATGAGCTGACCCTCGCCGAGCTGGAACCGTTCCTCAACGAGAACCTGGCGCGCTACAAGCACCCCAAGGATCTGATCTTGGTGCCCGAGCTGCCCCGCAACGCCAGCGGCAAGGTAGTGAAAGTGCAATTGCGCAAGGAGTATTCGTCCTGAATGTCGGGTGCGTTCGTTTCACGTGAATCGGACGATGCGCGCGGGCGCGGATGCGTAAGGTCGTCGCATGGCGATCCGACGCATCCGCGCCGCCGTGCTGGCGCTGCACTGGCAGGTGAATGTCATTCGGCCCGAGGGCTTTTTCGGCCCCATGCTGGCCGCGCCCGTGGCGGCGAGCGGCGTGGTGGCGCGGGCGGCGGACTTTCACGCCGCGGCGCTCGCCACGCAGCTGCCGGTGATCTTCACCCGGTTCACCATTCCGGTCGGCGAGGGTGAGCTGGTGCGCAACACCGGATTCATGCGCTCGGTGGGCGCGGCGCAGACCGAGTTCCGGCCTGATTCGCCCGGCACCGCGATCATTTCGGAGATGTCGGCGCAGCCGACGGAAGTCTTCGACAACCAGAAGCTCTCCGGCCTCGCGGGCGGCAAACTGCCGGAGTGGCTGGCGGATCAGGGCATCGAGACGCTCTTCGTCACGGGCGTCGCGACCAACCTCACCGTCGAGCAGACCGCCCGGCACGGCACCGACCTCGGGTTCACGGTGCATCCCGTGGTCGACTGCGTTGCCGCCGCCACGCCGCAAGCGCACGAAGCCGCGCTGGCCAACCTCGAACTCGTCACGGCGGGCAGTGTGAGCGCCGCACGGGCGTTGAGTTCGATCAGCAGCTGAACAGAACTCCCGGCCGGGACCTCTGGGTGCACGCATCAGTGAGGGCCGAAAGCCGACTCGGTCAACCCGTGGCCGACCAGGCGGATCACGCGGCGGTACGCCTCCTCCGCCGAGAGCGGTGGGTGCCCCTCCGCGATGGCACCGAGCAGGCCGACGACACCCCAGGACAGGAACGTCACGGTGGTGGCGAACTCGTCCTCCGGCATCGCCAGTCGGTCGCGCAACCGCTCGGCGAGGATCTGCGCGACCATCACCCGTGTGGTGCGCAGCAGCACGGTGCCGCTCTTGCGTCCCAGCAACGCCCGGTAGATGTCGGGGTGATCGGCGGCCAGCTGGAACAGCGTGCGCACCGGCGCGAGCAATTCGGGGGCGTCGGCATCGGTCTCCGCCGCGGCCATGGCCGCGCGCAGGTAATCGGTGCTGCTGCGCAACAGCAAGTCGTCTTTGTCCCGATAGTGCGCGTAGAACGTCGACCGTCCGACGTCCGCGCGAGCCAGGATGTCGCGGACGGTGATCCGGTCGTAGGCGCGTTCGACCATGAGCTCGATCAGCGCCCGGTGCAGCAGGGCTCTGGTACGCCGGACCCGGCGATCGGCGCTGTCGGCGGTGTCCTGTTCTCCCGGCACGGTACCTCCCGGACAAATGTCTCGTATGCGTCCGGTTCCGGACGAATTCCGTGGCATTGCCCCTGGTCGGCGGTGCGATACCGGCCGATCCTGAACTCATGTCCGGAAACGAACCCCAGTCTGCCACCAATGCGCACACCGAAGTCGGCGTGCTGCTCACCCAGCCGCGCCGCTACCGCGCGTTCAAGTCCGCCTTCCTGCTCGGCCGCGGAGGCCGTCTGAACGACCGGCTCGCCGGCTTGGCCGGTCCGGCGCCCGGCGCCGACGTCGTCGATATAGGTTGTGGTCCGGGCGACCTCGCTCGTGTGCTGGCTCGCCGGGTCGGCCGGGTCACCGGAGTCGACCCGTCGCCACAGATGATCGACTACGCGAACGCACGCTCCCGCGACCTGGCGAACTGCCGATTCGAACTCGGGACGGCGCAAGCGCTTCCCCTGCCCGACGCCTCCGTCGATCTGGTGACCTCGACCTTCGCGATGCATCACATTCCCGCGGCACATCGCGGCGATGCCGTCGCGCAGATGTTCCGGGTGCTGCGCCCGGGCGGTCGGCTGTTGCTCGCCGACACGCATCCGACCGACCCGTTGCTCTCCGCCACCGTGCGCGTCATGGCGCGGTTCGCGGCCCACCGCACCCGCGACACCGCGCACGATCACGACGATCCCCTGGCGGCCATCGATATCCGACGGTATCGAGACTTGCTGTGCGCGACCGGATTCGAAGCCGTCGAATTCGTCACGGTGCGTCCCGCGACCGGTGTCCTCATGGCGACCAAGCCATGAAGACCCTGGTCGTCTAGATGAGATCCTTCTTCGCCATCCAGCGCATGGTGGCCCACCCGCAGAACACCGGGAGCCAGCAGGTCAGCACCCGGTAGAGCAGCACCGAGGGCACGGCGATGTTCGCGGGCAGGCCGAAGGCGGCCAGACCGCCGATCAGCGCGGCCTCGACCGCGCCGACACCGCCCGGGGTCGGCGCGGCCGAGGCCAGGGTGCCGCCGATCATGGTGACGATGGTGACGGTGATGAAGGTGGTGCCGCCGCCGAACGCCTCCACGCTGGCCCACAGCGCGCCGGCGAGACCGAGGGTGATCGCCGCGCAACCGAGGACGATCACCGCGGACCGCTTGGGGTCGCGAGCGAGGGCGGCGAGCTCGCCGAGAACTTCCTGCAGCTGCGGCCGGACCGCGTTGTTCAGCCAGCGGCGCAGTTTCGGTACGAACATGAACGTGCCGACGATGCCGACGCCGACACCGGCGATCAGATACAGCACCGTGGCATCGGGGACGAAGTGCGACAGGTCCGTCGAGGTGCCCGCCATGATGCTGAACGCGAGCAGCAGGCTGACGTGGGTGATCACCTGCACGGCCTGTTGCAGCGCCACCGCGGCCGTGGCGCGCACCGCGCCTACCCCGCCCTTCTGCAGGAAGCGCACGCTCAACGCGAGCCCACCCACCCGCGCGGGCGTCGTCGTCGCGGCGAAGGTGTTCGCGATCTGCATGATCACCAGGTTGCGGAAGCTGACCGCACCGGACGCGCAGGCCCACAGCGCCGCCGCCGCGCCCACATAGGTCAGTGCGGAGACCGCGAGCCCGAGCAGCGCCCACCACCAGTTCGCCGTTCGCAACTGGGTGAAGAAGGTCGGCACGGCGCTGATGAACGGATACGCGACGTACACCAGCGCGATCAGCAGGACCAGCTGAATGATCTGGTTGCGGGAGAACCGGGTGATCTGCTCGGCCTCGATCCGATCCTGACCGGTCTGCTTGCGCACCTCGTCGCGGGCGTCGGACAGCGCGGACTTCCATTCCGGGGCCGCTTTGCGGATCCCGGCCGGTATGGCCGACTTGGTCAATCGGCTCGCCGCGGCCAGCACCCGCGCTGAGCCGAGGGTTTCGATCGCCGCCCGCACCGCGGGCTCCTTGCCGAAAGTCGCGGTGGTTGTCACGAGCAACTGGGCGATGTCGGACTGCAGCTGCGCCTCGGATGCTCCGTACTCGGCGTTGCCGAAGCCGCCGAACAGCGTCGCGCCGTCCGCGACGCGGATGTCTGCCGGCCGCAGGTCGCCGTGCGAGACCTGCTTCTGCTGCAAGGTGTCGAGTGCTCGCCACACCCCCGGCAGCACATCGACGGACTGTTCGGTGATCGCCGTACCGCAGGGCTGGGTGTGCGCGTACAACATCCAGCCACGCGACAGCGCGGCGACCGCGACGGGGGCGCAGCTGGCGAGCCCGAGGTCGCCGACGGCGATCGTCATCAGCGCACGATGCTCGACCGCGCGGTGCATGGAACCGTGCATAGCCGCGGTTTCACTGGAGCGGAACGTGAGCCAGCGCCACAGCTGCCGCAGCGCGCCGAAACTGCGCTGGTTCTTGCCGAACAACTCGACCACCAGTTCGCGTTCCGGCCCTTCGGTGGCGGCGGCGAGCACCAGCGGCCCCCGGCCCGCCGGATGTACCACGGTGAAACCGGTGACCGTGTGACCGCGTCGCGCGAGCACCCGGACGGCGGCGTCGAGGGGGACCTCCAGCGCGGGCGTGCCCACCACGAGCACGATCACCGCGCCGACCAGCCACCCGACCGCAAGGCCGAACATCGCTCGCGCGGGCACCACGGTGCTGACCACGAGGTGCATCGGAGCGAACGCGAGCAGCAGGAACCACAGCCAGCGGCGCGGGCGGATGGGCAGCCACGGGCTGGCGACGGTGAGCATCGCGGCGATCATCGCGATCCAGCGCGGGTCGTCCAGGAACTGGGACAGGAAGGTGTCCAGCCGATCCGGCACCTGCAGATGCCAATTCGGCGCGGACAGCCCAGTGCCGGTGATGGACAGCAGCAGCCCGGCGACGGCCCCTGCCGCGGCGTAGCCGGCCAGAAGTTTCCACTGCCTGCCGATGATCAGCTCGATCAGGATCGCGAACGGCAGCGCGAGAATCGCCATGCCGTAGACCAGGTACACCAGGTTCGACTGGTCCGGATTGAGAAAACGGACGATCTCGGAGACCGAGCGCTCCAAGTCCAGCCACTCCGGGCGGGTGATCAGCGAGGCCGCGATCACGACCCCCACCCACAGCGTTGCGAGGACGACCCGGACGATGTCGCTGGTGCGCCGGATCAGTGGCTGTAGCAGGCTGCCCGTGACCGGGATCTCCCGCCCGTCCACTCGCATGCTCGCCCACCTCTCCGGGATTTTCGGCCGTACTGGTTGGGTGGCGCCGGACCCGCGCTCGAGTCCTGCGTTGGGCGCTTTTCCGCCTCTCCGGGCCGTCAGGCCGTGCGGGTGGGGAGACGTGAGACCCGCGCTGCGTTCGGCGCCACTCCTGTTCTGGGCGTACCCGGTGAGTTACCCATGTGCGTACGAAATCGGTTGTTACGTTCGCTGCACGATACCGGTCGGCGTACCCGATGAGGTTCGTGCAATGTCGGCGGTGTATCGGCTCGGCAGCGCACTGTGCTCGACGTCACTCCTGTTCGCGGTTGATCCTCACATTAGTGTCAAGTTCGAGCATGGGGGCATGGACAACGAACTCTTCGACTACAGCCCGATCGTCGACCGCCCGCCGCTGCGGTGGCCCGGCGGCGCCCGGGTCGCGTTCTATGTCGGGCTGAACATCGAGCACTACCGGGTGGACCGCCCGTCCACGAGCATCTTTCCCGGCACCGCCGGGCTCGCGCCCGACCCACTGAACTACGGCTGGCGCGACTACGGGCCGCGCGTCGGCATCTGGCGGGTCATCGACGCGCTCGACCGGCACGGCATCCGCGCCAGCGCGCTGCTCAATTCCGATGTCGTCGAACACAACCCGCAGATCGTGGCGGCGGGGGTGCGCCGGAACTGGGCGTGGCTCGCGCACGGGAAGAACAACTCCGTCTTCCAGGCGGACCTGCCCGCGGACGAGGAGCGCGGGTATCTCGCCGACGTGGTCGCGACCATCGAGCGCGCGACCGGCCGCAGGCCACGCGGCTGGATGGGGCCCGCGCTCACCGAGTCCTTCCGAACCCCCTCGCTGCTGGCCGAACTCGGCCTCGGCTACGTCCTCGACTGGACCAACGACGACCAGCCTTATCCCCTGTCGGTACCCGGCCTGTTCAGCGTCCCCTACTCGGTGGAACTCAACGACAACACGCTTTTCCTCGGCAAAGCCACCAGCGGCCCGGACTTCGTGCGGATCGTCCGCGATCAGCTCGACCAGCTCTACGCCGAGTCGGCCGACAG
>NZ_BAFP01000149.1 GCF_000308455.1 Nocardia abscessus NBRC 100374 | reverse complement strand
GGCGGTCGCGGTTGCGCGCGCCCGCCGCAGGGAACAGCGGCACGGCGACCCGATTGCTGTACAGGCAGGCGAGAAAGGCCACCGCGTAGTCGACTCCGTGTGCGCAGAGGATGGCCACCCGGTCGCCGGGCGTGCTTTCCTGACGCAGTCGCGCGGCCAGCGCGCCCGCCGCGGCGTGCAGGTCTGCATAGGTCTGCGTGACGGGCACGGGTTCCCGCAGGCGGAAGCGCAGTTCGGTGAAGGCGGGCTCGTCCGGCCGGGCGGCAGCCCATGCGGCCACCGAGGTCGCGAGACCGTCGCCTGCCGGACGGTCGGCGGTGGTCACGAGGTCTCTTCGGTGTTCGCGGTGACCCGATCGAGCAGGGCGGCGCCGAGGGCAGTGATGGTCGGATGCTTGAACAGCTCCGCGGTGGCGATCCGGACGCGCAGCCGGGCTTCCAGGTTCCTTCGCATCTCGATCGCGAGCAGTGAGCTGAGCCCGAGGTCGTTGAAGTCGGCGGCCGGGTCGATGTGCTCGGCGGGCAGATCGAGCGTGCTCGCCAGCACGCGGCGGATGATCGTGGTCAATGGTTCGGCAGGCTCCGGCGGCGCGGGCACGCTGTTCCTGGTGGGAGCAGGGCTCGGATCGAGCATCGGTACGAGCAGATTCGCCAAGCGCAACGCGACCGGCGACGTGTCGGCGGTCGGGGTGTGCTCCAGCGCGAGCAGGTACGGCCCGTCATAGCGCAGAGCCTGTGCCAGGACCGTGCTGCCACGCCGCAGGTCGAATGCCCCGATGCCCGCTCGCCGCAGGTGGCTGGCCCCGCCGGCCGCCGCGGCGAGTCCCGAATCCCAGAGCCCCCAGCCGATGCTGAGAATTCGTCTGCCCGGATCTCGCTGCGCCAGGGCGTCCATCGCCGCGTTGGCGGCGGCATAGGCGGCCTGGCCCGGCGCTCCCAGGGCGCCGGTGGCCGAGGAGAACAGCAGGACGAAGTCGGTGGCGTCGGTCGCGGTGAGCTCGATCAAATTGGCCGCCGCGGTGGGTTTGGGCAGGAACATCCTGGCCAGCTGTCCCGCGGTGACCGCGTCGAACGCAGCGTCCTCCAGTGCGCCCGCCGCGTGCACGACGCCACGGATCGCCGAGTCGGAGGCGCGGATGTCGCTGAGCGCGTTGGCCAGATCGTCGCGGTCGGCCGCGTCGCAGCGCACCACGACGATGCGGTCCTCCAGGCCGTCCAGCAGCGCGGGCACGGGGCGGGGCGCGCGGGTCAGCACCACGACGTCTCGCGCGCCCGCGTCTAGCAACCAGCGCACGGCGACCGAACCGAGGGTGCCCAGTCCGCCGGTGACGACGTAGGTTCCGTTCGCGTCGACCGCCGCGACCGGCAGCGCTCGCGCACGCGCCGGCGTGAAGCGCCGGACGGCGATCTCGCCCGCCGACAGGCGCAGCTCGTCGGGGATCGCACTGTCGGCGGCCGTCACCAGGCTGGTCAGCAGCGGTACATTCCTGGGGTCGGCATCGGTCCAGATCAACCGCACCGTCCGGCCGGTCTCCAGCTGGAGCGAGCGCACCAGCCCCGCGATCGCCGCGGCCTCGACCGAGGTCGGCGGGCCTGCTTCGGTGGGCCGCGAGTGTGCACGGGCCGCCTGTTCCTGCGGCAGCACGACCGTCACGGACGCGGTGGCGTCGTGCGCGGAGATCAGTTGCAGCAGCTCCAGAACCCGACCCGTCGCCGGGGCGCCGCTGTTGCCGTCGCCCACCGCGGAATCCGCGGGCCAGACCACCGCGACGGCGTGGCCGCCGCCACGCCCGGTCAGTACCGCGCCGACGAGCGCGCGCGCGTCGTCGGGTTCGCGGGCGATGCGTTCGGTCGGCACCTCGGCGTCCAGTGCGCGGGCGAGCCGGACCGCGAGGTCGGAGGCGCCGACCACGACCGCCCGCCGCACCGGGGTCTGGTCCACGCAGGCGTCGCCGAGCCCGAGTGTTTCGGGATCACGCGCTGCCCATGCCTCCTGACGGAAGTGCGCGTCGTGCTCGGCACGTGTGGCGCGAACCGCACCGAGGTCCTCCTCGGCGCCGGGATCGGCGTAACGGATGTGCACACCCGAGAAGGCCAGACAGGGCACACCGTGCTGATCGGTCGCGATGACATCGCCCACCAATCCGGTGTCGCTGCGCTCCCGGATCAGCGCGTGCACCTCGAGCACGTGGCGATTCGGTTCGTGCGAAAGCCAAGCCGAGTCCATGCCGATCGGCAGCGGAATCGATGTCGTGGGCAATTCGTCGAACACCGCCGCCGCGAGCACGTGCAGGCAGCCGTCCAGCGTTGCCGTGCGATGCAATTCGGCGGCGTCGAACAGGCCCAGTGCCCGCCCGGTGCCCGCGGCGATGCCGCGCAGCGCACGGAATCGCGGACCGTACTCCAGCCGCCTGCGGCGCAATTCCTGGTAGAAGGCGCCGATGGTGATGACGCGCATGTGGTGCCGAGCAGCCCGATTTGCGTCGACCACCCGCATCCATGCGACGATATCCGCGGGTGTGGGGTCACCGGCGGGCCGGGCCGAAGCCAGCGTCCCGGTGCCCGTGACCTCCGCCCGCATGCTTTCCTCCGCTTCCGGGCCGCGATAGACGACCTCGGGCAGTACGGCCGGATCGGTCCTCTCGTGCACGGCGAAGTCGGCCAGGGCTGCCGCACCGGCGGTGTCGCGGGCGAGGTGCAGCAGCCGCCGCAGCCAGAAGACGGCGGGAACCGTGCTCTCTCCCTGCACCACGTGCTGGGTGAGATCCTCGGCGGCGAAAGCGGACTCGGGGATGTGCGCGCTCGCGGGTCCGGCCACCAGCAGCGGGAACTTTCGCTTGCGCCACTTTCGCGGTGTGGGCGTGCCGAACGGGCCGAGTGCGGACCAGTCGACCGGTCGCCCCTCCAGGTACAGCCGGGCCAAGCCGGTGAGAAAGCCGCTCGCCTCGTCGTCGCGCAGCGCCACGGCATGCGTGCCGTCACGGAAGTCGGGATACTCCCGCACCGCCGAGAGCAACACCGGATGCGGGCCGATCTCGACCACCGTCGCGATTCCGTCTTCGGCCGCGCGCTCCATCGCCGCGGCCAATTCCACCGTGTCCGCGGCGTTGCGGGCCCAGTACTCACGGTCCATGGCCGCCGTGGTCAGCTTCGCGCCACGCCGGACCGTCGAGTACACCGGCACGCGTGGCGCCAGCGGGGTGATCTCGGTCAACGCCGCGACGAACGGCGGGAGCACAGTGACCACCTGCGGGCTGTGCGCGGCGAAGGCCACCGCGAGCCTGCGCGCGAACATGTTGCGGCGGGTGGCTCGGCGCACCAGTGTGTCGACATAGCGTGGCGTGCCCGACACGACCACCGATCTCGGGCCGTTCACCGCGGCCACGGCCACCTCCGCGCGCATCGGCTCCACGAGTTTCGCCGCTTCGTCCGGGGCCGCCTCCAGCACCGCCATCGCGCCGTGCCCGTCCAGATGGGCCAGGGTCGCGCTGCGCAGCACCACCACGCGCGCCGCGTCCGCGAGGGACAGCGCGCCGCTCACGGCCGCCGCGGCGATCTCGCCGAGGCTGTGCCCGGCCACCGCATCGGGACGAATCCCCCACGCCGCCAGCAGTTTCACCAGCGCCACCTGGAACGCGAACAACGCGGGCTGCACCAGATCGGTGGCCTGCGCGTCGCCCGCGGAGGTGAAGCCGTGCCGCGGCGTCCAGATCCGCGGC
>NZ_BAFP01000150.1 GCF_000308455.1 Nocardia abscessus NBRC 100374 | reverse complement strand
CCGGACTGGCCGGGCCCCGGGCGAGCGGGGCCAGGCGGCACAGGGCGCGGTTGTGGTCCAGGACCCTGCGCGGGGCCCGGTGGCGGGGCAGCCGGGTACTGCCGCTGGCCCGGGTGCGGCGCGGGGCCGGGACGCGGCGGCGGCACCGGCGGCCGCTGCGGCCTCGGTGGCGCGGCGGGCGGTGGTGGCTGCATGCGCTGACCCGGGCGCGGCTGCGGTGCGGGCGCAGGACGACTGATCTGCGGCACGCGCGGCGCTTGACCGTCGTCGTAGGCTCCGGCGTTCACGTCCGGGTTCTCGGCTTCGGGCGGGGCAGGGTTGCGTTCCCACGGCGCGACCGGCGCGCGGCGAAGCGGCGGGCCGTCGAGCCGGTCGCCTGGTCGAGGGCGATGAGCCGATATGTCATCGTCGCTCATCATGCCTCCTGTACCAGCCGGGATATCCGCACCCCCATCGGTGCGGTGAGCCGCGGCTCGCCGCAACGGTTCGCCGTGATCGGCGAACATTCTGTCAGTGGTCCCCGTCCGGACCGGACCGGCCCGGGAACACTGCGATTGTCCTCCACCGTGCCACACGACACCGCGATACACCACATCGACGCAGGTAGAAGCGGTTTGCGCAGACCCGTCGAAGCGGGTTCGGTCACCGCGTCTCCTGGAGCTGCTCCTGCTGCTGTTCCTCGGCTTGCAGCACCCGCCTGCGTGCCCGCCGGTAGCGGTTGACCCGCCGCCTGGTACCCGGATCGAAGCCCTCGTCCGCCGGGTCGGGCTGCCCGCGGAACCGGCGCCACAAACGGCGACCGGCCAAGAGGAGCAGCAGGAGTGCGGCGCATCCGGTAATTATCGCCAAGGCCTGACCGTAAGCATTCGAACGCACCGAGACCTGCGTGGGATTGCCCAGGGCCACACCCTCCGGCGTGGTGAGCGAGATCGGAACGACCAGGTTCCGGCTGTCCCGGACCTCCGTGGGGATCTGGAAGGACCGCGACCCGTTGGCCGGGAGTTGCTGCTCGCCCGGATCGGTGATCTCCGTCTCGTCAGGCGACTCGATCCGGAACCTGACCCGGATGGCCACCGGCAGGTCATTGCGCGCGACCAGCAGCAAAGGGCTCTGCTCGGACGCCAGCGTGTACACCCCGCCCGGCGGAAGCACGGTGACGGAGCGATACAGCTTGTCCATCGTTCGGGTGTTCTGATCCAGCCTCCGCTGGGCGAACGTATCCGGTGGCGCCGCGTCGCCCGCACGGCGATCGGAGAGGCTCAGCACGCGCAGCAGGTCGTCGCGCAGCGGCGTCAGGAAATCGTGTGGCGTCGGCTCGGCTTCCGGCACGTCCACCAGCGCGCGCATCATCTCGGTGATCCGGCGGCCCTGGTCGCGCACGGGCGGCACGAACCGCTCCGGTACCGCGTCCTGCGCCGCCTGCGGCAGATAGTCCAGCTCGTAGGGCTGTGGGTCCGGCGGCAGCGCAACCAGATCGTGGAACGGGCGCGCGGTGGCGAGATCGCCGCGCAGCAGCACGTCGACTTGGCGCAGCAGCGCCGTCGCCTCGTCCCGGTTCGCACCCCATTGTTGCGGGGGGACGAGCAAGAGCGAACGCGGCCGGTTCGCCTCCGGATGCAGTGCGCTCCACGAGATCGCTCCGAGAGCGTCCTGCAGGCGCGCCGCACGCGAGTCGTTCGTCACGTCGTAGCGGACCCTGGCCGGGGTGAACGGCGGCGTGGGCGGATTCGAGCCAACCGCGGCGAGCGCCGTCGCCGACCAGATGTCGAACGTCACGGCGTGCAGCGCCGGATCCGTGGCCGGGGCCGGTGTACTCGCGGCTGGCGGTGCCGGATTGCCCGCGACCGGCGGCGCCGGTGCCGGTGCGGTCGGCGGGATCGCGGTGATCTCGGGCAGCCGGACCACTTCCGGGCTCGCCGGGTCCGCACTGCCCGCCGCCTCGCTCGAACCGGGTGTGGTCTCGCTGCTTTCACTGCTCGACTGCGCCCAGTCCACACTGCCCTGCGGAACGGCCGCCGTGGAGGCGAGCACAGCGGTGCCGAAACCGTGACCGCGCAGCAGGAGACCAGCCCCCGCGTCGATGCTGCCGGAATCCGGCAGGCTGACCCCGCGCACCGACCGGGTGGACAGGATCGAGTCGATGATGTCGGCCGGTTCGGTGATCGCGCGCGCCGACAGCGCCGGATCGTTGACCGCGGCCAGCGCGCTGAGATCGACCTGCGCGAACGGTAGCGCCACGGTGCACATCGAGCCGGCCAGCACGCGCAACCGGTCCAGCCAGGTCTGGGCCTGTTCGGCGCCCGCTCCCGCCCTGGTCGCGCCGTCGGGGTCGGATGGGCTGGCCAGCACACGATAACCATCGGTCATCGCCCGCACGGTGAGCAGCAGGTCGGGGTCGACGGCGAGGCACACGGCCGAGGTCAGCTCGGCGTTGCGGCCCGCGCCCGGGCTCGACACCCCCTCCAGCGCGGCCAACAGCTGATCGAGACGGCCGCCCCTGCCGAGCGAAGCGGCCAGTTCGTCGTCGGTGAGTTCCGCTTTGCCGTCCACACTGCCCGGACGACCCCCCACCTGACGCGGCCGGTCGGCCAGCGGCCACAGCAACGTCGTCGCCACCGGCGCGTCGGTGGACGCGGAAACCGGCGCTGCCGCGACACCGGCGTCCTCGCTGGTGGGCGGTACGCCGAGCACCGGAAGCAGGAACCGGGCGTCGTCGAGCCGAGCTTGCGTGCCGTAGGCCGGTTCGCCGTTCACGTTCAGCAACAGCGGGTAGACGCCCGGCTCCGTGATGCGCAGCGACGTGGCGCCGCTCTCGGAGCGCAACGGGATGTTCAACGTGAACTGCTTGCGCTGGCCCGGATTCAGTCGCTGCGCGACGTCCTCGAACTCGCCGTTCAAGTCGTAATTGACCTCGTCGAGGCGCAGAGTCGCACGCAACCCGATCGGCGTGGTGATCGCCGCCGCCCGCTGTAGGCGAATGCTGACGTCGTCCACCACACGATCGCCGATATTGGTGACCGTGCCCGAGACCGTCAGCAGGGAATCGCTGGTGGTGGTCACCGTGGTCGGGGTCACCGAATCGAGCGACAGCTTGAGGAATTTGGGGTTCGACGAGGTACCGGACCCGGCCGGTTGCGCCTCGGCCGACGCGGAATCGAGCAGTGGCAGCGTCGTCACCGGGCCGAGGATGGTCAGGACCGCCACGAAGATCCGGAACAGTCCACGCGTCATCGCTTGCCGGTCTCCATCCGGTCGATCAGCTTGTTCGCCATCTCCGCCAGCCGCCGCTCGTCGGCGTAGGCCAGCCGAGAATTCAGTTCACTCAACGGAACCCACGCGACCTGGGTCACTTCCACGTCGGCGTCGGACAGTTCACCACCGACCGAACGCAGCAGATAATGATGCACCGTTTTGTGTACCCGCCGACCGTCTGTCACGAACCAGTAATCGATGCTGCCGAGTTCGGCGACCACGACACCGTTGATGCCGGTCTCCTCGGCGACCTCGCGGATCGCGGTCTGCTCGGCGGTCTCACCTTCTTCGATATGTCCTTTCGGCAGCGACCACAGTAACCGCCCACGGCGATCCGTGCGTCCGATGAGAGCGGCGCTGCGTGATTCCCGCGGCCCGTCCAAGCCGTCGACCACCAGCCCACCTGCCGAGGTCTCCCGCACCGTGCGCATCCGCGGCTTCGCGGCATTGGCGGCCGAACCGCGGCGCCGAGGCTGGCGGCGTCGACTGTTCGCACGATCGGCCGGAGACACCTGGCAATCCTACTGTGTTGAATTGCCGCGACTTCGTCGCGGCGGGTTCGCGGGCTGTGTTGGTTTTCCAGCGCCTGCGGCGCTGGGTGTTCGCGGCCCCCTGGTGGCTCGCGTCCGAGCGACCGCCGCTGGCGACTGCGTCGCGGACGCGGCGGCCGCTCGGACGCGAGCCGGGCCGCGAACGGCGCATGCTCGGTCTCGCTTCGCTCGAAACCTTGGGTTGGGGTGCGCCGGGCACGTTGGTGGTCGAGCGCTGGACATAACGCACGCGGCTTGGTGTGGCTGGTTGGCAGGTCGGCTGGTGGTCGTGGTCGCTGTCCGGGCGGCGGCCGTTCGGATGCGAGCCGGTCGTGAAGGGCGGCGTGGTCTCGCTTCGCTCGTAACCGGGGGTGTTGGGGTGTGCCGGGCACGTTGGCGTTGGGGGCAGGAGATGGTGCACGCGGCTTGGGTGGCTGGTTGGCAGGTCGAGTGGTGATTGTGGTCGCCGTCAAGGTGGCGGCCGTTCGGACGAGAGCCGGTCGTGAAGCGCGTATGCGTGGTCTCGCTCTGGTCCAAACCTGACGTTGAGGTGTGTCGGGCGCGTTGGTCTTCGAGTTCCGGACGAAGTGCTCGTGGCGTGGGCGGCTGAGCGTCGAGTCGATCGGTGTTCGTGATTCATCGTGGGTGCGGCACTCGCTTGAGCATGAGTCTGGGGCGGGGACGGCGCATGCTCGGTCTTGTCTTCTTCGGAACTGGTGGACCGGCGGACCATGGCGGGGTGGGCCGGGGATCGGCCGCCGGTTGGCTGGTTTTGGCGGGTGGGAACTCGTGATCGGGGCGTGCTCGGAGGCCGCTGGCTGGGTTGATATCGGAGTCCTTATATATCTGGGCCTGCTGCGAGGACCTGCGCCGCGCTATTCGCTGTGGCGGCTCGGTAAGCTGCTCATTCGTGGTTTCGCCGAAGTCCGAGGACGCTGCGCTGGATAGACGTACCCGATTGCTGGCCGCGGCGGCGGTGACGCTCGGGGGGCTATCGGATGTGCTGACGCCCCTCGGCGAGATGTTCTCGGCGCGGGGGCACGAGCTGTACCTGGTCGGCGGGAGCGTGCGGGACGCGGTGCTCGGCCGGCTCGGAACCGATCTGGATTTCACCACCGACGCGCGGCCGGAGGCGGTGCAGGACATCCTGCGCGGATGGGCCGATCATCTGTGGGATACCGGCGGTCTGGCGTTCGGCACGGTGAGCGCGGCCAAGGCCGGTCAGCAGCTGGAGATCACCACGTTCCGCGCGGACAGCTACGACCGGGTGTCCCGCAACCCCGAGGTGACCTTCGGTGACTCGCTCGCCGAGGACCTGGTGCGCCGGGACTTCACGGTGAACGCGATGGCCGTGAAGATCGGCCCCGACGGCGCGCTGGAGTTCGTCGACCCGCTCGATGGCATGACTGCCCTGCTCGAGGGGGTACTGGATACGCCTGCCGCGCCCGAGGATTCGTTCAACGACGACCCGTTGCGCATGCTGCGCGCCGCGCGGTTCGTCTCCCAGTTGGGCTTCGAGCCGCATCCCCGGGTGAACACCGCGATCACCGCGATGGCCGACCAGATCGACCGCATCACCGCCGAGCGGGTGCGGGTCGAGCTGGACAAGCTGATCGGGGGGGCGCATCCGATCGACGGCATCAACGTCATGTGCGAGACCGGGCTGGCGCAGCGGGTGCTGCCTGAGGTGCCCGCGATGAAGCTGGAGATCGACGAACACCACCAGCACAAGGACGTCTACTGGCATTCGCTCACCGTGCTCGAGCAGGCCATCGACCAGGAGGATGGCGACCCCGACCTGGTGCTGCGCTGGGCCGCGCTCCTGCACGACATCGGCAAGCCCGACACCAAACGCAACGAGCCGGGCGGCGGGGTCAGCTTCCACCACCACGAAGTGGTCGGCGCGAAGATGGTACGCAAACGGATGAAGGCGCTGAAGTACCCGAAGCAGTTCACCGAGGACGTGGCCCGGCTGGTGTTCCTGCACCTGCGTTTCCACGGCTACGGCAAAGGCCAGTGGACCGATTCCGCGGTCCGCCGCTATGTCACCGACGCCGACGACCTGCTCCCCCGCCTGCACAAGCTCGTCCGTGCCGACTGCACCACCCGCAACAAGCGCAGAGCCGCCGCGCTGCGCGCCACCTACGACGAGCTGGAGTCGCGGATCGAGCGGTTGCGCGAACAGGAGGATCTGGCCAAGGTCCGCCCGGATCTGGACGGCAACGCGATCATGGAGCTGCTCGGCCTGCCGCCGGGTCCCGAGGTCGGCCGGGCCTGGCGCTATCTGAAGGAACTGCGCCTCGACCGCGGCCCGATGGACCGCGACGAAGCCGAGGCGGCGCTGCTCGAATGGTGGAAGTCGCAGGGCTGACCAGGTCAGAAGACGATCAGGGTGGTTCCGGCCAGGATCGCCGAGCGCATCTGGGCGAGATCGAACGACCCGGTGATCTCCGGCAGTTCCACGCGGAACCGGATCAGATCGCCGTCGCGGTCGGCGTGCGCGATCCGGGCGTCCTTGGGCAGGTGCTCGAGCGGTATGGCGGGCACGTCGATCACGCGGCTGGGTATCCGGACGCCGAACCACGTCGCTCTGCGTATCTCGATGTACAGCCGGTTGTCCCGGACCGATGCGTCCACCAGCGCGGTGAGCAGTCGTCGGCGGTGCCGGGCTCGGATCAATCCGCTCGGGTGCACGTCCAGGGCCCAGTCCAGGGGCTGGGTGTTGAGCCACCCGACCAGCGCCGCGGTGGTGACGGTGCCGTCGAGGTCGAGCCGCGCCGTGCGCACCTTGGTCGGCACGCCCGGTATCAGGCGGACGCCGTGTGCGATGACGGTCACGGACTCGATCGGGTGATCGTCCCAGCGCAGCCGCGACAGCACGGTCTTGGTCTGGAAGTGCGCGCCGCGGCGGCGCACCTTGAGCACCTGCAGGGTGGCGTGCAGGTCGTGACCGAGCAGTGTCGCGCTGACCTCCTGCCCGCCGAACCTGCTCAGAATGCCCTCGCTGAGCATGGTCATCAGCACATCGGGCAGCAGCGCCGTGACGGTGCCCGCGCCGAGGTCGGCGACCGGATCCATCCAGGCGGTGCTCAGCGCGACCCACTGCTCCAGCCAGGATTGATCGAACAGGCGCTTTCCGAGATCGACAGCCCGCAGCGGCGACCAGGACTTCGGATCGAAATACGTGGCCATGATTGAACTGAGCGTACTTGGCGCGGCGGGCCGAACCGGTGCGCTGTGACCCAGGTCGCCCGGGCGGGGCGTCCTTGCCCGGGAGAGCGCTCCGGCACGAGAATCGGAAGGCCGTCGGCAACACAGTGGAGGACGCATATGGCGCTGGATCTGAACAGTGACCTCGGCGAGGGCTTCGGACCGTGGACGATGGGCGACGACGCGGCCATGCTCGACATCGTCACCAGCGCGAACATCGCCTGCGGCTTCCACGCGGGCGATCCCGCCATCATGCGCAGGACCTGTGCGCTCGCCGTGGCGAAGGGCGTGCGGATCGGCGCCCATGTGGGGTATCGCGACCTGGCCGGTTTCGGCAGGCGAGAGATCGCCGTCGCGCCCGGCGAACTGCGCGACGAGGTGCTGTATCAGATCGGCGGCCTCGACGCGTTCGCGAAAGCGGCGGGCGATCGGGTGCGCTATGTGAAACCGCATGGGGCGCTGTATCACTCGGCCGCACGCGATCGGAGGCTGGCCGACGCGGTACTGACCGCGATGGTGGAGTACGACCCGGGGCTGGCCCTGCTCGGCCCGGCGGGCACCCAGTTGGAGACGGCCGCGCAGGCCGCCGGCGTGCGCTTCGTCGGCGAAGGTTTCGCCGACCGTGCGTATACGCCCGACGGCTCGCTCGCCGCGCGCGGTACGCCAGGGGCGGTGTTGGGACCGCAGGAGGCGGTCGCGCAGGCGGTTTCGATCGCCGAGTCGGGCGCCGCGCGGGCGGCCGACGGCTCCGGCGAGGTCGCGGTGCGCGCGGCCAGCATCTGCGTGCACGGTGACTCGCCCGCGGCGGTGGAGATGGCCCGGTCCATCCGCACCGCGCTGGACGAAGTCGGCGTGCCGGTGGAGCCGTTCGGCTGAGGCCCCGGACATGACGACGAAGGGCGCGGTGCCCCGAGCGCAGCGGCAGGCGGCCGAGGAGGCGATCCGCGCGGCGGGCGATCGGGCGCTGCTGATCACGCCTCAGCGGCGTGACATGGTCGCAAAACTCGTGGCGGCGCTGCGGGATCGCCCGGTGCCCGGCGTGCAGGACCTGCTTCCGGCCGCGGAGACCGTACTGCTGACGCTCGACGCGCCGCGCGATGGAGAAGCGGTGCGCCGTGCGCTGACGACGCTCCTCATTTCCCTGCACGCCGAGCAGTCGAGCGGTGTTTCCCGTGGAACATTGCCGGACAATGCTTTCGGACCCGAACCGGTATCGATCCCGGTGCGCTACGACGGCGCCGATCTCGACGATGTGGCACAGTCGCTGGAACTCACGACGGCGGAGGTGATCGCCGCGCACACGGGCACGGTGTGGCGATGCGCCTTCGTCGGATTCGCGCCGGGCTTCGGCTACTTGGAATCGCCCGACGGCAGGTTGTCCGTTCCGCGTAGGGCGCAGGCGCGCACGTCGATTCCGGCGGGCGCGGTGGCGCTCGCCGGTGGATACAGTGCGGTGTATCCGCGGAGCACGCCCGGCGGGTGGCAGCTGATCGGCACCACCGACCTCAGGATGTGGGATGCCGAGCGCGATCCGCCCGCGTTGATCCGCGCGGGCGCCACGGTTCGGTTCGTCGATGCGAGGAGCGACGGATGATCGTCGTCGACGAGGTCGGTCCACTCGCGACCATCCAGGATCTCGGACGGCCGGGCTGGTTCGATTCCGGTGTCGGCCTCGCGGGGGCGGCGGACCGCGGGTCGCTGCGGCTGGCCAATCGGCTGGTCGGCAACCCGGAAGGGCACGCGGCGATCGAAGTGCTCCTCGGCGGGCTCGCCCTGCACGCCGAGGAGCACGTCATGCTGGCGGTCACCGGCGCGCCTGCGCCCGCCACCGTCGACGGCAGGCCGGTGGGGCACGCGAGCGTCCTGGAACTCGACCCGGGTCAGGCACTCCGGCTCGGGTACGCCTCCCTCGGACTGCGCGGCTACGTCGCGGTGCGCGGCGGCATCGACGTACCGGCCACGCTCGGATCCCGCAGCCGCGACACCATGTCCGGTCTGGGGCCGGAGCCTCTGAGAAAGGGCGATCGGCTCCCGATCGGTCCTTCTCCGCACACGATTCCGGTCGTGGACGTCGCCCCGGTGGCCGAGTTGCCCGCGGACGCCGTCACCGTCCGCGCCGTGCTCGGTCCGCGCGACGATTGGTTCTCCGATGCCGCGGCCCTGTTCGACGGCGAATGGGAGGTCTCCTCCGAGACCGACCGGATCGGCGCCCGCTTGGATCGCCGCACCGGTCCACCGCTGGCCCGCAAGGTCACCCGTGAACTGCCGACCGAGGGCATGGCGCTCGGCTCGATCCAGGTGCCGCCGAGCGGACAACCGGTGGTCTTTCTCGCCGATCACCCGGTCACGGGCGGTTATCCGGTGATCGCGGTGCTCCTCGATGCCGACGTCGACGTGATCGCGCAGGCGCGACCGGGTCAGCCCGTGCGATTCGTGCGGGCGGGCTGACGCCGGCTCGTGCTCGGCTCCAGCCTGGCGTGCATGAGATACACGTTGTAGCTGTCCCACGCCGAGATCATGAAGTACAGGTCCTCGCCGGTCGACCACGGATGGATGAATCCGCCGTAGGACTTCGGGTAGTCGGCGGTGGAGACCAGTGGGATCGCGTCCGTCCACGCGCCCTGTGGGCTCGCCGCGGTACGCAATACGATCGCGCCCCGGGCCGAATCCAGGTAGACCATCTGCCACTGCTCGGTCTCCCGGTCGTAGCGCACCGAGAGCTCACTGGCCATGCCCAGCACCAACGGGGTGGCGTGGTTCTCGGCGGCGGGTGCCCAGCTGCCGCCCACCCAGTATTGATAGGCGGACTTGTTCAGAATCTGGTGCTCGGGCACGCGGGCCAGTGCGATCATGCCGACGCGCCCGTTGGGCGTGCCGAACATGTAGACGTAGTCGTCGTGCGGCACCATCGCCGCCACTTGGAACTTGCCGAGACCGAAGAGGTTGTCCCACTTGGCATGCTGGTCTTTCCGCCAGGTTCGCCCGTGGTCGTCGGAGTAGGCGATACCGCCGTAGTTGGTCCACCACAGCCCCGGGATGCGGCTCCACCTGTTGACCGACATGTAGCTGAGGTAGTGGCGGTTCCCGATGGCGAAGCCGGAGGTCGGGATGGTGGTGGTCTCCCAGTTCTTGATCTTGCGGCTGCCCAGGATCTCCGCCGCGTGACAGCGACTGTCCTGTGCGAAGGTGTCCAGGGTCAGCCCGTCGGACAGATCGCGGTCGGTGCTGAAACCGATGACGTTGCTGCGCCAGTCCTGATCGTCGTTGCCCGCGCCGCCGCCACCCCAGCCCTTGCCGAAGGTGTCGCCGAACACCACGGCGACCTCACCGGGCGTGGTCTCCCACATCAGGCCGAGATCGGTTCCGTCGACCTGCCAGCGCATGTCGGTGCGGTTCTGCGAGCCGTGCCCGGTCACCTGCTCGACCAGCCGGACCGACTCGACCCTCGGCGCGGCCACCGGCGCCGCGAGCGGACCCGGTTCGGCCGGATGGACCACGTGGGGTGGAGCGGGCTGTGGCTCCTCGCCCGGTTCGCCGGGCACCGGCACCGGAATCGGCTCGATCTCGGGCTTGAACTCGATGCGCGGCAGCTTGACCGGCGCACCGGACCCCGAGCCGGACCCGGATCCGCTGCCCGAACCTGACCCCGAGGCCGAGCCGGAGGAGCCGGAACTCGAACCGGTCCCTTCGTCGGTGCCGGTCTCGGGCGTCGGGCTGGGGTCGGGATCCGGCTCGGGATGCTTCGGGTTGTCCCTGATGTCCGGGCACGGGTTGTCACACGGATTCGCCGGCAGCGGGTCGGGGACGACGCGAGTGTTGTCCTGCGGTGGGTCGGGCACCGGAACCGGCGTGAGTTCCGGAATCGGCACCGGGATGTCGATCTGCGGCGGCAGCGGTGGCGGAGGGGGTTGTGCCGGATCGGGCTCGCGAGCGAGCGGGTCGAAACCGACCTCGCCGCAGCTGTTCACCGGCGGCGGCGCCCACGGGAACGGCGCGGCCTGCGCGGCGGGCATGGGCAGGGCGACGGCGCCGACGAGCAGTGCGCCGACCATGGCCGGTGCCCAAGGGGAGGCGATTGCGAATGCGCGCGTCACGTCGGCCCGGCCGCGGCTAGCCGGTGATCGAGAGCCTGGTGGCGGACCGAGTTTTCCACGTGCCCAGCAGTTCTCGTACCGCGTCGAGGTGGTGCACCGGAGAACCCATGTCGTGTTGACTCCTGTCGGTCGGCCGCTGACAGGTCAACTTACCGGAACGACAGCCGCGAACGGGGGACGGTGAATCGAAAAACCGGCGCGTAATGGAACCGGAGCGGCGCCGCACGCGTCCAAGGACATATGAACGAGATCGAGTACGTGTTCGGTACCGGCGACGGTCCTGTGCACGTGTGGACCAGCGAGGCAGACCTGGAACTCGGCGGCACGGGCACGGCCGACGCGGTGCGGCTGGACTTCGACGGAGACGGCATCGCCGATGACGCGCTGTGGGATTCGGCCGGCTCGGGCCGCGCCGACATCGCGGCGCTGGATCTCGATGACGATGGGGTGCTCGACCATTTCTTCACCGATCCCACCGGCCTGGGCACGTGGAACCACCACGTCACCGGTCTGCCGGGCGACGCGGCGAGCGAGCCGCTGGACTGGATCGTGCGCACGGACGCTCCGGGGCCCGATCGTGCGCCCAGCGGCGAACAGCTACCGGATTCGCCCCTGCCGGAGCCGGATCAGGAAGGCACACCATGCGGCAGCCCGGCCGCGGGCCCGCTCCCCGAGCACATCGCACACTGGCTCGGCCGCGACGGACGAGACCTCGACGACGAGCCCTTCATCGCCTGAGTGCGCCGCGTCGCATGTTCAACGCGATGGCGGCGATGCCCGCGGCGTAGATCGCCGCACCTGCGAGCACCACGACGGCCGAGCGCCCGTCATCCGGAACGGCCAGGGCGGCGACCGCGATCGCCAGCACGAACGCGATGTTGAAGACGGTGTCCTGCAACGCGAAGACCTGACCGCGCCGGGCGTCGTCGATATCGATCTGCATGGTCGCGTCACCGGTCAGCTTGATCGTCTGTCCGGCCAGGCCCAGCAGGAAGGCGCCGACCAAGAGGAGTTCGTGCGCACGCTCCGCCGCGGTGTCCGAGTCGGCGAACGCGATCGGCGTGACCAACGTCAGTTGCACCAGCATCGCGGAGATCAGACCGGCGATCACGGTGCGCGCCCGCCCCAGCCGGGGAATGAGCAGCGGCGTGACGACGGCGGCCACCAGCATCCCCGCCGCGGTCGCGGCGATCGCGACGCCGAAACCGACCAGGCCACCGCTGAGTCCGGAGGAGTCCACCGGGGGGTGGCGCAAGACCAGCACCATGATCAGCGTATTCATGCCGAACACGATCCGATGGGTACCGATGCCCAGCATCGCCGTCGTGACCACTCTGGATTCCCATACCGCCCTGGCGCCGGTGCGCAGTCCGGTGGCGATCGCGTGCACGGTGTTCTCACCTTTCGCCGCGTCGGGCCCCGGACCGAGCACGCGCGGCCGGAACCCGGCCGACAGCACCGCGCCGAGCACCGACCCGATGCCGCTGATCGCGACCGCGACCGCCGAACCGAAGTCCCCCGCTCCGATCAACCCGATCACACCCACGGCGACCGCCGCGCCCAATCCGGCGCACCCGGAGGCGACCGTGGCCAGCACCGAGTTCATCGGCACCAGCCACGCCTGCGCCAGCACCTGCGGCAGCGCCGCCGACACTCCGGCCAGGACGAATCGGCTGACGCCCACCACCGCCAACGCCAGCAACAGCAGCGGCGTCTCGGCGGTCCCGGCCAGCAGCCCCGCGCTCGCCAGCGCGATCAGAACGGCGCGCACCACATTGGCAACCAGCAGCACGGTGCGCCGATCCCACCGGTCCAGTAGCGCCCCCGCGTACGGTCCGATCAGCGAATACGGCAGCAGCAGCACCGCGAAGCCCGCCGCGATGGCCAGCGGGTCGGTCTGCCGCTCGGGGTTGAACAGGATCGCGCCGGACAAGGCAGCCTGGAACATCCCATCGCCGAATTGCCCGGCGAAACGCACCACGGCCAGCCGCGACACGCCCGGACTCTGCCGAAGTGTGACGCGCAGTCCCACCGGCCGATGCTCTGCGGGAGTGAGGCCTTCGGCGTGACCAGTCGACACGTCCGCGAGCGTACTGCGTTCGCCGCCGACGCCGCACGCTCGCGTCTCGGTGACGAACCCGGGGCGGGCGAGTCACACCCGGTCGACGAGCACGCTCACGGTCTCCCGCATATCGGGTGCCATCGGCAGCCCGTCGAGCGCGTCCGCGTCGATCCAGGCGAAGGCGTCGTGCTCCCCTGGCGCGAGCGCGACGTCACCTGGCTGTGCCTCCACGACGAAGGTGTATTTCCGCACTTTCGCCTTGGTCCGGGTGGCGTAATCGAATCCGCCGAGGAAGTCGGTGACGGCGCGCATCCGCAGGCCCGTTTCCTCCAGCAATTCCCGCTCCACGCACGCGGCGAATGTCTCCCCCGATTCGACGCCCCCGCCGGGCAGTTCGTACATACCGCCGTGATAGTCGTCGGCGACCCGGCGCACCACCAGAAGCCGGCCTTCGCGGAACACGGCGACGCCGATCACGAAATGCGCGATGCCGTCGCGACGAGCTTCGCTGCGGAGTTGCTGCTCGATCCGGGCGAGGTCGTCGGGGTCCAGCACGTCGTTACCTCCGGTTGTCGTTGTCGCGCTTGGCAATCGGGGTCGGACCACGATATCCGACGAGGTGACCCGGCGTTTCGACCTACCGGTCGGTTCTGCTCGCCTGCCGTTCACCTTCCGGTCGCTCGCGTAAAATGCCGAGTGCGGCACAATTTACTAGGAATGCGGAGTACCGCGGTGGAAGTGCTCCTACCCTGAATGGCGATCGGTGCACGGTCCCGAGAGGAGGACCATGATGTCCACACTCACGACACCACACATCGATGTCCACCGTGGCGGCGACCGCATGAAGACGCGGGTCTCCTGGCTGGATTCGAAGCACTCGTTCTCCTTCGGGGAACATTACGATCCCGACAACACCCACCACGGCCTGCTGCTGGTCAACAACGAAGACGTGGTCTCCCCGGGGCAGGGTTTCGACACTCACCCGCATCGCGACATGGAGATCGTCACCTGGGTGCTCGGCGGCAGCTTGGTGCACCAGGATTCCCTGGGCCACAGCGGTGTCATCTATCCCGGGCTGGCCCAGCGGATGAGCGCGGGCACCGGCATCCTGCATTCGGAGAAGAACGACGCGTGGCGGTTGGACGGCCGGGTCCCCGAACACGACGAGCCCGTCCATTTCGTGCAGATGTGGGTGGTGCCCGACGAGCCGGGGCTCATCCCCGGTTACGAGCAGCTCGAAATCGACGACGAACTGGCCGGGGGCGGTCTGGTGACGGTCGCCTCCGGCCTGCCTCGCTACCGCGATCGCACCGCCATCGCCATCAACAGCAGCCATTCGGCGCTGCACGTGGCACGTATGGTGAGCGCGGAGCCGGGCACCGAGCAGGTGGTCGACCTACCCGACGCGCCCTATCTGCACTTATTCGTGGCGCGCGGAGAGGTGGACATGGAGGGCGTGGGTCTGCTCTACGAGGGGGACGCGGTGCGTTTGACCAGGTCGGGTGGCCAACGTGTGGTGGCGCGGCGGCCTTCGGAAATCCTGGTATGGGAGATGCACGCACGACTGGGCGCCCAATAGCCGGTTCGCATTAACATCCGTCCGTAGGGAGCGCGATCAGTAGGCGACGCGTGCACCCCCGGATCACCTCGTCCGGACCGAGCATCGCGAGGCAACGACGGAGAGGAAGTCCATGTCGCAATATCCGCCCCCGCCGCCCGGCCAGTACCCGGGGCCATACCCACCGCCGGGGCAGTACCCACCGCCTCCGGGCGGCCAGTACGCCGGTCAGCCCGGCTACTGGCAGGAATCGCCGAAAGGCCGTGGCCTGGCGATCACCGCCTTGGTGTTCGGCATCCTCGCGTTGCTGTTCTTCTGGACGATCATCGGCGGTTACGTCGGCGGCGTCTTCGCCGTCATCTTCGGCATCATCGCGGTGGTCAAGGCCCGCGCGGGCACCGCGGGAGGCATGGGCATGGCGATCGCCGGTGTGGTCCTCGGTGTGCTCGGCATCGTCGGCGCCGTCCTGTTCACCATCGTCGGTTACAGCTTCTTCATCGACTCGGGTGGCAAGGACTTCGTGGACTGCGTGAACAAGGCGGGCAACGACCAGTCCAAGATCGAGCAGTGCGAGCGCGAGTGGAATCAGAAGCTGCAGGACAAGTACAGCGTCACGCTCACTCCGCCACCCGCGCCGACGCCCCGGTAGTCGCGGCGCACGCCCGGGTCGCGGCGATCACCTCGGCGAATTCGCGGCGGAAGTCGCCGTCGGGCGCCACGACCCAGGTTCGGTAGCCGCCGTGCTCGTCGGTGGGTGAGGGCAGCACGATGTGGCTGCCCGGCAGTGCGATCGCGGCGCAGACCCGGAACAGATCGGCGAACAGTCCGGTGTCGAAATAAGTGTTGTCGGTGGGGCCGGTCAGGAACGTCCAGCGGTCCGCACGCGGATGCGCGATGACCGGGCCGGGCCGGGACTCGGCTCCGGCGGCCAACCGCTCGCGCACGCGCCGGCCGAACACGGCGGGCATCACGACCGCTCCGACCGCGCCGACTTCCAGCATGATGCGACCGAGGATCGGGTCCACGAGGGCGTACAGCTTGTTGTCCTCGCGGTAGCGGCGGCAGCGAGCGAACGCGTCCTGGATCGCCGGGAACTCCGTGGACGCCAGTTGTCTGCCTGATTCGATGCGCGATGTACTCATGACAACCTCGCCTCGCTGCCGGTGGAGCGTGCTCGGAAGATATCGATCGCTGGTCTCGACAGTAGCCCGGCGCAAGTCGCTTGACAATAGTCACCGCGCGGCGCGTCCGCGCGGGCGTAGCATCCCCACCCATGGCACCCGTCTCGCCCACCGTGGCCCGTTGGGAACTGGTGCTTCGGCTGCGTGAACTGCGCGAACAGCGGGGGTTCGACTCCGCGGGCTTCGCGCGGCGAGTGGGATTCACCCCGGCCAACTGGTCGCATGTCGAGAAGGGCAGGCGGGTACTCACCACCAAGACCATCGGCCCGGTGCTCGAACTGCTCGAGGTGGAAGCCGAGGAACGCGCCGAGCTGCTGGCCCTGCTGGAAACCAGTAAGCAGCGCGGCTGGTGGACGAAGTCCTCCGCACTGATCGGGCCGGAGTTGCAGCGGCTGTACGGCATGGAATACGGCGCGCAGAGCATCCGCAGCTACGACAGTCTCGTCGTGCCCGGCTTGTTGCAGACCGAGGACTACGCCCGCGCCCTGATCAGTGCCGACGTGATGATCCGCCCCGTCCAGGTCGAGCAATTGGTGGCGATCCGGATGCGACGCCAAGAGCGGTTGCGCGGCGCGCAGCCGGTGGAGCTGACCGCGGTGTTCGGCGAGGGCACCCTCTTGCAGCAGACCGGAGGTCCGGACGTGCTGCGCGGGCAGCTGGACTACTTGGCGGAGATGATCGAGGAGCTGGACACCGTCGAGGTGCGTGTGATCCCGTTCGCGGCCACCGCGGGCGCGGTGCTCGGCGGGTCCAGCTTCCACCTCATCGACTTCGCCGGCGAGCAGCTGCCCACCTTCGGCTGGGTGGAGAGCGCGGTGTTCGGCGGGGCCGTCGAAGACCCGGATCTGGTCCGCGATCTGCGCTTCGCCTACCAGCGCGCGGTGCAGCAGTCGCTCTCACGAATGGAGTCGTTAGCCCTGATCAGACGCTATTCCCGCGTGTAAAATCCTGCCCATGGCCATCACCGCACGGCCGGTACGCACCGGCTGGTTCACATCGACCAGATCGAACAATGGCAACCAATGCGTCGAGGTCCGGTTCGAGGGTGACGCGGTGCTCATCCGTGACAGCAAGTATCGCCGCAACCCGGCCGACCGCCCCGCCGAAGAGCCCGTCATCACCGTCACCGCAGCCGAATGGACCGCGTTCCTCGACGCCCTGCGCACCCGTGGGCGATCGCATGGCGAACTGCGCGCGCACACCACCGCCGACGGTCACACCGCACTGCGCCACGGCGAGATCACCCTCACCTACACCCCGCAGGAGTGGGACGCCTTCGTGCTCGGCGCGCACGACGGCGAATTCGACCGCGTCGTGTCACCCGTCTGATGTCCCTGCCCGGCGCCCTGGCCCGGGGCCGGCCGGCAGGCACATCGGCATACTGGAGACCGTGACTTCCGAATCGACCCGCCCTTCCGGTATCGATCTGTCCCACCTCGACCTGGACGTGCGGGTGCAGGACGACCTGTTCTCGCACGTCAACGGCAAATGGCTGGCCGAGCACCGGATTCCGGCCGACCGGGCGGTGGACGGCGCCTTCCGCGCGCTGTACGACCAGGCGGAGCTGGACGTGCAGGCGATCATCCGGAATGCCGCCGACGCCGACGCCGAGCCGGGCAGCGACGCACGCAAGATCGGCGACCTGTACTCCAGCTTCATGGACACCGATGCGGTGGCCGCGGCCGGGCTCGCGCCGATCGCCACCGAGCTCGCCGCGATCGCCGAGGTCGGCGACAAGAAGGCTTTCGCCGCGCTGCTCGGCCGGTTGCAGCGCACCGGCGTCGGTGGAGCCGTCGCCGTTTTCGTCGACACCGACGACAAGGACTCCAACCGCTACCTGGTGCACGCCACCCAGTCCGGCATCGGCCTGCCCGACGAGTCGTACTACCGGTCCGACGAGTTCGCCGAGATCCGGGCGAAGTACATCGCGCACATCAACCGCATGTTCGCCCTGGCCGCCGCCGACTCCCACGTCGCCGCACTGTTGCCGGGCGACCTCGACACCGTCGGCGACCGCGTCTTCGCACTGGAGCGGAAACTGGCCGCCGGGCACTGGGACGTGGTACGCCGCCGCGACGCCGAACTCAGGTACAACCTGGTCACGTTCGATGCCTTGGTCGCCGAGAATCCCGAGTTCGATTGGGCCGCGTGGACTTCCGCGTCGGCCGATGGCGTCGACCCGGTCGGACCCGAGTTGTTCGCCGAGCTGGTGGTCCGCCAGCCGGACTATCTGCGCACGTTCGCGCGGCTGTGGGCCGAGGAGCCGCTCGCGGATTGGCAGGCCTGGGCGGCTTGGCGGGTGCTGCGCTCGCGTGCGCCGTATCTGACCGAAGCGGTGGTCGAGGAGAGCTTCGACTTCTACGGCCGCACGCTCACCGGCGCCGAGGAGAACCGGGAACGCTGGAAGCGCGGCGTCACGCTGGTGCAGGACCTGCTCGGCGAGGCGGTCGGCAAACTGTATGTGGCCGAGCACTTCCCGCCTGAGGCCAAGGACCGGATGGTCGAGCTGGTGGCCAACCTGCAGGAGGCATACCGCCGCAATATCGCCGAGCTGGAGTGGATGGGCCAGGGCACCAGGCTCGCCGCGCTGGCCAAGCTGGAGAAGTTCACCCCGAAGATCGGATACCCCGACAAGTGGCGGGACTATTCCGGTGTGGTGATCGACCCGGCAGACCTGGTCGGCAACTACCGCAGGGGTTACGCGGCCGAGCACGATCGGGACCTGAACAAGCTCGGCGGTCCGGTCGACCGGGACGAGTGGTTCATGACCCCGCAGACGGTGAACGCCTACTACAACCCGGGCATGAACGAGATCGTCTTCCCGGCCGCGATCCTCCGTCCGCCGTTCTTCGACATGAACGCCGACGACGCGGCCAACTACGGCGGCATCGGCGCGGTGATCGGCCACGAGATCGGACACGGCTTCGACGACCAGGGCGCGAAGTACGACGGCGACGGCAACATGGTGGACTGGTGGACCGACGAGGACCGCGCCGAATTCGGTAAGCGGACTACCGCACTGATCGAACAGTACGACGTGCTCTCACCCAAGGAACTGCCCGACGAGCACACCGTGAACGGCCAGTTCACCATCGGCGAGAACATCGGTGACCTCGGCGGTCTCTCCATCGCGCTGGAGGCGTACAAGATCTCGCTGGACGGCGCCGCCGCTCCGGTGATCGACGGGCTCACCGGCCTGCAACGGGTGTTCTACGGCTGGGCTCAGGTCTGGCGCACGAAAGCCCGCATGGAGGAGGCGATCCGCCGGCTCGCCACCGACCCGCATTCGCCGCCGGAGTTCCGCTGCAATGCGGTGGTGCGCAATATCGACAGCTTCCACGAGGCGTTCGACGTCAAGCCCGGCGACGCGCTGTACCTGGAACCCGCTGAGCGCGTGAAGATCTGGTAGTCCCAACGGCGCTCAGCGCAGCCGGTCTCCGGTCACAGTAAGACCGGAGCACCGGAGTCTTGCTCGTCAGCGCCTAGAGGGGGCACTGAGGAGACAGAGGCGGCTCAGTCAGTTCCAGTCGCCCAGGCCGTCGCTGGCGCTGAGCGTGCCGCCCTGCGTGTTCTGCACGATCACCGGGTCGCCGCGGCGCACGTTCTCGAAGAACCACTGGGCGTCTTCGGTGCTGACGTTCAGGCAGCCGTGGCTGGCGTTGGAGACGCCCTGCTGGGCGACCGACCACGGAGCGGCGTGCACGAAGATGCCGCTGTTGGAGATGCGGGTGGCGTACTCGACCTCGAGCTTGTAGCCCTCGGGGTCGGTGATCGGCACGCCGTAGGTGGACGAGTCCATGATCATCTTGCGCTGCTGCTCGCCGACGATGTAGGTGCCGTTCGGCGTCTCGTGCTTGGGCTTGCCCATCGAGGTGGGCATCTCCTTCACCACCTCGCCGTTGCGAGTGACGGTGATGGTGTGGGTCTCGTCGTCGGCGGTGGAGACGAACGCGTCGCCGATGCGGAACGAGCTGGTTGTGCCGCCCGCTTGCACCTGCACGTCGGTGTTGTCCGGCCAGAATTCGTCCGGCCGCCAGCGGACCTGCTTGTCGCCGCGCCAGTAGAAGTGGCCGGGAGCGGGCTTCGAAGAGGTGATCTTGATGGCCTGCTCGGCGGTGGCGTGGTCGGCCACCGGTTCCTTGAAGGTGATGATGATCGGCTGCGCGACGCCGACGACCTCGCCGTCGGCGATGTTGATCGAGGGCGGGGCGAAGTTCGCCTGCGGCGCCGGCTCGGTGGCCGAGCCGGTGCCGATACCCGGAATCGGTTCGGCCTGCGCGGGCGCGACGAGCATGACACCGGCCGCCGCGATCGCGGCGGACAGCAGGACGCCCTCGCGCAACCGACGGGCTAGCCGAGCTCCCTTGCGGTGAGCAGGCAACGACGCGGTGTGCAAAGCGGCTTGCATAGGTTTCTCGTCCATTCCATCTCTCGCGCGCGCGAGAGCGCACGTAGCGAGATCTTTCATTTCGGCGCGGAGCCAGAAGAGCGCCCCACAGGTATTGACGGCCCGACCCGTTCGTCCCTTCCTACCGTTTCGGCACGGGATCGAGCCACCTGCGTTTCAGAGTTATGCGTCACTCGGCCACTTTGTGCTGTGGGTCACAATTGATTCCGGCAGGTATCGATGCCGCGAAATGGCCCGGTCAGGCCATCGAATGACTGTCGGATGATGATCGACAGATAGGTGAAAGTTGGTTCGCCGCAAACCTGTTAGTGACAAAGCTCACTGGCAACGCGTCAGGAATCGCGCGATGCGGACCGGTCGCGATGTTGTGCGGCATCGCGAAGGGACGCATCGGCTCTCCACCTGCGTCGCCGGAAGGCTCGCTAGTGGGCGATCTGCTTGTGCTTGCGCACCGTGGTCTGCGCCGTGGCGGCCAGCCGCGCCAGCCTGGCGTCGCCGAGCGCGGTCACCATGCTGCCGAGCCCGTTGGTCACGAACGCGATGGACATGCCGAGGTCCAGGTCGGCGTACGCCCCGGAGCCGCCGACGCCGTAATGACCGAACGCGTTCCGCGGCTGCTGCTTGGACATCAGCACCGGCCGGTGATAACCGAGCGTGAAGCGAATCGGCACGCCGAGCACGTAGTCGCGGCTGTGGGCGGGCTGCACGTGGCTGATCGTCGCGATCGTCTCCGGCTGGAGGAACCGCACGACGCGCTCCGATCCGCCCGCACCGGCATCGGACGCGCCCCGTTCCGATCGGCCGGCGTAGACCACCCCGTCGTTGGCCAGCGCGCCGTACATCCGCGCCAGTGCGCGTGCCGTGAACACCCCATTCCAACCGGGCATCACCGAGTCGTGCACCCGGGGGTCGCGGACCAGTTCGTCGAAGCTTTCCGGCATGCCCGCCTCGGCGAGCCCGCGCACGGGTCGAACCCAGGACAACACCGAGGAAGCGGTGTTCCAGCGGATTCCCGGTGGACCGAGCGGACGGAAGATCTTGGCGATCCGATGCCGTTCGGATTCCGGCACGCGGAACCAGTACTCGTCCAAGCCGAGCGGCTCGGCGATCTCGGTGCGCAAGACCTCGGTGAACGATGTGCCGGTGGCCCGCTGCACGATCTCGGCGACCAGCCAGCCGAAGGTGATCGCGTGGTAGCCGGAGGTGCGGATGCGGCGCGGGTCCGGCGGGCTGTCGGCCAGCGCCCGCACCACCGCGTCGTAGTGCAGGATGCCTTCCCGGCCGGGAACGAGGCCACGCACCCGGTGCAATCCGGCGCGATGCGAGAGCACATCGCGCACGGTGATGTCGTCTTTGCCGTGCGCGGCGAACTCCGGCCAGTACTCGGCGACCGGCGTGTCGTAGCCGATCAGCCCTCGTTCGGCCAGTCGGTGCACGACGGTCGAAGCCACGCCCTTGCCGGTGGAGAAGGTGAGTGCGACGGTATCGCCGTTCCAGCGGCGCTCCTTGTCCGCCCAACCGGCCCAGATGTCGACCACCGGTCTGCCGTCGAGATAGACCGACAGTGCGCCGCCACCGCGCGTGGGCTGGGCGAAGATCCCGAAGAACTGATCGGCGAGCCGGATGAAACGCGGGTCGACCAGCATCTCGCGCGGTGCCGCCAGTTGCCCGCGCGCCGAATCGGCGGGCTCGAAGTCGTCCGCCGCCATTGCCGAAACCATGGGGTCACCTCCTGACCGCCGTTAGTCGGGCTGGTCAACCAGGGTAACCCGTTCAGTGGGTCTGCCAGAGCCCGAAAGGCGTGGCGAGGCACGCGTCGCCGGTGGTCGCGTTCCACGCGAAGGCCGCGACGCCCAGGCAGACGACCGCCTGTTCGGCGGTCTCCACGCCCGCTCGCGACCCTTCGAGCGCGATCGAGATCGCGAACGTCCGCGCCTCCGGATCGTCGGTGATCGAGGTCAGCGCCACGGCGTCGGGACCGAAGCCGACCGCCACGGGCATCCCGCCCGCGCCCTCGCTCGCGCCGACGCCGCCCGCCGCGCCGATGCCGATGGCCGTCGCGCCGAGCGTCGCGTTGGCATAGCCCACCCCATCGATGCCGGTGGCCCCGGCTCGGCCGTAGCTGTCGGTCGCCGCGCGGCAGGCCGTCTCCCCATCGATGACGGTGACGTCGGTCCCGTGTTCCGAGCGACAGTGCACGTCGGCGGCCGCGGCCACTCCCGGGTAGACGAGGGAGCCTCCGATCGCGGCGGTCGAGCAGACGATTGCGCTGATCAGCTTCACCGGGAACTCCTCTCGAACCAGAAATCCCACCATACCCAGACCGGTTGGCGGCAGGTCGTTTCCGGCTTCGGCTCGACGTGCGCTCGGTCGATGGTGTATTCATGGCGTGGTATTTCAAGCACAGCCATGGCAACTTCGGATTACGGGGGCGTGAGTTCGCCGGCGTTACAGCTCGGGAGGACTGTACGTGTCTCGTCAACTGACCTGGGGTCGTCTCGCCCTTGCCGGGCTCGCCATAGCGGCGGGACTGTCGCTGGTCGCGTGCAGTTCCACAATCAGCGGCACCGCTCAGCCCGCGGTGGACACCGGGACGATCGACGCGGTCGTGACCAGCACGCCGAAACCGTCCTCGGGCAAGCCGACGCCGAGCACCGGCAAGCCGACCACGAGCAAGCCGAGCGGCGACACCGACTTCGACGCGGCGATCAACGACTGCGTGAAACTCGGCGGCACCACCACCAACGCCACCATCGAGAAAGCGTCGTGCGGTAGCCGCGAGTCGAACTACAAGGTGATCGACAAGAAGTCGAAGAGCTCGCAGTGCAGCAGCGACGCCGACAACTACTACGCCGAGACCATCAACGGCATCGAACAGGGTGCGCTGTGCCTGGACATCGACTGGGTGATCGGCGGCTGCATGGACGTCGGCGGCGACGATCCCAAGCGCATCGACTGCACCGGCACCTCGCCCGCGAAAGGCGTGAAGGTGGTGAAACGCGTCGAGGGCGCCGATGACGTGAGTGTCTGCGGCAGCGGCACCGGATACGTCTACGACAAGCGCCGTTTCGTCGTCTGCGTTCAGGAACTCTGACCGGACCTCCGATCGCGGTACGGGCCGTGCCCCACGGGGCGCGGCCCTTGTTTTGTCTCCGCCTGCCGCACGCGGACCGCTAGGTTGGGTTGGTGAGCACCACCGAGTTACCGCGGCTGCAGTCCGGCACCGGTCGTTGGATTCTGCTGGCCACCATCCTCGGATCGTCGGTCGCCTCGCTGGACGCGACGGTGGTGAACATCGCGCTGCCGCGAATCGGCGAATCGCTGGAGACCGATGTCGCCGGACTGCAGTGGACCCTGAACGGGTACACGCTGACCCTGGCTTCGTTCATCCTGCTGGGCGGCTCGCTCGGCGACAAGCTCGGGCGCCGCCGCGTCTTCGTGTCCGGAACCATCGCTTTCGCGATCGCTTCGGTGCTGTGCGGGGCCGCGACGACCATCGAGATGCTGGTCGCGGCCCGGATCCTGCAGGGCGTCGCGGGCGCCATGCTCATGCCGGGCAGCCTGGCCCTGATCTCCTCGTCCATCGATCAGCGCGATCAGGGCGCGGCGATCGGCCTGTGGTCCGGCTTCGGCGGTGTGGCGGGTGCGTTCGGACCGTTCCTCGGTGGCTGGCTGATCGATCTCGCGGGGTGGCGGTCCATCTTCTTCCTCAACGTGCCGTTGGCCGTGGTCGTCGTGCTGGTCGCACTGCGACATGTGCCCGAGAGCCGCGATCCGAACGCGGCCACCCGGCTCGACGTGCCCGGCGCGCTGGTGGTGGCGCTGGCACTCGGTGCGCTGACCCTCGGACTGATCGACACGATGCCCCTGCTCATCGTGGCCGGTGTCGCCTTGCTGGGGGCGTTCGTCCTGATCGAGCTGCGCAGCGACCACCCGTTGGTGCCGCCCGCGCTGTTCGGCTCGCGGGTGTTCACCGCGGCGAATCTCGTGACGTTCGCGGTCTACGCCGCACTCGGTGGCGTGTTCTTCCTGCTGGTGCTGGAACTGCAATTGGTGGCGGGATACTCGCCGCTGATGTCCGGCGTCGCGACCGTGCCGATCACGTTGATCATGCTGCTGCTCTCGGCTCCCGCCGGGCGCTGGGCGCAGGCGCACGGGCCGCGCATCCCGATGACCGCGGGCCCGCTGCTGGCGGCGGCGGGCTTGGTGCTGCTGCTGCGCATCGGGCCCGAGACCACCTACCTCACCGATGTGCTGCCCGGTGTCCTCGTCTTCGGACTGGGGCTCGCGGTGCTGGTGGCTCCCCTCACCGGCGCGGTGCTCGGTGCGGTGCCCGCGAGCGAGGCGGGCATCGCCTCGGGCGTGAACAACGCAGTGGCGCGCACCGCGCAACTGCTCGCGGTGGCGGCGCTGCCCGGCCTGGCGGGCATCTCGGGCGCGCTGGGCGATCCGGCCGCCTTCGACGACGGCTTCGCTACCGCGATGTGGCTGTGTGTCGGACTGCTGGTGCTCGGCGCGATGCTCGCCGCCGTGCTGCTGCGTCCCGAGCGGCGCCCGGCCACCTTGGACAATGTGGATTGCATGCCGCAGTGCGCGGTCGCGGGTCCGGCGCTCGCACCGGCATCGACCGAAAAATGAGCGGCCCGAACGGATCGCTGTCCGTTCGGGCCGCTCATCGGGTGGTGTCCGATCAGATCGGGACGTAACCCGCGCCGACGCCGCCGCGTGCGTTGACGTCGGCCATGACCGCGCTCAAGTTGGTACCGACCTCAGGACCGAAGCAAGCGATGGCCAGGTAGGCGTTCACCATGCCCACCAGCGTGCTGCCGACGACGACCGGCGCACCGGAGTCGCCTTCCACCACGCACATCTGGCTCCAGGTCTCGACGTTCGTCCGGAATACGTCGCCCCAGGCGATACCGCAGGTATTGCCGGTGGTGCGCCCTTCCTTGCACACGATCTGCGGGAAGGTGGCCGGTCCGCCGATTCCCGTGATGGTGACGTTGCCGACCCGGTTCACCGGAGTGATCTTGCCCGGATCGAACTGGATGACGGCGTAGTCGAGGTCATGGTTGGAGTAGGCGAACCGGCCGATCACACCCGCGCCCCGATCGGCCTCGGCGTAGACCTGTGCGCCCGGATCGCCGCAGTGCCCGGCGGTCAGTCCGACCAGACGTCCCGCGTTGTCGTGGCCGACAGTCGTGACCGTGCACTCGAACTGGTTGTCGATGATGATGCCGGATCCACCGCCCAACACCGGCGGGCCCGTTTGGGCGTTAGCGGCCCCAGCGCCCGTGCCGAGCAGCGCCGCGCCCAGGGCGACGGCGAAGGCGGCGTTGGCCACCTTGGCGAGTTTGCTGAACATGTCCCTCCAGACGTCGGAAGCCCGCACGATATCAATCTGTCGCACCCATCGTGTCAGTAATCGACCTCGGGCGCGTCACCTACTACCGGGTTGTCCCCACTGTTCCGCGCTTCAACCCTATTTCATACATCTGTGATCAAATGTATCTTACGCGACAATAGCATTCCGCTATCGCAATTGTGAAAATCTCGTGTCCATTAGTGCTCGAGTGATAGTAAGGAGGCGTTGTGTTGGTCCTCGGAAACAAATCCGATTTTCGATGAGAATCCTCCAAAGTAATTCTCCGAACCGCCGCTACAGATCCGGGATTCGCGCAGATGGGGCTGTAGCTTGTGCCAGAGGTCGGGCCGCTATCTTTGGGCACGTTCCCAATGGTTTGCGGCCTTTCCCGCGACGGTGAGCGACATCTATGACTGCGGTCACAAGTCGGTGGTGTGTTCTGCACTACTCCGTAGTAAGGTGCGTCAAGCAAACGAGTCGTCGGGGCAGCCAACCGGCGTCGAGGAGGGTTAGCCAGTGCAGTCGACCGAGAGTCCACCATCAGGGTCACGGTTCAGTGATGCGGTCGATTGGACGAGGTCTTACTGGCAAGATCATCCGAAGCGTTCGCTGGAGACCTTCGGCAGGCAGATCACGATGGGTTTCGCGGCCGTCGCCGAACTGTTCGTCTCGATTTTCCGCAGGCGCTTTCCGTTCGGCGAGTTCATCCGGCAATGCGCGTTCATGGCCAGCGTCTCGGCGGCGCCGACGTTGCTGGTCGCCATCCCGATCGGCGTGATCGTCTCCATCCAGGTCGGCTCGGTGGCGGGCCAGGTGGGCGCCACCTCGTTCATCGGCGCGGCCAACGGCCTCGGCATCATCCAGCAGGGCGCCCCGCTGGTCACCTCGCTGATGATCGCGGGCGCGGTCGGTTCGGCGGTCTGCGCCGACCTCGGCTCGCGCACCATCCGCGAAGAGATCGACGCCATGAAGGTCATGGGCGTCGACCCGATGCGCAGGCTGGTCGCGCCGCGCCTCGGCGCCGCGATGCTGGTGAGTGTGCTGCTGTGCGGCTTCGTGGTCTTCGTCGGCTTCCTGACCGGCTACATCTTCAATATCTTCGCGCAGAACGGTACGCCGGGCTCCTATGTCGGCACCTTCTCGTCGTTCGCCGTGACCACCGACCTTCTTGTCGCGCTGGTCAAATCGCTGATTTTCGGTCTGCTCGCGGCAATCATCGCCTGCGATACCGGATTGAACACCCGGGGTGGTCCGGGTGGTGTCGCGAACTCGGTGAATTCCGCCGTGGTGAGCTCCGCCATCATGCTGTTCGGGGTGAACCTCATCATCACCCAGGTTTACAACGCACTATTCCCGTCACAGGTGGTCTGAGCCGGTGTCATCAACCTATGTACCGCCGCTGCTGCGGCCTCTCCAGGCGTTCCGGAAATCCGCGCAGGCACCGGTCGATCTGCTCGCCCGGCTCGGCCATCAGGTGTTCTTCCTGTTGCGCTCGATCGGCTCGATTCCGCTGGCGCTCAAGCACTACCCCAAGGAAGTCTGGCGCCTGCTCTCGGACGTCACCTGGGGCAACGGCAATCTCGTCGTCGGTGGCGGCACCATCGGCGTCGTCGTCATCCTGAGCGCCTTCGGCGGCATGACGGTCGGCATCCAGGGCTACAACTCGCTGAACCTGCTCGGCCTGAGCCCGATCACCGGTGCGATCTCGGCGTTCGCAACGACCCGCGAACTCGGCCCGCTGCTCGCGACACTGGCCTTCGCCGCCCAGGCGGGCTGCCGGTTCACCGCGCAGCTGGGCGCCATGCGCATCTCCGAGGAGATCGACGCGCTGGAATCCATTGCCATCCGGCCGCTGCCCTATCTGATCAGCACCAGGATGTTCGCGGCGATGGTGGCCATCATCCCGCTCTACTGCCTCGGGCTGACGATGGCCTACGTCTCCTGCGCACTCACCGTGCAGCTGATCGGCGGCACCGCCACCGGCACCTACCAGCACTACTTCTATCAGTTCCTGGTCCCGACCGACGTCATCTATTCGCTGATCAAGGCGATCCTGTTCGTCGCGATCACCACGTTCATCCAGTGCTACTACGGCTTCTTCGCCTCCGGTGGCCCCGAGGGCGTCGGTGTGGCCGCGGGCCGCGCGATCAAGATGTGCATCATCGCGGTCGTTTTCGCGAACTTGTTCATGACATTGGCGATCTGGGGCATCAACCCAGGCATCCGAATCTCGGGGTAGAGACCAGATGATCATCGATCCCAGTGGGCGCGGGCCCACGATGCGGCAGCTGCTCATCGCAGGCGTGTGCGGTCTGGTCGTGTTCGCGTTGGTGCTCGGCTTCCTGATGCTGCGCTACCAGGGGTACTTCCAGGAGAAGGTCAACGTCACCGCGAACCTGACCACCACCGGTGACGGTCTGCCCGAGCAGGCCGACGTGAAGTTCCGCGGCGTGCTCGTCGGCGCGGTGAAGACCGTCGACATCGCGGCCAAGGGCGAGCTGCAGAAGGTCCGCATCGAGATGAAGCCGGAGTTCGCCGACGACATCCCGGCCAACGTGACCGCTCGCGTGGTTCCGAGCAACCTGTTCGCCGTCACCTCCGTCGAACTCGTCTTCAACGGCCCGGCCGACCAGTACCTGCACGAGGGCTCGGTCATCGAGGAAGACCGCAGCAAGGGCACCATCGCGCTGCAGGACACGCTCACCACGGTCCGCAACATCCTCGACAAGATCGACCCGGTGCAGTTCGGCCGGGTGCTCGGCACC
Organism: Nocardia abscessus NBRC 100374; assembly: GCF_000308455.1. Lineage (GTDB taxonomy): Bacteria > Actinomycetota > Actinomycetes > Mycobacteriales > Mycobacteriaceae > Nocardia > Nocardia abscessus. Next base: position 42,561 of record NZ_BAFP01000150.1, on the reverse strand, counting down.
CTGTCGCAGGCGCTGGACGGCAGCGGCCGGATGCCCGGCTCCACCGTCGAGCGGCTGGACCGCTGGCTGCTGGCCGTCGACGAGTCGATTCCCGATCTCGGTGTGCTGCTCGGCGACTTCTCCGCGTCGTTCAACGCGCTCAACCAGTCCGCGCCCGAGCTGGTCGACGTGCTCGGCAGCTCGGTGCAGACCGCGCGCACCATCGCCGACCGCCGCAGCGAGCTGGTCTCGCTGATCACCGGCACCAGCGGGACCATCGATACGGTGAACGACCTGTTCGCCCGTAATCCCAACGTCGGTATCGAGGTCACCGCGGGGACGAACGACATGTTCGGCGCCCTCGCCGCGGACCCGAACGCGATCACCAGGACGCTGCTCAATCTGAGCGAGACCATGCGCCGGATGGACACCACGTTCACCTGGGGTCCGCAGCAGCAGCAGGTCTGGGATGCCGGTCTCACCCTCACCCCGTACCGCCCCTACACCGTGGCGGACTGCCCGCGCTACGGCGAGATGGCCGGCCCGAGCTGCTTCACCGCTCCCGCCGTCGCGGACGTCGGCGAGCTGCCCGAACAGCTGAAGCCGCGGGCGCTCGAGTCGGCCGCCGGACTGCCGCCGGTGGTGCCGATGCCCGGCCTGCCGCTGATTCCCGGCATCACCACCCCGGACCCGAACCGCGCCACCGCGGCCGCTCCCACCGGCGGCGCACCCGCTCCGTTCGCGGGCACTCCGCTCGAGGGACTGTTCCCGATGCTGCCGCCGGGCCTGCTCCCGCCTGCCGCAGCGCCGGCGCCCGCGGCTCCGGCCGCCGCGCCCGAGGGCACGCCGTCGGCCGCGCCGATCTCCTACCGAGGCGACTCGGCGATCACCGCGCTGCTCGGCCGCAAGCCGACCACCGCCGAGTATCTGCTGCTGAGCTCGATTCTGAAGGGCGGAACCATGCAGGTGTCCGACAACGGTGCCCGACGATGAGCATCCGCAAACCGCTGATCGGATTCAGCATCTTCGCGATCGTGTCCGTCCTGGTCACGGTGTTGGTGTGGAACACGCTCGCACGCATCGTCAGCGGTGACACCTACACCTACTCCGCGACGTTCTCCGACGTGCTCGGTCTGCACGAGGGCGACGACGTGCGCATGGCCGGCGTGCGGGTGGGCAAGGTCGAGAAGATCGAGCGGGACCGCGACGCGAATCTGAAGAAGTCGGTCGCGAAGGTCACCTTCGTCGTGCAGCGCGACCAGACGATCTACAGCGACACCAAAGCGCTGGTCCGCTACCAGAACCTGATCGGCCAGCGGTACGTGGCGCTGGCTCCGGGGAAGACGCCGAACCCGGCGCCGTTGAAGAACAACGGTTCGATCCCGATCGATCGCACCGAGCCGTCGTTCGACGTGTCGGGCCTGCTGAACGGATTCCAGCCGCTGTTCCAGGTGTTGCAGCCCGAGCAGGTCAACCGGCTGTCGGAGACCTTCATCCAGGCGTTGCAGGGTGACGGCGTCTCGTTGAGCGCGTTCATCGTTCAGGCCGCCCAGTTGGCCACCGACTTCCAGCGCAGGGACGCGATCCTGTCCGATGTGATTACCAACCTGTCGGGCGTGATGTCGGGGTTGGCCAAACGAGGTGATGAATTGGAGACCCTGGTGACCCAGACCCGGGCCCTGATCGGCGGGCTGTACGAGCAAGGGCAGTCGTTGCTCTCCTCGACCGAGCAGATCGCCAGCGCCACCACGTCGCTGGTCGGCATGATGGACCAGATCCAGCCGAGCCTGCGCACCGCGCAGAACTCCACCAGCGCGGCGCTGACGCTGCTGATCGACAACGGCGCCAAGCTAGACCAGGCGGCGATCGACCTGCCGAACGTCCTCTCGGCGGCGGGCAGGCACACCTCCGAGGGTGGTTACGCCAACGCCTACCTGTGCGGTCTGGACGTGTCGCTCTACGGCGTCCTCTTCCCGCGCGGTCTGTTCTCCCAGATCGGTGGCACCTCGCACTCGGCGGTGTGCCGCCCATGATGACGAAGCTCAGGTCCAGGTTCGAGAGCAACCGGAACTTCTGGTTGGGCATCATCGGCGGCGTCCTCATCGTGGCGCTGTTGCTGGTGTCCAGCGTCTACAAGCTCATCGGCGTCGGCGAGCAGTCGATCAAGGCCGAATTCGTGCAGGCCGCGGGCATCAGAGTCGGCGACAAGGTGAACGTCGCCGGGGTGGCCTCCGGCCGGGTGGTCGGCGCCGAGATCGAAGGCAGCCACGTGATGCTCACGCTGAGCGTCAGCGACGACGTGAAACTCGGACCGGACGCCCGCGCCTCGATCAAGATGGCCACGCTGCTCGGGGCCAGGTACGTCGACCTCGAGCCGGGTGACGGCTCGGGACTGAAGGGCAAGCGCATCCCGGTGTCCAACACCGCGGTTCCGTACAACCTGTCCGACGTGGTGCAGATCGGCACCCCGAAGTTCGAGGCGCTCGACACCAAGAAGCTGTCCGACTCGCTGAACCTGATCAACGAGCAGATGAACGGGTCACCGCAGCTCACCGCGCAGGCGCTGGACAGCGTCGGCGCGCTGGCGAAGGTGATCGACAGCCGCAAGGCCGAGGTGGACACCCTGCTCAAGGACCTGGACCGGGTCACGAGGATTCTCGGTGACAACCGCAACAGCATCCTGCTGGTGATCACCCAGGGCGAGGCCATCGCGAATCGGGTGATGGAGCGCCAGGCGCTGCTGCGCCAGCTGCTGGACAACGTCGCGGCGCTGACCAAGCAGCTGGAGGTGATCGGCGCGGAGAACAACGAGCAGCTCGGCCCGACCATCGCGCAGCTGAACACCATGGCCGAGGGTCTGCAGAAGAACAAGGACAACCTGGACCGGATGCTGTCGATCATGCCGCCGACCGTGCGCTACCTGGCGAACTCGTGGGGTGGCAGCGGTCCGTACGGTGACGTCGGCCTGCCGTGGCTCTTCCCGGACAACTGGTTGTGCTTCGCCCAAGTGATCGAAGGGTGCCAGGGATGAAATTCCGCACGGGCTTTCCGCTGAGGACCGTCGCGAAGACGCTCCTGATCAGCGCCGCCGCGCTGACGGTCGGCAGCTGCTCGCTGCTGCCGAGTTCGGTGAACGACGCGCTGGGCACCACCCTGCAGATCACCGCCGACTTCGACAACATCGCGGGCATCTACGAGGGCAATCCGATCACGGTGCTCGGGCTCGATGTCGGCAAGGTCGACAAGATCGTGCCCAAGGGCACCCTGATCGAGGTGCACATGTCCATCGACAAGGACGTGAAGATCCCGAAAGACGCGATCGCCGCGATCATCTCCCCGTCCATCGTCACCGACCGGCACATCGAGCTCACCCCCGTCTACACCGGCGGCGCAGCCCTGAGCGACGGTGCGCACCTGCCCAAGGCACGCACCAAGACGCCGGTCGAGCTGGACACGATGATCAAGACCATCGACCAGTTCGCCGCGGCGCTGAAGCCGGAGCCGGGCCAGGAGGGCATCGGACCGCTGTCGGGCCGGGTGCTCTACCCCATGCTCAACGGCAACGGCGAGAAGATCCGCGACACCCTCAACGCACTGTCCAGCGCGCTGAAGGTCGGTGTGGACAACAAGGACGCGATCTCCAGCATCATCATCAAGCTGAACGACCTCACCACCATGCTGGCCGAGAACGACCAGTCGGTGCGCGATTTCAGCAACCGGGTGACCCAGATGACCGGCCTGCTCGCCGATCAGGCGCCCGGTCTGCAGGCCACGCTCGATCAGCTGCTCGCCTTCCTGCGGAACACGAGCACCACGCTGACGCAGTACCAGGATCAGCTGTCGGGCACCATGACCGGCCTGACCAACGTGACCCAGCAGCTGCGCGACAACGCCTACGGCATCACCGAGGTCGTCGACGTGGCGCCGATGGTCATGCAGAACATCGATGGCATCGTGAACCGCGAGCACGGATACGTCCGGCTGCACGCGGTGATCGGCACCGCGCTGTCGGGCGAGATCGTCAGCCTGTTCTGCGAACGCATCCAGATGAAGGCAGACGGCTGCCGCACCGGAAACATGCAGGACTTCGGACCCGATTACGGGCTCACCGCCGCACTGCTCGGACTGACGAAATGACGTACCGAATGACGATCAAGGCACGCAGGGCGCTGGTCGCCGTCGCCGCGGTGGCCGGTGTCGCGGTCACCTCCGGCTGCGGGCTCACCGTGGAGAAGCTGCCGCTGCCGAAACCGGGTGTGTCCGGCGAGACCTACACCATCCACGCGGTGTTCGAGAACGCGCTGAACCTGCCGGACCAGGCGAAGGTGAAGATCGGCGGTTCCGATGTCGGCGTGGTCACCGACATCAAGACGAAGAACTTCCAGGCCGTCGTGGATCTGACCATCAGCAAGGACATCGAGTTGCCCAAGGGCAGCACGGCGGAACTGCGTCAGGCCACTCCGCTCGGTGATGTCTTCGTCGCGGTGTCCAAGCCCAAGACCGAGCCCGGCGCGGAAATGCTGCACGACGGCGACACGCTCACGCTCGACAGCACCTCCGCGGGCGCGACCGTCGAGCAGTTGCTCATCTCGGTATCCATGCTGTTCAACGGCGGCGGCATCGCCAGCCTGTCCAGGCTGGGTTCGGAGCTGGACTCCATCGTCGGCGGCCGCGGCGAGCAGCTGGCCCACCTGATCACCGAGATGACCGGCGTGGTCGGCAGTTTGAACGCCAACTCGGCCCGGGTGGACAGTGTGCTCGGTGAATTCAGCACCCTCGCCAACACCATCGAGGCACGGCGGTCCGAGCTCGGCGAGGTGGCCGACACGCTGCCCCAGATGATCGGCGCCATCGCCGAGAACAACCGGGCCATCGGCGATCTGCTGACCAAGTTGTCCACCGCCAGCGCCGCGCTGGGCAATTACGCCGACACCTCCACCGCGCAGTTGAACGGCCTGCTGGAGAACACCCACCAGCTGATGGACGCGATCGCCAAGACCGGCGACAACTTCGGCGTGCTGCTCGATCGACTCCGCGTGCTGCGGCCCAAGGTGGACGCGACCTTCCGCGGCGGCAGCTTCGCGGTGTACGCCACCGCGACCAATCTCGACATCAGCGCGCTCACCGATCCGGAGCACGGCAAGCTCCAGGACCTCCACGACCTGCAGGACTTCGCGGGCAGCCTGCTTCAAGTGCTGCAGCTGGTGCAGGGCAGGGTGACGGGAGGACACCGATGACCTCCGTGCGCAAGTTGTTCGGAAGCAAGATCTTCCTGTCGAACCTGGGCCTGGTGCTCGTGCTGCTGGTCGGCGCCGCGTACCTGATGGTGAACGTCATGCGGGTGAACCCGCTGCGGTCGGACTACACCGTCACGGTGAACCTGGACCGCTCCGGCGGTCTGCAGCCCGGTAACGACGTGACTCTGCGCGGGTGGCGCATCGGCAAGGTCACCTCGATCGAGCTGACCGATCGCGGGCAGGCCATCGCCGCCACCGCGCAGATCGAGTCGAAGTACAAGATCCCGGTGGACACCCGGATCGCGGTGCAGGCGCTGTCCGGTGCGGGTGAGCAGTACATCGATTTCCGGCCGAACGCCGAGCAGGGGCCGTACCTGGCCAACGGCGCGGTGATCAAGTTCGATCCGGAGAAGATCCACACGCCGACGCCGGTGTGGTCGGTCCTGGACAACTCCAGCGCCCTGATCGCGCAGATCAATCCGGACCACTTCCAGGTCATCCTGAACGAGCTGGACATCGCGCTCAGCGCGGGACCGGATCAGTTGCGCGGCATGGTCAACGGGATCAGCTTGGCGATGGCCGGCCTGGACTCGTTGTTGCCGCAGACCACGAATCTGATCACCAATCTGCGCACCATCGCCAACACGACGTCCAACGCGCAGCCCGACCTGGCCACCCTGACCCGTAACTCCGGGGTGCTGTTCGAGCAGTTCAACAACGCGAACGCGGAACTGCAGCGGGTGCTCGATCAGGCGCCGGGCCAGCTCACCAGCCTCGGCGCGGTGGTGGACCGGACGGCCGACCCGATCACCAGCCTGGCAACCAACTTCCAGGCGATCACCAAGGCGGCGCAGCTGCGGCTGCCCGCTCTGCGTGCGCTGTTCCCCTCGCTCGCGCTCGGTGGCGAGGCGCTGGGCGTCCCGGCGCACGGGAACGAATTCCACGCGATGATCGACATCTGGCCGCGGCCGTTCTGTACCTACAACACTCCGAAGATCCGCAACGAGGTCGTGCAGGACGGCACGATCCCGAAGTGGAATTACTGTGAGAACCCGCCGCCGGGTCAGCAGATCCGCGGTGCGGCGAACGCGCCGCGACCGGACGTGCCGAACAACGGCGCACACATGCCCCCGGGTGTGGATCCGAACGAGCGGACCCTGCCTCCGGTGCGGTGAGTCGTACCCGGCCCGGCGGTCCACCCGTCGGCCGGGCATACTCGCCGGTGGAACGCGTAAGGCCCGCTCTCGCGGGCCCCTGAAGCCAATCGGTGCGCACCGACGCGCGCCGGGAAAGTGCAGGTTTTATCGATGTCTACCGACGACGCCGAGAACGACAAGGACGCCGAGGCCAAGGCCGCCGCCGACAAGGACACCGACAAGGTGGCCGAGAAGTCGGAGGATGCCGCCGGCGCGGCGAAGCCCGAGCTGTCCAAGGCGGAGAAGGCGGACAAGCCCGAGGCGGGCAAGAAGTCGACAACGAAGAGCGGCGCTCCCGCGGCGGCCGCGCCGGCACCGTCCGGGAAATCCACCTCGCTTCCGCTGGTGGCCGCGTTCGTGGCGGGTGTGCTCGCGGTCGCGGCGATCACCGCGGTGGTCGTGTTCTTCATGCAGGGCAAGGATCGTGGCGACAAGCTCGACGCGATCCGCGACTCGACCAGCGCCGCGTGCAAATTCGGCAGGGACGTCTCGGTCTACGACTACTCGAAGAACCTCGGCGACTATTTCACCACGGTGAAAGCCGGCTCGACCGGTGAGTTCTTGAAGGAGTTCGACGACGCGACCAAGGCGCTCGAGGACGCCATGGTGCAGGCGAAGGTCAAGTCCTGGGCCGACGACGTGCAGTGCGGTTACCAGTCCGGTGACAAGACCTCGGCCAAGGTGCTGGTGACCCTCACGCAGTACCGGACCAACTTCACCCAGGCCAACCCCGAGCGGCAGTTCGTCGTGGTGATCGCCCAGCTGACGAAGTCGGGCGACAAGTGGCTGGTCGAGAAGCTCGATTCGCCGATGCTCAAGGGTGCGGGTACCGGCCTTCCCGGCGCTCCCGCGCCGGGCGGCGCTCCGCAGCCCGCTCCGTCTGGTCAGCCCGCACCGCAGCCGGGCAACTAGCCGAGCGCCTCCGGCGGTGGGCCGAGCCACCACCGCCGGAGGTCATTCGGGCGGTCTTCGGCGATTCGCGGACGAATCAGAACAGCGTCAAAGTCTGTGGCGCCGACGGCGCGGCCGCCTTCCCCGCGGCCTTGTCCTTCGGCGCTTCCGGCGCCGTCGACGCTTCTTCCACAGTCACCGCGAGCATTTCCACGGTGTTCGCCTCGGCGACAGCCGCGGTGACCGCGGCCTGCCGAGCCGCTTCTCCGGCCAGCGCATCGGCTTGCTCGTTGAAGTAGTTGCCGACATGACCACGTACCCAGCGGAAACGGACCGGTCCCGGCCTGCTCGCGATGGCCCGATCGATCTGCCGGACGAGTTCGACGTTCTTCACCGCGCCGCCGGTGGACGTGCGCCAGCCGTTGAGCCGCCACCCCGACACCCACTCCGACGCGCACTTGATCGCGTAGAGCGAATCGCTCTCGATGAGCAGAGGTTCGGACCCGGGATGCGCGACGATCGCTTCCAGCACCGCGCGCAATTCCGCGACCTGGTTGGTTCCGGACGCGGCTCCTCCGCTGGCGGAGGAGCCCTGATGATTGACCCAAGCCCAGCCGATGGCGCCGCCGGGATTACGGAGGCAGGATCCGTCGGTGCTCACGATGATCATGGTTGGCACCCTACGCAATCCGACCGACAAGATCGGTACCGTGAAATTCCTCTATCTCCCTCCGCAACCGGGATTCTGTACGCCGTAGCGCCGATTTGACCGCGGCATCCACCAGACCGGCGCCCAGGCGCGCGACCGATCCGCGGGGCGGACTGTACTCCGCCTCGGAGGTCAGCACCGATCGCCCGTAACCCAGCGGGTCGAAGCGCAGCCGCAACGTGCCGCAGATGCGCCCACGCAGGGTGTACCCGATCACCGCGTTGTGGCGGTATTCGGTGATCTCGCAGGTCGACGCGGGTCGCAAGAGTCCGACACGGGTGGTGGCGGCGAAGACCGCGCCGAGTCCGCGGTCCTGATCGCCGGTCGGCACGAAGTCCGCGATGCCGAACATCCAATCCGGTACGAAGAGATGGTTGTCGGTGTAGCTGAAAGCGACCTCGACGGGCGCTCCGACGTCACTCGCGTACTTGATGTGGCCCATTAGGCCCTCCCTGTTCCACGACTGGCGTTAAAAGTACTACAGCTCTCCTCTTTATTCGAGGGCTCGGCAGGATTCGGTGTGCCGTGATGTCGGATAGCTACCGGTCGGTCGCTCGGAAGCGGCGTCGCTCAGAGCTGGTCGACGATGTGCTCGGCAATCGGCATAGCCGAGGTCGCCGCAGGTGAGGGGGCATTGAGCAGATGAACCGAGCGCTCGGTGCGCTCGATCATGAAATCGTGCACCAAGGTTCCGTCGCGCAGGACGGCTTGCGCGCGAATACCCGCCTCGCGCGGGAGCAGATCGTCGAGCGTCAGGTCCGGACAGTAGCGGCGGCACTGCGCCAGGTACCCGCGCTTGAACAGCGAGTTGCGCAGTTCGCGCAGCCCGGTGCGCACGTTCGCCTTGGCCACCCGGTGAAATCCGGGGAAGGCGAGCACTTCTCGCGCGTCCCTGACGTCGAAGCTGCCTTTGCGATAGCCCTCCCTGGCGAGGCCGAGCACCGCGTTGGGCCCCACGGTCAGCGTGCCGTCGATCGTCGGGCTCAAATGCACGCCGAGAAACGGCAATTCGGGATCGGGAATGGGATAGATCAAGGTGCTGACCAGGTTGTTTCGCTCCTGCGGCAGTTGGTAGTACTCACCGCGGAACGGCACGATGCGAAAGTCGGTGCGCAGCCCCGCTGCTCGTGCCATTCGGTCGGCCTGCAGACCCGCGCAGACCACCAGCCTGCGTGCCGTCCACGAACCGGTCGGCCCGGCGGCCGTCACCGCATCCGTGGTCTCGGTGAGCGTGGTGACCTCGGCGCCGAGCACGAATTCGCCACCGGCGCCGCGCACTTGCTCGGCGAGCGCTTCGGTCACCCGGGTGAAGTCGATGATCCCGGTGCCGGGAACCAACAGTGCGCCGACACCGGTGACGCGCGGTTCGCGCCGCGCGAGTTCCGCAGCGTCGATCAGCTCCACGGCCACGCCGTTGGTGATCGAACGTTCGTGCAACGCGAGCATACGTTCGTATTCGACGTCGTCCGTGGCGACCAGCAATTTGCCGCAGATCCGGTACGGAATGCCTTGTGCCGCCGCGAATTCCTCGGTCCAGCGAGCGCCACGGCGGCACAGCGTGGCCTTCAAGCTATTCGGCGGATAGTAGATCCCGGAGTGGATGACGCCGCTGTTGTGCCCGGTCTGATGCGTGGCCAGGTGCTGGGTTTTCTCCAGCAGTATCAGGCGGGCGCCGGGATAGCGCGCCAGGATCCGGTGCGCGGTCGCGACGCCGACGATGCCGCCGCCGATGACGCAGAAGTCGTAGGCGCTCATGCCCAGCAGGGTAAGCGGTGGGTCACACCGCCGCGGAATCTCCTGCGCCCTGCGCAGTGGTGCGCACCGGTTCGGTGGTGCCCTGCTTCCCGGCGGCGGCCGGAGGTGGCGTCGCGGCGGGCGCGCCATGACGATTCAGGCGCAGGTCGTGCTCGCCGAGCCTCGGGTCGGACAGGGCCAGGCGCACTTCGCCGCTCTGGGTGTCGAGGTCGGTACGCATCGTGGTCACGGTGGACGCATCCGGCTGCTCCGGTGCGGGGCCGGAGCGCAGGAAACCAGTGAGCACCGTGAAGGCGTTCGTATCCACGGTGACCGAGACGGTATCGGCCTCCCCCGTCGCGACCTGCGCGCCGAGGTAGGCGTCGCCGAGGCGGACCGTGCCGCCGACAGGCGTGCGCGCGGGCGCGGGCGGTGAATCAATCTGTGCCTGTACGGTTTCCGGCTCGGCGGCGCGCGGAGCGAGGAGGACCGCAGGGGGCAGGACGGAACTGCTGCCGGTCAGTACCGGATAGGAGACGATTTCGCGTCGGTGGTCGGGCGCACCGGGAGCGACGGGGGCGATAGGCGCGGCGAGCCTGCTATCAGGGTGCTGCGTATCGGCGATCTGCTGCACGATGTAGGTGCCTGCCGCGACGGTCAGGCTCAAGCTGGCGGCACCGGCGAGCACGACGGCGGCATGCCGCGCGAACTGGGCAGGTCGGTGTGCTGTCACGATGCGCTCCTTTCCCTGCGACGGACCAGCATCATGGAAAGCTGTACGCCCGTCCAGGTTACCTGTGCGGTTGCGGGGTATGTCGCGTCGAAGAGAGCAGGATCACACGGCGGGACAGCCCGGTCAAGGGCACAACGTCAGGCGCCGCCGCCTACGTGGCGCCGATGTTTCCGTGAGCACACCGGGGGGTAAATATTCGTTTAGCTGGCGAGCGCCATTCTCGACTGCCACCTCGAGACACCCGGCCAACGGCGTCCGGCCGTCGACATGAACACGGCGCACCCAAGTGTGGCGCTCGCCCGCTCCCGAATCGTCACCGAGCGGGTCGGGTGTGGGCGGGTCAGGCGAACTGGCCCGCCGTCCTTCCCGTGCCCGTCGGACCCGCGAAAGCCTGCGCGATCTCTAGCCATTCCGCGGCGTCGTCGCCTTGCGTCACGATGGCCAGATCGTCCGGATGGCGGCGCTGAGTCACCAGCAGGCAGAAGTCGAGCGCTGGTCCGCACACGCGCTGCTCGGCATCCTCGGGACCCCACGCCCAAATCGTGCGGTCCGGTGCGGTCAGTTCGACGCGGAACTCTCCTGCGGGAGGGGTCTTTTCGTGCACGGTGTAGGCGAAGTTCCTGGTACGCACGCCGATATGGGCCACGGTGCGCAGCCGTGCGGTGGGCGTGCGGTGCACGCCGAGGGCGTCGGACACGTCCTGCCCGTGTGCCCAGGTCTCCATGATACGGGCGGTGATCATCGAGGCGGGGCTCATCGGCGGGCCGAACCAGGGCAGTTTGACGCCCCCGGGCGTCGCGCGCAGAGCGGCGGTGAGCGATGCGCGTCCGCGCCGCCACCGGTCGAGCAGGTCGGCGGGCGGTTCGGTCGCGGCATGCTCGGCGGCCTCGTCGACGAACGTGAGCGCACGAGGCCCGGCATCGGCCAGCAACTTCTGAAAGCCCTCGGCATCCGCGGTGGCGATCGTCGCGATTTCGTCGGTCCAGGCCAGGTGGCCGATCTGGTGGGCGATGGTCCAGCCCGGCGCCGGTGTGGCCCGAGCCCATTCCTCGGGCGCCAGCGGGCCGACGAGTCGTTCCAGGTCCGCGCATTCGTCGGCGAAGTCGCCGAGTAGCGCCTCGAGGTCAGCCATCTGTTCCCCTGCCGGTTCCGGGCACACCGCCTCGTGTGCCGCCGGGACCAGCATCGCAGCGAGGTCAAAAAAAGGCAAGCATGCTTGTTTTATATTGCTAGCGACGGTCCGGCTACCAGCCGAAAAGCACCAGGTGGCTGGCTCCGACGACGAGACCGAGCACCGCGCCGTGCAGATACAGCAGCCAGGCGTCCTGTTCCACGGACGCGTAGAACATCTCCATGAACTCCCCCGGCGTGAGGTCCCGCAACTTGCGCGCCGCGAATTCATCGATGGTCTTGGCCTGCTCGAGGGTGAACTCCTCGTCCTCCGCCAGGGTCGGCGCCAAGCCGACCGCGGCGCCCGCCGCGCCCACCGTGAGGTTGTCGAACTGGCGGCGCCCGAAGGCCGCGCGCACCAGCGTGGTGGTCGGGCCGAGCTGACGACTGATCTCGTCGGCGATCAAGCGCTCCAGCAGCTGCCGGGTCTTGTCTCCGTTCGGGCCCTCCAGCAGTTCCTTGGACAAGTTCGGCAGCGTCAGCACCTGGTAGGCCAGGATGTGCGCCAGATCGGTGGCCGCCTGCGGCTGTCGCTTCGCCAGCAGCGCCTGCTTCCACAGGTACTTGTACCTCGGTTGCGGGTCACCCGGCTCGAACACCATTTTCACCGCGATCACGTTCACGATCACGCCGATCGCCGCCGAGGCGAGCAGGACGATCACCCAGCCCGGGACCCAGCCGACCACCGGGATGTGGTGGTGCACATGCAGGTACAGGGCCAGCAGCACGCCGAAGGGTGCGCCGAGCAGTCCGATGCGCACCATGAAGCGCAGTTCGGGCGCGGCGATGGTGGTGGTCAGGTCCTTCAGGATGGTCGGGTTTTCCTGCAGGTAGCGGATCACGAAGCTCTTGATGTCGATCAGCTGGTCGACGTTGTCGCCGAGCGAGGTGAACGCACGGCGGGACAGGGCGGGCAGTTCCCGATCCACCCGCTGGTAGATCAGCTGCTTGGCGGCCCGCGGCACGGTGCGCCACAGGTCCGGGTTCTCCCGGTACATCAGCTCGTCGACCAGCGGCCGCACCTGCTCGCGGGCGAGCACCGCGATGTAGTCGGCGATGCCGTCGAGATCGAGTTCGTGGATGAAGTCCCTCGGGCTGCCGATCCGCATCAGCGCCTTGTCCACGCAGATGCTGGCCATCTTCTCCGCGCGCGCCGGGATGAAGCCCTGGAATCCGAGGCGGCGGCCATCGCCGGAGAAGGTCGGCAGCACCTGGACCCGGCGCGGGAAGTACGGATAGAGCACATGCAGGCCGGGGATGCGGACGCCGCGGAACAGAAGCGGCCAGAACAGCATCAGTACGCCGGTCCAGTTGGTCAACCAGCCCGCCAGCGCACTGAAGACCGGAAACGTGATCAGGTCGACCACGAACTTCGGCTGCCCGGTCAATCCTTCCCAGTCGATGAACACGCCAGCGGCGAGCGACGACATCGATGGGACTCCCTAAGCCGATCCGGCGGTACCGCCGGTATGAGATATCAAGGCCACAACGTTCTCATTGCCTTGGATGGGGTGTCAACGCGAACGGCGAGCGCGGCCGTGCCGCTCTTCGCCCTCAGCGAACGAGGCATCGGAGTGGAACAAACCCGGATACCCGTGGGTTGAGTAGGCAACGCTCAACTTTTGGAAGGGTCGAAGACGTGACTACACCACAGAACCTGCCGGTGCTGTTCCTGACCGATCCGATCGTGCTGCCGGGCATGGTCGTGCCCATCGAACTGGACGAATCGGCGCAGGCCGCGATCGATGCCGCGCGTGTTGCAAACACCGACGCCGTGCTGCTCGCGCCGCGCCTGAACGAGGGCTACGCCACCTACGGCGTGGTCGCCACCATCGAGCAGGTCGGCCGGATGCGCGGCGGAGCCCCGGCGGCCGTCCTCAAGGCGGAACGGCGGGCCAAGATCGGGCACGGGGTCACCGGCCCCGGCGCCGCGCTGTGGGTCGAGGCCGAGCCGGTCGAGACGCCCACACCCGACGGCCGCACCAAGGAACTGGCCGCCGAATACAAGAAGCTGGTCGTCTCGGTGCTGCAACGCCGCGAGGCCTGGCAGGTCATCGACGCGGTCAACCAGCTGACCGACCCGTCGGCCATCGCCGACACCGCGGGCTACGCCACATACCTGACCTTCGAGCAGAAGCGCGAACTGCTCGAGACCCCCGACGTGGCCGAGCGGCTCACCACCCTGATCGAGTGGACCAAAGCGCACATCGCCGAGGCCGAGATCAGCGAGAAGATCAGCGAAGACGTTCGCGAGGGCATGGAGAAGAGCCAGCGCGAATTCCTGCTGCGCCAGCAGCTCAACGCCATCCGCAAGGAACTCGGCGAGGACGAGCCGGACGGCGCCGACGACTACCGCACCCGGGTAGAGCAGGCCGATCTGCCCGACACCGTGCGCGAGGCGGCGTTGCGCGAGGTCGGCAGGCTGGAGCGGGCCAGCGATCAGAGCCCGGAATCCGGCTGGATCCGGACCTGGCTGGACACCGTGCTGGAGCTGCCGTGGATGGTGAAGACCACCGACAGCGCCGATGTCTCGGCCGCCCGCGCGGTCCTGGACGCCGATCACCACGGCCTGGACGAGGTCAAGGACCGCATGGTCGAGTACCTGGCGGTCCGGGCCCGGCGTGCCGCCCGCGGCCTGGAGGTCGTCGGCGGACGCGGCTCCGGCGCGGTGCTGGTGCTGGTCGGCCCGCCCGGCGTCGGCAAGACCTCGCTGGGTGAGTCCGTGGCGCGAGCCCTCGGACGCAAGTTCGTCCGCGTCGCCCTTGGTGGCGTGCGCGACGAGGCCGAGATCCGCGGCCACCGCCGTACCTACGTCGGCGCGCTGCCCGGTCGCATCGTCCGGGCCATGAAGGAAGCCGGTTCGATGAACCCGGTCGTCCTGCTGGACGAGATCGACAAGGTCGGCTCCGACTTCCGCGGCGATCCGGCCGCCGCCCTGCTCGAGGTACTGGACCCGGCGCAGAACCACACGTTCCGCGACCACTACCTCGATCTGGACCTGGACCTTTCCGACGTGCTGTTCATCGCCACGGCGAACGTCATGGAGACCATCCCCGGCCCGCTGCTGGATCGGATGGAACTGATCACCGTCGACGGCTACACCGAGGACGACAAGGTGGCCATCGCGCGTGACTTCCTGGTGCCGCGGCAACTCGAGCGCAATGCGCTGACCGCCGCCGAGGTGACCGTCAGCGAGGAAGCGCTGCGCGAGATCGCGGCCAACTACACCAGGGAGGCCGGCGTCCGGCAGATGGAGCGGCTGATCGCCAAGGCGCTGCGCAAGGCGGCCACCCGGCTGTCCGAGCGCGAAACGACGCCTGCCGCATCGGGTTACGACCCCGAACTGGGTTACGAGGTCGACACCGATGCCCTGACGATCGGCCTGGGCGACTTGAAGGACTACCTGGGTCGTCCGCGCTTCACCCCCGACTCGGTCGAACGCACCGCCGTCCCCGGTGTGGCCACCGGCCTCGCCGTGACCGGCGCGGGCGGCGACGTCCTCTACATCGAGGCGAACGCCGCGGAGGGTGAGCGCTCGCTGACCCTCACCGGCCAGCTCGGCGACGTCATGAAGGAGTCCGCGCAGATCGCGCTGACCTACGTGCGCTCACACCTGGAGGAGATCGGCATCGAGGCGTCGGTCCTGGATCGCAACATCCACATCCACTTCCCGGCCGGTGCGGTGCCGAAGGACGGACCGTCCGCGGGCGTCACGATGGTCACCGCACTCGTGTCGCTGGCGCTGGGGCGTCAGGTGCGATCGGACGTCGGCATGACCGGCGAGGTCACCCTGAACGGCCGGGTGCTGCCGATCGGCGGCGTGAAGCAGAAGCTGCTCGCCGCCCAGCGGGCCGGATTGCAGACGGTGTTCATCCCGGCGCGCAACGAGCCGGATCTGGACGACGTGCCGGCGGAAGTGCTGGCCGCACTGGATGTCCGCCCGGTCGCCGACGTGGCCGACATCCTGGCCTACGCCATCGAGCCGGTCGCCGAACCGGCGTTGGGCCCTGCCTTCGCCGCGACCGCCTGACCTGGGACGAACAGGCCGGGCACGGACACTCTCCGTGCCCGGCCTTTCGCATACGCCTGATCGACCTGCCAGGCCGGAGACATGCCATGCGACCACTGCGCACCGGTATCCGTCCGGCGCGGCTCGGCCGGGCTGTTCCTCGGATACCGTGCGGTCCCCGGCGTTCTCATCGACCGGCGCGTCGCGGTTCCGCCCCTGTCGCGGGGCACTGTCGAGCGCCGCATTCGGCAGTCCGCCGCGACAGCATGCGGCACGGCGTTCTCGTCGACCGGCGCGCGTCGCCTCTTCCGCTCCTGTCGCGGGCAAGCGTCGAGCGCCGCATTCGACAGTTCGCCGCGACAGCGTGCGGCACGGTGCGTTCGGCAGCGTGAGCCGCACGTGCGGTCCGGCGGAGTGGTGTTGCGATGCGCGACGCGCCCAGGCTCGGGCCGTCGGCGACAGAGGACGGCAGGGCGGTCAAGGGGCGGTGTTCGCACCGGTCAGGTCGGTTTCAGCGAGCCGGGTGGTGCCTTGGGCCACCGCGCACAGGACCGGTTCGCGGTCCGGGCTCTCCGCGTAGATCGAACAGTGGGCAACCGCTTGGCGCCGGGTCGCGCCCGTGACGGATGCCTCGACGCGCAACCACGCGCCCGCGGCGGGACGGAGGTAGGTGACCGTGACACCGCCGGTGAGTACGTTCGCGCCGAGAACCGTTCCGGCGGCGAAGGTGAGGGCATTGTCGGCGGCGTAGGCGAGCACGCCGCCGTGCACGTAGCCGAACTGCTGGGTCAGTTCGCGCCGCAAGGGGATGATCAGGGTGGCGGCGCCGTCGCCGAACGCGGTGAGCTCGGTGCCCACGAGGGCGGCGAAGGGCTGTGCGGCGAGCACCTTTCTGGCGCTGTCGATGTCGAGGGTCGTGGCGACTGTCACTGGGAGACCTCTTTCGTGGCTCGGGTGCGATCGGCGGCGAGGGCGAGCCAGGCGGCGTCGGCGAGTTCGCCCGCGACGTCGGCCGGGGCGATGCGCATCTCGCCGCCCAGCCACTGCCGTGTGTATTCCTGCGCGGGGCCCAGCCACAGCGCGTAGACCAGATCGATCGGAAGATCGCGCACCGTGCCGTATCCGGCGTGCGTGCGCCACCAGCGCGTCACGTCGGACAGGAAGCGGCGATTGCTCTCGCTCTCCCGGACCCCTGGCGGCCGTGCGGAGGTGAGCACCGTCGCCCGGTACTGGTTCTCGCTCACCCAGCGCAGGTGCTCGCGCACACCTGAGGTGACGCCGTCGCGCGCGTCGGTGCTCTCGCCGACTACCGCCCAGAAATGCTCCTGGTAGTCGACCAGCGCGTTGGCCCACACCTGCCGGTACAGGTCGGCCTTGTCCGGGAAATGGTGATAGAGCGCGCCGACACTGGCGCCCGCCGCGTCGCGGATCTGCGTCAGCGTCGCATCGAGCGCCCCGTGCTCGGCGAACTGTCGCTCGGCCGCCAACAGTAACCGATTTCGAATCTTCATATACAGAATTTAGTTCTGTTCTCCGGGTATGGCAATGCCGAGCGAATCGCCGTCCTGCCCGATGCAGGCGCGCAGCTCGCTCGGTTCGCCGGTCGCGATCAGGCGCGCAGGTCGGCCCCGGCCGATCGCCCCGGAATCGCGCCAGGATGTCGGAGCACTGGAGTAAGAACGGCATGTGGCCAGATGGCTGTTGCACGTCGATCTCGACCAGTTCCAGGCGGCGGTGGAGTTCCGCCGCCATCCGGAACTGCGGGGACTGCCGGTCATCGTCGGCGGCCACGGCGATCCCACCGAGCCACGCAAGGTGGTGACCTGTGCGTCCTATCCGGCGCGCGCGTTCGGCGTGCGCGTTCGGCGTGCGCGCAGGCATGCCGCTGCGCAGCGCCCAGCGCAGGTGTCCCGAGGGCGTGTTCCTTCCCTTGGACATGACCGCCTACGAGGACGCCTCCGACGAGGTGATGGCGCTGCTGCGGACGTTTCCCGGCCGGGTCGAGGTATGGGGCTGGGACGAAGCGTTCCTGGCCGCCGACACCGACGATCCGGAGGCTCTGGCGCAGCAGGTGCGCGCCGCCATCGCCGGACTCGAACTGACCTGCTCGATCGGCATCGGCGACAACAAGCTCACCGCCAAGCTCGCCACCGGGTTCGCCAAGTCCGCAGGCAAGTCGTCGGCCGAGCCCGTCACCGGCCCGGGCGCCGCCGCGGGCGTCTTCCGGCTCACCGCCGCGAACTGGACCGAAGTGATGGCCCATCGCCCGACGAGTGCCCTCTGGGGCATCGGCAATCGGATCGCCGCGCGCCTCGCCGACCTCGGCGTGCGGACCGTGGGCGATCTGATGGCGGCCGATCGGCATCGGCTGGCCGCGGAGTTCGGGCCGAACACCGGTCCGTATCTGTGGGTGCTCGGCCACGGCAAAGGCGATACCGATGTCACCACCGAACCGCGAATTCCGGTGGGCCGCAGCAAGTCCGAGACCTTCCCGCACGATCTGACCGATCCGGGCGAGATTCGCGCCCAGGTCGCGCGGCTGGCCACCGAGGTCGCCGAGGAGATGGCCGCCGCGGGCCGGGTCGGCACCCGCGTCAGCGTGACGGTGCGGACCGATACCTTCTACACCCGCAGCAAGCAGGAGAAACTTTCCGAACCGACGATCGATGTCGCGCGCATCGCCGAAACGGCACTGCGAATCGTCGACCGCTTCGACCTCGACCGTCCGGTTCGTCTGCTCGGCGTCCGGTTGGAACTCCTGCCGCAGTAGCTCCCGGACCGGTCCGGACACTCGTATGCTCGTCCGCATGGAGTTCTGGGCGATGGTGGCACACGAAACGGATAGCGGGATCGTCCTTACCCGGCAGCAGGTCGGCGAGGATTTCCTCGGGCCGGGCGACGTGACGATCAAAGTGCACTACTCGAGCGCGAACTACAAAGACGGTCTGGCGATCACCAAGGGCGGCGGGGTGGTCCGCAACTACCCGATCGTGCCGGGGATCGATCTCGTGGGCGAGGTGGTCGAGTCCGCCGACGACGATTTCGCACCCGGCGACCCGGTGATCGCGCACGGATACGACATCGGCGTCTCGCACAACGGCGGTTTCGCCGAATACGCCAGGGTGCCCGCCGAATGGGTGGTCAAGCTGGAGGACCTCAGTCTGCGCGATGCCGCCACGCTGGGCACCGCGGGTTTCACCGCGGCTCTGAGCGTGCTGGCCGTGCTCGAGCGCGGCCTCACCCCGGACGCGGGCCCGGTGCTGGTCACGGGCGCGACGGGCGGCGTCGGCAGCGTGAGCATCGACATCCTGTCCGGCCTCGGCTTCGAAGTCATCGCTTCCACCGGTAAGAGCGACGCGGCCGATCTGCTCAGCGAGATCGGCGCGAACGAGGTGATCGGGCGGTTGCCGGAGGACCCGGACGCCAAGCCGCGTCCGCTCACCAAAGCGCGGTGGGCCGCGGCCCTCGACAGCGTCGGCGGCGCTTCGCTCGCCTACGTGCTGAGCGCCATCGGCTACGGCGGCGTGGTCGCGGCCAGCGGCCTCACCGGCGGCTCCGACCTGCCCACCACCGTGATGCCGTTCATCCTGCGCGGCGTCGCCCTCGAGGGCATCGATTCGGTCAACCTCCCGATCGAGCGCCGCCGCGAGGTGTGGTCACAGCTCGGCAAAGAGCTGCGCCCGCAGCATCTTTCGGCCTTGCGGCAGCACTCCCCGATCACCGACGCGGAGAAGGTGCTGCACGGCATCCGGAAAGGCACACACTCGGGCCGAACCGTTCTCCGTGTCGCGGGCGAATTCTGACAGTCGCCTGCGTTCCAGCGATGCCGGTACGCGCCGGGCTGCCGTAACGGGCTCCGGATCTCGTGGCCGGATCCGCGCTGCTACCCGGCAACCGCCTGCAGCCCTGAGGACACTGTACGCCTTTGAGACGGGTGTGCTCCTCAGCGAACGTTGTGCGCTAGGCTGGCGCTCAACGAAAGGAGTGCCCATGCCCGCGGACAAGCAGCAAGTGGGATCGGTGTGGACGCGCCCGCGGCGGGGCCGGGAACAACCGGCCCTGACCAGGGAGCACATCGTGGCCGAGGCGGTCGCGCTGCTGGACGCGGAGGGCATGGAGGCGCTGAGTATGCGCCAGCTCGGCGCCCGCCTGAACGCGGGCGCGACATCGCTCTACCGCCACGTGGCCAATCGCGACGAATTGATCGAGCTGGTGGTCGACGAGGTCTACGGCGAGATCAGCGTTCCGGAGATCGACGACCCGGCGAACTGGCGCACCGCGACGCAGGAGTGCGCGCGGAGCCTGCGCGCGATGATCCTCCGGCATCCCTGGATGGCCTCGACCCTCGGCCAGGTCGGGCTGTCCTATTTGGGGCCGAACGTGATGCGGCTCAACGACCGGATGGTGGGGCTGTTCGAAGCGGGCGGCTTCCCCGTCGCGGAGGCGGCTGACGGCATCGGCACCGTCATCAGCTACGTGGTCGGCATCGGCATCACCGAGGCGGCATATCTGAGCATGCTGGCCCGCAGTGGGCAGACGGAGAAGCAGTGGTTGGCCGCGTTGCGGTCGGCCGCCGAAGAAGCGGCACGGGAGTTTCCGCGGGTCGCGCAGGAAGCGTGGGACCAGGACCCGGAACAACTGCGCGAGCGGAAGTTCCGCTACGGGTTGGACCGCGTGCTGGACGGGCTCGCGGCACGCCGGAACAGCTGACTCGAATCTCCGATCACGCCGCACGCGGGAAGGGTTGCCGCCATCGGAAGCCCCGATCGGATACGGTTCTTTCGCATCCACCCACGTGCTCGCTCCGGTCGAGAGGCGAAGTCTGTTGTCCGCGAAGCTGTTCTGGCGTTCGATTTCGGTCATGGCGGTGTCCGTGCTGCTGGCGGTGCCCGCCTACAGTCAGGCCGATCCGGTGCAGGAGGCGTACCCGGCGGGCTTGGACCGGTACTATCGCCAGCAGCTCGAGTGGAAGCCGTGCGGTATCGAGAATCTGGACAAGGCCGGCGGCGAGTGCGCGGACGTCCTGGTGCCGCTGGACTACGGGCAGCCCGGCGATCGCACCATCACCGTCGCGATATCCCGGGTGAAGGCAGGCGATCCGGCACGGCGGCGGGGAGTGCTGCTGTCGAACCCGGGCGGTCCCGGCGGGCCGGGACTGGACAGTGTGGACCTGCTCGGCGACGTGCTCTCGCCGGACGTGCTGGCGAGTCACGACCTGATCGGGATGGATCCGCGCGGGGTCGGCGAGTCCGGCCGAACTCCGCGGTGCGGGTGGCCGGTCGGTGAGATGGTCCGGTCGGCGGGCCTGGAACCGCTCGGTTTCGTGCACGACACCGTTCAGTCCGCGGGCATGGCCGCGGCCTGTGTCATCCGGGATCCGATCATGCTGCGGCAGTTGACCACTCGCAATACGGCGCGCGACATCGATATCGTCCGGTCCGCCCTGGGCGAGGAGAAGATCAACTTCTACGGCTTGTCCTACGGCACGTACCTCGGCGCGGTGTTCACCCAGATGTTCCCCGAGCGCAGCGATCGGATCGTGCTCGACAGCGCGATCGACCCGGACCGGTACTGGACGGGCTTGGTGCAGGACTGGGGTCCCGCGGATGAGATAGCGCTGGACGATTGGGCGGTGTGGGCCGGGGCCCGCGACGACGAGTTCCGGCTCGGCGCGACGCCGCAGCAGGTGCGGGCGACGGTCGAGGAGCTGGTTCGCGTCGTCGCCCGTCAACCGGTCGTCATCGATGGGTTCGCGATCGATGACCACTGGTTTCCGTTCATCCTGCACGCCCTGCTGACGAACTTCCGGCTGAACGAGCCGTTGGCCGCGACGGTGCGTGAGATCGCCGATGACGCGGGCGGTCCGCCGACGACCGCACGCACGCCCCGGTTGCGCGCCATCGTGCAGGCGCTGCGGGACAACGAGAACTCCGTCCTGGCGCAGATCGCCTGCGGTGACGTCGGCGCACCGATCGATCCCACCTGGTACTGGCGCAACATCGAACAGACCCGGACCACGCAACCGGTCTTCGGCGCGCTGGCGGGCAACATCCAACCGTGCGCCTTCTGGCCTCGGCCGGTCGAAGCGCCGACCGTGGTCCGCAACGCGGTGCCCGCGCTCATCGTCCAGGCGACGGGAGATCCGCGCACTCCCTATGCCCACGCCGTGCGACTGCACCAGTACCTGTCCGAGTCGCGCATGGTCACCCTGCAAGATGTCCGCATCCACATGACATTCCGGCCCGAGTTGAGCAGCTGCGTGAACGACGCGATCAACGCCTACTTCGGTGCGGGGGCGCTGCCGGACACCGACACCACCTGTACCGCGGACCACACGGCGAGCTAGCCGAACGGCAGGTCAAGCTGCCGCGGTGACCGGCTCCTCGGCGAACTGGGTGCGGTACAGCTCCGCGTAGCGGCCGTCGGCGGCCAGCAGCTGCGTGTGCGTACCGCGCTCCACGATGCGGCCTTCCTCCAGCACGAGGATCTGGTCGGCAGCGCGGATGGTGGACAGCCGGTGTGCGATCACCAGCGCGGTCCGGCCTTCCAGCGCTTCGGCCAGCGCCTCCTGCACGGCGGCCTCCGAGGTCGAGTCCAGCGACGCGGTCGCCTCGTCCAGGATCACCACGCGCGGTTGCTTGAGCAGCAGGCGCGCGATGGTCAGACGCTGGCGCTCACCGCCGGAGAGCCGGTAGCCGCGCTCGCCGACCACGGTTTCCAGCCCGTCGGGCAACGACGCGACCAGCTCGCGCAGCCGGGCGCGTTCCAGCGCGTCCCACAGCTCGTCCTCGGCGGCCTCGGGCCGGGCGAGCAGCAGGTTGGCCCGGATGGTGTCGTGGAACAGGTGCCCGTCCTGGGTGACGAGTCCGACCGTCTCGCGGATCGAGCGGGTGGTCAGTTCGCGCACGTCGGCGCCGTTCAACCGGACCGCGCCACCGTCGACGTCGTAGAGCCGGGAGACCAGCTGCGCGATGGTCGACTTACCCGCGCCGGACGAACCGACCAGCGCGACCAGTTGCCCGGGCTCGGCGCGCAGCGACACGTTGTGCAGCACCTCCACGCCACCGCGGGTGTCCAGATTCGCCACGTCCTCCAGCGAGGCCAGCGACACCTTGTCGGCCGACGGGTAGCCGAAGGTCACCTCGTCCAGCTCCACCGCCACCGGACCCGCCGGAACCGCTCGCGCACCCGGCGCCTCCTCGATCAGCGGTTTCAGGTCGAGCACTTCGAAGACCCGCTCGAAGCTCACCAGCGCGGCCATGATCTCCATCCGGGCGCTGGCCAGCGCGGTCAGCGGCGTGTAGAGCCTGGTCAGCAGCAACGACAGCGACACGACCGCGCCGGCGTCCAGCTGCCCGCGCAGCGCGTACCAGCCGCCGAGCCCGTACACCAGCGCGATCGCCAGCGCGGACACCAGCGTGAGCGAGGTGACGAAGACGGTCTGCAACATCGCGGTGCGCACACCGATGTCCCGTACCCGGCGCGCCCGCAGGGCGAATTCGTCGGACTCCTGCTGCGGACGGCCGAAGAGCTTGACCAGCGTGGCGCCCGGCGCGGAGAACCGCTCGGTCATCTGCGTGCTCATCGACGCGTTCAACCCGGCCGCTTCCCGCTGCATCTGGGCCAGCCGGTTGCCCATGTGGCGCGCCGGCATCACGAACACCGGGAGCAGCAGCAGCGCGAGCAGCGTGATCTGCCACGAGATGCTGACCATCACGCCGAGTGTCAGCGCGAGGGTCACCAGGTTCGCCACCACGCCGGACAGCGTGTCGCTGAACGCGCGCTGGGCGCCGATGACGTCGTTGTTCAAGCGGCTGACCAGCGCGCCGGTCCTGGTCCGGGTGAAGAACGCGACCGGCATCTTCTGCACGTGGTCGAACACGGCGGTGCGCAGGTCGAGGATGAGCCCCTCACCGATCCGCGCCGACATCCACCGGATCGCCAGCCCGAGCCCCGCGTCGAACACCGCGAGCGCGCCGATCACCAGCGCGAGGATGATCACCACCCGTGGCGCGGCGCCGCCCACGATGTTGTTGACCACCCGGCCCGCGAGCACCGGCGTCGCCACGGCGAGCACCGCGGAGACGACGCTGAACAGCAGGAACGAGGCGATCCTCCGGCGGTGCGGCGCGGCGAACCGGATGATGCGCTCAGCGGTGGCGCGGCGGAACGGCCGCTGTTCCTGCGGCGCGTTCGCCCGCCGGTACATCTGGCTCCACGCCACGGATTCGATGCTCACGTTGTTCTCCCTCTCGCTCCCCCACCCATCAAAGACCTGGCCACCGACACTAAGACCTGAACAATGGTTGAGTTCAAGCTGATTCCGGATACTCGCCGTTTCCGCCGACAGCGAAAACCGGCCGCGGTCCGGGCCTCCGCTGCGGAAAACCCCACCTAGGCTTACGTGGTGACCGAGAACCGGATGGCGGCACTGCGCGGCACGCTCGCGGGTGAGGTCGACACCTCCGAGCGGCGTCGTGCGGAGTACTCCTCGGACGCGTCGAACTATCGGGTCGTTCCGGCCGCGGTCGTCTTCCCCCGCGGCGACGAGGACGTGGCGATCACGCTGGAGTTCGCCCGGAATCAGGGACTGCCGGTCACCGCCCGTGGCGCGGGAACATCGGTGGCGGGCAACGCCATCGGCTCCGGGCTGGTGCTCGACTTCAGCAGGCACATGAACCGGATCGTCGCGATCGATCCGGCCGCGCGGGTCGCCACTGTGCAGCCCGGCGTGGTGCTTTCGGAATTGCAGCGCGCGGCTCGCCCGCACGGCCTGCGCTTCGGCCCGGACCCATCGACGCAGAATCGCTGCACGCTCGGCGGCATGATCGGCAACAACGCCTGCGGACCGCGCGCCGTCGCGTGGGGCCGCACCTCCGACACCGTGCGCGCGTTACGCGTCCTCGACGGCACCGGCACCGAACGCACACTGGCCGCCGACCTGTCCGCGGTCCCGGGTCTCGCGGAATTCAGCCGGGCGAATCTCGCGGTGCTGCGGACCGATCTCGGGCGCTTCGACCGGCAGGCCTCCGGCTACGGCTTGGAACACCTGCTGCCCGAACGCGGCGGGTCGGCGGCGAAGGCGTTCGTCGGCAGCGAGGGCACCTGCGGCCTGCTGCTGGATGCGACTGTCGAGCTGGTCGGGTTGCCCGCGGCCACCGTGCTGACGGTGCTCGGCTACCCGGACATCGCCACCGCGGCCGACGACGTCGCCGCCGTGCTCGCCTGCGCGCCGATCGCGGTGGAGGGCATCGACGCGCGGCTGGTCGACGTGGTCCGCGCGCATCGGGGACTGGTCCCCGACCTGCCGCGTGGCGGCGGTTGGCTCTTCGTGGAGACGGCGGGCGAGACAAAGGCCGACGCGCTGGCCGTCGCACAGCGGCTGTGCCGGACGGCAGGCGCGATGGATACCCGGATCGTCACCGATCCCGGCACCGCCGCCGCGCTCTGGCGGATCCGGGCCGATGGCGCCGGGCTCGCGGGTCGCACGCCCGACGGGCAGCCGGCTTGGCCGGGGTGGGAGGACGCGGCGGTCCCACCCGCGCGCCTCGGCGCCTACCTGCGTGATTTCGCCGCGCTGACCCGCGCCCACGGCGTCGATGGGCTGCTGTACGGGCACATCGGCGACGGCTGCATCCACGTCCGCCTAGATCTCCCGATCACCGACGCGCCGCGCCGTTTCCGCGCTTTCCTCCTCGACGCCGCGGAGTTGGTCGTCCGGCACGGCGGTTCGCTCTCCGGCGAGCACGGCGACGGCCGGGCCCGCTCGGAACTGCTTTCGGTGATGTACTCCCCTGCGGTGCTCGACGTCTTCGCCGGGTACAAGGCGCTGTTCGATCCCGGTGACGTCCTGAATCCGGGCGTGCTCGTCGCACCGCGTCCGATCGACGCCGACCTGCGGCTGGCCGGACTGCCGCGGGTCCGGCCGTCGAACGGTTACGCGTTCGCCGAAGACGGCGGCGATGTGGGCGTCGCGGTCCACCGCTGCGTCGGCGTCGGCAAATGCCGGGCCGACGGCGGTTTCATGTGCCCGTCCTACCTGGCCACCCGGGATGAGAAGGACAGCACGCGCGGGCGCGCGAGGATTCTGCAGGAGGTGGTGCGCGGTGCGCTGCCGTGGTCCTCGGAGGCGGTGGCCGAGTCGCTGGACCTGTGCCTGTCCTGCCGGGCGTGCCAGAAGGACTGCCCGGCGGGCGTGGACATGGCCACCTACAAGTCGGAGACGCTGTATCGGCGCTACCGTCATCGGCTGCGCCCGATCGATCACTACTCGCTGGGCTGGCTGCCCCGGTGGTTGTCCGTGGCCGCCCGGCTGCCGCGTGTGGTCAACGCGCTGGCCGGCCGGGCGGCGCTGCGCCGGGCCGGTTTACGAGCGGCGGGGATGGATCCGCGGCGGAACGTCCCGCGCCTGGCCCAGCGCAGTTTCCGCCGGATCTGGCGCGACTTGGACGAGGGCGCCCTGCTGGCCGAGTCGTCCTATGCGCCCGAGGAGCCGACAACGGCCGGTGGTTCCGGCGAGGTGATGCTGTGGATCGATACCTTCACCGACGCGTTCGATCCGGAGATCGCGCTGGCCGCGGCCCGGCTGCTGACCACATTGGGCTACCGCGTGCGGATCCCCGAGCGCCGCGTCTGCTGCGGTCTCACCTGGATCAGCACCGGGCAGCTCGACGGCGCCCGTGCGCGGTTGCGGGCCACGTTGACTGCGCTGGAAGAACACGTCCGATCAGGTGGTCTGATCGTCGGGTTGGAACCGTCCTGCACCGCGGTCCTGCGTGGCGACCTGACCGAACTATTGCCGGACGACCCGAGAGCCGCGCCGACCGCGGCCGCGGTGCGCACTCTCGCCGAGTTCCTCGCCGAACAGCCGACCTGGCGCCCGCCGACGCGAACCGGACAATCCGTGGTGGTCCAGCCGCATTGTCACCAGCACGCGATTCTGGGATTCGATATCGATCGCCAATTATTAGCCAGCATGGGAGTGCAGGTGACAGAAATCACCGGGTGCTGCGGTCTGGCGGGAAACTTCGGAATGCAGGCAGGCCACTACGACATTTCGGTGGCGGTGGCCGAGAACGGCATGTTGCCCGCGTTGCGCGCCGCGGGCGAGGACGCGATCCTCCTCGCCGACGGCTTCTCCTGTCGCACCCAGGCCGCTGCCCTGGCCGGGCGACAGGCGCGGCATATCGCGCAGTTTCTTTCGGGTCGCTGACCTTCGCGCGGTTCAGCTACCGAACGGCAGGATGCCGGGGGGAATCTGGTAACCCGAGCTGCCCGCGAAGACCCCACCCCAGGCGTTGAGCAGCCAGTTGAGCAGATTGGTGATCATCTCCATAACCTCCGTAATGGCTTCTGCCAGCTATTTGCCGATCGAGATCGTTATCGCCGTGAATCGCCTGCTGTTACATCCGAGTCCGGGAAACTCCGATTATGCGCAAATGGTATGAAAAGCCTTATGGTGTGTCTCGGATAATAATCCGCGTCACGCGGGTCGAGGGGGACGCGCCCCCGCGCGCCGCACCGGGCAGAATGATGCGGGTGCGCAGCGTGACGGTCGAGCCGGGAGCGAGCCGGACCGTGACCACGGATCGTCCGATCGATCTGGCGTGCACCGTCGCGCCGCTCGGCCGCGGCACCGGAGATCCTTGCCACCGAGTGACCGGCGACGGCGCGCACTGGCACGCCTCCCGTTTGCCGACCGGGCCGGTCACCTACCGATTGACCCAGTCCGGCCCGTGCGCGGTACAGGCGCGTGCGTGGGGGCCGGGCGCGACGGAATTCCTCGACGGTATCGAGCACATGCTCTGTCTGGACGAGGACGTCTCGGCGTTCCTCCCCGCTCATCCGAAGCTCGTCGACGCCCATCGCCGCTTCCCCGGACTGCGCATGCTGCGCACGGGTCTGGTCTTCGAAGCTTTGGTGCCCGCCGTGCTGGAGCAGAAAGTGCACACCATCTCCGCACGCGCGTCGTGGCGGAAGTTGGTGCGGCGGTTCGGCGAACCCGCACCGGGCCCCGCGCCGGAAGGGATGCTGCTGCCACCGGACGCCGATACCTGGCGGCGCGTCCCCTCCTGGGTCTACCACCGGGCCAATGTCGGACCACAGCGCGCGCAGACCATCGTGCGCGCGGCGCGGCTCGCCGAGTCGCTGGAGCGTGCGGCGCGAGTCGATCCGGCCGAGGCGGCGCGCATGCTGTGCAGTGTCCCCGGAATCGGGGTGTGGACCGCCGCGGAGATCGCGCAGCGGGCCTTCGGCGACGCGGACGCGCTGTCGGTCGGCGATTACCACCTCGCCGCCGCGGTCGGCTGGACCCTGCTCGGCCGTCCGATGGACGACGAGGCGATGGTCGAATATCTGGAACCGCTGCGCCCGCACCGCTACCGGGCGATCCGCCTGCTCGAAATCAGCGGCCAATTCCACAAACCGAAGTTCGGCCCCCGGACTCCGCTCACCGACCACAGCCGGCACTGAGTCACAGCTTTCACATAGGTCCCGGCTCAAACCTATTTTCCCCACTTTTGCACTGTCTTTATCCCTTAATCCGGGCGGCAGCAACGCGAAACTGAAGGTAGCACCATCTCCGTATGCATCTCGGCACGAGCGGGGGCGCAGTCGGATCGCAGGGGCTTTCGGTATGGCGTGCACCTAATTGTCGAACCACACAACTGCAGGGGGTTGTCGGTGGAGCAGCGGCCACTTGGAGATACACCACGGTCCAGATGTCAGTTCTATCGGCGGGAATGTGACCTGCCCGCCGTTGTCGACCCACCAGAACTCGGCCGCATCGTGATGCGCGCCGGATCGGTCTGGGCGTTGACCATGCCGAGCAGCCTGGGGCAGGCGGTCAAGGCACACATGCAGAGCAAGAGCGTTCGGCTCGGCCCGATCCTGGCGCACCCGCGCTCGAACCGGTGGACCTTCCTGATCGCGCCGGACCTGCCCGAAAGCGATACGCGACTGTTCGCGGAGTTGTTCCGGCTGGACGTGTCGGTCTCGCGCACCGGGTCGACGATCGCGTTGCCGTCTCCCACCGCGTCGGTCGGCGCGATTCGCCGGTGGATCGTGCCGCCGCGCAATCGGTTTCGCCCTTCCGGCCGGGTGGTGGTGGCGGCTATCCGCGCGTGGGCCGAGCCGGTGCAGCGCCGCCGCTGAGAGCTTGTGATCCCGCTGAGTGTTGCGCCGGAATCGTCCCGGCCTGCCGGTGTCACCGGCCCGATCATCCGGCCTCGTTGTTCGCCCGACAGTGCCGGTCAGCGGCGGTACTATCGGGCGCGCGTGAATGCGTCCAGCAGTTGTGCTGGATTCTCGGT
Source organism: Nocardia abscessus NBRC 100374 (assembly GCF_000308455.1). GTDB lineage: Bacteria > Actinomycetota > Actinomycetes > Mycobacteriales > Mycobacteriaceae > Nocardia > Nocardia abscessus. Next base: position 13,593 of record NZ_BAFP01000150.1, on the reverse strand, counting down.
CCGTACACGTCTGCCCCGGCAGACAGCGAAGGAGTCCAATTCGTGAGCATTCAAGGCAACGCGAACATCGACCTGACCGGCGCCACCTGGCGGAAGGCCGGAGAAGGGCCGGGCAGCGACAGCGTGGAGGTGGCCCTGCTGGCCGACGGACACGTCGGCCTGCGCAACGGGAAGGACCCCGACGGGCCGGTGCTGGTCTTCACCCCCGGAGAGTGGGCCGCTTTCACGGCCGGGGTGCACGACGGTGAGTTCGATCGGCCGCGGTAGGGCGCCTCGAAGATCACGAAATGACAGATATTCGACAACGAAAAGACGTTTGCCGCGGCTGAATTACGGGTAGCCCTCTATTCGTGGACCGAGGGCTCAAGAGCTCCCATCCCCGGTACAAGAAATTGTTTCCGGACGATTGGGTGGAATGGCTGATCGTCGCACTGTTGTTCGCGGTGTCGGCGGTCGGAGTCTTCGTCCTCACCAACTCGCTGTTGTCGGCGCTGCTCGTCGGCCTGCTGGTGTGGATCGTCGCCCTCGGTGTAGTGGCAATACTATAAGGGTGCGCCGACCGGCCGGGAATCGTCCCGGCCGGTCGTCTCTGTGTGGCCTAACGGCGGAACAGTTTGTTGCCCAACCACACCACCGGGTCGTATTTGCGATCGGCCACTCGTTCCTTCAACGGAATCAGGGCGTTGTCGGTGATCTTGATATGTTCCGGGCAGACCTCGGTGCAGCACTTGGTGATGTTGCACAGGCCGAGCCCCTGCTCGTCCTGGGCGAGGTCGGTCCGATCGCCGACGTCCAGCGGATGCATCTCCAATTCGGTGATCCGCATCAGATAGCGCGGTCCCGCGAACGCGGTTTTGTTCTCCTCGTGGTCACGCACCACGTGACAGGTGTCCTGGCACAGGAAGCACTCGATGCATTTGCGGAATTCCTGCGAACGCTCCACGTCGATCTGCTTCATCCGGTACTCGCCCGGTTTGAGATCGGCGGGCGGCGTGAAAGACGGTATCTGTCGAGCCTTTTCGTAATTGAACGACACGTCCGTCACGAGGTCCTTGATCACCGGGAACGTGCGCATCGGCGTCACCGTGATCACTTCGTCCTCGCCGAAGGTGGACATTCGTGTCATGCACAGCAGACGCGGCCGCCCGTTCACCTCGGCCGAACAAGAACCGCACTTGCCCGCCTTACAGTTCCAGCGCACCGCCAGGTCGGGCGCCTGCGTGGCCTGTAGCCGGTGGATGATGTCGAGCACCACCTCGCCCTCGTTCACCAGTACGGTGAAATCGTGCAGTTCTCCGCCGTCGAGATCGCCGCGCCATACGCGGAATGTGGCGTCGTAACCCATCGTTACGCCTCTCGCTCCGTCGAGTGCCCGGCCGTGGCCGGGTGCCCGGCGAGTTCGTCCGGGGTGTAGTACTTTTCGAGCTCGCCGAGATCGAAGAGGGCGAGCAGATCCGAGCGCATCGGTTGTTGTTCCTTGCGCGTCACCGTGACGTCGGGGATCGGGTCGCCGATCGTGCCCGGGTCCACGGCGCAGACCAGCAGCCTGTTCCGCCAATCCGGATCCATCGACGGGTGGTCGTCCCTGGTGTGCCCGCCGCGGCTCTCGGTCCGCAACAGCGCCGCGTGTGCCACGCATTCGCTGACCAACAGCATGTTCTGCAGGTCGAGCGCCAGATGCCAGCCGGGATTGAACTGGCGATGACCCTCCACTGTCACGTGACGGAATCGCGCGCGCAGCTCGCTGAGCTTGTCGATCGCCTCCCGGACCTCGTGCTCCTTGCGGATGATGCCGACCAGGTCGTTCATCGTCTGCTGCAGATCGGTGTGCAAGGTGTAGGGGTTCTCCCCGTTGCCGTCGGTGGGCGGATCGAACGGCGCTACCGCGGCCTTCGCGGCCTTCGAGACGTCGTCGTCCGAGACCGACGGCCGCGCGCCGAGCTGTTCCACATAGGCAGCGGCGCCCAGTCCGGCCCGGCGGCCGAACACCAGCAGGTCCGACAGCGAGTTACCGCCCAGCCTATTCGACCCGTGCATGCCGCCGGAGCACTCGCCCGCGGCGAACAGCCCGGGCACCGTGGCCGCACCGGTGTCCGGATCGACCTCGACGCCGCCCATCACGTAGTGACAGGTCGGCCCGACCTCCATCGGCTCCTTGGTGATGTCCACGTCCGCGAGTTCTTTGAACTGGTGGTGCATCGACGGCAGCCGCCGCACGATCTCGTCGGCCGGCATCCGGGAGGCGATGTCCAGATAGACGCCACCGTGCTCGGTGCCGCGTCCGGCCTTGACCTCTTCGTTGATCGCGCGGGCGACCTCGTCGCGCGGCAGCAGATCCGGCGTGCGGCGTGCGGAATCGTTGTCCCGCAGCCATTGGTCGGCCTCTTCCTCGGTCTCGGCGTACTGCCCTTTGAAGACCGGCGGAATGTAGTCGAACATGAACCGCTTGCCCTCGGTGTTCTTCAGCACCCCGCCGTCGCCGCGCACGCCCTCGGTGACCAGAATGCCCTTCACGCTGGGCGGCCAGACCATGCCGGTCGGGTGGAACTGCAGGAACTCCATGTTGATCAGCGTCGCGCCCGCGCGCAGCGCCAGTGCGTGGCCGTCGCCGGTGTACTCCCAGGAGTTCGAGGTCACCTTGTACGACTTGCCGATGCCACCGGTCGCCAGCACCACCGCGGGGGTCTCGAACAGGATGAAGCGGCCGGATTCGCGCCAGTAGCCGAACGCGCCGGAGATGCGGTCGCCGTCCTTGAGCAATTCGGTGATCGTGCACTCGGCGAAGACCTTGATGCGCTTTTCGTAGTCGCCGGTCTCGGCGAAATCCTCCTGCTGCAGCGAGACGATCTTCTGCTGCATGGTGCGGATGATCTCGAGGCCGGTCCGGTCACCGACGTGCGCGAGCCGCGGGTAGGTGTGACCACCGAAATTGCGCTGGCTGATGCGGCCGTCCGCGGTGCGGTCGAACAGCGCACCGTAGGTTTCCAGTTCCCACACCCGGTCGGGCGCTTCCTGCGCGTGCAATTCGGCCATGCGCCAGTTGTTGAGGAACTTGCCGCCCCGCATCGTGTCGCGGAAATGAACCTGCCAATTGTCCTTCTCGTTGGCGTTGCCCATCGACGCCGCGCAGCCGCCTTCGGCCATCACCGTGTGGGCCTTGCCGAACAGCGATTTGCACACCACCGCCACCGACAGCCCGTGCTCTCTGGCTTCGATGACCGCGCGCAGTCCGGCGCCGCCCGCTCCGATCACGACGACGTCGTAGTTGTGCCGTTCCACTTCTGCCATGCAGAGAAACTCCTCGATGAGGCGGTCAGTCGATGAACCGCAGGTCCGAAATCGTGTTGCTGGCCACCAACATGACGTAGAAGTCGGTCAGCACGAGGGTGCCGAGGGTGGTCCAGGCCAGCGTCATGTGCCGGGTGTTCAGCTTGGAGACCTGAGTCCAGAACCAGTAGCGCACCGGATGCGCGGAGAAGTTCTTCAACCGTCCGCCGGCGATATGCCTGCACGAGTGGCACGACAGCGTGTATCCCCAGAGCAGGATGACGTTGCCGAGCAGCACGATATTGCCGAGGCCGAAGCCGAAGCCGCCGGATTTGCCGTGGAACGCGACGATGGCGTCGTAGGTGTTGATCACCGAGACCACCAAGGCCACATAGAAGAAGTAGCGGTGGGCGTTCTGGACGATCAGCGGCAGCCTGGTCTCGCCGGTGTACTTTGCGTGCGGCTCGGCCACGGCGCAGGCGGGCGGGGAGAACCACACCGACCGGTAGTAGGCCTTGCGGTAGTAGTAGCAGGTCAGGCGGAACCCGAGCAGGAAGGGCAGCACCACGAAGCCGAGTGGCAGAATCGCGGGCAGCTCACCGAACGGCGTCCCGAAATGACTCGAACCCTCCACGCACGAGGTGCTCAGGCACGGCGAATAGAAGGGCGTCAGGTAGTGGTAGTCCGGAACCCAATATGCCGTGCGCACATACGATCTGATCAAGCCGTAGACAAGGAACGCGCCCAGGCCGAGCACCGTGACGAGTGGGGGGATCCACCATCGGTCGGTGCGCAATGTGCGTTCCGAGATCCGGGCCCTTGTTCTGCTGAATACGCCGGTGCCCTCTTCCGGGGCGGCGGTCGGTGCGGCACTCACAGGTGGATGCCTCGCTGATCTTGTGTGCGGGTGGTCATCGTTACCTCCGCAATCGAATGTGATGCTGAGCACCATACGACACGTCCGCTATTGATAGAGCGGGGTCTCGACAAACCTGCCCCACGGTCAACCGTATGATTTACGCCACATCTCGGTGTGCCGCCTGATTGCTTACGCCGGGTAGCGGGCCAACCGGACTTTTCGAACTCGACTCGAGCGGAACGAGTTTCGAGTGGTGACCGGGGCGACTGGACTCGGGGCGGATCGGAACTCCGTCTGGACCGAATGGGGTTATCGAGTGGCCGGTCAGCGCAGATGTACGAGGTGGCGGAGCCGTGCCCGATGGCGGGGCGATGTGGGTCGCGGTTGTCGGCCCGACCCGGTGGCTTCATGATCGGTCGAACGCTATCGAGTGCGCTTCCGGCACCCAAACTCTGTGCGCCGCCACTCTCGCGAAGTCGCAGGACTCCCGCGTGAGCCGAGGAGGCGCTATGGCGTGGGAATCGGTAAGCGGCCCCAGTCGTGACATCGCAGCGGGGGGCGAGTCGGCGGTCACCGTAGCTGGGCTCGGCGTGTGCTGGACATCTGCCCGGCCGGGTATCCGCAGGCGACCGGCGAGGGTCGGTGGCGCCGCGCACCCAAGACTTCCAGGTCGCCGCCGGGGCAATTCACGGGACCGCGGCATGCTCGGCGCGCGCCGATGGCCCGCTAGAACTCGGAGATCCTCCGCGGTTCCGGCGTCGCGGGGGTGTGCGAGTCGCCGGTCGCCGCAGGCCCGGCTGTCGCGAGGTGGGGCTCGTCACCGCAGGGCGCGGCGCTCGTCACCGGCATGGGCGGCCGAGCCCCTGGTCCGGAGCGCACCGGGATGGGCGGCGCGTGCCGCCCATCCGGGTTACTTCGTCCGTGGCCGGGAGTGGAAGCCGAGCCCTTCGTCTTGCGCACCCATCCAGGCGGCCTCGTCGGACTTGCTGTCCGGTACGTAGATGACGTCCTGGGGGCGGCGTTGTACCTCCGGCGGCGGAGACTGCTCGAGTTCGTCGGCGTCGATGACGAGGCGCTCGAGGTCGTTCTCCAACCGGCGCACCGTGCTGGCGTCGCCGAACTGGGTGCGCAGTACGCCGATGGATTGCCGGAGCTGGCCGACCGCGTAGCGTAGTTCCGCGAATTCGCTGCGAGTCATCGATCCTCCTGAATTCCCTGGCGGGCATGCGAACTCGGTGCCGTGGCGCGCGGTTGCCCGTCTGCCTTGGACCGCGCAACACCGAGTTGTGTGACCCACCACACAACGTGATCTTTAACACAGTACCGAAAGAATCCGCTGGTGGCTCGTATCAGGTCGAAATCCGATAGTTGCTGCCCGATTGCCGAAGGTCAGCCGGCGGCGGCGTAGCCGGTGTGGGAGTGCGCGGTGGCGAAGGCGCGTTCGACCAGCGCGACGATGGACAGCGCGACCTCTTCGGCCCGCTCGAGCATCACGCTGTGACCAGCGCCTTCCAGGCGCACCAGCTCGGAACCGGCCAGCTGGGAGGCGAGCGCCACCGAGTGCGCGAACGGCACGATGAGGTCCGCCGAGCCCGCCAGCACCAGCGCGGGGATGGTTCCGAGACGGTGCAGTGTCGCCGTCTCGTCGAAGGTGATCAGCGAGTGCAGGAAGCCGGCCATGGTGAGTAAAGGCGTGTCGTTCAGCATCGCGGTGGCCAGCGCGGCCATTCTCGGGTTCACCTTCCTGGTCCCGAAGCCGGCTTCGCGCAGCAACGGCGCGAGCAAACGACGGGTCAGGCGCTGGGACGCCCGCATCGCGCGCGGAGCGCGGGTGACGGCGGCTTGCAACGAGGTCACCGTCCGCCGGTTCAGCAGGCGCGCGAGCCCGACCTCGGTGATCGAGTTGGCCGCGCCGGCGAGCAGTCCGACCCCGGCGACGCGGGTGCCGATGGTCTCCGGGTGGAGCCGGGCGTAGGCGAGCACCACCATAGCGCCCATCGAGTGGCCGACCAGGATCACCGGCCCGGTCGGCGCTACCGTCCGCAGCACGGTGTCCAGGTCGTGGGCGAGTTGCTCGATGGTGTAGGTCGACGGATGCGCCGCCCCGGATTCGCCGTGGCCGCGGTGGTCGTAGAACACCATCCTGGTGTCGCTTCCCCACCGTTGCAGCAGGTGGCCGCGCAGGTAGGACCAGGATTCGGTGTGCAGGCAGTGGCCGTGGACGAAGACGACGGTCGCGGGGGCTTCCTCGGCGCCGAAGACGCGGACCGCGAGGGGGACGCCGTCTGTGGCCGACACCGTGACGCGGTGGCCGTCGTGATCGGCGGCGCGGCGGGCGATGGTCGAGGACATGGCGCTCTCCTGGGGCGAGGCGCCGGGTAGGCGCTTCTTGCCCGGTTGTCGAGCTGAATTTCCATGTCGTTACCGCTCCACACCTGCCGTTATGGACACGTTGCCCAACTGAGGCTGCCGATCGATCCAGCAGTCTCCCCGGCGTTCGTCCGAAAAATCTACAGGGCAATAGCTAAGACAGTAGATTCCTTTAGATTTCCCCGGCGACAGTCCGTGCAGGCTTCGCCCCGCTCGGGTCGCGGGGCGAATCTGCGGCTTTCTAGTAGAAAACCGAGACTGGTTGATAATGCGCAATCGGCGTGGGTCAAGCCTCCGCACGGGTGCGCGTCGAAGGCAGGAACGGGCGCAAGAGGTTCTCCTCGGTCGAGGGACCCACCTGCCACTCCGCGATCCACGGCCCGGTCCCCTCGCTCGGATCGAGCACGCCGTCCTCCAGCCAGTCGTACCGGCCGTCGAGCACGCCGCGAGTGAGCGTGCGGTCGTCGTCATCGGTGTTCTCCCACAGCGCGTCGAACAGCTTGCGCACGCGCAGCCGCGCCTGCCTGCAGAAGGTGTCGGCCAGCTCCTCGGCCGCCTTGCCCTCCGGCGCGCCGGAGGCGCGCAATGCCTCGGCCCGCATGCAGGCCGCCGACATGGCGAACAGCTCGGCGCCGATGTCGACGATCCGGCCGAGGAAATTCTGCCGGTATTCCAAGCCCGCCTGCCAGCGGCCCATCGCGTACATCAGCGACCGCGCCTGCTTGCGCGCGCTGCGCTCGACGAACCGCAGGTGCCGGGCCAGCACCCCGAACTCGGTGTAGGCCGCGGGCACGGTACCCGCTCCCACTGCCAGCTGCGGGAACCACTTGGCGTAGAACCCCGTCGCGCCGACCGCCGCCTTCGCCTTGTCCTTGAACTCGGCCTTCCGGTCGACCAGCGCGCCCGCGGCCGCCATGTGGGCGTCGGCCATCTCCCTCGCGATCAGCAGCCGCATGATCTCGCTGGAGCCCTCGAAGATGCGGTTGATCCGCAGGTCGCGCACCAGCTGCTCGGCGGGGACGGCCCGCTCGCCCCGCGCGGCGAGCGACGCCGCCGTCTCGTAGCCGCGGCCGCCGCGGATCTGCACGAGCTCGTCGGCGATCTGACAGCTCATCTCGCTGGCCCACAGTTTGGCCAGCGCCGCTTCGATGCGGATGTCGTTGCGCCCCTCGTCGGACATGCTGGCCGACAGGTCGAGTGCCGCTTCCAGCGCGAACGTGGTGGCCGCGATGAACGAGATCTTCTGGCCAACGGCGGCGTGCTCGCCGACGGGCCTGCCCCACTGCACACGCTCGGTGCTCCACTCCCGCGCGATCTTCAACGACCACTTGGCGGCGGCGGTGCACAACGCGGGGATGGCGAGTCTGCCCGCGTTCAGCGTGGTGAGCGCGATCTTGAGCCCGTCGCCCTCCCGTCCGATCAGGTTGCGCTTCGGCACCCGGACGTCGTGCATCCGGGTCAGGCCGTTCTCGATGCCGCGCAGGCCCATGAAGGAGTTGCGCCGCTCCACGGTGATGCCCGGTGAATCGGCCTCGACCACGAAGGCCGAGATGCCGCCGCGATGCCCCTCGCCCTTGGGCACCCGCGCCATCACCACCAGCAGTTCGGCGACCACGCCGTTGGTGGTCCACAGCTTCACGCCGTTGAGTACGTAGGCCTCGCCGTCCTCGGTCGGCGTCGCGGTGCTGGCCATCCTCGCCGGGTCGGAGCCGACATCGGGCTCGGTGAGCAGGAACGCGCTGACCGCGCCGGCCGCGCAGCGCGGCAGGAACTCGGCCTTCTGCTCGTCGGTGCCCGCCAGCTTGAGCGGTTCGGGCACGCCGATGGACTGGTGCGCCGAGAGCAGGACGCCCAGACTCGGGTGCGTCGAGCCGACCATCATCAGCGCGCGGTTGTAGCCGAACTGGGAAAGTCCCTGGCCGCCATACGATTGCGGGATCTTCAGGCCGAAGCAGCCGAGTTCGGCCAGGCCCTTCACGTATTCCTCCGGGATCCGGCCCTCCGCTTCGATCACCGAGCCGTCCATGGACTCGCACAGCGTCCGCAGCCGGGCCAGAAACGCCTCGGTCCGCTCGGTGTCCTCCGGTCCCGGCTGGGGGTACGGGTGGATCAGGTCGAGCCGGAACCGGCCCAGGAACATCTCCTTGGCGAACGACGGCTTGGCCCAGCTCGTTTCACGGGACTCCTCGACCAGTGCGCGGGCCTGCTCTTCGGTGGCGTCGACTTTCGCGGCTGTCGCCATGATGTCCTCCCTTGGACGTGATCAGGGTCACATCCGAGTGTAGGAGGGTTTGTTACCCACCGGTAGCCCTGCTGCTCGACGGATATCTACGAATATCTAGTGATCTTGGAATACAGACGAATACCGAGCAATTCATCGCTGCTCGGCCCGGGCGGCGGTCAGACCGAGCGCAGATAGCGGCCGAAGTGCGGCACGGTGAAGCCGATCGTGCCGCGCTCGGCGGAGTAGATGAGACCTTTCTTGATCAGGCCGTCGCGGGCGGGTGAGAGCGAGGCCGGTTTCCGGCCGAGTTCATTGGCCACGGCCGCGGTCGCCACCGGGCCGTCGTCGCCGGACAGGTCGGCCATGGCGCGCATGTATTCCCGTTCGGCCGGTGTTGCCCGCTCGTAACGGGAGCCGAAGAATCCGACGGCCAACTCCTCTTCGGCAGCGGGCGAGGCCACCTCGACATCTTCGGCCGTGATCGGACTCTCGGGCGCCTGATCCCAGGTGGCTTTGCCATAAGCCTGCACGAAATACGGGTAGCCATCGGCCTTGCGGTACAGCGCGTCCAGCGCGTCGTCGGTGAACTTCACGTCTTCCCGTTGGGCGGGCGCGATCAGCGCCTGGTCCGCCGATTCCCGGTCCAGCCGATCGATGCGGTGATAGCTGAATAGTCGCTCGGAGTAGCTCTTCGAGGCCGACAGCACGGCGGGCAGATGCGGCAGACCCGCGCCGACCACGATCAGCGGCGCGGCGTCCTGGCTCAGTTCGTGGCACGCGCCGCAGATCGCGGAGATGTCCGCGGGCCCGAGATCCTGCATCTCGTCGATGAAGATCGCGATGCCGACGCCGATGTCACCGGCCAGCGCCGCGGCCTCGACCAGCAGTTCCACCAGATCGATCTCGATGTCGCCGGAATCGGCCCGGCCGCTCACCGCGGGCACGTCGATGCCCGGCTGCCAGCGCTCCCGCATGCCCTTGTCCGCGGTGGACCGCAACGCGAAAGCTTTGAGGATGCCCAGGAAATCGTCCACCCGTTCCGGGTTGCGGTGCGACGTGGCGATCGCCCGCGCCGCCATGTGCAGCGCCGAGGACAGCGGGCGGCGCAATTCCTGGTCCGGCCGCGCTTCGATCTTGCCGGTGCCCCAGCCGCGCGATACCGCCGCCGAGCGAAGTTGATTGAGCAGCACCGTCTTTCCCACCCCCCGCAGGCCGGTTAGCACGACGCTGCGTTCCGGGCGGCCGCGTGCCACGCGCTCGAGCACGATGTCGAAAGCCGTGAGTTGCTTGTCGCGCCCGGCCAATTCGGGCGGGCGCTGTCCCGCGCCGGGGGCATACGGATTGCGCACGGGGTCCATGCCCCGACACCGTAGCGCGTTTCGTCCGGATAATCTGGGCACATCTACGGCGCGTCCTAGAGAGCCTTAGCGGCCGGTATTGCACTATGGCTCTCGCCGTCGGTTCTTCAGGCCGGTGGCGGTTCGCCAGAATGGTCGCGCGTCACGGCGCGCGGGAACGGAGGGGCATGTCCGACGAACCCACTGCCGCCGGTATCGCCGAAGTGGTCGGGTCCTGGAACGTTCCGGCCGGCGCCACGGTGGCACAGCGCATCCGGTCCAACATCCTGGTCGCGATCGAACGCGGCTACGACGATCCCCAGCTGGTGGCCGATCTCGCGGTCGGTCCGCTGGTCATGGCGCTGGGCAAGCTCGAGGTCGAACTGGCCGAAGCGCGCCGCAGGATCGATGAGCTCGAGCGCGCGGTGCGCGGCGCGCAATCCTGAGTGCCGCGCCGGTACCCGGGAGGGCATTGTCCGTTCGGTGATCTATCGACTAGCACGAGATCGGTTCGTGACCCGAGGCGCCCGACCGTTTTCCGCCGATCGAGCGGCGGGTCCGCCGGTGATGGAAAAGTCGCAGCTCTGTGCGCTGGACAACATCGCGTCGGCACCGTAATCTTCTCGTGACTTAGTGGAACCAGTCGCTTCGTAAGAGAAACGGCGCCACTAGTTACCGCCTAAACGGCTGTCGGGGCCAACCGGTCTCGACTGTCGTGCCGGGGACCCACAGGTTCGTCTGGGGTGAATCCTTGCGGCCATTTCGGTCGCGAGGTAGGGCCGCTCTCCCGGTCCGAACCCGTCAGCTAACCCGGTCGGCGGAAGAGCAGCAAGATCGGAGACGTAGCTCGGTGGGTAAACACAGCTTGCAGCGGGATTCTCGGGTACCGAATTCCGTCAAGGGTGCGATAGTCATGGGTGCGGTAGCCGCAACCGGCGCCATGCCCGCGATTCCGGCCATGGCCGCGACCATCAACGTTCCCGGTGTCGGCAACTTCGATGTTCCGCAGGAATGGGAACAGCCGGTCCAGCAGCTCAACCAGCAGATTCAGCAGGCGCTCGCGGCCGCTCCCGCCGCCCCTGCGCCGCAGGCGGTCGCTCCGCAGGCCCCCAATTTCGCGCCGATGCTGCCGGGCCTGTTCGGTCAGCAGCAGAACACCGCGGGCGACATCGCCCTCGACGCCGCCAGGACCAAGGTCGGCGCCCAGTACTCCTGGGGCGCTGCGGGTCCCCGCGCCTTCGACTGCTCCGGCCTCGTTCAGTGGGCATTCCGGCAGGCGGGTGTCGAACTCCCCCGCACCAGCTTCGAGCAGTCGCACGTCGGCGCTCCGGTCGCCTACCACGAACTGCAGCCGGGTGACATCGTCATCACCAACGGCGGCGGTCACGTCGGCATCTACGCCGGCGACAACAAGCTCCTGAATGCGGTGCAGTCGGGTACGCCGGTGTCCTACACGCCGCTGCGCCCCGACATGGTGGTTACCGCACGCCGTATCGTCTAACGAGTGGCCCGCGCCGAATCCGGCATCCAGAACACCGCCACCCAGGCCCGCGTCGATTCGTGGACCTGGGCGGTGCGTCTGTTCAAGACGAGATCCGCTGCTGCGGAAGCATGTCGTGGTGGGCACGTTCGAGTGAACGGCGCGCCGGCCAAACCCGCGCAGCCTGTGCGCCCCGGTGACGAGGTACGCATCCGGGCGAGCGGTATCGAGCGCATCGTCATCGTGGAGCGAATCGTCACCAAGCGGGTGGGCGCCCCGATCGCCGCGCAATGCCTGATCGATCGCAGTCCCCCTCCGCCGCCCCGGGAAATCGTGGCGAGCATGCCGCGCCGGGATCGCGGTGCGGGACGACCCACCAAACGTGAGCGCCGCGAGACCGATCGCCTGATGGGCCGGGACGAGTCCTGAACACGCCTGCCCGTCGTCGGGTCCGTTCGCGTCGCACGAAACCGTGACGAACCCGGCTGGCGCGGTTCGCGCGATGCGGTGGTGTCAGATCATGGCGACCGGGCGCAGATGGCCCGCGAGGTAACGGGCCCGGCACTCGCCGCGGCGAAGTTTCCCGCTGCTGGTCTTCGGGATGCGTCCCGGCTCCACGAGCAGCACCGCACCGGGCATCACCTCGTGTGTGGAGGCGACGGCCGTGCGGATGCGGCGGGCCAAGGCGAAGAGTTCGGTGGGGTCGCTGCCGCCGACCGTGACGAGTTCGGCGACCACGACGAGGTCTTCGCGCCGCCCGTCGTCGTGCCCGAACGCCGTCACATGGCCCGGCCTGACCTCCGCGGCGCATGCCTGCACCGTGGCCTCGATGTCGGCCGGATAGTGATTGCGTCCGTCGACCACGATGACGTCCTTGCGGCGTCCGGCGATGTAGAGCTGTCCCTCGTGCTGAAACCCGAGGTCGCCGGTGCGCAGCCAGCGAACGACGCTGCCCGGCGCCGTGGCGCCGAAGGTCTCCTCGGTGGCATCGGGCCTGCCGAAATATCCGTCGCACACATTGCTTCCGGCCACCCAGATCTCGCCGACGCGGCCTGCGGGCAGCGCGGTCCCGTCCACCGGATCGACGATCCGCAGCTCCTGTCCGACAGGTGCGCCGCACCCGACCAGCGCCACACCGTTGCGGGATTCCGGCGCGTCCTCGGGTAGTGCGACCGCGCGTCCTTCGGCCAGAGCCGCCCGGTCGAAGCGGTGCCACACCGGGGCCTCGTTCTGGTCGCAGACGGTGACCGTGAGGGTGGCCTCGGCCAAGCCGAAGCCCGGGGTGTGCGCGTGATGGCGGAAACCGTACGGGCCGAAGGTCTCGGTGAATTCGGTGAGCGCATCCGCGCGGACCGGCTCGGAGCCGTTGAGCACGATATCCAGTCCGGACAGGTCGAGCCCGGCCCGCTCGGCGGGGGTGGTGCCCGAAACCGCGAGCTTCAAGCCGAAATTGGGGCACCCAGTGATACCGGCGCGGTAGTCGGCGATCGCGCGCAACCAGCGGACCGGGCGCTTCACGAACTCCGCCGGTGCCAGCGTGATGCCGTGCACGCCCAGGAACAGCGGTAGCGAGAGGCCCAGGATCAAACCCATGTCGTGGAAGAAAGGCAGCCAGGTCACGATGGGTCGATCGGCTGCGGTCGACACGGCGTTCCCGAGTTGGGTCAACGCCGTCGCGAGGTTCTCGTGCGTGACCCGGACGCCTGCGGGGGACTTGGTCGACCCGGACGTGTACTGCAAATAGGCCAGCTCGTCGGATATCGGATCAACGACCGCGACGTCGAGCGCGAGAGAACCCGTGCCCGGCGCGACGAAATGCGAATGCACTGGTCCCGCGTACCGCGCGAGCGGATCGGTGATGCCCGCCGCCGCCAGCACGGATTGTGCGGCCGGCACGATCTGCCCGGCCGCGTTCCATTCAGGTGCCGACAGATTCACCGGCAAGGCGAGTGTCCGGCCCAGTGCGGGTCCGAGGGTCGGCGCGGTGGTCTCGTCGTGGGCCGAGAGCACGCTGAGCGTTGGCCGGGCGTCGGCCAGGACGGCATGCAGGCGGTCG
>NZ_BAFP01000151.1 GCF_000308455.1 Nocardia abscessus NBRC 100374 | reverse complement strand
TGATGCAGGTCTGGGTGATCGTGCGCGGCCAGACCGCCTCCACCGCCTCGGGCAGGCCCTTCAAGCCGTCGCAAACAAGCATGAGCACGTCGGAGACGCC
>NZ_BAFP01000152.1 GCF_000308455.1 Nocardia abscessus NBRC 100374 | reverse complement strand
GCTGGCACGACAGGTTTCCCGACTGGAAAGCGGGCAGTGAAGTGAAGGCCCATGAGGCCAGTTAATTAAGCGGCCGCGATATCCTGCAGATGCATCCAGTAC
>NZ_BAFP01000153.1 GCF_000308455.1 Nocardia abscessus NBRC 100374 | reverse complement strand
GGTCCCGAGCTCGGTACCACCGTGCTCAGGGTGGGAACGGCGACGTAGGTGTACGTGACGCCGTTACTGGTTCCGCCGACTGTGGTGACGGTGACCGCAACGGA
>NZ_BAFP01000154.1 GCF_000308455.1 Nocardia abscessus NBRC 100374 | reverse complement strand
ACGTGGAGCGCGCGCTCAGCCCTTCACTGCGGGTTCGGGAGACACTTCTCAGCCGTTCTCGACCCGGGCGCGTACGTCAAGTGGAGCATCAGCAAAGCGCCTGGGCC
>NZ_BAFP01000155.1 GCF_000308455.1 Nocardia abscessus NBRC 100374 | reverse complement strand
CCCGCCGCGAATGGAGCGGTCCGGAGCTGGCCGCGCGGCTCGGGGTCACGGTGCGGACCGTGCGCCGGGACGTCGAGCGCCTGCGTGAGCTGGAATATCCGGTGGTCG
>NZ_BAFP01000156.1 GCF_000308455.1 Nocardia abscessus NBRC 100374 | reverse complement strand
CCGCGCCGACGGCACCAACTGGTTCATCTCCGAAGGCGGAACCGGAAAATGGAAGGAAATCAACACCTCCAAGTCCCGCATCGAAGACCTAGCCTTCGGCGACTTCACCGGCG
>NZ_BAFP01000157.1 GCF_000308455.1 Nocardia abscessus NBRC 100374 | reverse complement strand
TTGAGGGCTGTAGCAGCAGCAGTATGGTTGGATGAAGTGGCATGCAGGAGAAGCGAAGGGAGGAGGGAACGCTGCTGCAGGGATGCCATGGCCGCCGCCCGATGCGCGGCGGCCTCCGGAGCTG
>NZ_BAFP01000158.1 GCF_000308455.1 Nocardia abscessus NBRC 100374 | reverse complement strand
CCTCACAGCTCCGGTCCTGTCGAGGGCCACGTCAATCGCATCAAAATGCTCAAACGCCAGATGTTCGGCCGAGCCAACCTCGACCTACTGCGCAAACGTACTCTGCTACAACAGAACTGAACATCACGAA
>NZ_BAFP01000159.1 GCF_000308455.1 Nocardia abscessus NBRC 100374 | reverse complement strand
TGCCGCGGGATGCCGTGCTGGATGGGATGCTCGCGAATCTGGAGGCGACGGTCGAGCGAATGCGTCAGATGGACGCGGAGGCGAGGGCTGCGCTGGATCCGGTGCCGGAGACCGGGGCGGATGAGCCGGAAA
>NZ_BAFP01000160.1 GCF_000308455.1 Nocardia abscessus NBRC 100374 | reverse complement strand
GCACAACCACATGTTCTTCACGTGGTTCATCAGGGTGTTCTGGCACCCGGCTTCCACGGATCGTAAGGCGCCACCGGTGAGGACGAACAGGAATACGAACCCCATCGCGATCACCATGGTCGACACATCCTCGAGAC
>NZ_BAFP01000161.1 GCF_000308455.1 Nocardia abscessus NBRC 100374 | reverse complement strand
CTCATCATCGCCGGACACGAGACGACAGTGCACCTGCTGGGCACCGCGGTCATCGCGTTGTGCACCCATCCCGAGCAACTCGCCAAGGCCCGTGCCGAGGACCGGTGGACGGATGTGGTGGAGGAGGCACTGCGTTT
>NZ_BAFP01000162.1 GCF_000308455.1 Nocardia abscessus NBRC 100374 | reverse complement strand
GCGATGTAAGGTTTCTTATAATGAGCTTCACCTCTACAGCAGGAGAAACTCCAGCCCTCTGCCTTACAGCAAGGCACAGTGCAATTTGCCAATGGTGTCTTCTTCGGAAAGCATGGCACTTGCAAGGCAGCCCTGGCACCAT
>NZ_BAFP01000163.1 GCF_000308455.1 Nocardia abscessus NBRC 100374 | reverse complement strand
GTTGCCTCCGATTTCATGCCTCGCAGCCCCTTGTGCACGACAGGCTGCAGGCTCAGAGCGGGGCAGTGCATGCTCATTCCCCTTGAACCCTATCATGTAAGGGAGTTACAATGAACGCACACACGCACTGGGGCAGGTCAAAATGATA
>NZ_BAFP01000164.1 GCF_000308455.1 Nocardia abscessus NBRC 100374 | reverse complement strand
GGTGCTGCTCGTGCTGACACTGACCAGGATCGGGGCCGCGTGCGTTCCGCTGGATGTCAGCTACCCGCGGGCCCGGCTGAATCTCATGATCGACCGTGCCCGCCCGCACCGGGTGATCGCCGACGCCGCCTATCGCGACATCGTGGACG
>NZ_BAFP01000165.1 GCF_000308455.1 Nocardia abscessus NBRC 100374 | reverse complement strand
GTGCCAGCTGCATTAACATGGTCATAGCTGTTTCCTTGCGTATTGGGCGCTCTCCGCTTCCTCGCTCACTGACTCGCTGCGCTCGGTCGTTCGGGTAAAGCCTGGGGTGCCTAATGAGCAAAAGGCCAGCAAAAGGCCAGGAACCGTAAA
>NZ_BAFP01000166.1 GCF_000308455.1 Nocardia abscessus NBRC 100374 | reverse complement strand
CACCGCCGGGGACGAGGCCGTCGCCGAGGGGCACGACAAAGCGCATGCAGCGACCGTCGACCTGCGCGTCGAACATGTAGCACCAGTTGGTGACGACACCATGACCATGAGCGGCGGCACGGACCGCCCCGCCGCCGAACAAGACATCAG
>NZ_BAFP01000167.1 GCF_000308455.1 Nocardia abscessus NBRC 100374 | reverse complement strand
ACCGCCGCCTTGTACTCACGGACATAGGCGCGGGCGACTGTCGCGCTCATGATGTCGAGCATTTCCACCACCAGTTTCATGCCGTCCACGAGATTGGCGTAGTCCTTCACCGTCACGTTCGAGAAGATGAGATCCATACCGACCTTGAATCC
>NZ_BAFP01000168.1 GCF_000308455.1 Nocardia abscessus NBRC 100374 | reverse complement strand
TATCCCCTGTGTGCCTTGAAATGATACTTATTTTCTAGTTTTAGGTTATGCTGATAGGGTGTTGGTGGGTGTGTCTCTGGCCGTACGGCTCTGTGCCGCATGTTACCACTCTATCCTTGTAACGCGACGGCCGGAGGCGCCCCTGTGCGCTGCCC
>NZ_BAFP01000169.1 GCF_000308455.1 Nocardia abscessus NBRC 100374 | reverse complement strand
CCTGCACGGAGCTAGCGGTAGCAAAGGTGACCAAGTGCAGCAGCGAGCACAGCTCTGGAAGGGAAGCTGCGGACAGTTGCTGGGCAGATGCTCTCTCTGGCAGTTTATCCAGGCTTGGCATCCCTTGTAGCCTCGCCAACCACTCCACCATGTCT
>NZ_BAFP01000170.1 GCF_000308455.1 Nocardia abscessus NBRC 100374 | reverse complement strand
CCCCGGTGGTCCAGGAGTTCGTGGGCGGCGGGTTGGAACCGGTGTGCGGGTTATCGGCGGCGGGACGGCCGGTGGTGGGGTTCGGAAAGGCCGGTGCGGCTTGGGATTCTGCTGGTGAAGGGCCGGAATCGGGCGGCGAAGTCTGTGCCGGGGCGG
>NZ_BAFP01000171.1 GCF_000308455.1 Nocardia abscessus NBRC 100374 | reverse complement strand
GGAGGCGTACCCTGGCTGACTACAACATCCAGAAGGAGTCCACTCTTCACCTGGTGCTGCGTCTGCGTGGTGGCATGCAGATCTTTGTCAAGACCCTGACGGGTAAGACCATCACTCTGGAGGTGGAGTCTTCTGACACCATCGAGAACGTGAAGAGCAA
>NZ_BAFP01000172.1 GCF_000308455.1 Nocardia abscessus NBRC 100374 | reverse complement strand
TCGGTTCTTCAGTTCGGTGAACACGTGAAGCCAGTATTTTGCGCCTTCACCACCATCACCGGCCCAGATACCGAGGATGTCGCGGTGGCCCTCGACGGTGACCGCCATCGCGATATAGATCGGGCGGTTGGCGACCTGACCGTCCCTGATCTTGGCTCTGTCGCACTC
>NZ_BAFP01000173.1 GCF_000308455.1 Nocardia abscessus NBRC 100374 | reverse complement strand
GCGGTTCTTCAGTTCGGTGAACACGTGAAGCCAGTATTTTGCGCCTTCACCACCATCACCGGCCCAGATACCGAGGATGTCGCGGTGGCCCTCGACGGTGACCGCCATCGCGATATAGATCGGGCGGTTGGCGACCTGACCGTCCCTGATCTTGGCTCTGTCGCACTC
>NZ_BAFP01000174.1 GCF_000308455.1 Nocardia abscessus NBRC 100374 | reverse complement strand
GGCAGCAGCCACAAAGATTGCCGGCCCGGTAGCCACCAGCGGGCTTGACACAGCCCCTCTCAACTCGTCACAGAGCCTGTCACACAATGCTGCAGCTGTCTTATCGAGTCTTTCCAGTCGCTCCACAGCCTCCTGCAATGTTGCCTCCTCTCCTGGCCTGCTCAATGACG
>NZ_BAFP01000175.1 GCF_000308455.1 Nocardia abscessus NBRC 100374 | reverse complement strand
CCCCGCTCGTGCACGGGCATGTATGAGATGGTCGCCCCTATCCGGCTCCCATGCGTCGGTTGCTGCAGCCAAACCAGTGCTTGTGAACGGGCCATGCTGGAGTCAGTCAGTCAGTCAGTCAGTCAGTCAGTCGATTACACTTTTCCAGCCACCTAGAGCTGATCAGGTGTTT
>NZ_BAFP01000176.1 GCF_000308455.1 Nocardia abscessus NBRC 100374 | reverse complement strand
TCGGCAGGATCCGCCTAGAGTTGGAGAACCTCGCCGTCGCACCCAACTCCACGGCCAAAGGAAATAACCTTCAACACCTTGTCAGCTATGTGCTGAGCGAAATCCCAGGGGTTGTCATCCGGGCCAACAACGTACTGGACCATGCTCGCAGTGACGAGAAGGATCTGTGGGTCCGTCATTCGGGTATGT
>NZ_BAFP01000177.1 GCF_000308455.1 Nocardia abscessus NBRC 100374 | reverse complement strand
ACTGGATGCATCTGCAGGATATCGCGGCCGCTCTAAACGTGGTAAATTGTTAACTCCGAGCTAGACTTCAGGTGGCCGTATTTATCAGATTTCCTCGTTGTGTCCTCAGAAAAAAATGCCAATACCACTTTCAGCTGTGAATATCCACCATGAAGGGCAAGACATGCTCATAATTAACTGTCAGGCAGGCCA
>NZ_BAFP01000178.1 GCF_000308455.1 Nocardia abscessus NBRC 100374 | reverse complement strand
TTGTGGGATCCGGCCACCGGCCATCAGGTCGGCGACCCCCTCACCGGCCACACCGGCGCGGTGTTGTCGGTGGCGTTCTGCCCGGACGGGCGCCTGCTGGCCACTGGCGACTATGAGACGGTGCAGTTGTGGGATCCGGTTACCGGCCATCAGGTCGGCGACCCCCTCGGCCACACCAACTTGGTGTTCTCGGTGGCGTTCAGCCCGGAC
>NZ_BAFP01000179.1 GCF_000308455.1 Nocardia abscessus NBRC 100374 | reverse complement strand
GGTTCTGGCTCGCGTCGTGATCCGGACGCGGAGCCGGAGCGGGATCCGGTGCTGGAGGGGATGCTCGCGGAACTCGAGGCGACGGTTGAGCGGATGCGCCGGATGGACGCGGAGTGGGCGGCCGCCGATCATAGGCCGGAGTCGCCGGAGTCGCCGGAGTCGCCGGAGTCGCCGGATGAGTCGGGCGTACGGCCGAATTCGGATGCCGAGCCGC
>NZ_BAFP01000180.1 GCF_000308455.1 Nocardia abscessus NBRC 100374 | reverse complement strand
ATCTGCCCTACGTTTGAGGGTTATAAGCTGGGTAGTATTACTCCTACTAACGGGCTGCATACCTCCATCTTCTAGCAGGTGTGGTCAGCTTCTCAGTGTAATCGGAAGGGACCTGTGAAAAAAAGGTTCAAAAGCACTGATGGGCAAGTGTTCTCCAGACGGTCTTAGAACGGACATTAGCGGTTTTGACAGATAAGGATCCCCCGGGCCATACTAGT
>NZ_BAFP01000181.1 GCF_000308455.1 Nocardia abscessus NBRC 100374 | reverse complement strand
GGTTGTGGACGGGCTTCGTCCGGCGGCGCTCATTGCGGCTGGCGCAGCACTTTCCGTACCACCAGCCCGGCGAGCAACGCCCAGAAGGCGGCGCCGATGCCGGCGAAGCCGACTCCGGAGGCGGCGATCACGAAGGTGACGACGCCTGCCTCGCGGTGTTCGGAGCGCAGCGCCGCGCCGAGCGCCGCGGCCAGGGTCGCCAGGAGGGCCAGGCCCGCGACCGTT
>NZ_BAFP01000182.1 GCF_000308455.1 Nocardia abscessus NBRC 100374 | reverse complement strand
CCCGAGGAAGCTGCAAAGCAGCGGTCGATCTATCTCGCTGATGCAGCCGCCGCAGCGGTGCTGGAAAAGAATCCCGAGCAGGCGTGCCGGTATCTCGGGGAAGCCCTCGAGCTACTCGGGCGCCACTGGTATGCGACTGCGCTCCATCGGATCAAGGCAGTACGGCAAACGCTCACACAGTGGGACTCCTTGCCCTCGGTGCGAAGCCTCGATGAACGGCTGTACGA
>NZ_BAFP01000183.1 GCF_000308455.1 Nocardia abscessus NBRC 100374 | reverse complement strand
TCACGTTGAGCGCGGTTCCGAGAGTCGGGCTGAAAGCGAACATCCGCTCGATACGCGCACCCGCGAGGTAAAGAGGTACCCGTGAGCCGGGTACATCAGAGGCGACGAAGTCGACATGCTCGAGCATCGCAGCGATCAATGCAATCGGCACCCGATTGAGGATCGCGGCCACAGTCGCGGAGTGCGGGACCGACCGCTCGGCCATCTGCTCGCGCACAGTCGCGCCGACGCAG
>NZ_BAFP01000184.1 GCF_000308455.1 Nocardia abscessus NBRC 100374 | reverse complement strand
AATCACAGTGGGGGGTATGTTATTCCCAATGAAGTCGTCCAGAAACGGACTAGGTAGTTAGCTTTTTCTAGTGCCCAACACATTAGAGGTGTGGTTTTTTTTCTCTAAAATAAGGGTGGCCATAGGCTCTTTTAACCAGAATCGGTGTAGTCAGCTGAAATTGACTTGCACGCCTGGGTCCTGTGTGTCTACTAACTTTCTCGCGAACGATAGCTAACGGATCCCCCGGGCCATACTAGT
>NZ_BAFP01000185.1 GCF_000308455.1 Nocardia abscessus NBRC 100374 | reverse complement strand
CTTGATTCGGCTCGCGCAGAGGCCTGTGGCCATCACCATTGAGGACTGCATGCAGGTGCCTGCTATTGTGGCGGCCGCCAATCCCAGATCAGATGAGGCCAAGCTGCGCCTCAGGGGCGCTGGGCTGCTGATAGTGGACGCCAGTCCGAAGAAGGTGTCCGATGATGTCTACTACGTGGTGGAAAACGCCAAAGGAGGACTGGAGATTGTGGAGGGGTCAAAGCTGGATGGTGTCACCCCCTGC
>NZ_BAFP01000186.1 GCF_000308455.1 Nocardia abscessus NBRC 100374 | reverse complement strand
TCCAGCTCTAAAGGTAGGTTCATGGTTCTCCAAAGTTGCTTTCTTGTCAGAATTGAGCCACATCAGGTAGGTGGGGAAGTAGATCAGTGAGGATGCTTCACATGTGTGGGCACTGGGAACAGAATGCTTCAATAACACGAGCTGACGAGGGCCCGCTATGAAAAAAAAGATTCTCTGTGCCCCCTGGCGCCTCCGCACTTAAAGAATTGATGACCGTGCGGCCGCGATATCCTGCAGATGCATCCAGTAC
>NZ_BAFP01000187.1 GCF_000308455.1 Nocardia abscessus NBRC 100374 | reverse complement strand
GGTTGAGTGGCCGCTACAGGGCGCTCCCATTCGCCATTCAGGCTGCGCAACTGTTGGGAAGGGCGTTTCGGTGCGGGCCTCTTCGCTATTACGCCAGCTGGCGAAAGGGGGATGTGCTGCAAGGCGATTAAGTTGGGTAACGCCAGGGTTTTCCCAGTCACGACGTTGTAAAACGACGGCCAGTGAGCGCGACGTAATACGACTCACTATAGGGCGAATTGAGTGAAGGCCGTCAAGGCCTAGGCGCGCCGGATCCCCCGGGCCATACTAGT
>NZ_BAFP01000188.1 GCF_000308455.1 Nocardia abscessus NBRC 100374 | reverse complement strand
GAGTGCGACAGAGCCAAGGTCCGCGACGGCCAAGTCGCCAACCGGCCGATCTACGCCGCGATCGGAGTCATCGTCACCGGCGAGAAGGACATCCTCGGATTGTGGGCCGGTACCGGTGGTGAAGGCGCGAAGTTCTGGATGAGCGTGCTCACCGATATCCGCAACCGCGGGGTCAAAGACGTGTTCTTCCTGGTCTGCGACGGGTTGAAAGGGTTACCGGATGTGGTGGGGAACGTGTGGCCGCTGGCCACGGTCCAGACCTGCATCATCCATCGGA
>NZ_BAFP01000189.1 GCF_000308455.1 Nocardia abscessus NBRC 100374 | reverse complement strand
GGGCCATACTAGTACTGGATGCATCTGCAGGATATCGCGGCCGCGAGTCACTGTTAGAAGTCCCGTATCGTTATTGACATATTTCCTGGCCCCACATCCACCTCCTGGTGTTAAAAGTGGATGACTTCTACATGACACAGAAAATCTCTGGCAAGCTATAACTAAAGTAGGCTTCCCTGGGTGAAAAAATAGTGGGGCCCAACAGATCTCTTTCTACATGTAGCCTGGGAAGGGTATGCTAGAAGATAATGGAGTTGCCTCCACTTAAACCAACCAAG
>NZ_BAFP01000190.1 GCF_000308455.1 Nocardia abscessus NBRC 100374 | reverse complement strand
CCGTCGGTGCCGAGCACCCCGACACTTTGACCTCCCGCCATAACCTCGCCAGCACCTATCAAGCGGCGGGACGGACTTCGGAGGCGATCGAGCTGTTGGAGCAGCTCCTCACCGACCGCGAGCGGATCCTCGGCGCCGACCACCCCGACATTCTGACCTCCCGCCATAACCTCGCCGACGCCTACCGGGCGGCGGGGCGAACTTCGGAGGCGATCGAGCTGTTGGAGCAGGTCCTCATCGACCACGAGCGGATCCTCGGCACCGACCACCCCGACACCCTGACCT
>NZ_BAFP01000191.1 GCF_000308455.1 Nocardia abscessus NBRC 100374 | reverse complement strand
ACCCATGTGAGGTGGACCTGTCCAAGCAGAAAATAAATTTGGGCTTACCTGGTGAATTTGTGAAGCTCAACTCCTACTACATCAGTACCTAATGCTCCCCGTACAGGCTCAGAAGAATCAGTATAAGGAGTACCCTACAACTGTACTTGGAAAAAAATATCAAATAGTAGTTTGCATTGCCTAAAAAAACTGTCATGAGCAAGTAGTGGCAACATCAGGCGGGGCAACAACCTGCTACTTCGATATATGAATTAACGGTCCAAGGATCCCCCGGGCCATACTAGT
>NZ_BAFP01000192.1 GCF_000308455.1 Nocardia abscessus NBRC 100374 | reverse complement strand
TCGCTGTCTTGCCAGCTAACTTCCCGGACGTCAACCCGACTGTGCTCACCGGATCCCCCATCTGCGCATGATCAACTCCTTGCACACTAACGGCTGCTGAAGCCCAGTGGCGGGTGCGCAGATATCAAAGATTGTGATATTGACGCCCGGCGGCGCGGCGGCAAAGGTTGAGCAGAGAGGACCGCCCGGCTGCAGCAATCCTGATGCCGCGCCAGTGGTCAAAGGTAACTCGCGGGGGCGCTCATTGGTCGTGCCTCCCGCGCTCACAGTAACGGAGGTCCTTGCATGAGAGGGGGAGTTCGCTTGAATCGGCGTCCAGCACA
>NZ_BAFP01000193.1 GCF_000308455.1 Nocardia abscessus NBRC 100374 | reverse complement strand
TACATGGCAGCTTCAGACTGACTAAAACTACACTTTTCCCACCATGGTTCAAAGATCAACAGAACTGGGCCAACAAAAGCAATTTTTTCATGTGGTCTAACTACCAACTTATTATGAGTTAAGTTACTTTTAGGTTTAAAATCACAGCAGTTTTTCCCTCCACACCTCCCAGAGATACTTTCAGGGTGGCTAAACTTGGCTAAAGGCTTCCGGACCAACCCTTGTTTCTTTATGGTGCTTGTGTCCTGACAACCGCGTAAGGCATGGAAATTCAGCTATTTATCCGATCGTTTATATGGGCGTGCGGCCGCGATATCCTGCAGATGCATCCAGT
>NZ_BAFP01000194.1 GCF_000308455.1 Nocardia abscessus NBRC 100374 | reverse complement strand
CCATTTCCTCGCTGCCTGTTCGCTAGAATAGCGGCTTTAGCGCGGAGCTGTGCCCTTTCATTCGAGTCGTTCAACCGCATAAGATAAGCAAGCTCATCACCTTTATCTCCAAAGGCTTGATATCGATACATGTGAATCGCTACATGATCCTCAGGTGTTATGCTTATCAAGTTGCTAGACTCGTCTCCACCTCCCGCATGTTTCGGCAAGATGTGATGTTTCTAGCGGCACAGATGAGAGATACTCTTTGTTTGGAGGTAGGCTAGAAATTCTTCATAGAATTGCTTCGCCTGGTCTTCATTGATAGCAATATACGCATTATCTAACGAATCTGGTATC
>NZ_BAFP01000195.1 GCF_000308455.1 Nocardia abscessus NBRC 100374 | reverse complement strand
CTGCGGTGGCTCCGGTCAGGTTTGTTCCGGTCAGAACGACTGTTGTCCCACCACCCACTGGTCCCGCACTCGGGACCACCGTGGTCAGGGTGGGAACGGGAACGTAGGTGTAGGACACCCCGTTGCTGGTTCCGCCCGTGGTGGTGACGGTGACCTGGACGGTTCCTGTTCCGGCTGGAGCGACAGCAGTGATCTGCGTCGCGGAGTTGACCGTGAACGACGTCGCCGGTGTGGCACCGAAAGTGACCGCGGTGGCTCCGGTCAGGTTTGTTCCGGTCAGAACGACTGTTGTCCCACCACCCACTGGTCCCGAACTCGGCACCACCGAGGACAGAGTCGGAACGGCG
>NZ_BAFP01000196.1 GCF_000308455.1 Nocardia abscessus NBRC 100374 | reverse complement strand
AGCCCGTACTGATCCTTGTCGAGATCGAAGAACTCACCCTCCTGCTGCACGAACGACAACGCACCATCGAGCCCATAGCGCCAGCCGTGATACTTACACGTGAACTGCCGACACGTCCCGGAGGTCTCTTCCTTCGGAAAGTCGTTCCACACCAGCTTGTTGCCCCGATGACGGCAAATGTTGTGAAACGCCCGCACCTGACGCTCCCGATCACGCACCACGATCACCGAGGTACGCGCGGCATCGATCTCTTTCGTGAAATAGCTACCCACCTTCGGAAGCTGCTCGACCCGGCCCACATTCAGCCAGGCACGCTTGAAAATCGCCTCCCGCTCCAACTCGAAGAACTCC
>NZ_BAFP01000197.1 GCF_000308455.1 Nocardia abscessus NBRC 100374 | reverse complement strand
AGACATCTGATCAGCCCTAAGTGGCTGGGAAAGGTGTAATCGATTAACTGACTGACAAGTGATTGAAGAGATTATGCACTGCTTTCACAAATGAACAGGACATGGGGCTTTCCAGTCCAGTTCACAGGCCTAGACTACACTAACTTCCACATGCTTGGATCACACAGCAGAGTAATGGCTGAGAGAATGCAACATGATGCCCAGGCTCGTACCTGGGTGACATTCCCATCAATTCTGCCATTGGTCATGGAGGTTGGCTCCCAGTTCAGAGGCTGGGCTGCATACTTGTAGTAGGGGTTCCACATCTGCAGGCCATACGGCGGCCTGATATCCGCCGTGGCCGTGTTCTTCACCGTCTGTGTGCAAACCCAGGGCAG
>NZ_BAFP01000198.1 GCF_000308455.1 Nocardia abscessus NBRC 100374 | reverse complement strand
AGAGTCCAGCTGGACAACTTGGAGAAGCACATTGTTTGGGTTTCATCCCATGGTGCCTGGCTGTGTTCGACTATATTTCACATTTTTCTTTTTTATATTAGCGTTTGGGTTTATTAGGGTTTTGCGGATGAGTGCTCAGACTGGAGAGGGGAGCGGCGCAGGTGCTGAAGGAGTTCTATCTGGAGCTGCGGAGGAAGGCGGTGGGGTCGGTCGACAGCGCGCCCATCACCACGCGGCAGCTGGAGTCGCTGGTGCGCCTGGCCGAGGCCCGAGCGCGTGCCGACCTGCGCCAGGTGCAGTTCTTTTGGCAGGATGATCTTGTGATTGTCTCCAAGTTCTCTGTGAATGTATGGATGTGACTGGGTGCTGACTCTGACGATCAGAGTC
>NZ_BAFP01000199.1 GCF_000308455.1 Nocardia abscessus NBRC 100374 | reverse complement strand
CCCCGTGCCCGCGGGGGTGACCGCGGTGATCTGGGTGGCGGAGTCGACGGTGAACGAGGCCGCCGGTGTCGCGCCGAAGGTGATGGCGGTGGCTCCGGTCAGGTTGGTGCCGGTGAGAACTACTGTCGTTCCGCCGGTGACCGGACCCGCATTGGGAACCACGGTGGCCAGGGTGGGAACCGCAACATAGGTGTAGGCCACGCCGTTGGTGGTTCCGCCTGCAGTGGTGGCGGTGACTTGCACCGTTCCTGTTCCGGCTGGCGCAACGGCGGTGATCTGTGTCGAGGAGTTGACGGTGAACGATGTCGCCGGTGTCGCACCGAAAGTCACCGCCGTAGCCCCAGTCAGCCCTGTCCCGGTGAGAACGACCGTCGTCCCACCAGCGACC
>NZ_BAFP01000200.1 GCF_000308455.1 Nocardia abscessus NBRC 100374 | reverse complement strand
GGGGGATCCTTAAGTCGTGTCCTTCTCCTACGATCTTGTGAACGATGGATATTTTCTTTCTAAACTTTAAACAAACAGTGGAGAGATGTTGTTGTGTGTGGAACGACGCTTAGCCTACCGAGGAAGATCCAGACTACAATAGAATATGTGGCCAAAACTCTCCGCAACTTCAGCAGCAAAAAGGATATTATTGACATAACCTCCTCACAAAAAGTACACAAATGGCTAAATAACAGAGCCCCTCTTTTTACTAGGGAAATGGTGGATGTGGACTTTAGAATTTAAGATAATAAAGCTCTTGATCCCAATGTTATTTCCATGTGAGGGACATTAAATTGAGTAACCTTTGCCACATACCCTCTCCCAGAGTCCATTCTCTAAAACTTGAAGCTCCG
>NZ_BAFP01000201.1 GCF_000308455.1 Nocardia abscessus NBRC 100374 | reverse complement strand
ACTAGTATGGCCCGGGGGATCCGTATACGTTTCTAATTTGTAGTTAACGGTTGGATACCACTTTGAGGCATGTAATATGGTACTGAGCTTCGGCACAGGGCTCAAATTGCATCATTAAATGTCTCCGATGTGGCTATATGTCATGGATAAAGGCAGCCCCCTATATCTTTTTTTGTGGCAGCATGGGTCCATCAAAGCAATTATTCAGGGTCTTAATGACCTCCACAGCTCTAAACGTAATTCATCTGGCTTTGCCTGTACTTACTTCCTCCATGAAAAAAAGTGTTGATAATGCTCATAATGCTGCCCAGCAATTTCCTCCCTTCTCAAGACTATTCTGGCTTCCTGGGTACTTAAAAACAGGGCTTAGAGTATGGCTGCTGACAAAATTGCACTCTAAACGCTAGCTTAGGTCTTCTGCGGCCGCGATATCCTGCAGATGCATCCAGTAC
>NZ_BAFP01000202.1 GCF_000308455.1 Nocardia abscessus NBRC 100374 | reverse complement strand
TCGACGTAGAACTCAATCTAAAACTTCGATTTGCAACTTACCAAACAAAAAGAGCAACTCTTAAAGGGTTATACGAGCTCGCTGCATTTGGAACGTAGGATCCCCCGGGCCATACTAGTACTGGATGCATCTGCAGGATATCGCGGCCGCGTCTTCAGAGGGGGATAGCATGACCTCACGCCTTCTATAAAAGCCCTCCCTTAGTCTTTTGATTATCCCATGACATTACACTTATTGTGAGGGGGTTATTTGACCGGACAGCTCTAGGGTTCGCAATGCTCCTCACAATATATCAAAGCCACCAAACATCCGGCCATCTATTCCGCTCTTCTCATGTTGGTTGTGAATATGTAATGCAGTCCAGGCTTCGTAGAACACAATGATCTAATAGAGGTGCATAAGTTGTGCAGAACCCTTGGAGTCTCATGGAATCGCGAATGGTCTCTAGGATCCCCCGGGCCATACTAGT
>NZ_BAFP01000203.1 GCF_000308455.1 Nocardia abscessus NBRC 100374 | reverse complement strand
GAAAAGCCTGCGGAGTATCAGCGGCAGACAAAGCTCCTTGAACGGCTTGCATCGCCTGCATTCCTGAAGGCGTGATGAAGACGACGATGGCTATCGTCGCTCTGGGCCTGCTCGCACTCGTGGGCAGCTCCACAGCATCTCTGGACGCCCTGAACAGTGTCAAGGAATCCCAAGAGCTGGAGAACACAGGCCGCGGACTGACTTGGTGGTGGAATGGCATCTGGTACCCCGACTACAACAACGGCTGGAACGGTGGCTCCAACAACAACAACAACAACAACAACAACAACGGCGGCTGGGGTGGAAACAACAACAACAATAACAACAACAACAACGGCGGATGGGGAGCAAACAACAACAACAACAACAATAACAATGGCGGTGGTGGAAACAACAACAATAACAACAACAACAACGGCCGCAAGCTTCTGGAGGACATCTCGAACTCTAAGGGCCGTCAGCTGACCTGG
>NZ_BAFP01000204.1 GCF_000308455.1 Nocardia abscessus NBRC 100374 | reverse complement strand
GCGACGCAGAGCCTCCTGCGACTGCGGGCTGTGCACATCCTTGCAGCGGATGGACAGCAGGATCTGGCCGATGGCCACGCGCGCGCACACGCCCTGCGGCTTGCCAAAGGCTCCACGCATTCCAGTCTGCAGCCTATCGGCGCCGGCGCATGAAAGCATTTTGTTGATGCGGAGGACGTGGAAGGGGTGCACACGCACGCGCAGGTGGAACGTGTCCTTGCCCGCGTTCTTCACCATGTACTTGTTGGCTGCAATGCGCGCTGCCTCCAGCGCCTCACTGGTGATGTTCTCCTTCTCCCAACTGACAAGGTGGACGCAGAAGGGATACTGGTCTACTGGCGCCCTCTTTGCTCCCACATCGTAGATGCGAATCTTCGGGTCAGGCACACCACGGCAGTACCGTGACTTTGGGTACGGCTTATTCTTGATCTGCCGGTAGCACCTGGCTGGCCGGCGTCCCATGGTGGCGAG
>NZ_BAFP01000205.1 GCF_000308455.1 Nocardia abscessus NBRC 100374 | reverse complement strand
CATTGTCATAGGTGATGTCACCAGCAGCCAGGGAGCCAGCGGCAGCCACCTTGGTGGCCTCGGACAGCAGGTGCCTGCCCTCCTGACCCTGGTTGAAGCCGAAGATGGCCTTGTGCACGTTGTCATAGGTGATGTCACCGGCAGCCAGGGAGCCAGCGGCAGCCATCTTAGTTGCCTCGGAGAGCAGGTGCCTTGAGTTCACCTCATTGCATACTGCTCCGTGGATGAGCAGAGCTCCAACGAGTGCCAACACACGCATCATCTTCAATCCCTCTTGGTGAGCTATCCCCCGAGGTGGTCGACCTTGCGTCGACACGAAGCTCCGGAAGTCGCACTCACTGCCTACAATAAGCTCCAATATTGCTGGATACTTCCAATAACGATATTGGCGATGAGAACCTTATCTTCAGGTTGAGCAAGAAGGTTCACCTGTGTGCCTTGTTCTTGGTGCACGCCCTTACGTATTGATGGTGC
>NZ_BAFP01000206.1 GCF_000308455.1 Nocardia abscessus NBRC 100374 | reverse complement strand
GGCGCGGCCACCGCCTGCCGCTCCGCCGGGTTTGCGGCACGCAGTGCGGCCACGCCGATCAGCAGGCCACGAGGGCGGAAATCACACCCATCGGTGGTCCCAAGTGATGGGCGCGCCGGATACGAGGGCCGCTTCGGATTCCGAGAACGCGGCGGCGGCGCCGGAGCCGACGAACTCGGCCGCCGCGATCACCGCACGACGCACCGCGCTCTCCGGTTCGCGGCCCGCGCCGAGATGGGCTGCCGCGGCGGCGGCGAAACTGTCTCCCGCACCGCAGGTGTCACAGCCCGAGGGTGCTTTGGCCGCGGCGGGGAGCGGGATGCGCAGACGTTTCCCGGACGCACGCAGACAGACGAGGGCGCCCTCCGATCCGAGGGTCACCGCGATCGCGTCTACGGCCCACCCCCTGGTGAGCTTCCACAGATCCGGTCCCTCGTCGAGCCGGCCGGACAACCGGTCGAGCGCTTCCGCGCGATTGGGGG
>NZ_BAFP01000207.1 GCF_000308455.1 Nocardia abscessus NBRC 100374 | reverse complement strand
CCTGCATCCGGTACATGCTGTCGCGCAGGCCTGCGTCACCACCATGGAACCCTTCCAAGAGCCCCATCCACTGCGCCGCCAATTGCTGCGCCTCGAGTGAGGCCGGGTCCATTCCCGCTGCGATCGCCGCGTCGACCTCGGGGATGAGCTCACCCCATTCCGCTTCGGCTTGCTGAATGCGCTGTTCACCGAGATTTTCCCGACGCTGCGCGAGCTGCGTCAGCTGTTCCTCGGTGAAATACTCCTTGAAGGTGTCGTCGACCATCACAGTCCTCCTGATCAATTCCAGGAAGCGATCCGCGGATGCGTCCGGCCTGCTCTCCGCCGTTGCGGCCAGTACCGCGACCAAGGCATGAAGTTCCTGCGTCGCGGCCAGTTGCGCGGCCAGATAGTCGCGATGAGCAGATAGCACCTGCGTCACCGCTACGGCGCCCTCGAGCAGGTCCGTGATCTGATCCAGTCCCAGACCCAACTGACGCAGGGCC
>NZ_BAFP01000208.1 GCF_000308455.1 Nocardia abscessus NBRC 100374 | reverse complement strand
GTTACCCCAGTATCCACGCCTGACGGGCACCACTGACATCTTTGCCTGGATGATGGCGCCGCGGATGGCAGTCGCCACCTCCTTTGCACACTTCACCCCGAGGCCCACATGTCCGTTGGAGTCACCCACCACCACGAACGCCTTGAATCGCGTCCTCTGTCCTGCGCGGGTCTGCTTCTGCACGGGAATGATCTTCATGACCTCGTCCTTGAGCGCTGAGCCCAAAAAGTTCTCCACAATCTGGTACTCCTTCACTGGCAAGGAAAACAGGAAGATCTGCTCCAGACTCTTGATCTTGCCCTGCTGTACGAGACGGCCCAGCTTGGTGCAAGGCACCCACTTCTCCTCCTCATCCTTTCTGCCACGACCTCTGCCACGGCCACGGCCGCGGCCTCTGTCACCACGGTCTCCACGGTCACCACGTCCACCACGAGGAGGAGGACGGTCAGCCATGATCTCTGCTTGCCGGTGGCTAGATCCAGCAACAGCCCAG
>NZ_BAFP01000209.1 GCF_000308455.1 Nocardia abscessus NBRC 100374 | reverse complement strand
TCCATTTGCTGCGAAACAGCTTCCGCTACGCCGGCCGTCAGGACTGGGACAAGATCGCCAAAGCGCTGAAACCGGTCTACACCGCGCCGACCGAGGACGCGGCCGGCGAACGATTCCTCGAGTTCTCCGAGGTCTGGGGCAGCAAATATCCCGCGATCGTGAAGCTCTGGTCGGATGCTTGGTCGGAATTTGTGCCGTTCCTGGCCTTCGACGTCGAGATCCGCAAGGTGATCTGCTCGACGAACGCGATCGAGTCGGTCAACGCCCGCATCCGCAAAGCCGTCCGGGCCCGCGGGCACTTCCCCAACGAGACCGCGGCCCTGAAATGCGTCTACATGGCGTTGATGAGCCTCGACCCCACCGGCAAAGGCCGCAAACGGTGGACCATGCGCTGGAAAGCCCCGCTCAACGCCTTCCAGATCGCCTTCGAAGGCCGATTGATCCCCACCAACCACTGAGAATCACCAACCAAGATCAACCGTTAATTAGACAGTCCCC
>NZ_BAFP01000210.1 GCF_000308455.1 Nocardia abscessus NBRC 100374 | reverse complement strand
GGGAGAAGACAATGGCGATGATGGACTGGGCGTGGATGAGGGAGGGGTTGCCGAGGTAGTCCAGGCCGCCGGGGGCAAAGATCTGGGAGCCGGCCTTCCACCACACGGCCTCGCCGAAGGACACGCCGTTCTTGGCGAGCAGCTCTGGGGTCACGCAGCCCAGGGCGCCGAGCATGGCCCAGCGAGCGTGGATGACCTCGATCTCACGGTACCTGGCGAAGGTCTCGGGGTCGGCGGACAGACCAGCTGTGTCCCAGCCGTAGTCACCGGGGTACTCGCCGGTCAGGTATGAGGGAGACTTGGTGAAGGGGCCCAGGTACCCAGCACGGTTGGGACCGTAGAACTCGACGGCGACGCGGGTCACCTGCTTGGTGCCCTTGCCGGAGGTGGGCACAGCCTTTGCGAGGCTGGCGCCGAGGAAGGTCTTCGCCATCATGGTGGATGCCATTGCTGCCGACTAGATCTGTGATGGGTTAAAGATTCCGGTGATTGAAGTGCAGTGAATTGTGAAGAGTGCTG
>NZ_BAFP01000211.1 GCF_000308455.1 Nocardia abscessus NBRC 100374 | reverse complement strand
TCGCCCCAACAGCGTGGCGGTCAGCGGTCCGGTAGCAGCGGACCGAAGGGGCCGACCCGCGATCAGCTGTACAACGAGGCGAAGCGCCGCAACATCAAGGGTCGCTCCACCATGTCGAAGAGCGAACTGGCGAAGGCGCTGGGCCGCGACTGAACCCGTCGAGTCGGCGTGCGAGCTGACGAAATCGCCCCTGCGAGACGAGTGGCCCCGCCCGCGATTCAACGCTGGGCGGGGCCACTCGAAGTACGCCGTCAGCCACTCGAAGTACGCCGTTATGCGGGTCGGCGTACGGCGGTGAACCCGTCCGGGTGCCCCGACCATGGCGCGCGACCGCCGCCGTGATTCCGGGTGAGTCTCCGAAATCTACGGCGGCGGTCGCGAATCCGAACGGCGGCGAGGCACCTCCCACGCACGGTGGCGCTAGTCGGGCCAAGTGCCGGTGAGCGATTGGTAGCCGGTCGCGCCCGCGCGGTCGATCGCGGCCTTGACCAGACCGAAAACCGCGCCCTGCAATGCCGCGGCGAA
>NZ_BAFP01000212.1 GCF_000308455.1 Nocardia abscessus NBRC 100374 | reverse complement strand
GTGACCCGCCCGGCCACGGTCACCGGGATAACCCAGGAACCGGATTCTGTCACCGCGACCCTTTCGGAAGGCGAACCGATCCGCGCTCGCTATCTGCTGGCGGCGGACGGATGCACAGCCTGGCGCGGGAACAGTCCGGGATCGGATTCACCGGTGGCAGCTACGCCGAATCGTTCGTCCTCGCCGATGTCCGCCTGACCGGTGGCGTGCCCACCGATGAGGTCATCCTGTACTTTTCACCGGCTGGGCTGGTGGTGGTCGCGCCGCTGCCCGACAGTAGGTATCGGATCGTGGCCACCGTCGATGAAGCACCGCACGACCCGGATATCGCGTTCGTGCAGGGGTTGCTGGACGAACGCGGCCCGCAGGCCCACCCGGTCGTGGTCGAGGAAGTGGTGTGGGGTTCGCGCTTCCGGGTGCATCACCGCATCGCCGACGTCTTCCGTCACGGCCGGGTGCTGCTGGCCGGTGATGCCGGCCATGTGCACTCACCGGCAGGTGGTCAAGGTATGAACCTCGGTATCGAGGACG
>NZ_BAFP01000213.1 GCF_000308455.1 Nocardia abscessus NBRC 100374 | reverse complement strand
AGGCCCTCAATGCCTGGGCCCTCACCGTTGGCACGGTAGGCCTCAGCACCGCCCATGAGGATGACCTGGCAGGCCAGGGTGGCGATGATGGACTGGGCGTGGACCAGAGAGGGGTTGCCCAGGTAGTTCAGGCCGTCAGAGCCGAAGATCTGAGCGCCAGCCTTGAACCAGACGGCCTCGCCGAAGGAGACGCCGTTCTTGGCAAGGAGCTCTGGGGTCACGCAGCCCAGGGCGCCGAGCATGGCCCAGCGGGCGTGGATGACCTCGATCTCGCGGTAGCGAGCGAAGGTCTCGGGGTCGGCGGACAGACCGGCGGTGTCCCAGCCGTAGTCACCGGGGAACTCACCCTTCAGGTACGAGGGAGCCTCGGTGAAGGGGCCAAGGAATCCAGCCCTGTCGGGGCCGTAGAACTCAATGGCGGCGCGGGTCACCTGCTTGTTTCCCTGGCCCTTGGTGGGCACAGCGGAGCGCAGGGACGCGCCCAGGAAGCTCTGGCACATAAGAGCGGAAGCCATTTTATATATTTTTATTGCTGATGGGTTG
>NZ_BAFP01000214.1 GCF_000308455.1 Nocardia abscessus NBRC 100374 | reverse complement strand
CAGGAAGGCAGGCTCGTCGACCTGACGCTGGACGCCGAGGGATTGGTGGTGTGGACCGCCTTCGGCCTCCCGCTGCTGGTCAACGTCTCGCTGCTGGCCCGCATGTGCGTCCGTGAGCTGCGGACGGGCGGTATCGACCTGGCGGAAAAGCTGGTGTGCGGCCTGATGCTCTGGACGCAACACTTTTCGGGGTGAATCTGGTGTTGTCGACGGTGCGGGCGATCACCGGATGGCAGCGCTGGGGCACGCATCTGATCAGGATCGAAGCGACGGTCACCATCTGCCTGGCGCTCGACGCGATGGTGGTCGCCATTCCGCTGATCCGGTCCCTGCTGGCCACGGCGGAACTCGATCGAGCCGGACGATTCTGCCGCAGGCTGCGCCCGCTGTGGCGCGATCTCACCACCGCGGTGCCCGAGATCGTGCTGCGGCCCGCGGCGGGCGAGCGGGCCGACCCGGGGACCCAGCTGCTGCGGATGACGGTGGAGATCCAGGACGCGCTGCTGCATCTCGGTCGCTACGCCCCAGCGCCGCCCGGCTCGAGGTGCCCGATGACCGACTACGCGCACCAAGTGGCGTGCGCGGCGGTCGC
>NZ_BAFP01000215.1 GCF_000308455.1 Nocardia abscessus NBRC 100374 | reverse complement strand
GGAACTTTGAAGCACAACACGCTGTAACCCACTGCTGGAGAGTATCATCGCTAAGCATTGTAAGGAAAGCAAAGGTTTAGTTCCTACAGAGTTGGCGTGTGGACGACAAGCAAGGCAAGATGGTGTCAGTGGCAAGGTTTGTGTGCACCCTGCTGGTATCATGTGCAGTGTCAGGTGCATACGGAGCCCGGAATCTGCACGCAAAGAGCGAGAAGGCTATCTCCCTAGAGCAGGCTTATGAGGCCCAGGTGAATGAGCTGGCAGATATGATATCTACAGTGTTCCTGGTCCACCACGGATCCAACCTGCAGTCTTTCAAGAGCCTCAACATTTCATCGGTCCTCTTGGCGGCAGAGCTGGGCCTCACAAGTTCTTCACCCAAGTTGAGGACTACATTACAGGAACCATCGGGCTCGTCACCAACCTGCCTGAGGAGCTGGCAGGCCTCCCCAAGAATATCTCAGACGCAGCTGCGCTGTCCAACCAGCCCGACCTGACCCAGCTGGCCAACAGCACCTACCTCATGGAGTCCTTCGAGAAGCTGGTGAACGACCTGGAGAACCCCATCGCTGTTGCCGGTAGCGGAGCCGTCTTCTCTTACTCCCCCTG
>NZ_BAFP01000216.1 GCF_000308455.1 Nocardia abscessus NBRC 100374 | reverse complement strand
CTGTCACGGCCGCGACGACGCTGTCGCGGGTGCTGGCCGGTGAACCGGAAAGCCTGCTCGACGAATACGCCGACGCCCGGCGCCGCACTGCCGGAGCTGTGGTCTCCATCGCCAGCCGGCTCACCGACCTCGCCACCGCATCGGCACGCGTCCGGCCGATCCGCAACACCGCCATGGCGCTGGCGGGCAAGGCCGCGCCCGTGCGCAACCGGCTGGCCTGGCGGCTGTCCGGACTCGACCGCCGTTGAGATACCCGACGGCGCCGGTTATTGCGGACCGACCAGGTAGCGCTGCAGTGTGGGGCCGAGCCATTCGATGATGGCTTCGCGGGAGAGATCGACCACCGGCGGTATGAACAGCACATACCGGCACAGCGCCAAGCCGAGTGCCTGGGAGGCTGCGAGCCCGGCCCGGGCCGGGGCCCCGGCGGGATCGCCGGTGAGTTCGGCGATCATCGGGACCAGTTGAGCGGCGAAGATCCCGCGCATCCGCTCGGCGCTGTCGGTATCGGTGACCGCGGTCCGCAGCAGGATCCGCAGCGCCTCGTCGCCCTCCCACCGATCGGCGATGTGGGCGGCCAGGGCCTGGCCCACCCGGTCGGCCGGCAGGACTGTCA
>NZ_BAFP01000217.1 GCF_000308455.1 Nocardia abscessus NBRC 100374 | reverse complement strand
AGAGCCCTGATCTTCACGTTGATGGCGTCCACGAACAGGACCGGATATACCTGGTCCAGCGGCCGGTTCTGCCATTCGGCCATCCCCTCGATCACCTTATCGGTGATGATCGAGATCGTCTGCCGCGACACCTCGGCGCCGTAGACCTCGGCCAGATGCGCGCTTATCTCGCCGTGGGTCAACCCCTTGGCCGACAACGACAGCACCATCTCATCCACCCCGGACAGCCTGCGCTGACGTTTCCGCACGATCTGCGGCTCGAACGTGCCGGCGGTATCGCGGGGAACCTTCACCTCGACCGGCCCGATATCAGTGGTCACGGTCTTCGACCGGGCGCCGTTACGGCTGTTACCGCTGTTGCGGCCGGCGCTGTCGTGCTTGTCGTAGCCGAGGTGATCGGTGACCTCGCCCTCGAGTGCGGACTCGAGCACCCGTTTGGTCAACTGCTGCAGCAGGCCCCCGTTCCCGGTCAGCTGCAGGCCGTCGCTGCGGGCCCGGTCGACCAGCATCGCGATCAACTGCTCGTCGGACACCTCCACCGCCTTGACGGCCGACCCGGCCGCAGTGGCGTCCTCGATCGTCGCATCACTCACTTGGCTTCTCTCCCTTGATCATTGAGATCCGCCGTTAATTAGACACTCCC
>NZ_BAFP01000218.1 GCF_000308455.1 Nocardia abscessus NBRC 100374 | reverse complement strand
ACCATACGCGAGACTGTGTGGCTGCATTTCAAGATTTTGTGTTACAGCAATTGTCTGAGGAAATGCCTCTTGAGGTCGTGAGGTTCAAGTTGACATCCCTGCAATATTTTTGCCTGCGCCAATAAGAGATGTGGGTAGTTGTCGTCATGTGGGCCCTGAACTTCAGCCTTGTGTGTGTTCAGCCTTGTGGGCCTTGAAGGCTAGGTATTCAGCTGCTGCATAAGCAGCTGCTGCCTGAGATCTGCTTGGTTGGAATGCAAGAATGATCTGAGAACAGTCTGACAAGCGTTCAGGAGATGGTTAGATTGGAAGGTCCGCCTTGTGACGGGTGACACCTGTAGAGAACCCAGCAATTTATATCAAACTGGACAGTCTGTTGTGATCAACTCAAGATTTGCAGTCTCATTATTGTACTCCATGTGCCCATTGTGAAATGTTCTGGGTAATACTGATGTCAGTGTGGTGCTCAACAATATAAACTGGACGCTAGTGTAGTTACCAGTTGGGTGGCTCATATCTGTAGTGCTCCAGTTGATATCGGCAAGTGCCACAGTGCTTGCTGTGCATGATTGCCGCCACACAAGTGAGAGGCTGTTCTGTGATGGTGTGTCGAAAATGATGTCTGCCTGTAATGTGAAGGACTGCTGCAAAA
>NZ_BAFP01000219.1 GCF_000308455.1 Nocardia abscessus NBRC 100374 | reverse complement strand
CTCTGTGTCCGGCGCGACGATGCAATACGGCTCCGGCTCTGTCTCCACCACCTTGAACTCCACACTGCGCATGCCACCCCTCACCAGGAACACATCGTCCTTCCTGACAGGTCTGTAGGCCTCCAGGAAGTAGGGCTTCAAGAAGGCGTCAAAGAGGTTGCCAGTGAGGCCCTCTATGGTGTCGTCGATGGGCAGCACATGGATGCGCTTGCCATATTTCACGTCCGCACACTGGTGCACTGACACAATGTCGCCCAAGCGCACACGCAGGTTCTTGCGCACAGTCTTGTTCATGCGGATTTTCGACTCCTCCACTGTGTCATCCGCCAAGACAATGCAGACAGTGTCCTTCCGCTTCTTACCCTTCAAGAGGACAGTGTCGCCTCTGAAGAGCTGCAGGGTCTCCATTGTTTTCAAATGCAACGCAACGACAGAGTTGTCGTCGTTGAGAGCATCGTCCACAATCAGACGATTAGGAGACTTCTTCCTTTCCAGAATAGCTGTGCTAAAGTCCTTCTTCTCCTTCCCTTTGTCGTCAACAGGGACGCTAGATGGCCCGGGCTCTGCCATAGTTCTTCCTTGTTCTAATCCCAACCAAACTCGCTTCAAATGCTTCTTGCGATCCAACACACGTCAGGGGTTCCCTTTCCTTTGCAGTGTCTCACACAGCAAC
>NZ_BAFP01000220.1 GCF_000308455.1 Nocardia abscessus NBRC 100374 | reverse complement strand
CCCTGTGCCCGCGGGGGTGACCGCGGTAATCTGGGTGGCGGAGTCGACGGTGAACGAGGCCGCCGGTGTCGCGCCGAAGGTGACGGCGGTGGCTCCGGTCAGGTTGGTGCCGGTGAGAACTACTGTCGTTCCGCCGGTGACCGGACCCGCACTCGGGACCACCGTGGCCAGGGTGGGGGCCGGAACATACGTATAGCCCACGCCATTGCTAGTGCCGCCCGCAGTGGTGGCGGTGACTTGCACCGTTCCTGTTCCGGCTGGCGCAACGGCGGTGATCTGTGTCGAGGAGTTGACCGTGAACGAGGTTGCCGGTGTGCCACCGAAGTTGACCGCGGTGGCTCCGGTCAGACCCGTTCCGGTCAGGACGACCGTCGTTCCGCCTGTCGCTGGTCCCGAGCTCGGTACCACCGTGCTCAGAGTGGGAACGGCGACGTAGCTGTAGGACACCCCGTTACTGGTTCCGCCGACTGTGGTGACGGTGACCGCAACGGTCCCCGTGCCTGCCGGGACGACAGCGGTGATCTGCGTCGCGGAGTCGACCGTGAACGACGTTGCCGGTGTCGCACCGAAAGTGACGGCGGTGGCCCCGGTCAGGTTGGTCCCAGTGAGCACGACCGTCGTCCCGCCGGTGACCGGGCCCGAACTGGGCACGACCGAGGTCAGGGTGGGAACCGCAACATAGGTGTAAGCGACGCCATTGCTAGTGCCGCCCGCCGTGGTGGCGGTGACTTGCACC
>NZ_BAFP01000221.1 GCF_000308455.1 Nocardia abscessus NBRC 100374 | reverse complement strand
CTAAACAAGGTTTTAGGCCTCAAGAGGTCAAAGTGGTTCAGCGTTATGGCCGTCCACCTCAGGTATCGCACTACGATGCATGTAATTAAGTCCCCCTCTTCCGGATGAGATGAGAGGGCTCGTTAGGATGGGGCAGTTGCTTTGCATGGGTAGGGACTCTTACCATGCAAAGCAACTACCCCCTCGATGGGCCGGGGGCAGAGGCGTGGGGGAGGTTCCCTCCCCAACCATAACCCTTGCATCCCTTGCACCCCTAAAGGGGTGCAAGGGATGCAAGGCCATCGAGCCCCTAACCCAGTCAGACGAGTGAACAAACTAATAAAAATAGGCTTCAACCTACCCGAAGATAGCTTTTAGGATTTCTCAGATACGCCGACAAGAAGAGAACAGAATTTGTTCAATAGGATCTCCTAAACTGAGTTTTCTACGGACAAACTATTAGCTTTTTTAGATAACCCGTAAGTTGTTGACAACTCAGACCAATGGCACTAATAGATAGAGCCTCCCATTGACTCCACTCTTCAGCTGATAAGGTGCGAGAGTGGAACTTGAATCCACGGCGTGTGGATTATGAGCCGGACAAGACAACGATTTCTCTTCTCCGCTTTCTTTTCTGGGTTAATCCACAAGAAACTAATTATAGTTACGCAATGCAATAATTTAATTCTATTCACTGTATCTATTATCTAGAATGGGGTAGATTAAAAATCCTGCAAGCAGGGATACTTTCCAGATAAAGTATACTATCCATTTA
>NZ_BAFP01000222.1 GCF_000308455.1 Nocardia abscessus NBRC 100374 | reverse complement strand
CTGAGCCAGTTGCCGTCCGCGCCGCCGTCGATGCCGTTGAGCAGGTACACGGTGGGCGCGGGAGCCGCTTTGTCGGCGGCCGGAAGGACGCGCACGGTCACGGTGTTCGCCATCGCGGCGGAGTAGACCGTCAGCTCGACCAGTCCTCCCGGTCCCGGTGTCGTGCTCGCGATATGGGAGCGATCCGCGGCGGTGCCGGCCGGTAACAGGAGTTCCGGCGTGGTCGGTCCGGCGCTCACCGAGCCGACCGTGCCGGTCGCGAAGGCGAACGCGGCGACGCTCAGCACCGCGGCCAGCCGTGCGGTCCGTGCCGCACCGCGACGGTACGGCGATGGGGCGGGGGAATCCACTCACTGCCTTCCGGCGGACGGGACGAGAACTCCGCCAACGTTAGGACGCGAATGTCTGTGCGGGCAAGCGGCATCGAACGCGTTTGGGGCCGGCGGCCAGTTCGCTCGGCCTCCCGCTGGGAACGGCCACAAGGTTGCGGGTATCCGTGTTCACCAGCTCGCCGGATGCGGTTGACTCGATGCCGAACCGCACCGCAGCGTCGGTCGCTTATCTCCGGCCCGCGCAGCCGCGGGCACCGGCCGGGGTGCGGCCTCGAGATCGGAGGTGCGATGTCGCTCACCCACTCCCGGAAACGAATCCTGCTGGCCGCCGCCGTGATCACGGTGCTGGCTGGGTCGAGCGGTACGGCGACGGCCGATTCCCCGCCGGATCCCGCGTCCGTGTCCGCACCCGACGGCTCCCGGATCCACGACATCCGCGCCGAGTCCGACCGTGTTCTCGACGTCGGCGTGTTCTCCACGGCGATGAACAGCGTCGCCCGGGTGCGCGTGCTGCGTGCGGCCGATCCGGCTCGGCCCGCGCCCACGTTCTATCTGCTCAACGGCGCCAACGGCGGTATCAGCGACGGGAGCTGGACCGA
>NZ_BAFP01000223.1 GCF_000308455.1 Nocardia abscessus NBRC 100374 | reverse complement strand
GGCGCAGTTGTTCGGCCGAGAGTCATGCCAGCCGGTAGAGGGCGGGTTGTGCGGAGATGGCGTTGGCGGCGAAGTTGGCCAGGACGAACCGCCGGAACGAGGGCCGGAAGATCATCTTCGGCGCCACGTCGCGCAGGCGGTCCCACCGGCAGTGGTTGATGATGCCGTAGTCGCGCGGCTCCCCGGGGAGCGGCTGCATGACCCGTGAGTTGTCCAGCCCGGTGTTGACCGCCCACCATCCCGCCGTGTATTCCCACACCGGGACGAGTTCCTTTTCCTCCTGCCCGTAGAAGAAGTTGAACAGGAACACCCCTTGCCGCGTGGCCTCGACATCGCCCATATTGCGCGGGTTGGCGGCAGCGACTTCGAAGGTACGCCGGGCCCCGGCCTCGACGAGGTGTGTGAGTCGACGGTAGTGGGCGTGGGTCCGCAGTGTGTCGATCATTGCGGGGGTAGTGACCTCGATGAGGATCACCACGTCGTAGCGGGCCGGTCGCAGCCGATCCGCGGCGACCGCGCGGCGCAGCAAGCGGTGGTTCTCGCCGAAGACCAGGTGGGCGAATCCTCGGAACACGGTGGCGCGCACGACCTCCGGGAGCCGCTCGAGATCCGCGGTGACCGTTTTGGCCTCGCGGATCAGGCGAGCCTTGGCTCGGCTGCCGGGCAGGAACATCGGCCGGCGGTCGACCTCGGCTGCGAGCAGGAGATATCCGGTGCCGCTCGGTGCGACCAGTGCGGCCTGACTCGGGTTGAGGTGTTCGTTCACGATGCGCATGTTCGCACTCCATTCTCTCCTTTTGCCAACACCCGTTTGCCAACGAGTGTTGGCAACCATCATGCACCCATGACTCCGGGGAAGTCAACAACTGTTTGCAAACGGTTGTTGGTATACACTGCGGGACATGAGAAGGTCGTCGGCGCAGACCAAGGCCGTGATACTGGAGGCCGCCCGGGAGCGGTTCGCCGCCGATGGGTACGACCGCACGACGATCCGCGCGATCGCCGGCGATGCCGGCATCGATCCGTCCATGGTCATGCGCTACTACGGCAGCAAACAGCAATTGTTCGCCAGTGCAGCGGATCTGGACCTGGAACTGCCCGAC
>NZ_BAFP01000224.1 GCF_000308455.1 Nocardia abscessus NBRC 100374 | reverse complement strand
ACCAACGCGGCGTGGTCGATTTTTCCGTTGCCGGTCAGTGGCGGGTCCGGCAGTGCGATCAGGTCGGGCATCCACCCCGAGGGAATCCGATCGGCCAGAAAACCCGATATATCTTCGGGCAGAGCAGGTTCCACGAAGGCGACAAGCCGCGCCTGCGCGCGCTGCCCGACCGCGAGCGCGATAGCCCGACGGACCTCCGGATGAGCGGTGATCGCCTGCTCGATCTCACCGAGTTCGATCCGGTGCCCACGAATCTTCACCTGACGATCGGCCCGGCCGAGGAACTCCAGAGTGCCGTCCGGCCGGTACCGGCCCAAATCCCCGGTCCGGTACCAGCGAACGCCTCCTTCCTCGAAGAATGCCGCGGCAGTGAGGCCGGGTTCGCCGCGATAACCTCGGGCCACTCCGGTGCCACCGATCAGCAACTCCCCCGGTACCCAATCCGGCCGGTCCCGACCGTCCTCGTCCACCACCCGGAAACGCTGGTTACGCAGCGGATGACCGTAAGGGATCGATGTCCACTCCGGGTCCACCGTCTCCACCTCGAAGTAGTTCGACCAGATCGAAGCCTCCGTCGCCCCACCCAGCGCGATCAAACGGCAATTCCCGGACAAGGCGGCGAGACGGCCGGGTAAGTCCAGACCCACCCAGTCTCCGGACACCAGAGCCAACCGCAGCGTCGACGACAATCCGGGCCCGGACTCGGCCACCGTGAGCAGCATGTCCAACATGGCCGGGACACTGTTCCACAGCGTCACACCGTGTTTCCGTACCAGCTCGAGCCACCGGCCCGGGTCACGCCGATCCTCATCGGCCACGAGCACCACACTGCCGCCGGCACCCAACACACCAAACAAGTCGAACACCGACAGGTCGAAATCGACGGCCGCTACCGCCAGCACACGATCGCCGCCGCCGAGGTCGTAGCGGCACCGCAGATCATCGAGCGTATTCACGGCGCTGCCGTGTTCGACCTCGACACCCTTCGGGACGCCGGTGGAACCGGAGGTGAAAATAACGTAAGCAAGATCAGTCCCGCTCCCCCGGCACACCGGGGCAGGAGCGTGGTGTCGCGCATCCCCGATCGCCACCACCGCAACACCGCCAGGG
>NZ_BAFP01000225.1 GCF_000308455.1 Nocardia abscessus NBRC 100374 | reverse complement strand
GAGCAGACTCGCCGAGAATCCCTTCTTCTCACCGGGATCACGCCCTGACGCCCACCCCACATAGCGGCGAGCACCAGATCGTGATCATAGCGCGGAGCAGGTCGGGGGTGCGGACTTCTGAGGTTGCCCCGGTCTTCCGGACACCAATGGTGAGGCGAGATACTCGCCTCCGAAAGGAGTCTGGATGCCACCTGCACACCCGCCGGAGTTCCGTCAGCGCGCGATCGAGTTGGCCCGCGGTAACGACAAGTCGATCGGTCAGGTTGCGAAGGGCTTGGGAATCTCGGAGTCGTGTCTACGGAACTGGCTGCGACGAGCCGACATAGATGAAGGCGCACGCGACGGTGTGACCAGCTCCGAGCGCAAGGAGCTCGCCGAGTTGCGGCGAAGGACTCGGCAACTCGAACTGGAGAACGAGGTGCTGCGTAAGGCGGCGGCCTACTTCGCGCGGGAGAACGTCCTCCCAAAATAGTGTTCCCGGTGGTCGCGCAACTGGCCGAAGCCGGCATCCCGGTCATGGTGTCACGGGCGTGTGCTGCGGGTGTCGACCTGCGGGTATTACGAATGGAAACACCGTGGTGAGTCCGCGCGGGCCCGCGCTGATCGTGAACTGACCACCACGATCACCGACATCCACACCGCGTCACGCGGTACCTACGGTGCTCCGCGGGTGCATGCCGAACTGCGGCTCGGTCAGCGGATTCGAGTGGGTCGCGAACGTGTGGCCCGGCTGATGCGCAGCGCTGGGCTGGCCGGAATTTTCCGCCGTCGCCGAGGCTGCACCACGCGAGATCCGCAGGCCAGTCCGCACCCGGACCTGGTCAACCGCCGCTTTCGCGCCGATGGCCCGGACCGGCTGTGGTGCATGGACGTGACTCAGCACCGCACCAGCGAGGGCTGGGTGTACTGCGCGGTCGTGCTGGATGCGTTCTCCCGACGCATCGTCGGCTGGTCGATCGCAGATCATTTGCGTGCCGAGCTGGTTTGCGACGCCCTGGACATGGCCCGCTGGCGGCGCAGACCGCCGGACGGGCAGACCATAGCCCATAGCGATCACGGCGCTCAGTACACCAGCTGGGCGTTCGGGCAGCGCATCCGCGGCGCCGGGCTACTCGGGTCGATGGGATCGATCGGGGACTGTTTCGACAACAGTATGGTTGAAAGCCAA
>NZ_BAFP01000226.1 GCF_000308455.1 Nocardia abscessus NBRC 100374 | reverse complement strand
TGAATCCTCCCGGCATGTCCGGAGACTTCATCTGTTGAGGAAGGATGAAGTCCGTGAGTTCGAAGAAGTACCCGCTGGAGTTGCGTGAGCGGGCGGTGCGGATGGTCGCGGAGGTCCGTGACCAGTACGAGTCGGAGTGGGCTGCGATCGGGGCGGTGGCCGAGTTGCTGGGTGTCGGGACGGCCGAGACGGTCCGGAAGTGGGTTCGCCAGGAGCAGGTCGATGGCGGCGCGCGGGCTGGGGTGACCAGTGAAGAGTCCGCGGAGTTGAAGCGGCTTCGTCGGGAGAACGCAGAACTGAAGCGCGCCAACGCAATTCTGAAGTCTGCGTCGGCTTTCTTCGCGGCCGAACTGGACCGGCCGCAGCGCTGATCGTCAGGTATATCAGCGAGCATCAGGGCCACCGGGTCGATGGTGGCTTGCGATGGGGTGTCGAGTCGATCTGCGCCGCGCTCACCGAGCTCGGCGTCAAGATCGCCCCATCAACGTATTACGAACAGCGCCAGCCGGTGTCGAGTAAACAGCGGCGGCGCGACGAGGAATTGAAGGTGGAAATCACGCGGGTTCACTGGGAGAACTTCAGCGCGTATGGCGCCCGGAAGGTGTGGCTGCAACTCAATCGTGAAGGCATCGGCGTGGCCCGCTGCACGGTGGAGCGGCTGATGCGGGCGCTGGGGCTGCGTGGCGCGGTCCGTGGTCGGGTCAAACGCACCACGATCGCCGATCCGGCCGCCCCGCGACCGGCGGATCTGGTGCAGCGCAGGTTCGCGCCGGCGGCACCGAACCGGCTGTGGGTGGCCGACATGACCTATGTGTCGGCATGGTCGGGCTGGGTCTATGTGGCGTTCGTGATCGACGCCTACGCGCGGCGGATCATCGGCTGGCGCACCGGCACCACGATGACCACCAGCCTGGTGCTCGACGCGATCGAGCACGCTATCTGGACCCGGGAAAGAGCAGGTTGGGACGTGAAAGATGTTGTGCACCATACCGATAGAGGCAGTCAATATATGTCGATTGCCTTCACCGAGCGCCTCGCCGAGGCCGGGATCCAGCCCAGCGTAGGCGCGGTGGGATCGAGCTTCGACAACGCCCTCGCCGAAACGATCAACGGCCTCTATAAGACCGAGCTGATCAAGCCCCGCGGCCCCTGGCGCAGCGTCGACCACGTCGAGTTCGCCACTGCGGAATGGGTCGACTGGTTCAACCACCGCCGCCTCTACCAGTACTGCGGCGACGTACCCCCGGCGGAGATGGAGGCCGCCTACTACGCTCAACACCCAGCCCAGCAGACGGCCGGGCTGTCACACCAATAAGTCTCCGGACTCACCGGGGGGATTCAT
>NZ_BAFP01000227.1 GCF_000308455.1 Nocardia abscessus NBRC 100374 | reverse complement strand
TGAGGTTCACCCCGGGGAGTGGACACCGAGTTAGCAGGATCGTTTGTTCTGCTGGTAAGGATGTTCGTTATGCCTCCTCGCAAGCGTCGGTCGTTTTCGGCCGAGTACAAGGTCGAGGCTGCTCATCGGGTGATCGATTCCGGTCGTCCGATCGCCGTGGTCGCGCGTGAGCTCGGTCTTCATGAGACCGTGTTGAGTACCTGGGTCAAGGACGAGCGGCGCAGGATCGCCGCGGCCGAGGTCGGGGGCGAGAAACCTCTGGACGGGGCCGAGCGGGCCGAGTTGCTGCGTTTACGCAGACAGGTCGGCGAGCTGGAGAAGGACAACGCGTTCCTGGCAAAAGCTTCGGCGTACTTTGCCGCGATGCAGAACAACCGGCCCGGTTCGATCTGATGGCGAAGTACGCCGGCTCCGACGACATCGCCGAGACCGCGGGCACCGGCAAACCGGGACAACGGTTCTCGATCCGACGGATGGCACGCCTGCTGGGTGTGTCGGCGTCGGGCTACTACATGCATGTGAAGCGCAGGGCGGCAACGGTTTCGACGCCACGTCAGCAGCGTCGTGCCGATCTGACGGTGAAGATCATGGACGTGCACGCCGAGTCCGACGGTACTTACGGTTCTCCGCGGATCACCGCCGAACTCCGCGAACGCGGCGAGAAGGTGAGTGCCAAGACCGTCGCGGCGATCATGGCGCGGATCGGGATCGAAGGCATCAGTCCGCGCACCTTCAAGGTGAGAACGACCGTGGTCGATCCGGCGGCGTCGTTCCCGCCGGATCTGGTGCGCCGTGACTTCGACCAGGGGCGCCTGGATGCGGTCTGGACGACCGATTTCACGTATCTGACCTGCGGGCAGGGTGAGATGTATCTGTGCGCGATCCGGGACGGGCATTCCCGCCGCGTGCTCGCCCACGTCATCGCCGATCACATCGGTTCCGACGTCGTGTGCCAGGCGATCGACCAGGCCGTAGCAGTGCGCGGGCATCCGGTGGCCGGGACTGTGCTGCACTCCGATCGCGGGGGCGAGTTCACCGCGGGATCGACGGTGCAAGCCTGCCACCGTCACGGGTTGAAACGGTCGATGGGCGATACCGGAATCTGTTGGGACAACAGCCCCGCCGAATCATTCTGGTCGACCTACAAACACGAATCGTACTACCGGCACGTCTACGCCTCAAAGACTGAACTCGTTGCTGCGGTTGACAATTGGATCCACAGATACAACCATGATCGGCGGCACTCCGCCCTCGGGATGCTCAGCCCCATAGGCTACGAGCAATCCCTGACAGACGCAGCCAAGGCTGCTTGAACCCCTGTCCACCATTCGGGGTGAACCTCAC
>NZ_BAFP01000228.1 GCF_000308455.1 Nocardia abscessus NBRC 100374 | reverse complement strand
TACTGCAACGGCAGTTGGTGCGGTAGCTTGCTGGCGTGGTCTTGGATGTTGTTGCAGCCGAGCTGGATTCGCTGCACGCGAGGATCGGTTTCCGGTTCACCCGGTCGGAGCCGCGGGGCCGGGCGCGGGAGTACGTGACCGGGCTGGTGGCAGGTCTGGAGCGGAAGAATGGGTGGACGCTGGCCGAGCAGGCCGGTGAGGTGAGTCCGGACGGGATGCAGCGGTTGTTGCGGTGGGCGGACTGGGACATCGACGGAGTGCGCGACGATGTGCGCTCGTATGTGGCCGAGCGGCTCGGTGACCGGGACGCGGTGCTGATCGCCGATGACACCGGTTTCCTGAAGAAGGGCCTGCGGTCGGCGGGGGTGCAGCGCCAGTACTCCGGCACGGCCGGGCGGACCGAGAACTGCCAGATCGGAGTGTTCCTCGCCTACGCCTCCCGTCACGGCCACGCCCTGGTGGATCGAGAGTTGTATCTGCCGGAGTCCTGGACCACCGACCGTGACCGCTGCCGCGCCGCCGGGATCCCCGACGAGGTCGAGTTCGCGACGAAACCGCGGCTGGTGATGGCCATGCTGGAACGGGTGGTGTCGGCGAAGGTGCCGTTTGGGTGGTTCACCGCCGACGAAGCCTACGGTCAAGTCAAGTACCTGCGGGTATGGCTCGAACAACACGACGTCGCCCACGTGCTGGCGACCCGCCGCAACGACACCCTGATCACGACCGGCTTCGGCCAGGCCCGCGCTGACGAGCTGGTCGCCGCGCTCCCGGCACGAGCATGGCAGCGGATCTCCGCCGGTGCCGGTGCGCACGGACCCCGCGACTACGACTGGGCGCGGGTCCCGATCCGCATCGGCTGGGAGCCCGGGCGCGGGCACTGGCTCCTGGCCCGGCGCAGCATCACCGACCCCGGCGAGATCGCCTACTACGTCTGCTACGGACCGCGCCGGTCCACGATCGCTGATCTGGCGTGGATCGCGGGGTCGCGGTGGCGGATCGAAGAGTGTTTCCAGCAGGCCAAGAACGAAGCCGGCCTCGACCACTACCAGGTCCGCAGCTGGCGGGCCTGGTATGCCCACATCACCCTGTCCATGCTCGCCCTGGCCTGGCTCACCGGAACGAAAGCCGTTGCCGCAAAAGGGGAACCACCGGCAGCGATCAAGACATGATCGCACTCACGCTACCGGAGATCCGACGCCTCACCATCGCCCTGCTCCTACCCGCCATCCGCTGCACTCACCGCGTCTGGGCATGGTCGAACTGGCGACGCCGACGACAACACCAAGCCCGCTTATCCCACTACCGACGACGAGGACACCCACTCACCTGACTGCCGTTGCAGTACTAA
>NZ_BAFP01000229.1 GCF_000308455.1 Nocardia abscessus NBRC 100374 | reverse complement strand
GTGCAGTGAGAGTTGCTGTGCTGCAAGGGTTTTCCATGTATGGTGCTCGTTCGTGGCGTGGGCGGAGGCGACGGGACGGCTGACCGATCGGATTGGATTGGGGGTGCTGACCCGGGTGGTGCATCGGGATCTGGTCGATGAGGTGCTGGTCGAGACCGGTCGGCTGGAGAAGCGGCGGCGGCTGCTGCCTGCGCGGGTGGTGGTGTATTTCGTGCTGACGATGACATTGTTCTTCGACGACGCCTACGAAGAGGTGATGCGCAAACTCGTCGACGGTCTGCGTTTTCTGCGGTCCTGGGACGAGGACTGGCATGTACCGAGTTCCCCGGCGCTGTGCAAGGCACGTGCCCGTCTGGGCGAAGAGCCTGTGCGGCAGCTGTTTCGGCGGGTGGCGGTGCCGCTGGCCGGTCCGGGAACGCCAGGTGCATGGCTGGCCGGGCGGCGGCTGATGGCGATCGACGGGGTCCAGATGGATATCGCGGACACGATCGACAACGAGGCCGAGTTCGGCCGGGGACGTACCCGTGAGGAGCTGGACGCACCGTATCCGAAGGTGAAGGTCGT
Source organism: Nocardia abscessus NBRC 100374 (assembly GCF_000308455.1). GTDB lineage: Bacteria > Actinomycetota > Actinomycetes > Mycobacteriales > Mycobacteriaceae > Nocardia > Nocardia abscessus. The sequence goes on along the minus strand of NZ_BAFP01000229.1, from coordinate 910 downwards.
CGGGTTGGCCGAGTGCGCCACGCACGCGATCGTCGACGCCGAAATCGGTGCCCTCGACACCGACGAGCGGGAGCTGGCTCGCCCGCTGCTGGACGGGCTGGTTGCGGGGATGCTGGTCATCGCCGACCGCGGGTTCTTCAGCCACGAGTTGTGGCGCGACGCTGCCGCGACCGGCGCGGACCTGTTGTGGAGAACCCAGTCCAAAGTGAACCTTCCTGTAATACAGGAACTTCCGGATGGATCGTATCTGTCCAGGTTGACCAACAGGGCCGAGCGCCAGCGGATCCACCGATCTCGTCTCGCAGGCAAGGACACTCCCCTGGAAGGGATCACGGTGCGGGTGGTCGAGTACGAGATCACCAACCGCGACAATGACCAGCGCGGACCGATCCGGCTGATCACCACCCTCCTCGACCCCGCGACCGTGTCCGCGGCCGAACTGGCTGCCGCTTACCATGCCCGGTGGGAGTTCGAGACCAGTCTGGCCGAGATCGAGACCTCCCAGCGCGGCAGCTACCGAGTGCTGCGCTCGCACAGCCCCGCCATGGTGCGCCAAGAGGTCTGGGGCCTGCTGACCACCCATTACGCCATCCGTGAACTGATGTACTCCGCCGCCGACTTCGAAGGCTGTGACCCGTTACGTTTGTCGTTCATCCGCACTCTCCGCGTTGTCCGGCGGCACGTCACCGGGCAGGCGGGTTTTTCCCCCTGACCGGCAGGCTCAGGCCACCATGACCGCGTTCACCGAGATCGCCGAACGCCCGAACCCGCCACGACGACATCGCAGCTATCCCAGAGTCACCAAACGTGGACGCCACAAATTTCCACGAAAATTCGTGCAGCACAAGAACATCAACCACACCGGGCCAGCCGAGATCCTCCTACACCGACGCATAAGTTAACGGCATTG
>NZ_BAFP01000230.1 GCF_000308455.1 Nocardia abscessus NBRC 100374 | reverse complement strand
GGCCCGCGCGGGCGTGCCGGTGGTCACCCAGCCGACCGGCCACGGCGCGTCCGGCGGAGTGCCGGACGCGATCCTGCTGCGCACCGGACAGTTGGACGGCATCGAGATCGACGCCCAGCGGCGAGTGGCGCGGGTGGGCGCGGGCGTGCCGTGGGGCCGGGTGCAGGCCGCCGCTGCCGGGCACGGGTTGACCGGTCTCGCGGGAAGCAACCCGGTCGTCGGCGTCACCGGCTACACCCTCGGCGGCGGTATGAGCTGGTTCGGCCGCAAGCACGGATGGGCCGGCGACGCCGTGCGCGCGTTCGAGGTCGTGGACGCCGACGGCGCCCAGCGCCGGGTCACGGCCGAGGACGACCCGGACCTGTTCTGGGCGCTGCGCGGCGGCGGTGGCGACTTCGCCGTGGTGACCGGGCTCGAGTTCGCGCTGTTCCCGGCGCCGGAGCTGTTCGGCGGCCGCATGCTGTGGCCGGAAACACGCGTTCACGAGGTGTTCGATGTCTTCCGGGAGATCACCGCCGCGGCGCCGGAGGAGCTGACGGTGTGGTTGCAGCGTCTGCAGATCCCGGACGCGCCGCCGATGGTCGGGCTGGACGCGGTGTATCTGGGTGATCCGGATCGCGGCCGGTCGCTGCTCGCAGCGCTCGACGCCATCGGGAATCCGATCCTGGACAAGCGGGGCGTTTTCGGGCCCGCCGACATCGGCGCCGTCACCGGCGAACCCACGGACCCGAGCCCGGCGCTGTCGCGTGCCGAGGAGCTGACCGAACTCGGCGACGCCGTGATCAAAACCCTGATCGATGAACCCCTCGCCCCGCTGGCCAATATCCAGATCCGGCATCTGGGCGGCGCGCTGGCCGAAGCCCGGCCGGACGCGGGCGCGCGCGGCCCGGTCACCGAGCCGTACCTGCTCTACTGCCTGGGCGTGGGGCTGCCGCATCTCGCCGACGCGGTCCGGGCCCGGCGCACCGCCATCGTCGGCGCGGTGAGCGGGCAGATCAGCGGCCGCAAGCCGTACACCTTCCTCACACCCGAGGAAAGCGCCGCCGCCGCGTTCGATTCCGCGACGCTGACCCGGCTGCGTGAGATCAAGCGGGCCCGGGACCCGCACGGCGTCATCCGGGCCAACTACCCGGTACTCGGGTAGCCGCCGACGACGGCAAGACGAACGGCCGCGGGGCCGGGACCGGTGATGGTCTCGGCCCCGCGGCCGTTCAGAAGGGCCAGTCGGCGTCGCGGCCCGCTTCCAGCAGCGGGATCATCCGGAACGCCGCGTCGGTCAGGCCGCCGAAGGTGTGCCGGTACGGGGTGCCGCCGGGGGCGTGCCCGTAGCGGTATCCCGCCAGGTTCCAGGTGTAGAGCGGCACCCGGCCGGGCACCGCCCGGCCGACGTCGCCGTCGTGGGCCTGCTCGTCGGTCAGGATGACGACCCGGTCGTGACCCGCGTAGTGCTCGCGCACCGCGCCCACCGTGTCGGTTCCCCAGCCGAGGAAGTAACCCTCCTCGC
>NZ_BAFP01000231.1 GCF_000308455.1 Nocardia abscessus NBRC 100374 | reverse complement strand
GTGGTTCGGCGTGTTGTCGTCGGGTCCTGGCTGTTGCTGGTAAGTCTGGCGGACGTGTTCGGATGATCTTGTTCGAAAGTTGTTGCCGCACTTGGGTGGCCTGGTGATCTGCGACGTCCGTAGTGAGGACGCTGCTGTGGTTGTGGATGCGGTCGTCGCCGCCCCGGCGGGTCGGTGTCCTGGGTGCGAAACGGTGTCGGCGCGGGTGCATTCGCGTTACCGGCGGCGGTTGGCCGATGCGGCGGTCGTTGGTTGCGTGGTTATCGTGCGATTGGTTGTGCGCCGATTCTTCTGCGCAAATATCGACTGCCCGGCAAAGACTTTCGCTGAGCAGGTCGAGGGCCTAACGACGAAGTGGTCACGGCGAACCGAGCAGTCGAAGTCGCTGTTGATCGCGATCGGATTGGCCCTGGCCGGTCGAGCCGGTGCACGACTGGCTGGCCGCTTGGGGTTGTCCGCCGGTCGGGACACGCTGCTCAGGTTGATCCGGGCGCTGCCGGATCCGCCGATCAGCGCGATCACGGTGCTGGGCGTGGACGACTTCGCGACCCGGCGCGGACACCGCTACGGCACCGTCCTGGTCGATCTCGAAACGCGGAGGCCGGTCGATCTGATCGAGGGCCGTGATGGAGATGCCCTGGCCGCCTGGCTGCGCGCACGGGCGCGACCGCACATCATCTGCCGAGACCGAGCCGGCGGCTATGCCGAGGGCGCCCGACAGGGAGCCCCCGACGCACTGCAGGTCGCGGACCGATTCCATCTCTGGCAGAACCTCGGCCAAGCCGTCGAGAAGGACGTCTCGGCGGGCCGCCGTGACCTTGCTGCGGCCATGGCCGTCCGGGCTGCCGCCCAGTCGACCAGCCACACGCCACCGGTGGTCAATGATCACGAGTTGAAGGTCGTCACACGAACCCGCCAGCACTATTCCGCGGTCCAGCGTCTGTTCGGGCAGGGCATGAGCAAGGCGGCCATCGCCCGCGAACTCGACCTGCATCCCGCGACGGTCCGCAAGTTCGCCAACAGCCCAACCGTCGACAGCCTGATCGCCAAGAATCAGCAGCGTTCCAGCATTCTCGATGACTACTACGAATATCTGCACCGGCGATGGAACGATGGCGTCCGCAACGGCGCCGAGCTCACCCGGGAGATCATCCCGATGGGATATACCGGCACCGAGCAGCAGGTCCAACGCTACCTACGACGATTCCGCACCGGGACAGGTCAAATCGCCGTGCCCCCACCACGGCCACCGTCGGTCCGCGACATCACCCGCTGGATCATGTCCGATCCCGACAACCTCGAGCAAAAAGACACCGCCAGCCTGGCCCGAATCCGCAAAGCCAGCAAGGACCTGAACCGGCTCACACGCCACGTCGAAGACTTCGCAATCATGATGACCCGCCTGGAAGGCCACCGCCTCGATTCTTGGATCAGCACCGTCGAGAAGGAGTCACTGACCGCGATCGCCTCCTTCGCCCGCAACCTCCGCCGCGACATCGACGCCGTCCGCAACGGGCTCACCCTG
>NZ_BAFP01000232.1 GCF_000308455.1 Nocardia abscessus NBRC 100374 | reverse complement strand
GGCGCAGTCTTCGTGATCAGGTCTGCAGCAGAGTGCGTTTGCGGAGTAGGTCGAGGTTGGCCCGGCCGAACATTTGGCGTTTGATCATTTTGATGCGGTTGATGTGGCCTTCGACCGGGCCGGAGCTGTAGGGCAGAGTCAGGCCGTTGCGGACAGCGTCGATATCGCGGCGGAGGTTGCGGGCGAACGAGCCGATCGCGGTCAGGGAGTCGTTCTCGACGGTGTTGATCCATTCTTCGAGGCGGTGGCCTTCGAGCCGGGTCATCATGATCGCGAAGTCCTCGACATGGTTTGCCAACCGACGCAGGTCTTTGCTGCGTTTGCCGAGCTGGTGCAGGCGCGTGGAGTCGTCGGTGGTGAGGTTGGCCGGATCGGTCATGATCCACCGGGTCATGTCGCGGACCGACGGCGGTCGCGGGGCGGGGACCGGCATATGGCCGGTTCTGGTGCGGAATCGTCGCAGATAGCGTTGGACCTGCTGTTCGGTGCCGGGGTATCCGAGCTCGGCGATCTCACGGGTGAGTTGGGCGCCGTTGCGGATGCCTTCGTTCCAGCGTCGGTGCAGGTGTTCGTGGTAGCCGTCCAGGATGGACGAACGCTGCTGGTTCTTGGCGATCAGCGGATCGACGGTCTCGACATTGGCGAACTTGCGCACTGTCGCTGGATGCAGGCCCAGCTCACGACCGACCGCGGACTTGCTCAGTCCCTGCTGCAGCAGCCGGTGAACCGCGGCATGCTGATGCCGGAATCGTTTGACCACCTTCAATTCACGATGATCGACGACCGCAGGCGTCCGATTGGAGGCCTCGGCGGCAGCTGCCGCTGCCAAGGCCTCAGCAAGGTCTCGGCGGATCGCTGAAAGGTCTTTCTCCACGGCTTGGCCGAGGTTCTGCCAGAGATGGAAACGGTCGGCGACCTGCGTTGCGTCCGGAGCGCCCTGCCGGGCGCCTTCGGCATAGCCGCCGGCCCGGTCCCGGCAGATGAATTGCGGCAGGGGTCTGGCACGCAGCCATGCGGCCAGGGCGTCACCATCGCGACCATCGATCAGGTCGATCGGTTTGCGTGTGTCGAGGTCGATCAAGACGGTTCCGTAGCGGTGGCCGCGGCGGACTGCGAAATCGTCGACACCCAAGATCGTGACCGGGTTGTTCGGCGGGTCCGGCAACTGGCGGACCAGCCGGATCAACGTGTCCCGGCTGGCAGGCAGGCCCAATCGATCCGCCAACCGGGCACCGGCACGGCCGGCCATTGCCAGCCCGATTGCGGCGAGCATCGACGTCAACCGGTTCGTGCGCCGCGACCACTTCACCGTCAGGCCGGCGACCTGTTCTGCGAAGGTCTTCGCCGAGCAATCGTGGTTCGGGCAGAAGAACCGCCGAACTATCAGTTGAACGATCACAACTCTGCCAGCGATCGCAGCGTCGGCCAGGGTTCGCTGATAGCGGGAATGCACTCGCGCCGAGGGCGACTCACATCCTGGGCACCGGACAGTCGGTGCAGCCACCGCAGCCCGGATCAGCACCCGATCACTCACGCTATCGACCGCTTCGATCACCAAATCCGCCAAGTGCGGCAACAACTTCCGAACATCAATCGAACACGCCAGGGACCATTACCAAGGCGGGCATGCGGATGACAAACGCCGAGCTTCGGCATCACGAA
>NZ_BAFP01000233.1 GCF_000308455.1 Nocardia abscessus NBRC 100374 | reverse complement strand
ACGGAGAGCCGAATCAACGATTGCCGCGAGCACGGCCAGGGCGGAGGAGCGGAAGTGGTTGCGGCCGGGGGCAGAAGCCCGGATCGGGCTGGTGTGGCAACAGGTACTCGGCGGTGTCCTACCCGATCGGGATACGAATTTCTTCGGCGCGGGTGGCGATTCGTTGTCGGCCACCCGCCTGGTGAGCCGCCTCGGCCGTGAGCTCGGCATCACCGTGACCCTCCGCGAATTCTTCACCACACCGACCATCGCCGGGCTCACCCAGCACCGACCGCACATCGAAGCCACCGCGCTGGGCGAACTACCGCGGAGCGCCTCTCCGGTCCAGTTGCTGACCACCGATGTGGCCCACCGGTGGGAGCCATTCGCGTTGACAGATATTCAAGTTGCTTATTGGTTGGGTCGGTCGGCGGATTTCGATTTGGGTGGTATCGGTGCTCAGTTGTATTTCGAGTACGACTGGCCCGGTCTGGATCTGGATCGGTTGGAGCGTGCCTGGAATCGTGTGATCGATCGGCATGCGATGTTGCGTGCGGTGGTGGGTGTGGACGGATCGCAGCGGGTGCTGGCCGACGTCGCGGGGTACCGGATTCCGGTTATCGATGCCGGTGGTGATTTCGATCGCGTGGCCCTGGCGCTGCGGGAGGAAATGGCAGGCGGGGTACTCGATGCCGGCGAGTATCCACTGTTCGATGTGCGCGTCGTTCGTGGCGGTGGCAAAGCCCGAGCGTGCGTGGTTTTCGACAGTCTGGTTGTCGATGGTCTGAGCGCCTTGGTTCTCATTTCCGAATGGCTACGGTTGTATGCGGATCCGGATACCGAGTTGGCGCCGTTGGCCATGGAGTTTCGTGACTATGTGGTGAGCTGCGCCCCGTCGGATGACGAGATCCAGGCCGCTCTGTCGTACTGGCGTTCACGGTTGCCGGAGTTGCCGCCTGGTCCGCAATTGCCGCTGCGAGTTTCTCCCGCGACGGTAGAGCGCCCCCGGTTCCGACGCCGGGAAGTGCAGCTGGATTCGGAAACCTGGCACCGGATCGTAGCGCGCGCCCGGAGCTTCGGAGTGACACCGAGTGTGGTGCTTCTGGCGTGTTACACGTGGGTGCTGGGTGGATGGAGTGCCCAGCGCGACCTGACCGTCACATTGACTCGCTTCGACCGCCGCGACGTGCACCCCGACATCATGCGGGTGGTCGGCGACTTCAGCTCGCTGCTGTTGGTGGCAGATCGCCCGACCGAGAACGAAAGCTGGCTGGGACGTGCCCGCCGACTGCAGGAGCAATTGTGGAGCGACCTGGACCATCAGCAGGTTTCCGCGGTGCGAGTGCTGCGGGAACTCGCCCGCGATAGTGAAGTACCTGCCGAACCCGTGCCCGTGGTGTTCACATCGATGCTCGGTGTCGATGACGAATTGGCTCGGTCGGTGCGCTGGCCGGACTACACCCGCACCCAGACGCCGCAGGTGTGGCTGGACCATCAAGTCATCGAACTGCCGGACGGGCTCTTGCTCAGCTGGGATTCGGTAGACGAGTTGTTCCCCGACGGAATGGTCGACGACATGCTCGCCACCTACCACCGACTCCTGAACCGACTGGGTGATGTGGATTGGGAGCAGCCGCTGGGCGAGACGTTATCCGTGTTGCCACCCCATCAGCAGGTGATCCGCAGCCAAGTCAACGATACTGCCGGACCACGGCCGCTCAGTGAGACGAGCGCCCACGAACGTGATGGCGAAGGCAGGAACGCACATAGCCCTGCTCGGCTATTGCACACGCCGATGTTCGATATCGCGGCTGCTGATCCGGAGCGGGTGGCGATCCTCGATCGCGGCACCGTTGTCGGGTTCGGTGAATTGGCCGACCAGAGTAGACGGATCGCGGGGCTGCTGATCGAACACGGGGTGCGGCCAGGTGACGCGGTCGCGGTGTCCGCGGCTCGGGGTGCGGCGCAGGTGGCGGCGTTGTACGGCGTGCTGGCTGCCGGAGCAGCGTACGTTCCGGTCGCTCCGGACCAGCCGGCGCAACGTCGAACCGCGATCCTGGAACAGGCCGGAGTCGCGGTCGTGCTCACCGACGACACCACCCGATACGCAGACCAGAT
>NZ_BAFP01000234.1 GCF_000308455.1 Nocardia abscessus NBRC 100374 | reverse complement strand
TTAAGGGTGTTTCCGGCCTGATTCGCTGACCGGATGGTCAGCGGGAAGGTGCCGTGATGACGACACTTGATGCCGTGGCGAAGAAGAAGGCCGAGGCCTCGGCCGAGCAGCTGGCAGCGGCGGAGTTGGTCCGGATGGCCAAACAGCAGGGCTTGTCCCTGACCGGGCCCGACGGGCTGCTGCGGCAGTTCACCAAGACCGTCCTCGAGACCGCGCTGAACGAGGAGATGACCGAGCACCTGGGATACGAACCCAACCAGGCTCCCGAGGGCCGGGAATCGGCGAATGTGCGTAATGGGACCAGGTCGAAGACGGTGTTGACCGAGACGACCGGGCCGGTGCCGATCGAGGTGCCCCGCGACCGTGACGGCAGCTTTCAACCGCAGATCGTGCGCAAGCGGCAGCGCCGATTGACCGGGGTCGATGAGATCGTGCTGTCGCTGTATGCGAAAGGCCTCACAACCGGGGAGATTTCGGCGCATTTCGCCGAGATCTATGGCGCGTCGGTGTCCAAGGAGACAGTCTCCCGGATCACCGACATTGATGATGAGACGCGTTCCCGTCCCGAGTCGTTGCTCAATCACTGACTGACGCCCTGCTGGGTTGTCCTTACTTTGTCCGCCGACTCGGGCGGGAACCTCCCTGAGCGCTCCGGCCGGGCGGGGATGACCTAATAGGGGCCTGGTTGCGCCTCGCCAATGTCTTGTCTGCCTGTCCGACCGGGTGTTCTATCACGACACCAGGAAAGGCAGGAAGCAGCGAAGATGCCCGAGACGAACAGGGTCATCGGCGGTGCCGATACCCATGCCGACACTATTCATGTCGCGGTGATCTCGATGGCCGGTCAGCCCATCACCGATCAGGAGTTCGCCACCACTGCGGCCGGGTATCGTGCGGCCATCGAATTCCTCACCAGCCACGGTGTTCCTCACGTCGTCGGCGTCGAAGGAACCAGTAGCTATGGTGCCGGATTCACCAGAGCCCTCGTTGCGGCGGGAATTCCGGTCCTGGAAGTCTGTCGCCCCGACAAGGCGACACGACGTCGGTGTGGCAAGTCCGACGTGCTGGATGCGTACTCGGCCGCTCGATCCGCCCTGTCCGGCCATGGGGTATCCGAGCCGAAGGACGCGCGGATCGGTGTCGTGCGGGCCCTGCTGGGCGCGCGTCGTTCGGCGGTGAAAGCTCGCACCGCATCGATCAACCAGATCAAGGCCTTGCTGGTGACCGCGCCGGAGGCAGTGCGACCGATTCCGCAAGATCGCCACCAAGCAGCTGATCACCGCGCTGACACGAGTGCGTCCCGGAACTCAGGGCGATCCGTTGTCGGCTGGAGTTTTGATGGCTGCAAAAGTTCTCGCCGACCGAGTTGTCTTTCTCGACCAGCAGGTTGCGACACTCACCGCCGAACTCGATGAGCTGACCGCGGTCTTGTGCCCGGCACTGCGGTCGGCTTACGGCATCGGTCCCGATACCGCCGCCCAACTGCTGGTCACTGCAGGTGACAACCCGCAACGGCTCAGGAGCGAGGCCTCGTTCGCTGCCCTGTGCGGAGCAGCGCCGGTGCCGGCGTCGTCTGGAAGAACCGTGCGGCACCGTCTGTCCCGCGGCGGTGATCGTGCCGCCAACAACGCACTGCACCGTATCGCGCTGTGCCGCATATCCAGACACGAACAGACGCGGTCCTATGCCATGCGACAGAGTCAGACCGGCCGCTCCAAACCGGAAATCCTGCGACTGCTCAAGCGCGCGATCGCTCGCGAGGTCTATCGGTTACTGACCCGCGCCGTCGGGATCCCCGACTACGGCGACCTGCGCCCGACCCGGCAAGACCGCAACATCACCCTCACCGCCGCCGCACGACACCTCGGCGTCTGGCCCGGCACCCTGTCCAGGCTCGAACGCGGCCAATCCCGCAACGATCAACTCGCCGACACCTATCGAGAATGGCTCACCTCCACGGCTTGACAACCATAGGAGCATCAAAGTGATCGCCGAGATGCAGGAATGGGCCAGCCGGCCGCTGGATGAGGTCTACGTGGCCGTCTTCATCGATGCGATCGTGGTGAAGGTGCGGGCTCTGTCGCACTCTTCGTGATGCC
>NZ_BAFP01000235.1 GCF_000308455.1 Nocardia abscessus NBRC 100374 | reverse complement strand
TGGAGTCGTAAAGATTCAACTTGGCGATTTGTGGTCGGTGTCCGAGGCGATCAGGTCGAGGACTTCAGCAGCAGTGGTGAACTGGCGTATTGCGGGTGCAGGGGTGATGCGGTGTTGCTGGAGCAGCGGCAGGACGTCGTCGATGGCGTTGCGGATGGTGCCTCTGCTGACGCCGAACAGCTCTGCGAGGGTTTGTTGGTCGCATAGCTGGCGTTGGGCCAGCACGGTGGCCAGGATTCGGTCGGCGTCGGTGATCTTCTGGCGGAACAGTCCGCCCCGGGTGCCGGGGCGGCGTTCACCGCCGCGTTGGCGGTGGCGTCGTTGTTCGATCGAGGCGCGGTAGGAAACCGATATCCGGTCGACGAGGGCCTGGAAGTCGTCGCGGGTCATGCCGGTGAGGTCGGGGTGAGTCAACGCTCGAGCGGCTTCGATCCTTGTTGTGGTGGTGTCGTTGTCGAGCCAGTTGCGCAGCTCGTCGATGTCGGAGAAGTAGTGCGATGTCTGGGAAAACTCGATCTGATGCTCTTCGATCAGGGTGCGGGTTTCCCTGATCGCTCGGCCGATGGTGTTGGGGTTGATCCCCAGCAGTTCCACCAGGACTTTCTGGGGGCATACCCGCCGCAGGTAGACCACGGTTATCAACACTTTGTCGGCCGGTGTCAGCAACGGACGGCCGTGGTCGCCGCGTTCTTTTCGGCGTGGTCCGCCGCGTTGCAGGTACTGGCGCTGCTCGGCGATCGCTGCTTGCGCCGGCGCCAGCAGCGTGCAGAGCTGCTGCAGTTCGTGAGCGGGCAAGCCGGTCACCTTCGGGTCGGTGAGCGCCGCCAGAGCGTGCGCTCTGGCCGCGTTGCGGCCTTCGGTAGTGGTGACGGTGTCCTGGCGGCCGGTCGGGGCGATGGTGTAGTTCCAGGTTCCTCTCTGCGGGTGTGGTGTGATCGGCAGTGACCGGGCCTGCTCACGGCTTATCGAGATCCCGGTCGGATATATGCCGGTGTCGAGCTCGGCGTGGACCCGCAGCCCGGACCGGGTGCGGGTCGCTGCGATGCTATTGACGACGACCTCATGGCTGGTCAGTGGCCTGCCGCGCCAGTTCATGGTGATGTGGGAGAACAACCGGTGCTCGATCTTGTTCCATTTCGAGGTGCCCGGCGGGAAGTGGCACACGGTTACGGTCAGGCCGGTCTCGGCGGCGAACGCGGCGAGCTCGGCCTTCCAAAGCCGATACCGGTAGCTGTTCGACCCGCCGCAGTCCGCGGTGATCAACAACCGGTCCGCGGTGGGGTAGTCCAGGCAGCCGCGGGACCGCCACCAGCGCCGAATCGATTCCACTGCGAACACCGAGGTGTCGTGATCGGTGCCCACGTTCACCCAACCGGTGTCGTTGCCGATGTCGTAGACGCCGAAGGGGATAGCCACGTCGACATCCGGGCCGATGAAGTAGAAGCTGTGGTCCTCGACCCGCACCGGATCGCCCTTCGGACGCCACTGCCGCCCAGCGTTGGGCAACTGCCCGAGTTGTTCCTTCTTCTTGGCATCGATGCTGATCACCGGCTGTTCATCGGCATGATGCCGCTTGACCTGCTCGTTGATATAGCGGAACTGGACATCCCGATCAGGATGCTGGGTCCCTTCCAGCGTCTTCGCGTTGGCCTGGAGGCTGAAGCCCTGCGCCTTCAACAACCGGCCCACCGTCGGCGCGGACACCGAATGTCCGGCTCGGGTCAATTCGGCAGCCAGATTCCGCAGCGACTTCACCGTCCATCGCAGCGGCGACATCGGATCGCCACGTTCATCCGGCTCCACCAACGCCAACAACGCCGCAACCAGCCGCGGATCCAACTCCTCGGCCCGTCGACGACCACCGCCAGCTCGCCGAACACGGCCGCCCGGCAGCCGATGCTCCCCGGCCTCGACCTCGAAAACACCTTTGCGGACCGTGGTTTCGCTGACCCCGGCTGCCCGGGCCACCGCCCGCACCCCGCCATGCCCCAGCACCAGGGCCTCGCCGCCCAACGCCAACCGCCGCTGCCGCTCGTTCAAATGCGGCAACAATGCCCGCAGCCGAGCGGCCACACCCACCCCGCCGCCCTCCACCGCTACCACTCAGAACCGAAAGCCATTGAAGCCCAAACCAACACGTTGTTACTTTACGAC
>NZ_BAFP01000236.1 GCF_000308455.1 Nocardia abscessus NBRC 100374 | reverse complement strand
GGGGAGATGGAGTCCTCGTAGGACACCGGTCCGGTGCCGAGGTCCGGATAGTGCTGGGTCCAGCTGCCTTCGGGGGGTTTGGGCCAACGAGGCATGGTCGTACTCCTGTGCTGTGGTCGGGCAGGGTCACTGGATGGGTTCGTCGCCGAGCACGGTGGTGCGCAGCATCTCCCGCGGCGAATCGGGCTCGTAGGGAGCGGCGCGGTGGATCACGCCGCGGTTGTCCCAGATCACGGTGTCGCCGACGGACCACTCGTGCCGGTACACCCGCTCCGGTGCGGTGCTGCGGGCGAGCAGGTCGTCGAGCAGTGCCCGGCTCCGGTCGGCATCCAGGCCCACCACCTCGCCGGCGGAGGCGCCCAGCACCAGCGAGCGGCGTCCGGACCGGTGCGTCCACACGATCGGGTGTTCGCGGACCGGCCGTCGCCGCCACGCCGCGAGCTGTTCAGGCGTCGGGTTCGGCGTGATCCGCCGCTGCGACGCCTCCAGCGAGTGCACCACCCGCAGCCCCACCAGGTAGTCCTGCTCGGTCTCGCTCAGATCGTCGTAAGCCTTGTAGGTGCTGGCGAATTCGGTCTCCCCGCCCGTGGCGGCCACGGCCTTCGCGGATAGCATCGTGGCCATCTGCGGGTAGGCGTCGTCCTCCGGTGTGCACCCGTCGATGTGCCAGTCGAAGGTGGCGCGCAGGTAGCTCGCCGAAGAGTTCTTCGAGGTGTCGAGGCTGACCCGGTAGATCCCCTCGACCGGGTGGTGGCCCGGGGAGGTGTCGATCGGTCCGAGGGTGCGGCAGAACGCGACCTGCGTTTCGGGGTCCAGGTGCAGGCCCCGGAAGACGAGGACGCCGTTGTCCTCGAGTGCCTGCTTGATCGCGCCGGGCACGGCGGCGTCTGCGACCAGCCGGTCGGGTGTGAGGCCGACGATCTCGGCGCCGACGTCGTGGCCCAGCTTCTCCACGGTGAGTGTTGTCATGATCGTGTCCTTCGGATTCGGCCCGGTCAGGGCGTGGGCTCGCCGACCCGCTCCAGCCAGGCGTCGGCGCTGTCGGCCGGTGCGGGCTGCTGGAAGATCTCCACCGCCATCGCCACCATGACCAGCGAGTAGATGAGGTGGAGCAGGTTGACGGCGTCGTCGGGCAGTTCGTCGAGGGGGAATTTGTCGCAATAGACGATGGCCTCGTCCAGGCGGGGGAAGAACGCGTCGTAGAAGGCGTTGAGCTCCTCCATCGTGCTGGCCTGCCGCTGGGCCCATCGGGCGGTCTCGGACTCCAGGCACCAGGTCGGCGCGAACTTCTCGAACTCGGCGAAGGCCGGTGGCAGCATGGGTCCGCTCATCGCCGGGCCCCCACGCGCTCGTCGCGGTAGTCGTTCACCCAGTCGGCCACGACCTTGTGGAAGTGCCGCACCAGGATCTCCTGGTCGTTGACCGGGTAGTCGGTGACGTTCGCGGTGCGGTATGCCTGCTCCAGCGCGGTCTGGGTACCGGTCAGCATGCCCGCGTCCTGCAACGCGAACTCCTTGAACACAACCGAGGCCACCTCGTGCTCGACGCGTTTGCGCACGGTGTCGGCCGGCTGGAAGCACAGCATGCCCTCGAACACATGGGTGTTATACGAGGTGGGCCAGTAGCGGTAGAGCAGGTACCAGCCGCGGTAGATCAGGATCTCGATATTGGGGAAGATCTGGAAGTTGTCGATCCCCCAGGGCTCCACCCGGCCGGGATTGATCCCCGGCGGCAGCTCACCGATGTCCGGGGACTCCCACGGGCCCACCAGCCCGCTGTGGGTGACCCGCTCGATCGGGTACATGTACTCGGCGGGCAGCGTCCAGCGCCGAGCGCCACCGGTGCTGACCATGCGGTGCGGACCATCGAGCTGGAAATGCGCGCAGGTGAATCCGGCATCCGGCTTGCGTACCGCCCCGGGAACCTGCTGCGAGTGCAGACCCGGCACGTGGTAGTACTCTTGGAAGGCATCGGCGAAGAGCTTCCAGTTGCTCTGGTTCTCGGCTCGGAACTCGTACCACTCCGTCATGCGGTCGAAGGGGTAGCCCTCCAGCGCGGTGACCATGGGGCCGAGGAATTCTCGCAGTGTTTGTGGTGGTTGAGCGGCGAGGTTGACGAAGATGAATCCCGCCCACACCTCGCAGTGCACCGGAGCG
>NZ_BAFP01000237.1 GCF_000308455.1 Nocardia abscessus NBRC 100374 | reverse complement strand
TCGAATTCAGCAACTGGATCATCGCCGCCGCACCCGCCGCCTCCACGTCGTGAGCCGAGGAGGCTGCTCAGCTACATCCGCGGTGGGGATTCGAGGGGTGTTGTAGCTACCGCGTCGGGCTCATGAGTGGCGAATGTGCAATATTCGACGGTGTAATCGGTTGCCTCGGGTCCGCCACGGGCCTGCACGTGATCGAGGACTCGGTGCATCAGGGTGGGGGAGACCGGCTGCCATCGCAGAGTGCCTCCCTTCTCTCGGAGCCGAACGAGGCAGTCTTCGGCGTTGAGGTCCTCGAGCGTCAGGTGTACGAGACCCCCACGGCGGCAGGCTGTTTCGATGAACAGCCGCGGGTACGTCGGTGTCTGAGCAGTCGCCATGGCGTAGTCGGTGGGCCCGCTACATTGCCTGCGCTGCCTACCTGCGCGACGCGACCTTGTCCGACGCAACCTTGTCCGGCGTGGACCGGTCCGGTGCGGACCTGATCTGCGCGGACCTGACGTTCGTGAGGCTGATCCGCGCGAACTTGTTCCGCGCGAACCTATCTCGCGCAAGGCTGTATGGCGCGATTCTGCACGGCGCGAATCTGACCGGCGCGATCCTGATCGGTACGGACCTGTCCTACGTGTATCTCGCCGAAGCGAACCTGTCCGATGCGGACCTGTTCCGCGCGGATCTGTCCAACGCGAACCTCACCGCCGCGAACCTGAACAGCGCGACACTACGTATCGTGGACCTGTCCGATGCGGACCTGACCCGCGCGAACCTGACCGACGTGAATCTGACCGGGGCGAACCTGCCGCAGATACACATGCTCGTAGCGTTGAAATGGTCGAGCAAGACCCGATGGGGCCGACACACCGGTGAGATTCGCGCGCGGTCGATCGAACAGAGCCACGGCGCCTACATCTTGAATCCCGTCACTGGCCAGCCTACGAGAGCTCTTGTAATGGGCTAATACAGTTTCGACAGGTTTCCGACACCGGTTCGGCGGAACCGTCCTGGCGGTTCGCTTCCGAGGGGTATGCGTCCGAGAATCGAACGATTCTCGACATCGCAGCCCGGCCGGGATAATCCTTGAGCTACGTGAGCTATAGCCCGGCGGCGGCACTGCCGAGGGGCTCCGTGGCCGCTTCGCTAGCGCCGGAACCGGTTCGCAATCTGATTCATGACGTAGTTCTGCGTCTCCAACGCCGTCACAAAGCCGTGGCCGCCGCTGGGGGAGCTGGGCGGCAGCGGCCTGGGAGTGAAGTGCGGGTTGCAGATCGAGCACCGCTCGGGCTCGCGATGGTAGGTCAGCAGTCCAACCGGGCCGTCGAAGATGGATGACATCTGATTCGCTTTCTGTGAGGTCCACGTTATTGGAGATAGCGGGACACGATCTGGCCTTGGAGCAAGGTGATGATTCGTAATCCTGGCTCGGTCGCTGGTCTGCCAAGTTCGCGCATCAACTCGACCATGTAGTGCGCGGCCGCGCCCTCGCGGGGGATCGCTTCTGGCTGAAATCCCTGGCTGTGCTTACCGTCGCTGATGAAGATGGTGCCCTGCTGAGTTTCGATACTCGTCACCATGTCAGCGTTCACGAACTTTCCGCGTGCGACCTCGATGTAGGTTCGAGTTGCCATCTCGCGTGCTGTCATCGACCTCGAGGTCCCGTCTCCCTATCGGCCCGCCGAGCGGATTTCCGCGGCGGACGTGTGCCATGCCAGGAGACCACGTGAAGTGCCTGCGCTCCAGCCCTTTGACCGACTCGGCGCCAACTCGCCACCGCCGTGGTGATCCCAGTACGAGAGCATGGCAATGCGGTGCCAAGTGAGGACCGCTTGCGCCGGGGCCCTGGCTGCCTGCAACCAGATGATGTGAGCTGTCGAGTTCTGTCCATCATGAGGGGCCCGCAGATTGCAAATGGTCTGCCACTGAATATTGTGTCGGAGAACCGTTCGGTTCTCCGACCCTCCCCCGCCGGGGGAGGTGCGGTCCGGAAGCGCAGGTCGGCCGAACCTGCCCTGTGTCGACCCTCGACGGCGCCGCCCTCGATCCGATCGGCAGAGGCAGCGCCCTGGTCGGCTACGGCCGTCCCGTTTGATCCAACGACCCAACGAGCACGACGGCAGTCGCCACTGAACGAACCATGCGAGCACTGTGTGGTCACGCAACCGACACCACGCCGAACGGTGGTGCCGACGCATGGTTCTATCGGTGATGTGTGACGTCGTTGATCGGCGAATCTCGGCGGCGGTCCGAGCGGGCGGAATGTCGTATCGGCGAGATCTGACATCGCGGTCTCGCTCGACCTCCACGCCAAGACCGGTTCGGAAGTGGGGCATGTGTCAATTGAGGATGTGGCGGCACGGCGTGACTGCTGGATTCGGCGGGCGTGTTTCGGCTTGCACCTGACGTAAGGTCAGGTTCTACCGTCGGCGACACCGGTGCAAAGTGCGTCGGTGGAAGTGAGATGAAACGGATGGAACAGCCCGGAACCGAGCGTGTGTGGAAGGTCGGAGAACTCGCGGCCGAGGCCGGACTGACGGTGCGGACGCTGCACCACTACGACCGTATCGGGTTGGTACACCCTGCGGAGCGGACCAGCACCGGCCACCGGCTCTACACCGCGAGCGATGTCCAGCGTCTGTATCAGGTGCT
>NZ_BAFP01000238.1 GCF_000308455.1 Nocardia abscessus NBRC 100374 | reverse complement strand
TCCATTTGCTGCGAAACAGCTTCCGCTACGCCGGCCGTCAGGACTGGGACAAGATCGCCAAAGCGCTGAAACCGGTCTACACCGCGCCGACCGAGGACGCGGCCGGCGAACGATTCCTCGAGTTCTCCGAGGTCTGGGGCAGCAAATATCCCGCGATCGTGAAGCTCTGGTCGGATGCTTGGTCGGAATTTGTGCCGTTCCTGGCCTTCGACGTCGAGATCCGCAAGGTGATCTGCTCGACGAACGCGATCGAGTCGGTCAACGCCCGCATCCGCAAAGCCGTCCGGGCCCGCGGGCACTTCCCCAACGAGACCGCAGCCCTGAAATGCGTCTACATGGCGTTGATGAGCCTCGACCCCACCGGCAAAGGCCGCAAACGGTGGACCATGCGCTGGAAAGCCCCGCTCAACGCCTTCCAGATCGCCTTCGAAGGCCGATTGATCCCCACCAACCACTGAGAATCACCAACCAAGATCAACCGTTAATTAGACAGTCCCCGCCGGCCACGTCCGCGCGTTCGCCACCCTCATGACCGAGTTGCGCGGAGCAGAGCTTTCGAGCTTCGGGAGATCGGCGGATGGATATCGACATCACCTGCCCGAGCTGTGGACGACTCGACTGGGTGCAGAGTGTGCCCGCGTTGTGCTCGGACGGGACCTCGGTCTCGATGGGGAGGCGGATCGTATTCGGGTTTCGGAGTGTCGAGTAGCGGGCTCGTGCCGGTGTTCGGCACCATGACCGTCGATCGAACCCATATCACCGCGCTGGCCAACAGCTTCGCCCGCGAGCCGGACTGGAAACCGACGCGGCGTTTGACCCGGGTGGGCTGGATGTTGCTGCTTCCCGCGTTCTTGATGTTCATCGTTCTGGCCATCGGCACTGTCGGCGAAGAACCGGGACGAGCCCAGATGTCGATGGCTGTGTCCGGGGTGTTCATGGTCGGGATTTACGCCTCGCCGGGCCTGTTGACGCTCGCGGCTGCGCGGGACCGACGCCGTCACAACAACCGAATCCTGCGCGGACGCCCGCACGCGCACGCGCTGTGGGGGCCGGGTTCTATTGCCATCGCTGCGGGACCGCGTTCTGGCCGTACTCGCCCGTGGCGGGAATACCGGTGCGACAGTCGTTGTCGCCGCAGCAGTCCGATGGCATGTCTGGAAGGTCGGCCGCTATAACGACACCCGATAGTCGCCGAGCGATAGCGACCATCGCACCGGTCGACTCTCGCTCCGATCGCCCGGCACGGTCGTCGTCAAGTCGGCAGATGTCGAACCGGTCGGCAAATCATGCTGACCCGCAGCCTCACCGGCCGCTATCGCGCCGAGGCCGCGGTCCTGCTCACCTACAGCGCACACCTGCGCGGCGACGGCACCCTGGCCAGGCTCGCGATCACGATCGCACTCGAGGCCGATCCCACACACATCATCGCCCGGCTGGTCAACGCCGCGCTCGAACGTGCCCTCCCACCAGGCGTAGCGCACCGGTTCGCGCGGTTCGCCGTCGCAGCCGCCGACCTCGGCATCACCATCCCGTAGCGACACCGAACACGGGCCGGGCCGAACACGGCGCGGCGCGGCGCCGCAGCAGCACCGTTCGCTGCGCCGCCGCCTCATCGGGGGGTGTGCCGCCCGAGTCGAATCGGAGGGTCATCGGCCCCCGAATGCCGACCGGTGCACCGTCATCCCATCTTGCGGGATAAAGCGTTTCGGCAGATCTGCCTTGTTCTCGCCTCGCCTCAGCCACGCCGCTGCCGCAGGGCCCGATAGAACGTCCTCGTCTCCATCGCCAGCATCCAAAACGGACAAAAACAGATCGGAGATACGTTGCCCAGCAACTAGTCCTGGGGCGTTAATGGAGAAGGCGGGCCGCCGATCGAGTCGTGCACCAATCCGGTGCAGAGGATTTAGCACCACGGCAACGAGGAGGCTGCGCCATGCCTACCATCACTTCCATCTCCCCCACGTCAGGGCCGACGACGGGGGGTACCAGCGTCACGATTACCGGTACCGGGTTCACCGGTCCGACGACGGTTCGGTTCGGGAGCACCGCAACCACTTTCACCATGAACTCCCCCACCCAGATCACGGCCATCGCGCCCGCCGGTTCGGCCGGTACCGTACAGGTCACCGTCACCACCGCGGCCGGTACCAGTAACGGGGTCTCCTATACCTATCTCCCGGTCCCGTCCCTGAGCAGTGTCAGCCCCAGCCAAGGGTCCACCTCCGGCGGGACGACGGTCACACTCACCGGATCGGGCCTGACCGGAGTCACCTCGGTCAACTTCGGTGCCACACCGGCAACCTCGTTCACGGTCAACTCCGACACCCAGATCACCGCCGTATCCCCTGCCGGGAGCGGAATCGTGTCGATCACCGTCACCGGTCCTGGCGGCACCAGCAACCCGGTCACCTTCGTCTATGTCATAGTTCCGACCATCACGTCCATCTCCCCGACCGCGGGTCCCGCGTCGGGTGGTAACAGTGTCACGATCACCGGCACGAACTTCACCGGTCCCTTGACGGTACGGTTCGGCAGCACCGCAACCATTTTCACCGTCAACTCGCCTACCCAGATCACGGCCACCGCGCCTGCAGGTTCCGGGACGGTACAGGTCACCGTGACCGGCTCGGGTGGAACCAGCAACGGCGTCTCCTACACCTATGCCGGAGTCCCCAGCCTCACCTCGATCAACCCGAATTCGGGGCCGGTCACCGGCGGCACAACGGTCGTCCTCACCGGCACGGGCCTGTCCACCACCAGCGCGGTCAGTTTCGGTGGTACACCGGCGACCTCGTTCACGGTCAACTCCAATACGCAGGTCACGGCGGTCGCTCCCGCCGGAACGGGGACGGTACAGGTCACCGTCACCACTGCCGGGGGCACGAGCAACGGACTCTCCTACACCTACGTCGCCGTGCCCACGCTGACCACGGTGGTGCCGAACTCC
>NZ_BAFP01000239.1 GCF_000308455.1 Nocardia abscessus NBRC 100374 | reverse complement strand
GGCTGGCGGCAGCCGTGGCCGCGGGCGAATGCGACGCCTACAGCGCGGCCGAGCGACTGCTGCCACGGTCGGGGTGAGGCCCGTTGTCAGTCCTGGGGGATACGCACCATCGCTTCTTGGGCGTAGGAGGCCACCAACGTGCCGTCCTCGGTGAGGATGTCGCCGCGGCCGTAGGCGCGGGCCTGCGCGAGCAGCGGACTGTGCTGGCGCAGCAGCAGCCATTCGTCGGTGCGGAAGCGGCGATGGAACCAGAGGGTGTGCGAGGTGACGGCCGACACGAACGCGGTGCCGTTACCGCTCTGCGCGTACCCTTCCAGCGGCAGCAGCGCGGTGCCGATGAGCGTGAGGTCGGTGGCATAGGCGGCCAGGGCGGGCGCCAGCGCCGGATCGACCGCCGGAGTGCGCATCCAGAACTCGAAATCCGGTGCGGCGGTGCCGAGATCGTCCAGGTCCACGGCGGCGCGAGTCTCCCAGGGCAGCAGGTCCCACTCCGCCTTGTGCTCGGCGGACAGCAGTGGGGGCGCCGCCGCGACGGTCTGCCGGTGCGGCCCCTCCTCTTCGGCATGCAGCGAGACCGAGGCCGTCGCCACGACTCCACGGGACTGCTCGGCGACCAGCGACAGCGTGGCGAAGGAGCGGCCCGCGTGGTGGCGGTGGACCCGATACCGGATCGGCTCGTCGGTGCGGCCCTCGCGCACGAAGACCGCGTGCAGGGACTTGATCGACTTGTCCGGGACGCCGGCGGCGGCCGCGCGGACGAACTGGCCCAGCAATTGCCCACCGAACACCCGGCTGTAGGCCAACCGCAGGTTGCGGCCCTCGAAGCGGGCGTCGGCGTCGTCGCCGGCCGGCGTCGCGGACAAGTCGAGGCAAGAGACGAGATCACTCCACAGATCGGGCATGAACCCGAGTGTAAGTCAAATTCTCCACTAGGAGAATACTGTTCTCATCCCCGCGCGAAGCCGTGCGCGCAGAAGTTCCATACTTCGGACGCGGTGATCGGATGCTGCGTCTCGTCGTCGGACGCTCCCGCGGATTGCGCGGTGAACATGACGGTCTGCATGACCATCGCCGCGGTCCGGCGCGAGTTGACCTCGGGCCGCAGCTGCCCCGCCTCCTTGGCGAGATCCATCAGCTCGGTGAACAGCGCCAGCATCGGCGCGTGCGCGACCTTCACGTGGTCGGGGTGTGAGATCAGCAGCTGCGGAGCGAAATCGGTGAACAGCGGACGCTGCGCCGACGGGTCCGGCCGGCACAATTCGAACAGCAGCTCGACGGCGACCTGAAGTTTGTCCAGCGGGTCGGTCTGGCCGTCCGCGGCCGCGCGCAGCTGGTCGGAGGTGCGGCTCAGCGCGTCCTCGAACAGGGCGAGCAGCAGTTCGTGCTTGCCGTCGAACTGCAAGTAGAAGCTGCGCAGGGATTGCCGTGAGCGGTCGACGACCTCCTGCACGGTGAAATCCGTGCTGCCCTTCTCGGTGATGATGGCCTGGGCGGCGTCGAGGAACCGCTGAACGCGCTCTTCGGCGCGCAATTTCGCGGTACGTAGGGAGCGCTCCACGGCGCGCTGCTTCCAGGCCGGTTTCTCGCTCGGGCTGGTCACGGGCGCCTCGGTCCTCGGTCATGTGAAGAGAACATGGATGCACTGTACCGGAGAACGGTGTGTCATCGGGTCCTTGGGTCACCGTGTCCGCGCTATCTACGAGACTACCCTTTCCGGTTCCGAGAATGTTATTCTCGCACCCGATCACGCGTCGGCGCGGAAAGGAGGCAAGCCGTGATGTTCGCGCACACCGCTCCGGCCGGCCTGCCCGCTCTTCGGCGTGCCATCGGCGCCGGGCGCGCGCCCGGTCTGTCCCGGACTCGAGGAGCTCGATTTGTACATCCGCTATGAGGTCGCCGACCGGATCGCCACCATCACCCTCGACCGGCCCGAGGCGGCCAACGCGCAGAACGGCGAGCTGCTCGATCAGCTCGACGCGGCGTGGGTTCGCGCCGCGGAGGACGACGACGTCGCGGTCATCCTGCTGCGGGCGGAGGGAAAGCACTTCTCGGCCGGACACGATCTGAAGGACAAGTCGTGGCCGGACCCGAGCAAGATCACCCTCGACCGCATCTACAAACTCGAGTCGCGCCGCTACCTCGAGTACTCGCTGCGCTGGCGCAACGTGCCGAAGCCGTCCATCGCGGCGGTGCAGGGACGGTGCATCGCGGGCGGCCTGCTGCTGTGCTGGCCGTGCGACCTCATCGTGGCCGCCGAGGACGCGCTGTTCTCCGACCCGGTGGTGCTCATGGGCATCGGCGGCGTCGAATACCACGGACACACCTGGGAACTCGGCCCGCGCAAGGCGAAGGAGATCCTGTTCACCGGCCGGCCGGTGACCGCGGAGGAGGCCAGGCAGGTCGGCATGGTGAACAAGGTGGTGCCGCGCGCGGAACTGGACTCCCAGTCCAGGGAACTGGCCGCGCAGATCGCGACGATGCCGCCGTTCGGGCTGCGCCAGGCCAAGCGCGCGGTCAACCAGACGCTGGACGTGCAGGGTTTCTACGCCGCGATCCAGTCCGTCTTCGACGTGCACCAGACCGGTCACGGCAACGCCCTGAGCGTCAACGGCTTCCCGATCCTGGTCCGGCTGGACGACATGAAGGCCAACATGAAGTAGATCCGGTGTAGTCACCGGCGTCATCGTCTGCCGGAGCGCTCCGGCAGTATTCGCACGGCCCATGCCGCCTCGAAAAGGGACACCGTGACCGTGCGATCAACCGGCGATCGGGCGCGTGCGCGCCCGGCGCCCTCGCTGTTCCCTTTTCCGAAAACGAGGACTTCCATGCGCGATTCCATCCTTCGCAAGACTGTGGCCTGTTGTGGCCTGGCGGTCGTCGCGGCCGCGGTGCTGACCGGCTGCGGTGACGACGAATCGACCAGCTCCGCGTCGAGCACGTCGGCCGTCGCGGCGACCAGCG
>NZ_BAFP01000240.1 GCF_000308455.1 Nocardia abscessus NBRC 100374 | reverse complement strand
ATTCGAGCGTCCTTTGGCGCTGGTCCTGTGCGGCATCCTGCACCACGTCGAAGAACGCCGTCGATCCAGCAGCGATCGTGCGGGAATACATCGACGCGCTCACGCCCGGCTCGTACGTCGCGATCACGCATTTCCACCATCCCGACGACGGCACCGAAGCCCACCGCATCGCCCGCGAACTCGAACGCCGTTTTCTCGAAACAGGTATGGGCTCCGGCTGGTACTGCACCCGCGCGCAGATCCCCGGACTCTTCGGTGATCTCGATCTGATCGCGCCGGGCTTGGCCGAACTCGCCGACTGGTGGCCGACGGGGCCCGCGCTGCGGCCTCGCTCGACCGAGGAGCGGCTGATGCTCGGCGTCCTGGGATACAAGCAGTCCGCCCCCCGCGGTTCGGCCCATCAGACCCGGCCACGACCGGCTACCACCACAGGGGCGCCCGGCCGAGCCCAAGCCCCCGAGACGACGACCACCAGCCCCCCGCTGTTCCACCGTGGCCAGTACACCGCCATCGAACCCGACAAGACGTCCCCGGCTCCCTGGCGCGCCGACCTCGAACACTTCCTCACCACGACGACGCTCGACACCTGGTTGTAGCGACATTCAAGAGTGGTCGGTTCGCGACGATTCAGCGGTCACCGGCTATCCGCATCCCATGTAGCCCATGTAGCCCATGTAGCTACGATGGGCTACAATCCTCCCATGAAGGTGATCACGCAGCGGGAATTCCGCAACAACTCAGCGGCGGTCATGAATGCGGTCGAAGCCGGGGAGACTTTTCGGGTGACCCGCAACGGGGTCGAAGTCGCCGAAGTGCGACCTGTGAGCCGACAGCGCCGCCGCACCGCCGAAGAGCTCGTCGAACGGCATCGCAAACTTCCACGCGTCGACTACGTCCGAATGCGGCAAGAGGCTGACGAATTCTTCGGAACAGAGGATCGCGTCGGAGACGATGATGCCTGGGGATCGCACTCATGACCGAGCGGCGCGCGTCGGGCGTACTGGACACCTGCACCTACATCGACCTGTACGCCCTCGATCCGGCGGTCCTACCTGAGTTACCTGAGATCACGGCGATCACGCTGGCCGAATTGCACCAAGGTGTAGCGATGGCGAAGGACACCGCCACCCGAGCTACACGTTCCGAGCAACTCGGTGCTGCCATTGTGGATTTCGATCCGCTGCCCTTCGATGAGGACGCCGCGACACGCTACGGCACGCTAGTGGCACTTACCTTGGCCGCAAAGCGCGATCCGCGACCCCGCCGGATGGATCTGCTCATAGCGGCGATTGCGTCAGCGCGCGGGCTACCGCTGTACACCCGCAACAGCGGAGACTTTCGCGGGCTGGAGAGCATGCTAGAGATCGTCGCGGTCTAGTGAACAGAATTGCTCAATAGTGAGCACTTCTAGGCTCAGCGAAACTGATGACGCTGGATCCTTCCGATCTAGGTCGCCCGAAGTGACGCCGCAGGTGTAAGCAGGACATCGATATTGGCATTCAGGACCGGTTTCCAAGGATGTCGGCATTAAATCGTCTTCAGTTTTCGTGCGAGCGCATTGTGCCATTTTTTCAGTCGCACAAGATCACCTTCTTGCAGAAGCCTCATATGCGATAGCCTGTTTCGGATCGAGGGCACCTCGGCCGTAAACGACCGCCAGACATGGTCTTCCACGCCCAAGTTCCCGTAAACCGTCGGCCTGGCTTGGCGAAGGTCCAGGAGTTCTCCAAGAGTGAGCCATTCCAATGGATCCCGAATTTCCTTGATACTCTTGGCGCCTGGGTAGGCATCAGCGGAGGCACGCCTAAGCACTTCGTCGGGGAGGTGGCCGTTCAATGCATGGGTCTGCCAAGTTTTATTTTGGGTACTCGCGATTGCGGCAGTGCGCATAGCACATCTGAGGGCACGCTCGATGCTCCATACCAGGCCGAACGCTTCCGTGACGCTGCCCGGAGGGTCGTTGTACCGGGCGATATTTTCCGCCAGGGCACGACGCAGCAGGTCATGAGCGCGTGGAAAGGTCCATTTATACTCATTATCGTCCACTCGCACGAGACCGGCGCCCACCAGTCCTTCAACAGTTCGCGCGCGCATGTTCACGATTGCCTCGTCACGCGCCGTCATGGATTCGAAAAGTATTCGGTCCATATCTGACACAGCATCCGGTCAAGTGATGGATCTATCGCAGTTCCGTCACCAGCAGGGAATGCGAACGTCGATGGGCCATTTTTATCACCAACTGGCATTATCGGTGGGATAACAGCCTTCGCATCGAGAAGTACAGTTGACGAGTTCGCCAGCGAGGTAATTTTCCACAGTCAGGTTCGCGGGCACGCATTTCTCGCATGTTTCGCGAATCTGGTCGAAACCGGAGCCCCAGTGAAACGAAAACAAATGCTGTGCCGCTTTTCGTACTGATTATCGACCTGTCTGACCAATCCCAAGCTGAGAAGATGACTCAATGCCTGCGGATACTCTTGTGCAAACTCCGAGAAAGTGTCGTAGTCTTCGGAGAGCGCGTCCAGCAAGAGTGCCTCCGTATCGTAGTAGCGCTTTACGTGGTCAATCATCTCGGCGATATTCCCACTCATGTCCCGTGGTGCCGGCACGGCCCGAGTTGCGAAGTCAGACACGCGACCGGGGGTCGGCATGACGACCGAGCACTCTCAGTCGCGAGCCGGGGTCCGGTCGAGGAAGGCGATCTGATCGTCCACGGCGTGGTGTAGGCGCGGTTTGTGCACAGCCGTCCACAACCGCGCCTGTGCGCGATGACCGGCCTCACCACCGCCACGGCCCACACACGACGCAGGCCGCGAACGGTGGTTTCCATTCGCGGCCCGTGCGATCCGGCCGATCAGGCGGAGACGGTCGCCTTCTCCCGCTGCAGTTCCAGCGCGATGTCGATTGCGTAGTTGGAACGCAGCCCGCGCGCTGTCGGCTGTGCCCGCAATGCGCAGTTGCAGTGACCACAGTGGCGCATGTCACATCGCAGAGTTGGAACTGGTTGGAGCACAAGGCCGTCCAGTTTATCGACACAAGACGGTGTCACCTGATGGAGGAGGACCTTTCCTAATGAATCTTCACCCACGCACACGAAAGGCGTTGGTCTCGTTGCTCGCCGCTCCGTTGTTGACTGGCCTTTCGCCAGCTATCTCGAGTGCCGCAGAGATCACACCTGCTCACACCTCGATCACCTCGCCAGTTCACCAGAAGCCACAGTTGGAAACTCTTTCGGCTGAGGAGCAAGCTGCGCTCGACTGTGTACAGCAGGGAAAGCCGGGATGTGACCAGAAGGCATACAACCGGGCTATGCAGAAGATCAAGAGGAATGAGAAGTACGAGGGCGACAGAAACAAGCAGAAGCGCGGCCGTAGGTAGTATTCCGAGGTCGCGAGTGCCGGTATCGGCCTGTCAGCCGCCGAAGGCGGCGGTCAGCCGCCATTGACGACAAGTTTGGAGCCAGCAGAGTGGATGCCATACCAAAGTGGAAGCAGTTGCATTTCAGGATGGAGGGCGCGGAAGCAGGGCCGCTGTCGGCGCTGCTGAGGGAAGTGGCCGATGCCATGGATGCGCTCGGAGACATCGAGGTCACGGACATGACGTTTCACTCGGTACTTACACCGGACGCCGAGCTCAAGCCGATCGTGGATGTCTACTACAACCTTGCGTCCGACGTTGATATCGCGGGCGAAGCTCCCAGCGGGTCGAATGTTGTCTACCACGCTTCCCAAGCCAATCCATCGGGTGTAGGCAGCGACGGAGTCATCTGCCTGTTGAAGAAGTTCGCCGATGAGACAGTCGGCGGCTTGGGAGATGTGACGATCGAGGCCGTAGTATTCAAACCTCTTCTAGCGGAGGCGGATATCAGCGGCGATGCAAGCCCCTCGATGACGGTCTACTACACGCCCGATAAGTAGGGAACGAAGTCGCATGTGCGCTGATCGCTGCCCACACGGCTCAGGGTTGTCGGTCGCTCGAGTATCTACGCCGTCATACGAAAGGGCCGCGAACGGTGAAGCCCGCTCGCGGCCCCTGGTCATTCGCCGGG
>NZ_BAFP01000241.1 GCF_000308455.1 Nocardia abscessus NBRC 100374 | reverse complement strand
ATGGAATTCGCGATACCACCATCAATCGGATCGAGGTGGCCCGCGCTTTGTACACGGTCGCGCCTTTCACCCCAGATTCGGCGGAGGCCACCGCTGATGCCTTCGATCGGTTCCTGGCTGGACTGACCGGGGGCGGCGCGGGTTGGTGCTGGGGGAACTCGTCGACACCACGCCGACGGGCCGGGGCACGCCGGCGAATCCGGGCTGCCTCACAGCTCCGGTCCTGTCGAGGGCCACGTCAATCGCATCAAAATGCTCAAACGCCAGATGTTCGGCCGAGCCAACCTCGACCTACTGCGCAAACGTACTCTGCTACAACAGAACTGAACATCACGAAGAGTGCGACAGAGCCAAGGTGCGTGATGGGCAGGTCGCCAACCGGCCGATCTACGCCGCGATCGGAGTCACCGTCACCGGCGAGAAGGACATCCTCGGCCTGTGGGCCGGCAGCGGTGGTGAAGGCGCGAAGTTCTGGATGAGCGTGCTCACCGACATCCGCAACCGCGGGGTCAAGGACGTATTCTTCCTGGTCTGCGACGGTTTGAAAGGCCTGCCGGAGGTGGTCGGCAACGTGTGGCCGCTGGCCACGGTGCAGACCTCATCACCTCGGCCGGTGGCCAGGCGAAGGGCAACGCCACGCCCCGAGTTGCCCCTTCCATGAGATGGACAAAGGGCTGTCTGGGCAAGTGGTATACGGCGAGAGCGCGATCCGAGAAACGGTGCAGGTTGTATCGATCCGGCTGGAGATCCCGCTGGTGACCGCCTCCCCAGAAGCGTCGACCGGCGGCGCCGTCTCTCCTGGCGACTCTGGTCGTGTCCGGCGGAGTGTCAGCTTGTTCGGGTTGTTGTGCTGGCTGTGGGAGTCTGCTCGCCTGAACGCTTGGCATCCAGGTCTGCGCCGGCGCGGCTGGGCTGACTGCTACGCCGCCCTGGGTGTTTTCTGATTGCTGCGGTCCGTGCGCGGGCCAACCGGCGAATCGCACGCGCCACGCGCAGAGGCGAGCGGAAGCCAGCATGGTGGTGTCGTACGGTTCAGCGGAATCCGGCGATGCGCCACAGGCGCTGCTGGTAGTCCCGAGGCGCCATGAGTCGGCGGGCGGGCAGTGTGTCGGGCCATTTCGTCTCGGGCACAAAGCAGCCACCGCACCGGCCGCAATACCAACGGCGGCGGTCGATCTCGATCGCCCGGTCGGGGCTGATATGGCGGGTGCGGTGCAGCTGCGCGAGCGCGCGCATCCATCGGGTGATGAGGTGATCGCCGGGCTTGTCACCGGTGAGGTGGCGGATGGCCGCGCTGAGCTCGTGCCAGTCCGGCAACCCGCGCTGGAAACTGTCGCCTGTATCCATGATCGTCCTACCATCGCGATCCGAGCGAGTAGGCCATGGCCGCGAGGAATGGTAGGCATTCGCGATACCAGCCAGCACATGCGCATCAGCCGGGTCACTCTTGGCGCCGGAGACCGCGTGCCGCTGCCGATAGCGGGCCGCCTGCAACGGATTTACCGCGAAAACCGAATACCCGGCGGCGATCAGCGCCGCGACCCACGGTCCACGGTCGGTCTCGATCCCGGCCCCGACATCAGCGGCGGGGGTGTCGGTGCCGGAGTGCTCGGCCACCAGCGCGTGAAATCGTGCGATCCCGTCGACGCCTTCAGGCAGCCGGGCTCTGGCCACCCGCTTCCCGGTCGGGTTCATCAACTCGACGTCGTGGTGGTCTTCTGCCCAGTCGTCACCGACGAACAGCAACTCGAATTCTCCTGTCTCAAACGATGTCATGACATCGGCAGCGTTCGGGAGAACTCTCGGCGCCCTAATGAAACAGTGCTCACGCCGCCGCGGCGGGCACGACATCCCATCAGCGATCCATCCTCCCGGTCGACCGGCGGGGGCACGATCTTTTTTCAGGACTCGGGGTCCTGGGGGACCAAACAGTGCTCACCCGCCAGCCGCTACCGGCAGCGAGTCTGCCCGATCGGACTGGCCCGCTACATCTCATTAGGGGGCCTTTAGCCGGCCCGAGCCCGGTCGATCGCGGTAAACGCGGCTCGAAGATCCACGTGCTGTCCGACCGCGCGGGAATTCCGCTGTCGGTGGCTATTTCGTCTGCAACACCAACGATGCCGAAGCGCTGCGGCCGCTGGTCAAAGCGATTCCTGCCATCTGATCGCGGCGCGGTCCGCGCCGACGCAAACCCGGCAAGCTGCACGCCGACAAGGCATACGACACCGCCGAACTGCGGCAATGGGTGCGCAACCGCGGGATCAGCGTACGCATCGCCCGCAAAGGCATCGAATCCGGATCGGAGTGTCGAATACGACTTGCGGTGGAGCAGACGGTCGTCGGCTAGGAGTTCGGCGACGAGTGCTTCGACGAGGTTGCGGATCTTGGAGGCGGAGAACATCGGCGAGAAAGTCACGCCAGCGAGTTACCGCACATAGCCGCGCACTATGTGCGATGACTCGGTGGCCACGCTGGCGAAGTCGACCTCTTTCCCACGTTCGACTCCTGAAACTATTTGCGGTAGTGCCGATTCAGGCCAGTCTGACCTCAAGGGGGATGTCGATGTACGGGGTCGTCTGCACGGGTGTCCGTAGTCGTCTGCACAGGTAGCAATCCCCGGGATCGCCTGCGGGCGGCGCGGCCCTCGACCTGCGGCGCGGCAGGTCTGGTTGCGCGACATCGTCTGTGATGTGGCCGTGGGGCGATGGCGGGTTATATTGCGGCATCGGATGCGATGCGGCGCCGCGTGAGCGCCGCCCGGTGGGGAGAGGGAGTGCACGATTGTGGCCGAGATGAGGGTCGAGTGTTGTTTTCCCGATGTGGAGTTGTCGGTCGCCGACGAGCAGTGCGCCGACCTGTATGGCAGTCTCGCCGCCGAAGCACCGGAGCTGCCGATACAGCGGGTGCGCGGCGATGAGCTGACTCAGGACTTCGGAGCGACACTGGTGATCGTGTTGAGCGCCCCGAGTGTGATCGTGGTAGCGCGGGAGCTGTCGAAGTGGCTCGCCCGCCGCCACGACGCACGATTGGTGCTGCGGCGCACCGACACCACGGGCGCCACACGGGAGGTGAGGCTCACCGGGCCGGCGACCGCGCGGGTCGAGCGGATGGTAGGTGAGTTCTTCGCCGACCCGCCGAGTCGATGACCGCGAGGGTGATGGGGTCCGCCGATGTCGTGGCGGTGATCTGCGGGGCGCGGGAGTGGCCCGGCATGGGTGAGCGGTTCGCCCCGGCAGCCGCGTTCGCCAACACCGCCGCCGGGTTGCGGGACTATCTGCACAGCGTCGAGGGGTTGGGGTTGGCGGCGGCGGATTTGTTGTGGCTGTTCGACAGTCCCGCCACCGCGGTCGAGCATCTCGACCGGATCCACACCTTCCTCACCGCCCGCACCACCAGATCGGGGGCCACACACGGCCGGGGGCTGGTGGTGGTGTTCGCCTATGTCGGGCACGGCGCGTTCTTCGGTGGTGAACGCGCCTACAGCCTGCTGCTGCGTGACACCCGGGAACCGGTGCCTGCCGAGACCAGCCTGCGGGTGGCCAGCGTGGCATCGATGCTGCGGGCCACGGTTCCCGAAAGCGCACGCATCGTGATCCTGGACGCGTGTTTCGCCGGGGTCGCGTTCAAGGACTTCCAAAGCGACCTCACCCAGCTCTCGGCGGTCAAGATCATCGAAGCCCTCGAACACAGCCACAGCACCCGCGGGGTCGCGCTGCTGTGCGCGGCCAGCGCCCGCAACCCCGCCCGCCTGGCCGGCGCCGACACCACCACACTGTTCGGCCGGGCCCTGCTCGACGTGCTGCACACCGGAGACCCCGACATCGCGGGCCCGATGAGCCTGCGCCGGATCGGGGAACTCACCACGCGACGGCTGACCGACCACGCCCTCGACCACGCCCCCACCCCCGAAGTCCACGCACCCGACCAACACCACGGCGACCTCGCCGCCAAACCCCTGTTCCCCAACCCCGCCACCCCTGCCGTCACCGCGGCCCTACCGGAAGCACTGCGCGCGGGCCTGGAACACCCCTACCCCGAATTCCGCAGGGCCGCCGTCGAACGACTCGCCACCTGGCTCACCTCACCCGACCCCATGCAGCTCCTGGCCGCCAGCCAACACCTACACGCCATCGCCGCCAACGACCACTCCACCGTCGCCACACTCGCCCGTCACCTCCTCGACCAAGCCACCACCGCCTCACCACCGGACACCCACACCACAACGCTCACCGGCCACACCGACTGGGTGCGGGCGGTGGCATTCAGCCCGGACGGGCGCCTGCTGGCCACCGGCAGTGATGATAGGACGGTGCGGTTGTGGGATCCGGCCACCGGCCATCAGGTCGGCGACCCCCTCGGCCACACCAACTTGGTGTTCTCGGTGGCGTTCAGCCCGGACAGGCGCCTGCTGGCCACCGGCAGCGGCGATGGGTCGGCGCGG
>NZ_BAFP01000242.1 GCF_000308455.1 Nocardia abscessus NBRC 100374 | reverse complement strand
CCGGCGAGGCCGACCGGATCGAGAGCGAGTTCTGTGGACCGTCACCCGCCCAGATCGATTTCATCACGAGCGCGAACGCCGCACGCGGATAGCGGCTTCGGCAGGCGCGGGCGTATCGGTTGAGACGCGGGAGCAACTGAGGTTACGGATGCGTCTGGTGCGCGGGAAGACTTCCGCGCACCAGACGCCGCGCCCCCGTGATAGCGGCGGCGAACTATTCGGTGTGATGCCCCGGGGGCGCTGCCGCCGGGTAGGGGAATTTGTGTGCTTGGTTCGGCGGCAGCGCGCGTTTCCGAGTCGGGCACCGGCCACCACACCGCCTGCACAGAGGCGGCAATCGACGGCTCAACAGCGTGCTCTACACAGCAGCCAACACGTCGTGAGGGCACCGGCCGCGGTCAGCGACCGATCCGGCCCCCACCGGAGACACTGTGCGGTGGCGACCGTGCGGTGCCCGCACGCGGTACCGTCCGGTGCACTATTTCCGACAGCTGTTTTCTTTTTGGAGTGCCATGTTGTACGGGCGTCGGGCGGAGTTGACCGTCCTCGCGGAGTTGCTGGAAAGCCGGTGTGGCGCACTGATTGTGCGGGGCGAAGCCGGTATCGGGAAGTCGGCGCTCCTGGAAGCTTCCGCCGCGCGAGCCCAGGCGCGGGTGCTGCGGGTGACTGGGGTGGAGTCCGAGGCCGATTTGCCGTTCGCGGCTTTGCATCTGCTGCTCGGACCGGTGCTCGATCAGGTCGAGACGCTGCCGCGGCAACAGGCCGAGGCGTTGCGCGGTGCCCTCGGCCTCGCGGACGCCACCCGGGGAGACCGCTTCCTCGTCGGGCTCGCGACGCTCGGCCTGCTGGTGGAACTTTCGGCGATAGGTCCGGTGGTCTGCTTGGTCGACGACGCGCAGTGGCTGGACGGCGAGTCGGCGGACGCGCTGCTGTTCGCCGCCCGCCGCCTCCATGGCGAGCCCGTCGTGGTGCTGTTCGCCGCACGGGAAGATCGGTTCAACGCACGGGGGCTACCCGAGCTGCGATTGGACAGGCTGGATGACAGTGCGGCCCGGATGCTGCTCGCCGAGCACGCGGCGGATCTGCCGCCGGCGGTACGCGACCGGTTACTCGCCGAGGCCGCGGGCAATCCGCTCGCGTTGATCGAGATGCCCCGAATGCTCACGCCCGGGCAGCGCCGCGGCGCCCTGGCTCCGATGTTGTTCGCTACAACGGCGCCGGTGACCGACAGGGTACTGAGCGGCTTCCGTGACCGGATCGCGGTCCTTGCCCCTACCACTCGCTTCTGCTTACTGGTCGCTGCTCTCGCCAACCACGACGAGCTACGTGTGCTCGACTACGCGGTCGGCCGGCTCGGCGCCACGCTGGCCGACTTCGCCGAAGCCGAGCGCGCGGGGCTGATCCGGGTGTGGCCGGAGAGTGTCGAATTCCACCACCCGCTGGTGCGTGCGGCGGTGGTAACAGCCTGCGATGTGTCCGCGCGGATGGCCGCGCACCGGGCGCTGGCCGAGGCATCCGGCGCAGACCGGCGCGCCTGGCACCTGGCGGCGCTCACCCTGCAGCCCGATGAGGAAGTGGCCGGACAGCTGGAGAGCCTGGCGTTGCGGGCACAACAGCGCGGCGGGCAGGCCGCGGTGTCGGCGGCGCTTTCTCGCGCGGCGGAGTTGTCCGCCGATTCCGGTCGGGCCGTACACCGGTGGACCGCGGCGGCCGACGCCGCAATCGAGGCAGGGTTGTGGCAGCGTGCGGGCGAATTGGTGAACAGCGCCCGGGAGCGGGCCGGGGCGACACCGCTGGAGGGGTCTGTGCTGGCCGAGCTCGCCCATGTGCGCGCGAAGTTGGCGGTCGCGGCGGGGCGGCCGCTACAGGGTGTGCGGCTCTTGGTCGAGGGAGTCGATGCGGTCGATGATCTGCCCACCAGGTTGTCCCTGCTCGGTATGGCGAGCTACTACACCTGGGCCAGCGCCACCCACCCGGACCAGCCGATGCTGGCCCGCCGGATCGAGGAACTGTGCCCGGAAGGCGAGGGGCTGTCGGCGCTGGTGCGGTCGATCGTCCGCGCGTTCCGCCTGATCCTGGAGGGCGACGAGGTGACCACGCTCGCCTACCCGATGCCGGGCAGCGCCGTGCACTTGCCGCCCGAGCTGCGATTCCTCATCAACTTTCAGGGCCTCGCCCGAGCCGATATCGGTGACATGCTCGACGGTGCGACCGGACTCGTCGAGGACTGCCGGGCAGAGGGGCGGCTGGGGCGTATGCCCCAGGCCATGCTGCTGCTGGCCATTGCTCAACTCCTCGCTGGCCGGCACCGGTCCGCGCGGGCCACGGTGACTGCCGGCCTTGCCTTGGCCTCCGATGTCGGCCAGCCGATGTGGCGGGGTTACCTGTCGGGTGTGCACGCCTGGCTGTCCGCGGTGAGTGGCGCGGAAGCGGAATGCGAGGCGATGGCCGGGCAGGCGATCCTCGATGCCGACTCCGACTGGTGGATGCCGGCGGCCTGCTGGGCCGAAAGCGCGCGGGTGATGCTCGACTTCGGGCTCGGTCGCTATGACGCGGTGCTCGACCGGATGGAGCGGGCGCTGACCGGACCCACCCGGCACGCCTTCCTGTGGCGGTACTTCTGGCCGGACTACATCGAGGCCGCTGTCCGGGCGGGAAATCCGCAATACGCCCAGGACCGGCTCGGGCGCTACGCGGAGTGGGCCGAGGCCACCAGCCGGGCCGTGCCGCTGGCCGTGCTCCATCGGCTCCGAGGGCTGGTCGCCTCCGGCGATGCGGCCGAGCGTTTGTACGAGCGAGCACTAGCCCTGCATGCCGAGGGGCGACAGCCGTTCGAAGAGGCACGCACCCACCTCGTCTACGGGGAGTGGCTGCGCCGCCACCGCCGTCGCGTCGAAGCGCGTATCCACCTGCAGGCCGCCATGGAGACGTTCGACCGGCTCGGCGCGGTTCCCTGGTCCGACCGTGCGGCCTGCGAGCTACGCGCCACCGGTGTGGCCGTCCGCCCGCCCGGCCCCGGCGACCCGCTGGCCGCCCTCACACCGCAGGAACTGCAGGTGGTCCGGCTGGCCGGCGAGGGAGCATCCAACCGCGAAATCGGCGCTCAGCTGTTCTTGAGTCCGCGTACCGTCTCCTCCCACCTGTACAAAGCCTTTCCCAAGCTGGGGATTTCTTCACGTGCCGAGTTGAGCAAACTCCTGGATTGACGACCCTGCACCCCGGCGGTTGACGGAGCGGTTGACTGATGCGGCGCCTACGCCGATCAGTCATTCGACGGAAGCGGCCGGGCCGGCGATCGCCCTACTGTTCCGGTTGTGACCAGCCGACGAAGGGAGCAGTCGATGTCGAAGACCGTCTTGGTGACAGGAGCGTCGACCGGAATCGGGCGGGCCGCCGCGTTGCTGCTGGCCCGGGAGGGCTGCACCGTCTTTGCGGGGGTGCGCAAGGAGGCCGACGGTGAAGCGCTCGGTCCCTCGGTCACGCCGATCGTGCTGGATGTGACCGATGCCGGCCGGATCGCCGAGGCCGCCGAGCGCCTCGACCGGCTCGATGCCTTGGTCAACAATGCGGGCGTCGGCGTCACGGGGCCAGTGGAGTTCGTTTCCCTGGACGCGTTGCGCTGGCAGTACGAAGTCAACGTGTTCGGGCAGGTGGCCGTCACGCAGGCCATGCTGCCGATGCTGCGCGCCTCGCGCGGGCGCGTGGTCACGGTCGGCTCGGTGGGTAGCTGGATCACCCTGCCGTTCGGCGGACCGTTGTGCTCTTCCAAACACGCCATCCGCTCGCTCAACGACGCCCTGCGCATGGAGGTCAAGCCACACGGAGTGGCCGTGGTGCTCATCGAACCCGGCTCCACCCACACCGCCGCGGTCGACAAGCTGGAGGACGAGGTCGAGCCGCGGCTGGACGCGATCGGTGAAGACGGCAGGCGACTGTACGGCGACGCCTACCGAGCCATGACCACCGCCTCGCTGAAGGAAGAGCGCACCGGCTCCAGCCCCGACGTGGTCGCCCGCGCCATCCTGCACGCCGTGACCGCCCGCACACCGCGCGCCCGCTATCCGGTCGGCAAGAAATCCCGGTTGATGAGCACCCTCGGCCGTGTCCTTCCCCAAAACACCCTCGATGCCGTGCGCCTGCGTGCGCTCGACCTGTCCTGAACGGATCACGCCATGACTCAGCTCGCCGGAGCGGACGCTCTGACCTCACTCGACCCGGTATTCGCCCAGCTCGCCGTCGGTGTGGGCCACAATCTCTGGGGACTGCCGCATCTGACCCCGCGCGAGAAGGTTTTTCTCTGTCTGACCGCCGACCTGTGCCACCCGCATCTGGGCGTGCCCCTGGCCATGCACGTGGAGATGGCCACGGCCAACGGGGTCGAACCCGAGGCCATCAGGGAGCTCTACCGTCACCTGGCCCCCTATGTGGGCTACCCCGTCTTGGTCCCCGCCTTCCAGCGCCTGGCCGAGCTCGGCCTACCCGCCGCGCAGGACACCGGCCCGGTCGCGCCAGTGCCGCCTAGCGGCGCACTCGCACGCGCGGTGCGCGATCTGCAGGACGTGGACCCGGGACTAGCGGCGTTCACCGAGGACCAGTTCGCCCAGCGCTGGGCCCGCCCGTATCTCAGTGTCCGGGAACGGGCACTCACCTGCCTGGTCGTGGATATCTTCTATCAGACCCTGGGAGCATCTCTGCACCTGCACGCGGAGCTGGCGCGGGCGGACGGCGCCACGGAGGAGACCTTCCGCGATCTGATCCGCGGCGTGGCCGAGTTCGGGCTCGCCCGAGCATGGGCCGCCGCCGCGGCTCTACTCCCCGTGCCGGAACCGGGCACGGAACCGTGATCGACCGAAATTACCTGGCAGAGATGTGATCTGCCGCACAGTCCGTCACGCGGGGCAACGGTCGCTCGTCCAAGAGGCACAGGGTTCCTCTGAGCAGAAAGTTGTGTCATGACATCGAAACCGGTGTTCACCCGGCTCGCCGCGATCGCTGCCGTGCTGGTCGGCGCACTTGCCGCCTTCGTCGTTCCCGTCGCGTACGGGCAGCCGCTGACCCTGGGCTATCAGTCGCAGTACCTTTCGCGGGTGGAGTCACGGTATGTCGACACCGAGATCGCTCGTTTCCACTACACCCGGACCGGGACCGGATCGCCCGTCGTGCTCGTCGCGGGTGGTGGGCTGTGGGGGTACTCCTGGCGAGACGTGATCCCGGCACTGGCCGCCGAACACACCGTCTATGCCGTCGACCTGCCCAGCCAGGGATTCACCGAACTGCACCGCGGCGACTTCGCCTACGACCTGCCGGCGATGTCGCAGGCGCTGGCGACCTTCCTCGATGCCGTGGGCCTGCACCGGACGGCGCTCGTCGGTCATTCGTGGGGTGGTGCCTGGAGCCTGTACTTCGCCGAGCAGCACCCCGACCGCGTCGAACGCCTCGTCCTGCTCGACTCGCCCGGTCTGGACGCGGAAAAGGCCCCGGTCACGCCGCTGTTCACCACCCCTCTGGTAGGTGAGCTCGCGACCGATCTCACCACCCGGTCCTTCTATGCCGACAATATCCGCGGCACCTTCCACAACAAGCATCTGGTCACCGAAGAGGTGATCGACGAGCTCTACGCACCGTTCTCCCGGCCGGCCAATCGCGCGGGTTTCCTGTCGTTGTGGCGCAACCTGGACTACCGGCTCACCGACGCCGGGCTCGCCCGGGTCGCCGCGCCCACGCTCGTGCTGTGGGGCGGCGCCGACAGCTGGCTGCCCGCGTCCCAGGCCAGCCGCCTGGCAGCGCGCATCCCGGATGCCACGGCCACCGTCCTCCCGAACTGCGGGCACACCGTCCATGAGGATTGCCCCGCGCAAACCAACCCGCTGATCACCGGATTCCTCCGCTGAGTCTTCTCAGTCATCTGTTGACAACCGTGAATTCGCCCCTTTCTCCGATCCTGAAAAGTACTGAGCTCGAGGAGCCGTCATGAACAACCCCATAGCGGACGTGCTGATCGTCGGAGCCGGCCCGGTCGGCCTGACTGCGGCGGTTGTGCTGGAGCAACTGGGTCGCGAGGTGGTGATCGTGGACCGGCAGGCCGAGGGCGCCAATACCTCTCGCGCGGCGGTGGTGCATCCGCGCACTCTGGAGATATTGGAGCCCTACGGTGTGGTCCCGGCTCTGGTCGCCCGCGGTGTGCACACGCCGACGTTCACGATCCGCGACCGGGATCGGCTGCTGATGGCTGTGCCGTTCAGCGAACTGCCCACCGCCTACCCCTACACGCTGATGATCTCCCAGGCCGACACCGAGAAGTTCCTGCTGGACCGGCTCACCGAGCTCGGTGGCAAA
>NZ_BAFP01000243.1 GCF_000308455.1 Nocardia abscessus NBRC 100374 | reverse complement strand
TTGGGGCTATCACGGGTCGGTAGCTACGAGCGCACCAGGGTCAGTGCGTCATACCTGAACCAAATCGAAAGCGGCGAGCGCATACCCAGTCTGGAAACGCTCAACAAGCTGATCCAGGGATACCGACTGGATAGCGCGCAAGCACGTCACCTTCTCGAACTCCGCGCGCCCGCCGAGGACCTCGCCCCAGCCCAGAACCTCCGTCGGCTCGTTCGCGAGAACGACGGACTGATGACCCACATCCATGCCCTCGAGGAACGGGGAGTGCTCGGGGCCTACATGGATCCGATGTGGAACGTGTTGGCCTGTAACGATTCGTTCCGGTCAGCACTGCCTGGACTTGATGCCAGCGAGTCGGTGCCGGTATGGCTGTTCAGTCCGGCTGCGAGAGACATCGTGATCGATTGGGACCGTGAGGCTGCTCATTCGGTCGCCACCACCAAAGCAGTACTGGGACGCTACCGAACGTCGGAGCAGGCCCGAGAATTGATGCGACAGCTGCGTCCCAACAGTGCGTTCGCCCGGCTCTGGGCCAGCAGCATCAACATCTCCTACGGCCGCGGCACCGGAGACCAACTCCACTGGCGCGACATCGATACCGGAGAGCTGATCTCCTACAGCTTGACCATGTCAGAGATCAGTCAGACCGGAGACGTCCTGCTGCTCACCGCTCTTCCGGTGCGATATCGCGGACCCAACATCGGGGTAGCCTAGACGCTGTTCTTGCACAAAATGACGTGGGCAGCGATCGTCCCTTGCTACCGCGTGCACCTACGATCAATGCCTCGCGCCAGGGCGAGGCATTTCGTAATCTCTCTCCGCGCAGCGATCGACTGGCGCCTGTCGTTGAATTGCCCGCATCGCCCTCACGGTATTCTAAGTGCAGAGATTCTCGTAGCCGCTCGCCAGCTCGTCCATATCGCAACTGCGAATCCGTTCTGGCGCTGGCGGCAATGGCAGTCAGGTCTGTGAATTGAGCGAGCATGTAAAGGACGGCTCAGCGGATCCGTCGGCGAACCTTACCCACAATCTGCCGCATGAGCCGACATATCCCGTCGCGGTAGGCGCTCGAGCGTTGCGAAAATCCACACGCTGGTACGAAGAACAGCTGCGAAAGGGACGTCTGCAAGGCCACAAAGCGGGCCGATCGTGGTGCCTGACCGCAAGCGACATCGCTGCGGCGATTCAGTCGACCGCCAGCCATCCGCGCTCACGATCAGCACCAGATCTTGCGAAACCGCAAACAGCCGATCGCCGCCGGCCGACTCGTAGGCGGAAACAGCGCCGCCGCCCCATACCTCCGCAACGCCCTTTCGAATAGTCGGCCGTCCTTTCTTAGCTCACGTCAGAAGCACGAGAGTGCAGCTGATGGCCCCTGACTTCGAGCTGCGTCCCTACCCGCGTCTACGCGGGTCGCGTGCTGCGGCTATCCGCTGTAGCAGACCTTCTCTGATTCCTGCTGTTCGATCGTTGTCCTGTGCACGCTGATAGGCGAGGCTCGGGAGGCTTCGGCATATCTGCCTATACGACGAACCTGGGTCGTTTCTGTGTCGGAGGGTCTAGATGTACAGAAGAATTTGTTTATCGCTGGCTGCGTGAAATGGTCCGGAACGCCGCAGCGTATCACCCGTTTTGCAGGTTAACGCTGGCTGCGTTAACGCAAATTCGCTGTGCCGAAACACTGGATTTTGCCGCGCGGGAGGGGTTTTGATGGACACGCAAGTTCGACCGCTGAAAGGAAACCGATGGATCCTCTGATCGTTCTCGGATGGGTGAATACCGGCCTGTCTGTGCTCTCCAACGGGTTGTCCGTGGCAGCCCAGGCACTGGCGCTCATCCTGCCGTTCATCTGACCATCTCGCCTCGAGATGCGGCCTCCCAGCAGTGATTCACTGCTGGGAGGTAAGGAATCACCACGCGCTGCGGCGCATTCCGATCATAAGAATTCTTCTCCATACCTTCCCGACGGGGTCTATTCGGCATGCACAAAATCAGAAAACATACTCACTTACCCTATGGCGAGGACGCAGTACACGGCGATCACGACAACAACGTGCGCTGGGGGCGAGGCTGCTCGCGCAGCTTCGGCCAAGGTAGCCGCGCAATCCTGGCGGCCATGGTGCCCGCGGCAGTGATGATGGCAGCCGCAGGCACCGCCAGTGCCAGCCAAAGCCTTGCCGCGATTGCTGATCAGCCGGGCGTCACCAGCCCGGCTCAGCCCGGCACCACCACACCGCCTCCGCCGCCTCCACCGGCACAGGAGCCCGAGCCGGTACCCGCACCGCCGGAGCCGGCGCCCCCGATCTACTACTCGCAGTCGCCGGAGGTCCGCAACGCTGCACCGTCGCGTCCGGCGCCACCGCCTGAGCAGCCGGTGGAGCCGGTCCGGATCGAGGAGTTGCACCTGCCTGAACCGGTGGCTCCTGTGGCGCCGATCGAAGCGCCAGAGAACACGATTCGGGTCGGGCAGTGGCAGGCTCCGCGTCCGGAGTGAGTCCTTTCTCTTGATTGTGGCAACATCGAATCAAATCGAAACCGGATACCATAGACTTATCGTTGGCATTCTGGGATTTACCCTCTCGGTAATCTGGTTGTACGTGCAGGCAAAACAAAAATTCATTCTGGACGGTTTGAAGCGACGCTGCGCTGCCGAGTTACCAGAGTATGACGAGACGCGAGCTGGAAGGGCGCATACTGTTTGGAGATTCTCAAATACAGCGATAGTTGCTCGATTGATGCCAACGCTTTTCGGTCTAACATGGATTGCAATAATTAGTACAACCCAATTCTAATAGCCTGGGACGAGTCATGACCGTTAGGGATCG
The DNA here is from genome assembly GCF_000308455.1 of Nocardia abscessus NBRC 100374. GTDB lineage: Bacteria > Actinomycetota > Actinomycetes > Mycobacteriales > Mycobacteriaceae > Nocardia > Nocardia abscessus. Next base: position 4,468 of record NZ_BAFP01000243.1, on the reverse strand, counting down.
GGTGGCGAAGTCTGTCGATCAAGAAGTGCTCTTCTCGATAGCGGCGGATGTGGCATCGGTGGTGTTGTCTAGTTCGGTTGAACCTCGGCCGATAAGGGCTGGTGTGTCCTCTATGAACTATGTTGTTAGTGACTCTAGTGGAGAATATGTTGTTAGATTGGACCTCTTTCGGGATGAAAGTGAAGTGCGACGCGATTTCCAGATACTGAAAGCTTGCCGAAACTTTATCTTGAATGGTCCAGGCGATGCGCTTTGGGTTGGTACACAAAAGGGGATTGCCGCGTCATTTCGTCCCTTTGTCGCTGGCGCAACTCTCAGTGACGAGGATATTAAGGACTCGGCAACCATTCGAAAGTGCGGAAGACAACTTGCGATATTGCACAGAACGCCAATTCCGGCCTCTTTAAGGCGTGAGTGGTTCTATAAAGAACCGCTTGCGAATTTCAGGGAATTGCGGACTTCTGATAATCATTTAGTACGCCAGGCCAGGAAGCTGCTGGAGAGGGCTGCCGTGAAGCTTCGGGACGCGTCGTGGGAGGCGTCGCTTGTACACTCGGATTTCAAATCGGACAACCTGCTGCTCGGAGCAGGTCAGGTTAGTGTGTTGGATTGGGAGAAGGCCGCGTGGGCGCCGCGTTTATTCGATGTTTCCCTCGCGTTGTTTCATGCCTCGACGACCCCATTTGCAATACCTGAGGAGACTGTGGAGTCTTTTATATCTGGCTATAGTGAAAATGAATACCGAAATCCGGATTTCATGCGACAACTTGCCTTGATGTCGCATGTTGCGGCCGCGATCTATTTTCTGGTTGACGCGGAAATTTTCGAGATCGAGTCGGCAAAAAGTCATCTGTCGGAGATAGAGAAAAGGCATGCCAAGTATTTCATCGAATATTGTGTGCCGCGGTATGAAAAATTCATAGAACTGGCGTATTTTGCGGTGCTATAGAGCAGAGGATCGTAGGATGTGATCCCAACCCTGTGCTTGAGAAACAGAGTTCAACTCGTGGGTGACGCCAACAGTAACGGCTCCGGCCGCACCTCCAATGGCAAGATATTTGGGGCTGTCTTCGATGATAACTACGGGCGGGAGCTCATTTTCAAGCACGGTCTTCAACTGTTCCGGTTTCGAGAACGGCTGTGGGACGTCGGGGGATCCAGTGCAAAGTACTGAGAAAAATCTGTCGCGAATGCCCCAAGCTCGGAGTAGTGTGTCCACATGCCTGTAGCGACCGGCGCTCACGATCAATGACTTTGCACGGACCTTATCTGAGATCTCTAGTATAGGTTCGACATAGGGAGATTCAGTTCAGTTGCGCGCCGCAAGTAATACCTAGACCGCTCGTCAATTAGCGTTGCTGCCGGTAATGCTATTTCGTATTTCGACACCAGGTCTTGCCAAATATCAGGTTCCGGCATGCCGATGAGGTCTGTGAAGTAATCTTTAGGTGGAGCTATGTTCATGCGGCGCAGGGTTTCTGTAAAGGCCTGTTCCTGAACCGGCTCCGTATTCGCGATAACTCCGTCGAAGTCCCATATCACTGTCGATGCGGCACGGAGATGTGCTGCTAGCGAATTTGAAATTATTGCCGGAGTATCAGTCATACGGCTATTAGACCATAGATGGGGCCGTGGGTCGCTGGGAATTTTTGATATTCCTCAGGCGCTTCAGGCATTACTTCGCGAAATCTCGCTAGGAGTGGGTTCTCCTGTCCTCGGTTACTGGCATGCGTGACGCATTTCGAGCTATGGGCTATCTGGGTGGTTCGGGCGTCGATGGCATTCCTATGGTGACAGGGCCGGTACTGAGATTATGACGTGCGAGTTGTTCGAGTGCAGCGAGTTTCTGGCGGGCTGCCTTCAGGCTGATCTGAAGTCCTTGGACTTCACCGAGCCATCCGTTGGCTCTGGCTTCGGTGATGCGGTCGGTGAGATTGCGCGCGATTTCGATAAGTCTGCCGCGTTGTCGGGGATCGACCCGTAGCATCGGACATCTAACGCCTGCATACGTTGCCCGATGCTGAGCGTCAATCCCAAGATGCTGCCGCGACTGGATGAACTCGAGCAAGACCTCATCGCCCGGCTGCGCCGCGCCCGTGACGAGAATTGGCGAGGGGAGATCGAAGGGCTCGAACTCACCCTCACCTTCGAGGCAAACGAGCACAGGCCACCCGGATGGCCCAGTCGGGTAGCGGACACACCGATATCGGTATGCCCGGATCGCCGCCGCAGCAATGACTTCGAGGCTGTGGTGGAACGGCTCATGGCCAGGCACAGGACGGCGCCGGTGCCGTCGTAGCGGAAGTCGTCCGGGGCCATGCCCCACAACAGTGATCCGGCGACGAATACCCGCCGTATGCGGCAAGGGGCGAAGACCATCTCCGATGGGCAATTGCTCTGTTCAAACCGTTGGCACGTAGCAGGATCATGCGGGAGCGATAGATGCGGGTGGGCGCTCGGTATCGCCCCACCGCTACTAGGTTGAGTCCATCAGAGTGGTGTACGACCAGACGCCAGCAAAGCCTGAGCGTGTCGTAGCCGGAAAGAGAACGGTCACCGCGTGATCCTTCAAGAGACCGACCAAAGTCACTCGAAGGAGAACCACGCGATGACCGCTGTCCAGCCTATCGACCCGTCCGAGATGGTGTCGGATCAACTCGCCGTCGCAAGCCCTGATCTGCTGCGCGACATGATGTCCACCTTCATCCAGGCGTTGATGAGCGCCGAAGCCGACGCGGTCTGCGGCGCCGGTTACGGCGAACGCTCCGATCGCGACGGGATGCGGTTCGCCGGTGAGCGCGGTTGTTTCCCTCGATCACCTTGCCGATGTGGATCGACGAACCCAGGATCTCGGCGCCAGCCTGCCGAGGTGATGGCTGTGCTGAGCTGAAACTGCGGCCTCGGCATCCTTGTGCCCTCGCCGCCGACCCTGACCACTTCCGCGACTACTACGTGAACAACCACCTTCCACTGGTCATGAATTGGCCCGGCCTGCTTGGCTGGCGTTACAGCTTCGATGTAGCGGCGACCAACGGAGAAGCGCCGTATTTCGCGGTCTTCGAAGGCGACTTCGCTGACGCCGCCGCCCTGGCCGCGGCGCGGGAGTCGCCGCAAGGCCAGCGGCTGGCCGCCGATGTCGTCAACTACGCCACCGGCGGTGTGGTCATCATCGACTATCCGGTGCAGGACGGCACCAGCTGAGGCAGGACGGCACGCTCCGGGACGCGTTCGGAGCGTGCCGTTGCGGCCAGGTCCCGGCTATCTCCGGAACGCCGTTCGCGGTTGCCGGTTCGTTGAGCGTCGAAGGTGGGCCGATGTCCTGGCCGAGTGTCACGGTGGTTGATGCGCGCGTGCGGCGCGACGGCCGGGGCGGGAGCCCGCCAACCTCGGGCAGGCCCGGCATCGCCTTTCGAAGAACGGTCCAAGCGTTCCGAACCCAGTAAGGAATTCTGACTGTCATCAGCCAGAAGAGTGCGTTCGGGCAACGCCGGGATGGGCACGGCCAGTTAGTTCAGAGAAGCCTGTGTCCGGTGCCCGATGATGCGCATGGAACCGACGTAACTGCCGCGACTGCTGGCCATCGAATCCGACACGATGCTTCTGCTCGATGAAGCCAGAGCGAACAAATGGGAAGGAGAGGTCGTCGGCCTCGAGACCACACTCATCCACATCCAGGACAAGAAAGCACAGGTCGAACGCATCAAGACAACGACAGTTCACGCCGAGGGCCGCACGCAACTGCTACTGCTACCCCACCGACCTCACTGATTCGCCTCGGGCTACCGCAGGCCATCTACGAGGGCGCGGGCGCGACGGTACAAACCCGAAACTCTCGAACGCGCGTCGATATGTGCATCGGGCGGATTCGGGTTGAGGGCGTTGGCGCATCGTTTCGGTGGGTGTGTGGAAACGAACGTTCTGACCCAGATCCGGCCCGCCGCTTCGTGTTCGCGATCCCTGTGGATTTTCGAACTTGTCTGCACAGGTGAGCTGCGGATTCCGGTCAGGGCAGGGGACTTCGAACATCGGCGTGTATCGAACTGACCCGCATATCGGTGCCTTCGGCTCGTTGTCCTGGGCACGGCGAGAAGTCTTGTGGCTCAACTCAAACGGGCACCCACGCCGGGACAGGATGCTCTTGCCCCGGCTATGACCGCCGAGCCTCCCACAACCGCACCGTCCCATCGTGGCTGCCGGTGGCCAGCAGGCGCCCGGCCGGACCGAACGCCACCGACCCCACCAAGCCGGTGTGGCCGGTGAGGGGGTCGCCGACCTGATGGCCGGTGGCCGGATCCCACAACCGCACCGTCTTATCGGCGCTGCTGGTGGCCAGCAGGCGCCCGTACGGGCTGAACGCCACCGACCGCACCGCGCCGGTGTGGCCGGTGAGGGGGTCGCCGACCTGATGGCCGGTGGCCGCATCCCACAACCGCACCGTCCTATCGTCGCCGGTGGCCAGCAGGCGCCT
>NZ_BAFP01000244.1 GCF_000308455.1 Nocardia abscessus NBRC 100374 | reverse complement strand
TTGAAAGCTTCTTCGGAACACTGCAATTGGAATTGCTCGACCGCAAGCAGTGGGCGACACGCCAAGAAATGGCCAACGCGATCTTCGACTACATCGAAACCTTCTACAACCCCAGAAGACGACACTCCACGATCGGAATGATCAGCCCCGTAGAGTACGAACGAGCCCACACCCCCACTCACGCAGCCGCGTGAGCATCACACCCAACCCGTCCGGGAAACTGGGGCAACCTCAGGACGGGTGATCGCTGATCGTGGGCGCACTGAGGTTCCCCCCGAATGGTGGACAGTTGGTTACGCGGCGTTTGCCGCGACTGTCGGGAGTGTCTGCTCAAAGCGGACGGGACTGATACCACCGATCGCGGAGTGTCGTCTGGAAGTGTTGTACCAGTCAATCCATTTGTCAACTGCGGCAACGAGTTCGAACTTACCAGTGAACGTGTGACGGTAGTAGAACTCGTGCTTGAATGTCGACCACAGCGATTCGGCCGGGCTGTTGTCCCAACATATGCCGGTAGCGCCCATCGACCCGCGCAGCCCGTGGCGGGCGCAGGCTTGCATGGTCAATCCGGCGGTGAACTCACCGCCACAGTCGGAATGCAGAATCGTGCCGTCCACCCGGCCGCCGCGCACGGCGACCGCCTGCTCGATCGCGGCCTCGACCACATCGGCGCCGATATGGTCGGCCACGGCGTGCCCGAGCACCCGGCGGGTGTGCCCGTCCCGGATCGCGCACAAATACATGTCGCCTTCACCACAGGTCGGATACGTGAAATCGGTGGTCCACACGGCGTCCGGGCGGCCTTGATCGAACGCGCGTGCCACGAGGTCCGGCGGGAACGACGCGCCCGGGTCCGTGTTCGTGGTGCGGACGTTGAACGTGCGGGGGCTGATGCCCTCCATCCCGATCTCGGCCATGATCTTCGCGACAGTTTTGCAGCTCACCGTCTCCCCGCGCTCGCGCAGTTCGTCGGTGATCCGCGCGTAGAAACCCGACGCCGACACACTGGGCAGCCGCGCCATCCTGGCCACATCGAACTGTTCGGGTGCAGTGCCGGTTCCGGCGGGGAGGCCACCGCCTCAGCGTCGGGGGCGGCGTACTTCACCATCAGATCGAACCGGGCCGGTTGTTCTGCATCGCGGCAAAGTACGCCGAAGCTTTTTTGAGGAATTGAATATCCTTGTGCTGCTCGGCAACTCGCCTTCGCAGCGCTTGTAACTCGTCTCGCTTCGACGGTGACAGCGGTTCGTCACCACGGCTGGTCGCTGCCTCAGCACGGCGGCGTTCGTCTTTCACCCAAGTACTCAACATCCCCGCGTCGATCCCCAACTCCCGGGCGACCTCGGCGATCGTGCGACCCGAGTCGACCACACGATGAGCAGCCTCGACCTTGTACTCGGTCGTGTACGACCGACGCTTGCGAGGAGGCATGGCAAACATCTCTACCAGCAGAACCTCAGATCCTGCTAACTCGGTGTCCACTTTCCGGGGGGAACCTCAGACGGCGTCGACAACGCTGTAGATCGGGCACGGCGAAGCACACGTAGTAGAAGCTGCCATGCCCGCGGTCTTCGCCGCCATCCGGAACCGGCTCAATCGGTCGACGGCGGCCGCATGCCCGCGGTGACGTTTCAGCGGACCGTCTGGACCCGCAACACCGCGGCACCCCCGAGGATCGTGCAGACCGCCGCCGTGATGAACAGTCCGGCGAATCCGGAAGAGAGAAAAACTATGCCCGCACCAATGAGCGGGCCGATAGCTTGCGGCACGGCCAGCGCGATGTTCATGACGCCGAGGTCTTTCCCGCTGTGATCGGCCGAGGGCAGTACATCGGCGGCCAGCGCCTGATCAACGGCGAGGAAGCAGCCGTAACCCCCGGCGACAAGGGCGCTCGAAAACACAGTGCCATTGAACGATTCGGTGCTGATCACGATGACGGCAGCGATGCTCTGCAAGGCGCCTGCGGCGAAGACGAAGGGACGACGGCGGCGGATCCGATCGGACATCCATCCGCAGCACACTGCGGCAATGGTGAGGACGACCATATAGACGGTGGTGAGCACCAGCAGCGATGAACCCGGGTCACTGACCTCGAGCCCGAACTGCAGGTAGAACAGCAGCAGGGAGGTGCCCAGGGTGTTTCCGAGATTGATCAGAGCACGGCTGGTGAGTACCCAGCGAAAATCTCTGAATCCCAGAAGTTCTCGAACGGATTGCCCGCGCTGCGACACCGTCGCGAGTGTCGGATCGGGTGTGCACCACACGAATGGGAGCACACAGCTCATCAGAATGATGGCGGCAAAAGTGTACCCCTGCGCGGCGTCGAGTGCGAGCGCCGCGACCACTGCAACGCCGAGAATGAGGCCGAGTGCCTGCGGTGCCGCGATCGCGCTCGAGACGATTCCGCGCTGGGCAGTGGGTACGCGATCGCCGATCATCGCTGTCAAAGCCGATGCGACAAAACAAAATCCGGTCATCGCCGCGCACCACCAGAGTGCGATGCCGAAGACCGTGTTCTGCGTTCCGAGCGCCACCAACGACCCGGCGAACAGGACTGCACCCGCGAGAATCCACGGGCGGCGCCGACCGTATCGGCTTGCGGTTCGATCGCTGAGAGCTCCCGCGAGCGGGAACGCGACCACGGTACACGCGGCAGACAGACCGGAGACAAGACCGAAATCGACCACACTGCGCTGCCAATTATCCTGGCGTAACGTCGATCCGATACCCAGGACGGTGTTGAGCTGAGTCGGCAGCAACAGTTGGAACGGGGTAAGTTGGGCGAGCCAGACACCCAGCCAGGCGAGCGCGAACAGACCAGTCCAGCGGGCTCCGACCGGTGCGGCCGGGCCTTCGGCCGGCGCGTTCCGCTTTTCGGTGCTCGACGCTCGCGGTGGAGTGCCATTCATGGGTGAGTCCGCTCAGTCCAAGCCGGTGGGATTCGATCAACGTAGTTGCCTGTGCAGGCCGGAACGAGGGGCTGCACGGCCGGAGTGGGCCAAGTCCGGCCAGGTGCCGGTGTCACGGCTGGGAAGAACACTTGGCATCGAGTGTCGTCAGGATGTGCTCGGTTTGGTGACGCAGCAGTTGCAACTGACGATCCGGAGGAAACCTATCAGGATCGAAAACCGCCTGTATCCCGATGCCGTCGATGACGATCATGAGCAATTCGGCCGCGTTTTCGAGCGCGCGCCCCGCCGGATACCCGACAGACACCAGCACCAGCTCCAGCGCCTCGCGCCATGCCTGATACCGCGCGCGCTGCTCGCGGGCAAGGTCCGCATCGTGAGTGGCCGAGTCCCAGAACGCAATCCACACCTGCCATTCGACCCGACGGGTTTCGTCCATCGGCAGGCATTGGCACAGCAGTTCATACAGGCCCGTCGACTCGGCGGCCACCTGCGTCATTCGTTTCGCGACCGCCGTGGTCGCCGCGGTCAGGGCGGCCAACAGCACTTGGCGCTTGTCCGCGAAGTAGTGCACCACCATGCCGGTCGTGCAACCGGCCTCGGCAGCGATATCGCGCACGGTGGTATTCGCCAGGCTCTTGGTGGCGATGACCTGGCACGCCGCGGCACTGATCGCCCGGCGTCGTTCTTCGTGATCGACAATCTTCGGCATTGACAGGGAAGTTTACATCACGGATATTACGTAACCGTGGTTATGAATAAACCTGACCCCCGCGATGCCGGCCTGGGAGCGCTCGCTGCCGCCGCAGTCGGAGTGCTGGCATGGCGGTCCGCCGCGACGATCGGCGCGTGTGCGGTGACGCCGCTACAGGCCCCCGATGGCCGGCCCGTCGTCACCTCGACCCTGGCGATGATCGGCAAGATGCGACGAATCGCCGCCGATCCACATGTCGCGCTGGCGGCGGGCGGGATTTTTCTGCAAGCCACCGCCTTGCTGCAGATCGATCGCGACGGAACCGGCTCCGCGCGTGCGCTGCTGGCCCAGGAAGCGGAAAAGTTCGCGCCGACAAGGCATCTCAGCGCGATTCCAGGCCATCGTCGATGGCTTCCCTGGTACTTCGGGCGGGTCATCGCGACCCTGACGCCGACACTGGTGATCGACGACGCCGGATCCGACGGCACGGTCCTGGTCACGCTGCGACAGGACAAACCGTGGATCACATCGCTACCCGCTCGCACCGATCTGTTCGACGCCCGGCCCGGTGACCGGTTGCACCTACCCGAGATCGACGCCGCTGACGGACCGGCGATCCTTCTGGCCCACCAGGAGAACCAGGCGATGACCGCCTTGGCGCAACGACGAATATCGGGACGGCTGCGCGGCGGCGTACTGCAGGTCGAGCGCCGCAGCGGGTCACTGAACCCGACCGCACCCGGTCTTCTCACCCAGCTTCGCGAACTCCGCGCCCTGCGCCGCAAGGCCGCGGCGAGCACCGTCGAACTGGACCATCTCACCGAGGCGATCGCACAACGGTGGACCGCCGACCGCATCAACCCAACCCACTGAAGGAGCCACCATGTCCGCTACCGCGCGCTACCGCGCCGACGACTCCGATCCGATCATCGACCCCACAACCGGAAGCGGCGAGGTCCGCTTGTTCCAGGATGGATTCGGGCAGGAGGGCATGCCGTTCGTCATGCACGTCAGCGATCCGCCGAACAAAACACGTTCGGCCCACTACCACCACGGCGACGTCATCTACGTCTACACCGCCGGCGAACACCACATCGAGGGTGAGGGTCTCTACCGTGCCGGCGACATCCGATGGACCAGAGCAGGGCACGTCTACGGGCCGGAAACCACCGGGCCCGAAGGAGGTTCCTGGTGGATCATCTCCTACTCCGACCCGATACCGGTTGACGTCGGGGACCACACCGCCGAGCCGGACGCCGAGCCTGCTGGCACAGGCTCGGTTCCGGCCGTCCCGCGGTTCCGGGAACCCTACGACTGGCCCGCAATCGACGCCTCGGTCCGCGAACACGGAGCCGTCGTCGTCGAAGGACTCATCGCAGAGCACCTGCGCTCGGACTTCACCGCCGAACTCGACGCCTGGCTGCGCGAACACACGGACGCCGGGCAGGCCGACAGCGGATCCGCGCTGTATGACAGCTTTCTCGGACGCAACACATTGCGACTCCACGGCCTGGCCGCGAAGATCCCCGCGTCGGGCGCACTGATCGCCCACCCCGACCTGCGCGCCTGGGCAACCAGAATGCTCGCCCCGGTCTCCTCCGGAATCCAACTCAACGCCGGTGAACTCATCGAGATCGGCCCCGGCGAGCCTGCCCAGTATCCGCATCGCGACAACGACTCCTGGCCGCATCTGCCACACACCACCGACAGCGTCCTGGTCAACGCGATGATCGCGCTGACACCCTTCACCGAGGAGAACGGCGCCACCAATATCGCTCTGGGCAGCCACGAGTGGCCCATCAAACAGAACCCGGCCGCCGATCAACTCGTCCGAGCGGTCATGGCACCCGGCGATGTACTGCTGTTCCGCGGCGACGCGATCCACGGCGGCGGCGCCAACCGCACCACCGACGAACGTCGCCGCGGACTGTCACTCAGCTACTGCGCGGGCTGGCTACGCCCAGTGGAGAATAGCGTGCTCAACGTTCCTCCGCAGACCGCTGTCAACCTGTCTCCAGAGGTCCAGGCCCTGCTCGGCTATGCCGCTCATGACGCCACCGCCGTCGGAGGAGGGATGCTCGGCCTCTACGAAAACGGTGATCCGGGAAGAGTTCTGTTCCCGTCGGCCTGACTCGAACGGTGTCTCACCCGGCGGCGCGGGTGAGAAACCACCTCACGAAACCTTAGGCATCACCACTGATCATGAACGCTCGCCCGGCGCAGTGCCCTGCCTCTCGGCGCCAACCAACGGTGTCCCAACTCGGCTCCCACACGGCGGGGACAGCGCTGAGTCCGACTAGCTTCACACGGAGATTCTGATGCCCACAAATCATTTCGACCAGATCGAGCAATCGCATCGACGCCTGCGGCGCGTCAAACGGACCATGCTGCTGACCGATCTCGGCTTTCTCGCCTATTGGATCATCACAGTGCTCGACATCATCAGCGTCGGACCCGACCATTTTCTCCAGCAGTGGAACTGGTCTTTTCTCGGGCTCGACCTCGCCGCCATCGGCCTCGGTCTCACCGGTCTCGCACTCGGATCCCGCTCGGCCATCTCGCTGCCGATGATCACCGTGTCGTTGTCGCTGACCTCGGCCGCAGGATTGATGGCACTGAACTTCTACGTGATACGTGGCGATTACAGCCCGCTGTGGTGGCTTCCCAACCTGTGGCTGTTCGGGTTCCCGATCGCAGCCCTCGCCGGGATATTCCGAATGTCGTCCACCCGTGAACCAGTGAGGTGAGATCATGGGCCGCCCCTTGACGCACGAACCCACGATCGTGGCCCGATTCGGTGCTGATCTGCTCGCGGCGGTCCTCCGGCAGCGCCGGACCACAGCCGAACTTCTGGACTTCGAGGTCGAAACCAGCGCACACATATTCGTACTCAGAATCACCGACCGATGTTCCGAACCATCGGTGCTGCAGTTTCTTGTCGAACAGGCGTGTTGCGCCGCAACGACTTTGGCACGCTCGATGTTCGACGTGGAGATCTTGCCCGCATGGATCGAGTTCGCGTACCCGCCACCCACCCACGCCGCCGCCTACCGCCGCTCGTTCGGATGTGAGATACGATTCGGCGCGCCGACCACACGTATTTGTTTCGCGGCTGGAACATTCGACCTTTCCACGGCCGGTGTCGACCCGACCCACGATCATCCTGGAATCGTCGCTGCGGTCGAGCGAGTGCTTCGGGACAACATCCGCCAGCCGCTGACGAAACCCCTGGTCGCGAAGCATCTGATGATGAGTGAGCGAACGCTGCACCGGCGGCTCGCCGAGGCAGGCCAGAAATTCGGTGAGATCCGTGATCGCGTGCGCCTGCAGCGCGCGAACACCCTGCTGCGCGAATCGAATCTGCCGATATCCGCGGTGGCCACCGAGGTCGGCTTCGGTGACAGTCGCGAATTCCGGCGCGCATACCAGCGCTGGACCGGGCGCACTGCGACAGTCACTCGCGCCGTAGTTCCGATGACGTCACCATTTGCCCCCCACGCGGCCGAGAATACCCTTCGGTTATCTACGTCACACCTGTTTAGATCGGCTCAGCAGTAAAGCCTGATCAGCGAAGTCGGGCTCGCCGTACCAAATATCCAAACAGGAGACAACTCATGTCGCACAGAATCCATCACGCTGTTGTCGCCGCCGCAACGGTCGCCGCGATCGCTGCGGCGGCCGGAAACGCGACGGTGAACGCCGCACCCCCAACCGAAACCTCGACTACATACGCCGTGAACGACACGGCACCTTTGCCCGACCCAGGTGCCACTATCGCACCGCGAACAGAGACCGACCCGACAGAGATCGCCACCGGCACCGATCAGCAGACCGAAATCACAAACGCTCTGAATCAAGCAGGCACCGAATTCATGCTTGCCGTGACGGTCGGCACCCTGGCCGGAGGAGTAATCGGCCTGATCGGCGGCTGTGTCGTCGGCGCGGTCGTAGGCCTTATCGGAGGTTGCATTCCCGGGCTCGCCCTGGGCGCAGCGCTCGGTCCGATTATAGGCGGTGCCGTGGTCGGCATCCCTGTCGGTATCGCCGCACTGATTCAGGCGTACAACAAACTGCACGCCGCGGGCGACATCAGGACACCAACCTTCGCCACCAGCCAGTAGGACTCCCCATGCTTGCATTCTCTGAAGCGGTGTGGATCGGACTTTCCGGGTCGGCCCGCTGCGGCCCGTCCCCGGTGAATGAGACCGTTCGGTATTAGAGT
>NZ_BAFP01000245.1 GCF_000308455.1 Nocardia abscessus NBRC 100374 | reverse complement strand
GAGTGCGACAGAGCCCGGATCTTGACCCAGATACAGTCGATCATCACGACCGCATACACGCGATCGAGCGGGCGGGACTGCCATTCGGCCAACTCGCCGGCTACGGCGTCGGTGATCTTCGAGATCGTCTCCCGCGAGATATCGGCACCATAGATCTCGGCCAGATGCGCTCGGATCTCCCCGGTCGTGAGCCCTTTCGCATACAGGCTGACCACCGCCTCGTCGAACCCGGCGACGCGGCGGGCATGCTTGGGCACGATCCGTGGCTCGAACTGCCCGGCCCGGTCCCGGGGCACGTCCACGGTGACCTGCCCGATATCGGTATGCACCCTCTTGCGGCTGGTGCCGTTGCGATGATTGCCGCCCTCGGTTCCGGCCGCCGCCGCACGATCGCCCTTGGCATATCCGAGATGTTCGGTCATCTCCGCTTCCAAAGCGGCCTCGATGACCCGGCGAGTCACCGCCGTCAGCAAACCATCGGCCCCGGTCAGCGACAGCCCCTCGCTGCGGGCCTGCTCCACCAACTCCTGCGCGATCCGAACATCCAGCCCGCCACCAGCAGGCCGAGTTGCGTTGTCGTTCAAGGTGATCCTTCCTCGCCGAAGCAGCCGCAGGGTACTTCAGCACCTGTTCGGGATCACCTCCACCCCCAAAATTCCTGACAGTCCCCTAGTTCTCGCCGTCGTGTAGGGGTAGGGCGGGTACCCGTGGTCGGAGGCCTGGGGGTGGGAGAGGTATGGAGAGCTGTGATCAGGTGCGCTTGGCCGGGCGCCGCTCCCGGCTGGCCGACCTGCGGAGTGATCCGGAGGCATATCTGGAGGCGTTCACCCGCGCGCGTAGCGAGGATCGCCATGCGATATGCCTATGCAGTCCCAGCGGTCATCCCGCCATTATCGACGCGGCGGTCATGCTGACCAGTCCCTCGTTCATCTCTGCCGAATCCAGCCACGAGATCACTGGTTCCGATCGTGAATCTCGGCGTCGGTTGGTCGCGAATCTCGGCACCGTCTGGGGGAGGGGATGTTTGTGATCGCGAATTTGGACACCACTGTTGTTCTGTGCCGTGTCTGGCCTGCGTTTCGCCGGAGATGGCGGAGGTGAGTGTGGTGCTCGGCGTTGGTTCTCGCCGGTGGGACTACGGTCCGTGACCGGAGTTGGGCACGCTATCTGCGTGGTTTCTTATGTGCAGCGATACGTTGGTGGCAACTATGAGGGCGTATGGGAAGATCTCCGACGCCTCGGCCCGATTCCTGACGGCCTGTTCGAAGACTGCACGGCTGTCGCGAGGGAGACAATGCAACGGGTCGCGAGACACGTTTCGCGTCTTGCTGAGCAACTAACCGATCTCGGGCTGGTTTCGGACGGCCCCCTTCTGGAGCCACCCACCTCTGGGGATCACGCGGAGCTCGACCTGCTCGCTGGCGAAATCGGCACATTTCCGATAGCCCTCGACGCCTGCCTCCGATACGTCGGTGCAGTCTCGTTCATGGGTGACTGTCCCGCGTTGGACCTGTGGTATCAGGACTCTCCGGCTCCGGGGCAGAGCTGCGGTTCCCCCGGGGCCGGTGCCGCCGAGACCCCCGATCCGCTGGTCATCCGGCCGGTTATGTGCCTGGGATGGGCCTGGGACGAGTACCGCGAGCAACGGGAGGAGGATTCCGCGCTCATCCTGGACGGATTCCACTTCGACTTCGCACCCGACGAGCTCCACAAGGCAAACATCAGCGGAGCCACCCATCAAATCACGTTGACTGAGCGTATCGCCGATCCCGTCATCTGGGGAGTAGACGGACGGCCGGACATTTCGCTGGTCGACTACCTGCGGCTTTCCATTTCATGGGGTGGGATGCCGGGTTGGTCGTTCGATCCCGATCACGCGCCCGCCGCCCTGGCCGGGCTACGGGTCAGCCCCGATTTCTGACCTGTCGATAGACATCAACCTTCTGGTTGGGCGCATGAATCGAGAGAGCTTGCGGGACAGCAGTTCATGTCTGTGAATCGGACACGAGTGCGTGGCTTCGGTGGGAAGATGGGCGTGCTTCACCGCTTCGGCTGCTGGGTTCCGATCGCACCTGGGGTTGGAACCATTCTACTGCCAGCCGGGCCGAGAAGGCGCTCACGAGAAAGGCGGAGTCGAGGGGCAGATCGGATGGTTCCGCAGAAACCACCTGGTCCCGGTCCCGGAAGTCGACTCGATCGCCGAGCTCAACGCGTTGATAGACCGATGGGATATCGCCGACAATGATCGCCGGATCGGGTCGCGGCCCCGCACGATCGGTGAGATGTTCGCTGTCGAGAGACCACTGCTGCGGCCGTTGCCCGACAAGCTGTTCGAGACCGGGCGCTGGTTCACCCCGCGGGTCGATCGGTATTCACAGATCTCGGTGCGCACCAACAAGTATTCGGTTCCGGTCAGGTTCATCGACAGGCAAGTCCGGGTTCTGCTGCACGCTTCCGAGCTGGTCGTCTACGACGGGCGCACAGAGATCACCCGCCACGAACGGTTTCTGGCCAAGGGCGGAACACGCCTGGCACAGGATCACGACCTGGAAGGGCTGCTCCGCAAACCAGGAGCGTTGCCCGGCGCGACCGCTCTCGAGCAAGCCCGCGCTACGGGAAAGTTCACCCCCATCCACGACGCCTGGTGGGCCGCGGCCCGCAAAGCCCACGGTGACTCCCACGGCACCCGCGCACTCATCACCACCCGACCGACACGCCGGTCGGGTGGTGCCGAATTTCGCGATCAGAAACTGGCTGCAACCGGTCCAACCGATGCCCAAATTCGCGATCAGCTGACTCCCTTTTTCACGACCGAAGCCAAGATCACATGGCCGCGGCCCTCGTCGCGGCGCGTCGCGCCTTCGAAAAGCCCTTGCGATACGACTCGACGAAATTGGTGCTGCCCGACTTCATCCTCATCGATACCCCGGTTCGGACCGTCATCGAGGTGTGGGGCCTCGATGACGCCCAGTACACGGTGCGGATGGCAGCGAAGGCCGGTCACTACCGGGAGCGCGGCGTCATCCTGATTGGCTGGTCGGTCGGCGAACCTCTTCCCGATCTACGTCGACCTGGTCGCCGCCCCACCACGACCGCGCCGCTCATCTCGTGACCGTGGAAATATCCCGCGCCACCAGTGAGCAGCCGGGCGGGCCAGCAGATCGGGCCACGGGATGCCGATGAGCGACTCTCAAGTGACGCTCGATCTTTCGGGTCGATCGATGGTCTGCTCGGCTCGGCTTTATCAGTGGTGTGAGCGGGTGGTTGTGGATCAGCACCTGGTCTCGGGCGACTATGTCAGGGGCAGAGTTCCCGGTACTCGAGGCCGGGCACGGATGGCACGTAGGTCTTCCACTGTTCGTGAGCGGCCTGGCCCGGGATCGACGCACACAGGAACGATGCGGGGTCGGCCGTGAAACCGACGTCCCACGACAGCACCGTGCCGTTGCCGCTGGCGCCGGTCAGGGTTGTGCCGTCGGGACCGAACACCAGCCCGAACAACAACCCGTTGCTGTGCCCGACAAGTGGTTCACCAACCGGCTGGAGGCTGGCGACGTCCCACAAACGAACCTCACTGTCGTCGATTACGGTGGCTCCGTTTTCGCTTGCCGTAGCGAGCGTTTTGCTGTCGGGACTGAATGCCAGTGTTGTCACAAGCCCTGTGTGCCCGGCGAGTGGTTCACCGACCGGCTGTAGGCTGGCGACGTCCCACGTGCGAACTGTGCCGTCGATGCTTGCGGTAACCAGTGTTCGACTGTCGGGACTGAAGGCCAGCGCGGTCACCAACCCGTTGTGTTCAATCAGCGCTTCGCCGAGGGATCGGCCGTGCTCTGGGTCCCACAATCGAACCGTGCCCTCTTCGCTTGCGGTAGCGAGGGCTTTCCCGTCGGGACTGAATTCCAGCGAGTGCAACTCCTGGTCGCCCCCAGCGGTAAGTGGTTCACCGTGCGGCTTCAGGCTGGCAGCGTCCCACAATTGGACCGTGCCGTCTTTGTCGGCGGTCACGAAGGTTTTGCCGTCGGGACCAAATATCACCAATCTATGTTCTATGAGTGCTTCGCCGAGAGACCGGCCGTGTGCGACGTCCCACAATCGAACCGTGCCGTCTTCGCTCGCTGTAGCGAGCATTTTCCCGTCGAGACTGAACTCCAGCGACTTCAACGCCTGGCCGCCCCCAGCGACGAATGGTTCACCGAGAGGCTTCAGGCCGCCAACATCCCACGATTGGACCACACCGCCTTTGTCCGCAGTCACCAGTACTTTGCCGTCGGGGCTGAACTCCAGTGAACTCACAGGGTTGCTGCCGAGGGTCTGACGCCGGGGCGGGTTGTGTTCTACGTACCACGACTGGACGGTGCCGTCGATGCTCGCGGTCGTGAGAATCTTGCCGTCCGGACTGAACGCCGACGACCGCACGGAACCATGATGCCCAGCAAATGTTTCGGGGCGGGACGCTTCGTGTTCCAGGTCCCACGACAGAACAGTGCCATCGAGGAGGCCGGTGGTGAGAATGGTGCCGTCGGGGCTGAATGCCAGCGAGGTCACTGGCTGGTTGTATTTTGTCCGTGCTTCGCCGAAAGATTTGCCCTGCTCCAGGTCCCACAACTGGACCGTGCCGTCGTCGCGGCCGGTGGTGAGAATGGTGCCGTCGGGGCTGAATGCCAGCGAGGTCACCGACCCTTTGTGTTCAATGGGTACTTCGCCGAGTGGCTGGCCGTGTTCTGCGTCCCACAATCGAACCGTGCCGTCGTCGCTTACAGTAATCAGTGCTTTGCCATCGGGACGGAACTCCAGCGACTTCACCGGCCGGTCGCCCCCGGCGTCGAGAGGTTCACCGAGCGGCTTCAGGCTGGCAACGTCCCACGATTGAACCTTGCCGTCTTTGCCTGCGGTAACGAGCGTTGTGCCGTCGGGACTGAACGTCAGCGAAACCACCGCTGAATGGGACTCCGCAAGTGGTTTGCCGATCGGGCGGGGGCTGGTGACGTCCCACACTGTGATCGCACCGTCGTCGCTTCTGGTTACCAGTCTTTTGCCGTCGGGGCTGAAGGTCAGCGAAGGGAACTCCGAATGGGATCCCTCGAGTGGTTCGCCGATCGGGTCGTGGCTGGCGACGTCCCACACTTGGACCAGGCCGGCGTTGCTGAAGGTGGCGAGAGTCTTGCCGTCCCGGCTCAATGTCACCGCGACCATCGTCCCGGGCAGGACGAACCTTGCCGCAGCACGGTTTCGGGAGGCAGCCAGCATGGCGTAGCGGGCTTCGGGAGTCGGGTCGATACGCCATGCGGCCAAGGCCGAAACCCGCGAACCGACAGGGTCCGTGGTGGCGAGACGTTCGCTGTTGCTGATCAATTCACGCGCCACGGCCTTGTCGCGTTGCTCGGCTGACTGTTGACTGGCGCGGAACGCGACGAGTGTCGCGGCGGCCAAGGCGACGACCAGGAACATCAACACCCCGGCGGCGGCTCGGCGCTGGCGAGTGCGACGGCGTTGCGCCCGGATGCCGGCGTCGAGAAACTGTGTCTCGGTGGCGCCAAGTGGCGGGTAGCGCGCCGGGTCCGCGGCAACTTGCTCGGCGACCGTTGCTGCCGTGTCGAGGACGCTACCGGAGTACAGGTGGGCGGGGTCGTGAGAATTGCGTGCCCATTCGGCCGCCGCGGCGCGCAGGCGCGCGCATACAGCCCGGTTCTCACGGGTCTCGGCCAGCCAGGTATCCCGCAGCAGGGGCCAGGTGGACAGCAATACCTCATGGCTGATCTCGACGGTCTGCGCGCCCAGGGTGAGCAGGCGTTCGTCGGTGAACACCGCCAGCACCGCATCGACGTCACCGCTGTCCACACCGTCCCAGGCCAGGTCGGAGCGCTGCACCCGGTCGGCGGTATCGGCGCCTTCGGGGCCGCTGATGACCAACCGGGTGAAGACGCGCCGTGCGGCCCGCTGCTGCGGGCGGGTGAGCGAATCGTATGCCCGCTGTGCGCTACCGGCGACGGCGCCTTCCAGGCCACCGCTGCGTTCGTAATCAGCGACAGTCACCGTGTCACCGGCTCGCAGGCGCCAGGTCCGGTCGAGCGCGTACGACAGCAGCGGCAGCACCCCGGCCGCCGACACCGTTGTCGCAGCCGGGACCGAATCGGCAGCGCGGACGCGGGTTTCCCGCAACAACTGTTCGGCGAGGTCGTCATCGACGCGTGATCCCGCCTGCTTGGCCGGCTCGGTGATCGCCATGCGTAATTGCCGCTCGGTCATCGCAGTGACCAGGTAATGGTGCTGAATCGCGTCGATCAACGGCTCGTAATCGGCGCACCGGGCCTCGAAATCCGCGCGCACCACCAGCACCACCAAAATCACGGCATCGGCATGCCTGCTCGTCGCAGCCGCGTGCAAGGCGGTGACAAACGCCCGCCGTTGCGACTCGTCCGAGCACTGGGTGAACACCTGCTCGAACTGATCCACAACCAGCAATAGCCCGCGCGGGCTACCGTGCTCGGACACCGGCAGCGTACGCGCGGCCTGAGCGGCCAGCACCGCCAAAGCCTCAGGGTCCTCGCGCAGCTCACGCCGCACCACCGCCGCGTCCGCTCCCGCCACCTGAGCTATCGACAACGCCATTTCGTCGAGTGGATCATGCCCGGCGGTGAGTACCACGCACGGCCACGAGTGGGCCTGCGGCGTCTGCTCCAAACCCTGTCCACGGATGCGCGGAAGGACTCCGGCGCGCAGCAACGACGACTTCCCCGCACCCGATACCCCGGATACCAACAGGATGCCCGGCTGCCTCACCCGCTGCGAAAGCCGTTGCAGCACTTCATCGATAGCGGCGTCGCGGCCGAAGAAGAACGGCGCGTCGCGCTCGGAGAACCAGCCCAACCCCCGATACGGCGACTCGACCTCACCTGCGACACCGATCAACGGGGCCGGGGCCACAGCATCGGTCCACGTGCCGTGATAGCTGTAGATCACCTGCGTGTTGTGATCACCAACCTGCACACCTCGCGCCGCACGAGCATCTACGAACCCGCCGCTGTCAGCCCCCGCGGCGGCGTCCTCGCTGTCGTCTCCCCTCACGGCGGGCCTCGATCTCCGCCGTAAGCGTTGTGCTGCGTATTGTGGTCACCAATCTGCACACCTTGCGCATGACTCAGGTCTATCCGGCTCCGGGCGTGGTCGACCCGATCCGTAGGCAGCCGCAACAGCAGAGCTTCGGCCGCTGCCTGTAGTTCACGATCTCCGATCGCACGCTCGCCGAGCCTGGCTTCCAGTTCGCCGATGTTGCCGCCCGGAACTGCCTCGTTCGCCTCGATCACCGTGATCGTTCCGGAATCGGCGTCACCGCCGGTGAGCCGGACACGCAAAGCCGTATACGCATCGCGCACGGCGGCCGATGCCGCATCTTTGCCTCCCGCGGCAGCGCCCGCGATCAACGCGCTGACAATGATGGTCAACGGATCCATACGGCGACCCCCTTCCGCATGCGTTGCCGCACAACGTAACACAACCAAACCCTTTCCGCCCCCGCCTCGACCGATAACGTGCCCGCCTCGGTGGATCTCTCCGATAGTTGGTTGCGCGGTGACGGGTGGGTCGACAACGACTGGAGCCGGCCTTGGGAACGTCGTCACGTACCGGGCAACGCGACTAGTGGTGCGCGGCGTTGGCGTTTGCCCAGGATTGGACGTCGCCGCGGTCGAGGGCCACGGCCAGCAGGGTGGGGAACTTGTCCGGGGTGCAGGCGAAAGCCGGTATGCCGAGGGCGGCACCCGCGTTGAAGGTCCGCGGCTGGGTTTCGGCGCGGATGCCCGCACGCGGCACCGTCGGCACCCCATCGATGCGACTACGTGACGGCGGGTTCGGAAAGGGACAGGATGAACGACATCCTGTACTGGATAGGCTGATGCATTCCGTTCGGTGTGGCGTCCCGCGATCTGGCGCAGGGGTGCCGGAGCGGGGCGGGGAGCGTAGTCGAGCCCCGGATCCTATGACCTGGCGAGGGTAGAATGAGGACCACGTCTCGTTGCGATAGGCCAACACTCAGCCGCGGTGCACATCGTCAGTGGCGGTCGCGGTCGCCTTCATGGCGGCGGTCAATTGGGTGTCTGCGTCGAGGAGTTCCACTCCCATCAGCGTGCCGTCGGCTCTGAAATCGAGTGCGGCCACGACCGTGCCGTTCTCGTTTCCCACCCGGAGCGTCACAGCGGCGTGCCGCTGTCCGGCTTCGTCGGCTCGGATGGCGAGGTAGGCGGCGTTGGCCTGCTTGTCCCACGTCAGACCACCGATGTAGGTCGGCTGGGGTGTGTCGGTCATTCGTGTATCTCCGATCCGCGACTTGTTAGGACACTTGTATTGACGCAGCGGGGTCGCGATCGGTTCCGTCACTGTCGGTGGTGTCACATCGAGGCGCGAACTCCTGAGGATGCTTATGATCCTCGCCCCGGTTTCCGTCCGTCGAGTGCGCGCACCGGCGGGGGTAGGGTGAATGCGGCCGCAGCCGGTGCTGGTCGCGCTGTGCCGACCGAGCACGGCGACGGCAAACTGAACGTCCGGAAATGCCGAATGCAGGATGGATCGCGTTCATGTACAGCGGTTGTAGGTCATGGGTTATGAGTTAACAGAGGTCGATACTGCTGCTCATGCGGTCCTGACATTTCTACGGTCGGCCGCGCAGCGGTCACGCGGTCATGCAGGACGCGCAAAACGCCGCAGCCTCAACTTATGCGAGACCAGACATGCCAGATCCCCCTTGGCGTCGGTTCCCGGGCTGTGGCGGCAGATATCGGTTTCGACGCCATCGGATGCGGTGGGGGTCCGCGGGGAGGGAGATGCGGACCGTTTCACCTCACGTCGTCGCCCCTTGGGCCGATGACCGCGATCCCTGCGATCGACTCGCTCATCCAGCGCTCGTGCAGGTCTCCCGCGAGAAGGTCCTCAATGTAGTGCGGAGGCTCTCGTCGTAGGCCCCGAAGCACATGCGCCACATACGGCACGCCGAAGTGCCCGGTGTCCATGGGAAGCCGATCGAATACCAGGTCAGACGAGTACGCCGTGTCAGCGCGCTGCGCGACCGACATCTGCCCGAGACGCATGGCGGTCAAGGACTCCAGCATCATCTTGGCGATCCGCCTGGTGCCGGCCTGAGGTTCGAGCATGAACTCCTTGATATCGGGATGCACATGACCGAGCGGCCGCAACCGGCGCTGGTCTCGTGTGGGATCGGCGAAATCCTCCAGTGGAAGCGACCAATGAAAAGCCTGCGCCGCCAAGTCTGCGGGGCTAGATGGCTCGAGATACTTCGGGATGATGCTGGGCACGACCGAGACCCCGGCGCGTGCACGGCTGCGGCAACCCCGATCGTTCTCGTGCCACAACGTACAGTTCAGCGACTTTCTGTACGTCTGATTCCCGCAATAGAGCACGTGGGCAGCGGGGAGACCGAACAGATCCGCTGTCATGAGCAGGGTTGTGAGCTGGCTCTGTGTCGCGCCGTCTGGGGTGTAGTCGAAATCGATATGCCAGCGCCGCGTACTTGGTCGTTTAAGGTTTTTGGCCTGGACCAGCATGCCGAAGCTTTCGCCGGTGGAGTCCACCCACCACCAGAGCCAA
>NZ_BAFP01000246.1 GCF_000308455.1 Nocardia abscessus NBRC 100374 | reverse complement strand
TTGTCACTGGAGCGAGCCGCGGCATAGGAGCTGCGATCGCAATCCGGTTGGCTGCGGAGGAAGCCAACGTGACGATGATCGGCCGCACGGCCACACCGCATCCCAAGTACCACGGCACCATCTATACCTCCGCCGCACGGGCCGAGGCCGCTGGCGGCGATGTCATGCCGATCGTCGCCGACGTTCGCGACGACAAGGCAATGGCGGATGCTGTGCAGCTGACCATCGATCGGTTCGGTGGTATCGATATGCTGCTGAATGTCGCGGCCGTGATCGAGCCAGCACCTGTGACGACCCTGACGATGAACCAGTACGACTACATGCAGGACATCAACTGTCGCGCAACGCTATTGATGACGAAGCTATGTATGCCAGCGCTCCAACTCTCAGCGCGAGCCGGTCGAGGACCCCATGTCCTGAACATCTCGCCACCGCTGAACATGGCTGCTGAGCAGATCGGCAGGTTTCCCGGATACACCGTCAGCAAGTACGGCGCATCCTTGCTGACCATCGGAATGGCCCATCAGCTCAATGATCTGGGCATCGCAGTCAACTCACTGTGGCCGCGCACCACGATCGACACCGCGGCTGTGCGGAACAAGCTCGGCGGCGATCAAGTTGCCGCGACGTCACGCAACGTTTGGGTCATGGCTGACGCGGCCCTGCTCGTCCTTACACGCTCGACCTGTACCGGCGAGCTGCTGCTCGACGACGAAGTGCTCGCCGGCCACGGAGTGACCGATCTCGAGAGCTATCGCGTAACTCCTGGAGCCAGTCCGCTGACCAACGACATATTCATCGATGACTGAATCGCTTGCCCCGACACTGGCGACGTCCCCAACCGCCCTCGTCGCTTCTCGGCCGCGCGCGTAATCGAATACGTTCTGCGCCAATATGATTTGCGCCACGTCATGGTCACCGATCCCCAGTTCACCGAGAAACGATCGGCTTCTTTGCCATAGCCTGGCCTGTTAGGCAGCCACGAAGCGTACCGCGGGTCTGCTCCCCCATCGATGTACCGCACACGCTCCCCGGGCTGTTGGAAGCCGAGCTAAGGCGCATGCGATGGTTGACGACGCTGATCTACCCGTACTGGCCAGGCTACTTCGGGCCGAGCGCGAGGCCGCCCAACTGACGCGCGAAGAAGCCGCGGCGATCATAAAAGTGTCCAAAACTCTCATTTATCTGTGGGAGCGCAAAGGCAAGATTCCCTCGGCCGAGACACTCGAGGCGTTCTTGGACGGCCTCGAGGTCCCTCAGTGGCGAAGACCTGCATACAAAGCGCTGACCCAGCCGCCGTTCAACCAGCTCAACTGGGACATGTCGCCGGTCGTCACCCCGGACGATCAGCTCGGCTTGGACCGCAACCTCGATCCGGCCTGCTACCACGACGACGCCTTCGACCTGTACGCCGCCAACGAACCGCTGTTGAAGCGGTTCCCTGGCCTTATCGCCCCCGCACCCGATGCCGCGGTGCGGCCTAACCTGCTCGAATGGGTGGTCCGCGATCCCGCCGCGAAGAAGGTGATCAGGAACTGGGAGGAGCGGGCCGTCGTCATGGCGAACGCCTTCCTCATTGTCGCGCCCGGGCGGATACCCGACCGGCGCATCCAGCAGATCATCGACTCATGTGAACAGGCACCCGAATGGCCCGAGATCTCCAGGATCCGCGCCACCGACGAGCACGTGCTCAATCAGCGGATTTTTCTCTGGGACTCCGAGACGCAGCGCTACGAGGACCGCATCATCACCGCCTACACCTTCAAATACCCCCCACGGCCGTACAACGTCCTCGTCCTGCAAGCAACGGCGCCGCAGAACTGACCCACGCAGGGGCCCGCCGGGAAGGCCATCGCGGTTCCTGACCGGCTCGACTTTTGACAGACTGCGGCGGTAGGTCCCATTCAGCGCTCATGAGTGTCGTCCACGCCGCGTGCTCCGGCGCAGTTGAGGCCTCAGATGTTCGGCGTCGTTCGCGCGCCGCAACACCCACCGCAGTCCCTCCGCCCCGCTTGCCTTGTGGTCGAGTGGGCGCAGCTGCCATTCGGTGATCGCGGTGTGGTCGACCTCCATTGAGGCATGCGCCTGGGAGTACGTCGCTTCCAGGAAGTGCTGGGTCGCGGCGAGAATGCAGGCTTGGTGACAGATCACCACAACCGTCTCACCGGGATGCTTCCCTGCGATCAGCTCCAGCTCACGGCCCACCCGGGGCGCCCGCTGCTCCCACGTCTGCTCACCCTCACCGACCGCCGCCGAGGCCACGAGCGGCTCGTCCCCGGAGGGCAGGCGCTGTGTCGACTCTCCCAGGACCGCCCCCGCCAGCCCAAGCAGCTCCGCGTGCACCGACAGGCCCAGCACGTCTGCCACCACGGCAGCGGTCTGCGCCGCCCGGCGTAGCCGGGTGCTGTAAACGTGGCTGATCTCGAGGGTGCACTGCTCGGCGGCCAAACGCTCCGCCAACCGCGCAGCCTGACTCCTGCCCGTCGGACTCAACTCACGATCGCCCGCCCGCCCGGCCGCACCGTCGTCATGAGATTCGCTGTGAGCGCAGCGAATCAGCAGCAGCCGCGCACCGGAACGCGCCTCAGGCTTGAACCTATCCACCAACCCACCACCTGATCTACAACCCGCCAGTATGTAAAGGTTCTCGTCCGCGACCACAGCATCACCCGCATCGAGAACCTGCCACCAACAACAGCGTGTTGTACAACGGCCTGTTGTACCGCCGCATCGGCGGCCACCGTGCCCACGGCAACCCCACGCGAGCTGCTACGAACGCTCCGGCGAGGGTTCCTGACCTATCAGCTATCGATCAGCGTGCCGCCTCGACGGCCGACCACCCGGTATGCAATTATACCGAACATATGTTCGATAGCTCGCAGGTTCGAGACAGTCAACGGTCCGACGGCACCACAGCCGCAGCACCGCTGACCGACCTGCCCCGCACCGAACAACTCGCACTCCTACGCGCCCGCATGGACGCCATCCACGGTCGAGTCGGCGCCCGCGAAGCCCCACCGATGCCATCCACCGCACCGGCCCACACACTCCCGATCCCGGGAGCACTCGGTGACGCTCTACCCGCCGGTGGACTACCACGCGGATCGCTGGTGGCCTGCACCGGACGCCTCGGCCCGCTGCTGGGCCTGCTCGCCGCGGCCACCGCCGCCGGGGAATGGACCGCAGTCCTCGGCTGCCCGAGGCTCGGGTTGCTCGCCATCGCCGAAATGGGCGGAAACCTGGCTCGTCTGGCCCACATCCCCGACCCTGGTGACGACCCCCTCGACATCGCCGCCGTCCTCCTCGACGGCCTGCCCCTGGTCGTGCTCGACCACCGCAGCACCCCAGCAGCCGGCCGCACGCGAGCCGTCCTCGCGCGGATCCGCAGCCACGAGGCCATCCTGGTGACAACGCACACCGGCTGGGCACGCCCCGACCTGGAAATCCACACCGAACTGGTGGAATGCGAGGGTATCGGCCGCGGGCGCGGACGGCTCCGATCGATCACCTACACCATCCATGTCTCCGGCCGAGTCGCGCGCCACCCACGCAGCACATCGCTACGGTTGGATCCCGCCGGGACGCAGCGGTCGTGCTGGACACGCCGACCAGCGGACTCCAACAGCTCCGACACTCCGATCAGCCGGATCGGTTGACCATGAGTACCTCCGCATCATCCCGCCACGCCACCACCAAACTGCTCACGCCTCCTCGAAGGGTTCTGGTCGACCCTCGGCGAATATGGGTGCCTCCTGTCCGCAGTCCCGAACGGACAATGCCGGTCACGCTCGGAGAGAAGGCAGCCGCGCTGGATCTACGCCTGGGAGAAACCTGGATCCCTGCGCTGGGCTACCGGTGGGCACGTCTGCGATTCGGGGCCGAACCTGTGTGGTTTCTCGAGGTGGAGCTAGAACTCCGGTCGGTCAACGGCCACGTCGCACTCACCGTCCGACAATGGGCGCCCGGGGACTGCGTCAAGCCAGTGTAAGAACCACTGCGGATCGCTCCGGCCTGGTCACTGCGCGCAGATCAGCGCGGGCAAGCAAGTCCAACCCCTTAGCAGCCACCAACAGCCCGCTGACGCGGCGCGTCGACGTCCTCAACTACGTAGACCACGAACAGGTACGCCGTTACACGACGCGGTCATCGAACCTCCGGAGAAAGCCGACCTCGACTGTGGTCGCAGCTCAAGATCGTCTCGTCGACACCGGTTGCGGGGCTAACCGCCGATAAGCGGGCGGAATCGGTGGGTGTGGCTAGAACGGCGGTTCGTCGTTGCGGCTGGACGCCGGTGGGCTGCCCCACGGATCGGAGCGTGCCCGCTCTGCTTCTGCTTCGGCTTCCTGCCGGGCCTTCTCGTCTCGCGTTCTGGGCAGGTCTGTCACTGTCCCGTATCTGGCCAGGCGATAGAGCAAGCGAAGTTGCTGACGATGGGTCCTGTTCGGCTCCCAGCGATCGCCGTAGTTGCGGTCGACGTCATCTGGATCCACGTTGGCGAGCTCACACAGCGCTAGAAAGATCACCTCGACGGTCTGCTGCTGCGGAAGGTTCGTCGCTCTCAAGGTGCGGCGAATCGTCTCGTGGTTGGCCGTGCCGGTCCGCTCATCGTCGTCCAGCCCTGCAACGACCTGGGCGACCTTTCTCATAGGTGGTTCGCTCGCCGCGATGTAGAACCGCCACAGCATCTCGATCAATGGCTCGTAGTCATCGGGCACATCAGTCGGTTTGGACAGGCGCGGCGGCATCGCACGTTCTCCTACTCATCGGCCAGTTAAGACTACTGACACCACCTTTCGACTGTCATTGACCATGTTGTGACTGGCTTCGACTACCGGTAATTCGGCCACAACACAGTGTCGTCTCTTATTGAATAGCACTCAAAACCACAGGTCAGCATTGGTATGTGGGGTCAAGGACACCACCCGCTCCAGCATTGGCAGCGGTCGAGAGCGTCGCCGCGCCCCAAGGCGACAAAGGCTGGCGGAGGTCGTTGATGAGCGAGGACATCGATCAGCAGTGGCATCAAGTGCTATCTGAACGGAACAGGCTGCGAGACGACCTGCAGGCGCTGATCGACGCGTTGCGTAAGCATCACGATGAGCGCCACCCCGGCGTAGCACGATGGTGTGACGCTGCGCCGTGCCGACTGTTGCACCGGCTGAAGAGTTCAGAGGTGTCGTAAACGGATCTTGGACACTCGGCCGTGTCCGCGCCCGAGATCAGGCGCGCGGGAATGTCGGTCCGCTGGACCAGAACCGGGCCATGTGGCTGCACACGTACCCGGCGTCGGCGTCTGTGTAGCCCTCGCCGGTGCGCTCGGCGATCAGGAGCCAGAACGATTTCGCGGTGAGGTAATGGCGGCTGGTCTGCCATGTGTAGCCCGGCAGCTGGCGGCGGAGGTGAGCCAATACCTTGGTGGCGATGCCGTTGCCCCACAGGTTCTTCTGCACATCGGAATGCTCGGCCTACGGATCGCCGAAACCTGCGGCACCGACATCGCCGACATCGGAGAAGAACACGGCCACTGAGTCCTACGGGTCGTAGGCAAAGGCACCAAGATCGTGCTCGTTCCGCTACCGCCGGCTGTCGGACGCGGGATCGACCGAGCGATCACCGACCGCGATATCGGGCCCCTCCTGCTCAACTCTCGCGGCCGACGGATGGACCGACACTGCGCCACCCGGCGGCTCCGTGCTCTGGCCAAGTCGTCGGTGGTCCGACTTCCGCATATGCACCCGCACATGCTGCGCCACACCTTTGTCACGACGATGCTCGACGCCGGGGTCGACCTGCGCGATGTTCAGATCGCCGCTCGCCACGCAGACCCGCGGACCCGCGGACCCGCGGACCACCATGCGCTACGACCGCGCACGAACCAACCTCGACCGGCACGCCAACTACATCCTGGCCGCCTACATGGCCTCCGGCACGTGACAACTCAACACACGCTACTGCCGAGTTGAGTGCACAACTGGCGACTTCGGCCGTGCTGGGACGGTAGCCCCTTCCTGATCCAAGGTGCTCGAAGCTCAGAGCTGACCGGTGGTTTGTCGGGAGAGGAGCAACTGACGTTTTTCCCGATCGACATGGGTGACAACGACCATGACATCGTCCCCGATCTGGACGACATCGTCCGGCGTCAGGGTGGGGTCTCGGCGATGAATCAGCCCCTCGATCCCATCCGCCACTTGGACAAAGACGCCGAACGGCACCAGCTTGGTGACGTGCCCGTGTAGTTCTCTGCCGACAGTGGTGCACTCGGCAAAGGCACGGAAGGGGTCGGGCTGCATCGCTCGCAGAGACAGCCTGGCCTCGGCATTCCAGGTGTCGAACTGCAGGAATTCACCGGAAACGCGCTGCCCGACCTGAACAACGCCGGAAGCCGCTTCGAAACGTCTCCAGGACAATTCCGGGATCGTGATGAACCCGACGCCCGGGTAGAGCGGATGCGGGGGGCCATCATCCAACGCCACGAACACGCCGAACGATTCAATCGCTGTGACGGTGCCGGAAAGGATCTCGCCGAGCCGCAATGACCCCAGGAACGCCCACAGTTCGGCGCTCTCGGCCCGCCAGTCCATCTGTCCAGCCTTTCATGACACGCTCAGCCCGCTCAACTACCCACGGAACGTCGCGCCATGGCAGTCGAGTAGCGCCGGAACGTACGCTCATGCCGCGACCCGCGCTGTTCGAACCGGCCAGGAGTGGACCCGGTCTGGGCGTGCACTTTCGGCTGATTCGAGGGGTTTCCCCCTCGTTAGAGCGAATAGTGCACGCCCAGGCCGGATCACACCGCGACAGCACCTCAGCACACGAGTATCCGCTCTTGCCGAGGACCGTGCTGGAACTAGATCAAGGCTGGGTGCAGGCATGTTCGCGATTGAACGAGCCGACGCTTCCGGTGCCGGTGGGGAGGTTGCGGGTGGCGTCTGCGTATGCCTCCCCCGGGGTCGCCCCCTTACCGAAGCCCACGATCGGGAACCCTGCGACGATCGCGAGCGGACTCGTCACGACTGCACCGCAGCCGTTCGCGAACGTCACCATCATCCGGCAGTCGATGATGCCTTGACCCTTGCACGCTCGGTCGGCGGCTCGAATGGCGTCGGCTTCCGTCGGGTGGTTGACCGAAAACGCGTAGACGTTGCCCCACACGCTGAGGGAAACGGCGCCCCAGTTGACCGGGTCGGCGGCGGCGGGCGGTGCCGCAAGAACGGCAGCGGCGCTCACCGAGAGCGCGGCGGCCGCAAAGAATTTGTTGAACATGTGGCGTGCTTCCTCTGCGCGCCGACCAGGGTGCGGCGATCGCATGGAAGATACCGCAGCGCATGGACTCGAGATCGCCCCAAGTCTTGGGGGCACGGCAAAGACCATCACGAACTGCGGTGTACGTGACGGATCTGCCGAAACCGATCTAGTCGCCCCTTGGCTGCGGGAGCGCCCTCGTCGGCGGCCATCGCCTCGCGCAGCGACGGACGCGGTCAACTATGACGACGTGTGGCCCGGGCGAGAGCCGTGGCTGCGGCGGATTCGGTCCTTGCCGATCGCCCGGTACACGCCGACGCGACAGTCGATGTGTATTGGACCGAGTCCGGGCGACCACTGCGGATTTCCGTCAGCTCCGCCGCTGCAGAAGAGTGGCCAACGCCAACCGGCCAGCCAGCACCCTCCGGGCATACCGCGGGGACTTGACCGGGTTCGCCGAGCACTACGACGGCGACCTGGCGGTGATGGGCGTGGAACCGGTGCGCGCGTTCCTGTCCGAGATCGCCGACCAGTCTCCGGCCACCCGCAAGCGGAAACGCGCGGCGGTCGCGGCGTTCTGCCGGTGGGCGGTGCGCCACGAGCGGCTGGCGGCGAATCCGATGGACCGCGTCGACACGATCACCGTGCCGAAACGGCTGCCGCGCCCGGCCCCGGCCGCCGAGGTGCGCCGGGTGCTGGACGGGATCTGCGCGCGACGGCCGCGCAAGGACGTGCCAGTCGACGTGCTGCGTGATCGGGTGCTGTTCGAAACCGCCTACGTGTGCGGCGCCCGCGCCAGCGAAGTGTGCGGGCTGTATGTCGAAGACTTCGACCTAGCCCTCGACGAACATGTGCGCGTGCACGGCAAGGGCGGCAGCGTGCGCACCGTGCTGTTGGATGATCGCGGCTACGTCGCCCTGGTGCGGCTCTATCTCGCCCGCACCGGATACACCTCAGGGCCGATGTACCGCGCCAGCATCAACGGCCGCGGCGGCCCACTGTCCTACTCCGCCGCCCACCACCGGTGGCAGCGCTACTGCGCTGCCGCAGGCGTCGACATCGATATCCACCAGTTGCGGCATTCCCACGCGACCGAGCTGATCAACGCCGGCGTCTCCATCGAAGTGGTACGCAAGCGGCTCGGGCACGCCTCCACCGAAACCACCCAGGTCTACGCCCTGCTCGCCGACAAGGTCGCCGACGAGGAGATCCGCGCCGCACGGCGGCGACGGACGAAATCCTGACCGGCGCCCCATGAGAAAGGGCCCCGGCGCCGTGGTGGCGCCGAGGCCCATCTCCTGTGCGGTCCGGTCTGTCTCGCCTGTCAGTCCGCTGAGTTCCCGGACTCGATCCGATGCTGCTCGAGGATGTCTTCGTACTGCAGTTGCCGGTCCTCGTCCATGTCCTCCGCGGAGTCGATGCCGATCGACCACGGGATCGGGCACGGGGGTGCATGGTCAGGATTCGGGCACAGCAGATGGGCGATCTGGTCCGAGAGCTTTCTCGCGTCGGCCTCGGTGGCCACGACGCCTACCTTGATCTCCCACAACCTCTTCGTATCCGACATACGAACTCAGATCTCCTTGCAGTGCCGTTTGTAGTGCCCCTGCGGCACCGACCGATCGGCGTCCTTCTTAGCCGCCGCGACCGCCGCCGGCTTCGTCTTGCCGCTGCCGGTTCCGGTGATGTACCCGATTGCTTCACCACCATGGACGACCAGCTGGCACTTGACCGTAGCGGTGTGTCGCGCCACGAACTCGATCTGCGCCGTGGCAGCGAGATCAACCGTAGCCGGTGCAACCGCGCCAGGTGTGGCCGCACTCGGACCCGCGAACACGACCAGCGCCGCGGCCGGTATCAACACAGCGGCGACCAACTTACGTTTATCCATCATCGAACCTCCCCTACTCGCGGGCGAACTTCGATTCGTCCGTCCCCTTCATCTACTTAGATGCAAGACAGAGGGTTTCGGTTCCCATGATCTTCCGAAGCCCGGCCCGAGGTCCCACCGGACACCCGCGCACATCGAGCTCTTGGACTACGGCTCAGAAGGTTTGCAGTCCGCGCTCGCGCTGTTCGGTTCGGCGCTGAGTCCAGACCGGCGCGAAGTGGGTGTTCTCGGCAGTCG
Source organism: Nocardia abscessus NBRC 100374 (assembly GCF_000308455.1). Lineage (GTDB taxonomy): Bacteria > Actinomycetota > Actinomycetes > Mycobacteriales > Mycobacteriaceae > Nocardia > Nocardia abscessus. The sequence goes on along the minus strand of NZ_BAFP01000246.1, from coordinate 1,359 downwards.
CAACCGGACTCGGCAAGATCTGGCGCAGGGTGTCACACATCAGCCCCTCTGCGACAGCCGGTCACTCACGTCCGGGCAGCGCCGGCATTACGTGCAATCCGAGCTCATTGCGTATCGCACTGACAAGACCATATTGGGCCGTCCAAAGCTGGTTGAGCAGATCAGGCGGCACTTCGGTGGCCTCGAGACTTGCCCGAGCGGCAGCCATCTGTCGAGCGATCGTCACAACTTTCAGGCACGCATCGGAGGTCTCCTGCGAGGTGCAGACCAATCGGGTGGCGACCCATGCCGATTCCAACCGCACTTTGTGCTCCAGCCCGTGTTCATCGAACAGGGGTGTCATTTCGTTGGCAACGCGGGCATGTGGCACAGCAGTGACTTTTACGCGCTCGCTCATCACGAATGCCACGTACTGGCGGTAGGCGGTGACGAAGTCGTTGTAAGTCGATAGGCGGATATCCCGCCAGTGACGCTCGTTCTCCCGATCCCACTGGCTCAGCTGGTTCCGTATCGTCAACCATCCGCCGAGGACGACACCGATCAGTACCGCCAGTGCCGAGATGGCATTCCCCACGACGTCCATGTGGCCCCCTCCTACCTGTACAACCAGAATGACTTGTGTTGTTGCTCAAGGAAAGAGGTGCTCAAGGGGAGCTGTCCGACCATGGTTAGAAGCCCAGACGAACCGCGTCAGGATGACGCGAGAACCACTTCTTCTTGACGCTGTTCAAGCCGTTCACGGGCGTGGCGTTGGGGTGTACCCCAAATGGACGGATCAGCCCTCACGGTGGTACTCACGCGCCTGCGCAAGATTACTGCGAACGATCGCGGTATTGGGGTGGTCGGGCCCGAGGATCCGCTCGGCGTCGGTGAGGGTCTGCTCGTACAGCTCGATCGCCTGCGAAGTTCGCCCCGCCGCTTGATAGGCGCCGGCGAGGTTGTTGCGGAAGGTCAGGGTTCTCGGGTGGTCAGTGCCGAGGATCCGCTCGGCGTCGGTGAGAACCCGCTCCAACAGCTCGATCGCCTGCGAAGTTCGCCCCGCCGCTTGATAGGCGCCGCCCAGGTTGATGCGGAAGGTCAGGGTTCTCGGGTGGTCAGTGCCGAGGATCCGCTCGGCGTCGGTGAGAACCCGCTCCAACAGCTCGATCGCCTCCGCAGTCCGCCCCGCCGCTTGATAGGCGCTGGCGAGGTTGTTGCGGGAGGTCAGGGTGTTGGGGTGGTCAGTGCCGAGGATCCGCTCGCGGTCAGCGAGAGCCTGCTCGTGCAGCTCGATCGCCTCGTCTGTCCGGCCCGCCGCGTCGTAGGTGCTGGCGAGGTTGTTGCGGGAGGTCAGAGTGCTGGGGTGGTCAGTGCCGAGGA
>NZ_BAFP01000247.1 GCF_000308455.1 Nocardia abscessus NBRC 100374 | reverse complement strand
GTCCACAGTCCCACGGTCGCTGCTCCAGGCTTCGGCCGTAGACGGGGTATGTGGCAGATCATCGTTCGGTGCCGTGGAGCTGCTGTACGGCGGGAGCGGAGGTGTCCGTTGCGGGGGTCGACTGTGGTGCTGTGCCGCCGGTATCGGTGTCTTGGTGTGCGGTCGGCCCGTCTAAGTGCGCGTTGGAATCACTGATTGCTGCGGCATCGCTGAGTATTCGGCTGATTGTCGACCGGCTCTTGTTGAGTTCTCGCGCGATTCGAGTCGGTGTCCATCCCTCGGCGTGGTGGTATGCCAGTGCCTGTGCGACGACGTCGGGATCGCGGCGGCGGCCTGGATCGCGTGCGCACAGCAGCGCGGCCAAATCCTTGAACTCGCGGTCGGCTCGGTCTGCAGGAGGGGATGGCGTGTGCACGCAGCTGCCGTCTGGAATGGCCTGCGACTGAACCGGGGTCGGTGGAGCAACGGGTGTCGTGCGCGGCCGCTCGGTTGTGGAGCGAGTTGCGGGGCTCGCACCGTCGTCGCGGTGGGTGCTGGAGTGTGCGAGTGCGAGCAGTGCGACGGTGGATTGTGCCATGGAGCCTTCGATGATCAGTGGCCACAGCCATGCCTCGCTGGGCGGGACGCCGGCGGTGACGGCCAGTGACCGGAGGGCGGTGAACGACAGCCAGAACGCGCCGGTCGCGATCAATGCGGTCATGGCGGTTGCCATCAGGTGGGTTGCGCGGGCTCCGGCGTGCGCACGCAATAGCACCGAGACCCCGTGCACGGCGGCTAGTAGCGCCAGGGGCGGGATGATCGCGACCGCGGCGGCGACACCGGGGAGGGCGGTGTTGTGCAGCAGGGCTTGGGTTGCGTTGCCGATGATGCTGACGGCGGCTGCCGCAGCGAGCACGGTCCAGAAGAAGGCGTGCGCACGCGGCTTGCGCGCAGTGAACTCGGGCTGTCCGGTCGGCGGATCAACAACGATGGTGCACATGAACGTCCTTTTGCAATGCGGTCGACGTGGGGAACAAGGATTGGCGCTGTCCGCCCGCCCGGACATCAGCGGGGGTGTGGCCCGGTGAGCACCGATAGGCCGGTGGCTACGTGCTGGAGATAGGGCTCGACGCAGGTGGTGGTTGTGCCGCTGTCCTTGCCGCTGTGTCCGGCGCATTCGCGGTCGACCGGATAGCTGAAGGTGCGCTCCACCCGGATAAGAGGGGTGTGGCGCGGCCAGGGGCGAGGGGGTGCGGCTCGTCGGTCAGGACGGACAGAGCGTGGGCGACCTCTTCGAGGCCGGCGCGGGTGTAGATCGACGTGGCGCCGTGGGAATGACTGTCGGCGTGCCCGGCGTACGCTCTGGCGACTGCGTGTCCGAAGTTTCGCTCGACCCACCGCAGCGTGGTGTGACGCAGCCAGTGGCAGGTGATGCCCTGTTGCCTGACCCAGGGCAGCTGCTGCCCGATCTGCTGCCACATGATCTCGAAACGAGTCGCACCGATCGGGTCGCCGTTGCTGTATCGAAGTAGTCGCTGCTCTGCTGTCGCGGAGATCGGTCTGCCGTTGCGTGCGTAGGGCTTCGGGGTGTCGCGGCGCGCTGTGCGGGAGCTGTGATGGGCCAAGAGTGCGTGCATCAGGGTCGGTGAGACGGGCTGCCACCGCTGTTTGTCCCCCTTCTCACGCAGAAGGATCAGGCACTGGCCCGGGTCGAGATCGTGCCTGCGTAGCGCGAGGATGCCGCCACGGCGGCATGCCGTTTCGGTGCACAAGCGCAGAATCAGGGTGGTGAGCTCGGGGTCGTCGCCGTGCTGGGCAGCGACGCGGTTGATCTCGGCCAGGCGATCGGTCGGCAGCGCGCGCCGACTGGATGGCCGCGGTCTGGGCTTGGCCAGCTTGGCGGCGGGGTTGTCGATCGGGCGGATCAGGCCGTCGTCCACGGCGTGGCTGTAGAGACACCGCCATGCCGTGATGGCCAGTCGGCCGATGCCGTGGCCGCCACGGTCGCAGCTGCGGATGCGCCGTTCGGCCTGGAAGGTGGCCAGCAGCTGTTTGAATTCGCTGGGAGTCGGCTCGTCGATGCGACGATCCGGCCAGGCCGCCACGGTCTTCTTCCAGTACGACAGGTAGTCCTCGCGGGTGCGCCCCGCAGGCATCGCCGCGTACACGAGCGGTACGTACTGCGCGAACGTGGGTACCGGGCGTCGAGCGTGAGTTCTGAGCAGGTCATCGGTGGTCACGCCCAGCCGGTCGAGCAGAAGCAGCGCGGCTTGGATGTCGGTCTGTGCGGCAGGCGCGCTCATCGTTGTGCCTCCTCGCCGGTGACAGCGCCGTATTGGCGGATGATCATCGAATCGAGGGCCGCAGGAGGGAAGATCAGAAGGATGCCCTCGGCGGGGTTCGCGGCCAGCAGGATCCGGTCGGCGGGCCGGATTCCCACCATGCGGCGGAACCGGGCAGGAAGCCGGAGATTGCCGGTGGCGGTGATCCACAGCTCGGGCGGGCCGAAGCGGCCCACGGCGACGGCCTCGCCGTGGCGCCGCCAGCCGAGCTCGATACCGGGGGGCCATCCCAGCGCCGGGAGGGCTGTCGTGTCGATCACCCTGCCTCGGTCGTCCACCCGCCGTACGGCGCAGCTCCAGCGCGGCCGGTGCGGTGACGGCGGCGTATAGAGCGTCGTGAGGGGCCGCTGGTCGTGGCCGGCGAACGGAGCGGGGACCGGCTCAGCAGGCAACACCGGCGGAAGAATGCCGTTCACCGCGACAGCTCCTTTCCGATCGCCGGGGTCGCCGCGCTGCCACCCGCACCATCCGGGACGGTGCAAGAACGGTCATCTGACACAGAACTTGTGGCGAATTCGCTCCATAACCGTGTCCTATCGACGGATCGAACTGCGCGTCACCCCGTTTGTCGCCGGCCGGACCGGGAGAAGATTGCGGCGTTCGAGCTGCATACCCCGATTCGGGGCACATCACTGGAGGCCGCGCATGCGCCCCGTAATCCTGGACCTCGCCGCACACGACTACGCGATGATCGACGCGGAGGAGTACCTGCGCGCCGTGCTGGCCTGGCATTTCAGCGAGGAGACGGGTAGCCCGTACTGGCTGCGCCGCGCGCGGACGCTGGATTTCGACCCGGTCGCCGACATCAAAACGTTCGCGGATCTGCGCCGCTTTCCCAACGTCATCGACGAGTTCCGCACTGTCGCGGTCGAGGATCTGATTCCGCGCGGGCTGGAGGGCGCCGACCGCGTCATCGCGGGCATCTTCGAGAGCGGCGGCACCACCGGTGCGCCGAAGCGCTTCGTCATGTTCGACCGCTGGATGGAGTTCGCGCTCGGCTGGGACGAGCACCACTACGCCGGACTGGGCACGGTGAACACCCTGGCCGTGGCGCCGAGCGGGCCGCACATGTTCGGCGAGTTCGCCGAACGCCGGGCACGCAGGCAGCACGGCGTGCGGTTCACCATCGACCTCGACCCGCGCTGGATCAAGCAGATGATCGCGCGCGGCGACACCGAGAACACCGAGCGGTACGCCGAGCACGTCGTCGACCAGGTCGCGCAGATCCTCACCACCCAGTCGGTCGGCATCCTGATCACCACGCCGCCACTGCTGGAACGCATAGCGCGCCGCGAGGACCTGGTGGAGCAGATCCGCCGGAAGATCAAGTTCATCTGCTGGAGCGGTGCGCACATGAACGCCGACACCCGCGACATCTTCCGGCAGGAGATCTTTCCCGGCATCCCGCTCAAAGGGCTCTACGGCAGCACCACCATTCTCGGCATGTCCCGCGAGCGCGACGAGGAGCGCCCGGACGGGCTGCCGGTCTTCGACCCGCCGAGCCCCTATCTGGCGTTCGACGTGGTGCACCCGGAGACCGGCGACGATGTCGGTTACGGCGAGCGCGGGCAGGTCGTGATGCATCACCTCACGAAATACGCTCTGCTGCCGAACAATCCGGAACGGGACCTGGCTATGAAGGTCGAGGCGTCGAAGGGCGGTTTCGGCTGCTCGGTCGCCGACGTCGCACCGATGACCTCCTTCGGCGGCGCCGAAGTGATCGAGGGGGTGTACTGATGGGCGAGTTCGTGCACATCGACGCCCTGGGCCCGCAGGGCAGCTATCGCGCCCGCGACCGCAAGCCGCTGACGACGTTGTCCGGCGCTGTGATCGGCGAGATCTCCCAGGTGCCGCCGCTCTACGTGCGGCGGGCGCTCACGGCCATGCGCAAGGCGCCCGTACTGCCCGCCGCCGAGCGTTTCGCGGTGCTCGAGCGGGCGGCCGACCTGTTCGCCGAAGCCGAGATCGGTGGGCTCGGACCCGACGAATACGCGCAGCTTGTCTGCGTCGCATCAGGTGTGCCGCTGGCCGTCGTGCGCCAATCGGTGCGATGGGTGGCCGATGTGCTGCGTGAGCAGCGCGCCACCCTCGAGTTGGCGATGCCGAAGGGCGCGGTGGCGGATTGGCAGGATCGGCGCACACTCGGGGGCTGTGCCGTCTGGACGCGCAAGGGTGACCTGTTCGCCGTGCACGCGGCCGGGAACACCCCCGCGGTGCACGGCTTGTGGCCCGAGGCGCTGGCCCTCGGCTACAAGGTGGCGGTGCGGCCGTCGACGCGGGAGCCGTACACCGCTTTTCGTCTGGTCAGCGCTCTGCGCATGGCGGGCTTGCCGCCGGAACTGGTTACCTTGCTGCCGACCGATTACGAGGCCGCCGACGTGCTGGTCGCGGAATCGGATTTCGCGATCGTGTACGGCGGACAGGAGGTGGTCGACAAATACGGCGGCAGCGCGCGGGTGCTCACCCAAGGGCCGGGACGCTCGAAGATCCTGGTGACCTCGGACGTGGATTGGCGGGAGAAGGTCGCGCTGATCGCCGAGTCGGTGAGTCATCTGGGCGGCACGGCGTGCACCTGCACCACCGCGGTGCTGGTCGAGGGCGATCCGGAACCGCTGGCGCTGGCACTGGCCGCGGAGCTGGGCGCCATCCCCAGTTTGCCGCCCGAGCACCCGGACGCGATCCTCACCGTCCAGCCCACCGAATCCGCGGCGGCGATGGACCGCTATCTGCATCGGGTGGCGGGGGAGGCGCGCCCGCTGCTCGGCGGGGACACCATCGTGGACGAGGTGTCGCCCGGCGCGGCGGTGCTGCGTCCCGCGGTGCACCTCGTCGGCAGCCCCACCGCGCCGCAGCTCGGCGTGGAGCTCGCGTTCCCCTGCGTGTGGGTAGGCCCTTGGTCACCCGCCGACGGCGTCGCCCCGCTGCGCGATTCACTGGTTCTCACCGCGATGACCCGGCGGCGCGACCTCATCGACGCGCTGTTGGACGAGCCGACGATCACCAACCTCTACCTGGGCGACAATCCGACCACGTGGCTGCGCCCAGGGGTCCCGCACGACAGCTACCTCGGCGAATTCCTCATGCGCACCAAGGGAATGATCCGTTCGGCGGAGGCGGCGGCCGGTCCGGTCGGACCTGGTTTCTAGTCCGCGACGGGTTCCGGCGGTGCGACCCGGTGATGGACGGTCAGCAGGAGATGGTCGAAGCGGGTGCGTTGCTGGACGAGTGCACCGCCCATCGCGACGACGTCGGCGACGAGCTGCTCGGCCAGGGTGCGGATCTTGACGTTGGTCTCCTGGGAGCGCCAGCGCAGCACCCGGAAGGCGTGGTCGGCGCTGACGCCGTAGACGAACATCACGACACCCTTGGCCTGTTCGATCACCGCGCGGGCGTCGATCACGTCGGGCAGCAGGTCGTCGAGGGCTTCCTGGAGGTTGCCCTCGAGCGTCTCGGTGACGTCGATGAAGTAACCCGAGGAGCCCACCACGGTGCCCTGCTCGTCGAACAATCGGTCACCGATGACGATCACGTCGTGCGTCTCGCCACCGGTGTCGATGATCCGGTGGCGGGTGCAGAACGGCGTCGCGGTCTCGACGGCCTCGGCCAGCACCCCGGCGACCCGTTGGCGGTCGTCGGGGTGCTGGTGGCGCTGCAAGAGTTCGGTGGACGGCTCGGCTTCTCCCGGCGCGTAGCCATGGATCGCGGCGGCGTCGTCCGACCATTCCCACCGCTGGTCGGAGAACCAGAAGCGAAAGCTGCCGATGTCGGGGCAACCGCCGAGCATCTCGCTTGCAGTCTCCTGCTCGCGTTGTCCCATTTCAGTCACCCGTCCAGTATGGCCCGGCCGTGGCCCTGGTCAGAGCGGAGGTCCGGCGTCGTGTGGCAAGCACCTCAAAACTCTGCGATCGGCCTGGGCCGTCCCGCGGTAGTGGCCGGGGCAACGATTTACCGGCGCACGATCGAAGCCGGAATCGCCCATCGGTCACGGAACAGGAGGTCTAGCGTCGACAGTGTCGTCGCTGATGATTCCGGCGCGAGATGGCCAGGTCGTCCACGGGCGACAGCGCTCGGGCCAGCACGGCAGGACTCGATGATCGAACCTGACCGACCAGGTTCCGGACGAGGGAGACAACTGACATGTCGAAGATCCTTTTCGTGATGACCGGCGCCGACCACTGGACCTTGGCCGACGGGACCGAGCACCCGACCGGCTTCTGGGCCGAGGAATTCGTGGTGCCCTTCGAGAAACTGAAAGGCGCGGGTCACGAGATCGTGGTGGCCACTCCCGGCGGTGTCGTTCCGAGTGTGGACAAGGGCAGCCTCGCGCCCGAGGCCAACGGCGGCCAGGAGACCGCCGACCATCGCGCGCAGGTGATCGCCACGAGCGCCGAGCTGAACAACCCCGTCGCCTTGGCGAAGGTGGACCTGGCCGACTACGCCGCGGTGTTCTATCCCGGTGGGCACGGCCCGATGGAAGATCTGGCGGTCGACGCCGACTCCGGTCGGCTGCTCACCACCGTCCTGGCCTCGGGCAAGCCGTTGGCGGTGGTGTGCCACGCGCCCGCCGCTCTGCTCGCCGCCACCGAGGGCGACGGAGCCAATACGTTCGCCGGCTACACCTTGACCGGCTTCACCAACGCCGAGGAGACCCAGGCGGGATTCGCGGACAAGGCCAAATGGCTGCTCCAGGATCGGCTCGTCGCGATCGGCGCGGACTTCCGGGAGGCCGATCCGTGGACCTCGAACGTGGTGGTGGACCGCACGCTGATCACCGGCCAGAATCCGGCTTCCTCGGCAGCTGTGGCCGACGAACTGCTGACGAGGCTCTAGCCACGCGATTGTGCCTCAGGGACGGTGATACTGCGGTGGCAGCTGGTAGCCACGCTCGGCCAACAGGGCGCGCAGCACGTCCGGCCGGTTGGTGATCAGGCCGTCCACGCCGATGTCGAGTAGCGCGGCCATGGTGGGGCGGTCGTCGACCGTCCATGGCACCACACGCATGCCGTTGCGGTGTGCGGTACGAACGAGGTCGGTGGTGGTGAAAGGCTGGTAGCCGGGGTCGGTGACGGCGCCGTTCTGGGGATTGCCGTGTACCGGCGAGACCGCGACGGCGCCGATGGACGCGGCGGCGGCGACGTACTTCTCTTGCAACGATCCGGGGAAATCGTCGATGTCCATGCCGCCCAGCCACGGCGATCCACCGGGTGCTCCGGCTTGCAATTTCGGCTGGCCGTCGGTCAAGGCGATGATCGGGAGTTCGGGCGCCACTTCCCGGATACGCATCAGCGTGCCGAAGTCGAAACTCTGCACGGTGACCTGGCGCCCGATTCCGGCCTGGCGGATCTCCGCGACCAGGACGTCCACGAACTGTTCGCGCGGTGCGGTCTGTTCCGGGGCGGCGGCCTCGACCTTGGTCTCGATATTCAGCATCACCTGATCGGCGCGATAGGTCCGCACCAGGTCGAACACGTCGGCCAGCAGAGGCATTCGCGCTCCCGGCGCCCTCCGCTGGTCGGGGCGATCCGCCGATGGCACGGAGCCGCAATCGATCGTCTGTACCTGGGCCAGAGTCAGATCGCGGATGTAGGTGGTCGCCGGCACGTAGGGAAACTTCGGGTCGCCGGGAACGGCGGGCGCCGTGTCGACGCACTTCGCCGGACTCGGATCTCGATCGTGGGTGACCACCGCGTATCCGTCGGCAGTGATCTGCACGTCCAACTCCAGGGTGCTCACCCCGAGTTCCAACGCGTTCGCGAAGGCGGGCAGCGTATTCTCCGCGACCAATCCCAGCCCACCTCGATGGGCTTGCAGATCGAACGCGGCCGGACCACCGGCCGACACCGGGTTCGCTCCGGCCGTCAGGGCGCCGACCGCCACAAGCCCCACCACCGCACTCACCGCACTCAATCGCCGCACCGTGTCATCCTCCCGGTGGGCGGCCACCCCCGGGTGAAGATGCCGTGAACTCGGGCTTGACCTTGCCCCAGGGGCAGGGTTCGACGATGGTCCGCATGAACAACGACAACACAATGCACACGGTGGAAGCGCGGATCCGCGAGCTGGTCGCCGCCTACTGCGAGGCCGGCAATGTCCCCGGGTTCGTCGTCGGTGTCGACCACGCGGGCGAGCAGATCGCCCTCGCGCACGGCACGGCGAACGTCGCCACCGGTGCACCGATGCTCGAAGACACCGGGTTCCTCTTGGGCTCCGTGACCAAGGTCCTGACCACCACGCTGGTCCTCCAGCAGGTCGAGCGCGGACTCCTCGACCTCGACACGCCGGTGGTGCGGTATCTGCCCGAATTCGCGCTCACCGTGCCGGGGGCGGCGGACAAGATCCTGGTCCGGCACCTGATCTCGCACACCAACGGCATCGACGCGGACCTGTTCTTCCCCGACGCCGCAGGTCGCGACGCTCTGAAGACCTACGTCGAGGGGCTGGCCGAAAGCGGCGGCACTCTTTTCGAACCCGGCGAGCAGCTCAGCTACTCCAATGGCGGCATGATCGTCGCCGGCCGCCTGCTGGAAGTCGTGACCGGCCTGCCCTTCCCCGAACTGCTCGAACGCGACGTCTACGCCCCCGTCGGCATGACGCACTCCAGCACCTCCGCAGAGCAGGCCATCCTGCGCAGCACCGCTGTCGGGCACTTCCTGAACCCGGACACCATGGCGGCCGAGCCCACCGGCATGTTCACGCTGCCCGACACCTGGGGGCCGGCAGGCGGCACGCCGATCGGCACCGTCGCCGACCTGCTCGCCTTCGGCCGCACCCACCTCGCAGGCGGTGTGTCCCGCTCCGGCACACGCGTCCTGTCGGCCGAGTCGACCGCGCTGATGCAGCAGGTGTCCTACGACATGGCAACCCCGAACGTCCCGCCGATGGGCCTGGGCTGGGTGCGCTACCCGTTCGGCGACACGACGGTCCTGGCCATGTCGGGCGCCTCGCCCGGCGGCGTCTCGATCCTGTGCGTCGTGCCCGAACACGACCTGGTCTTCACCGCCTTCGGCAACACCCCGGACGCCATCATGCTGCAGGACCAGATTCTGCAATGGCTGCTGCGCGAGCACCTCGGCGTCCGGATCCCTCCTCTGGTGACCGCATCGGCACAGGAGGTCGATCTCACGCCGTATGTGGGCACCTATCGTTCCGATCAGCTGCGCATCGACGTGAGCGTCGTCGACGGTCAGCTCGAGGAGCGGGTGACCTACGAACCGGCGGACGAATCGCAGGAGCGCATCTTCACGTCGTTCGCGGGTGGCGCGACCTCCGCCCCGCCGCAGCGCTACGTGCCGATCCGGCCCGGCCTCTTCGCGCCCGCCGGATACCCACTCGAGACGTTCGACGGATACCTGCGACTGCTGCTGGTCTCCTACCATGACGTCCGCGGTGGCCGGGCGCGCTTCCGCAACGGCGGCGGCCGCTTGACCCGGCGGGCCTGACCGTTCCCGATGACCGGACCGGCGAGTAGAAGGATGTTCGGCATGATCACGATCGGCAAGCTCGCGGACTACGCCGGAGTGACGATCAAAGCCATCCGCCATTATCACGAGCGCGGTCTGCTCGCCGAGCCCGATCGCGACTCGTCCGGCTACCGGCGCTACACCGCCCGCGATGCCGTCGACCTCGTCAAGATCAGGACGCTGGCCGAGGCGGGCGTGCCGCTGGCCCGCATCAGGGACCTCCTCGACGCCGATCCGGACGCGCTCACCGCAGCCATCGCCGAGATCGACCGCGACCTCCGTGACCGCATAACGCAGTTGCGGCGAACCCGCGGGCAACTCGCTCAGCTGCGCGGCGGCGACCGGCTCTTCGTCTCCCCGGAAGCCGCCGCCTACCTCGACGATCTGCGTGAACTCGGCATCAGCGAGCGCCATATCCGCCTGGAACGTGACGGCTGGATCCTCATGCAGACGGCCTCACCCGAGGACGCCGCCGTGTGGATCGCCGAAAAACGCGAACTCATGGCCGATCCCGAGTTCCGCGCCCTCTATCTCGCCCACGACGCCGCCTACGACTGGTCACCGGAGGACCCCCGCCTCCTTGCGCTCGCGGACCGAACACGGACCTGGTTCGCCGATCACCACAGCCGATCCGAAACCCGCCCGGTCGCAAACCCGGCCATCGCCCGGCTGGCCGCGCAGTCCCAGCCCGGCGCCTCGTCCCCAGCGTGGGACCGCCTGGCCCAACTGATGAGGCCGTGATCGACCCGCCCGGGTCGGGGGCGTAGGTCAGGGACGGTCGATGCGTGCGAGGGCGAAGCGGGCCAGATTGGTGGAGATGATTTCCGGTTGTCCGCCGCTTTGTTTCGCCGCGGCGGTGAGCACGTCGATATGGTGATAGCCGGGGGCTGTCACGGTCTCGCCGTGGCCACGCCACCCGGCCGCGACGACGACTCCGGCGCCGCCGATCAGGTTGATGGTCGGATTGGCGTGTATGCCGCCGGGGTGGGCGCGGTGACGAGCGAGTTCGGGCGCCTGTGACTGGAAGACGTCGAACGCGAGTTTCGCCGGGAAATACCATTCGGTGAAGTCCAGCGGTTGCGTTGCCAGGCTGCGCGAGAGGTCCGCGATATCAGTGACCTCGTATGTCGGGTCGGTGAACGGATCGCCGTTTCGGTCGGAAGCCGTTGTGGCCGCGGTTGTTTCGTTGTAATTGCGCCAGGTGTAGAGCGGGCCGTGCGGCTGATCCGGGATCGCTTTGCGGTCCGGACCGAACAACATACCGGTGAGCCCGCGCAGCGCCGGAACCGCGGCGACATCGCCGGGGACCGGGAAGTCCTTGTCCACAACAGTCCCGCCGTCGAAGAAGCCGAATCCGGCTTGCAGCAGCGCCAGCGGCTGGGAGTTGGCGTCCAGAAACGCCCCGAGGGCGGCGGCGTTGGTGATCCGGAAATCACGCACCGACGGCGAGCCGGTCGCGGCGGCAGCCGCATCCCGCGACACCAAGACCCGGTAAGTGGCTTCCTGATTGATGCTGCTCGGAACATCTTGTGCCAGTTCGGATTCGGCGTCCGGCGCGAGATAGGCGGCCAGCCCCGCGATCCCGAGGAGGTTCATCGTCTCAGGGTTGATGACCGCGGGCAGCGCCAGCACGCGTGGAATCGCACCTCCCTCGAGCGCGGCCTCGATCCCGGCCGAGGCGATGCCGCCGACGGACAGGTCGATGAGGTCGGGGATGCCGTTGAGCGCGGACAGTGAGGTGTCGATCGCGGAGTCGAGGGCGAAATAGCCCGCGCACTGGTCGGCCCCCGCGGCGCCGCCGAAATCCCATTCGGCGAAAAATCCGGTGATGACTCCGCCCAGGGAATGGCCACCGCACAGCACTTTTCGCTTCCGCACCTGCGGATCCGGTAATTCGGCGGTGAGCAGGTCGTACTGGTCCTGAACCGTCTGCGCGACACCGATATGACCGAGCCACCCGAGCTGGTCGTTCGGCACCACGCCGCCGAATCGGCGGCCCTCGACATCGGCGCCGCGGTAGTAGTAGTCGACGGCGAGGCGCACGTCGCCCGAGGCCAGACCGGCTTGCGTGCCGAGATGGTCTTCCAGGCAGTTGGAGCGACGGTCCAACGCCCAGAATTCGAGGTGCCTGCCTTGTTTCGCCGCCTCGGCCACGGTATTGCGGGCGACGCTGTCGAAGGCGCCCGCCCCTTCGAAAATCCCCGGTTGCGCCACCAGAACGGCGTCCGCGTCCGCCGAGCTCGCCGGGCCCGCGACATTCCGGTAGCGCAGATACGACAGCCGGTCACAGGCGGCCGGATGTGGTCCGACCGGATCCGGCAACGGAATACGCACGCTCACAACGCTTTCCGTCAAGGACGTGATAGGCGAGGAGGAAACCACCGCGGTCTCGGTACGTTCCAGGCCGACGGGCTGCGCCGTCGCGCTCGGGGCCGCGGCTGCGACAACGAGCGCGGTGGTCAGCGTGCCGAATCTGAGGAATCGCAGCACACCCGCACTGTGTCTCGAGAACCGATCGTGGCTCCCCAACGATTGTGTCGACATCGACGACCTCTCGTCACGACAGCGGAGCAGCTGTATCGCCGAAACATTCCGCACCGGCGCGATGAAACCTAA
>NZ_BAFP01000248.1 GCF_000308455.1 Nocardia abscessus NBRC 100374 | reverse complement strand
GCAAAGAGCCGAATCAGTCTCCACCACAGCCGTTTCCGAGCGGGGAGAGCCGATACGTCCGGGGCTGGAAACTCGGATAGCTCAGGTATGGGAGGAGCTACTCGGCACCGCGCCGGCCGATCGGCAGACGAGTTTCTTCGGTGCGGGTGGCGATTCGTTGTCCGCCACCCGCCTGGTGAGCCGCCTCGACCGTGAACTCGGCATCACCGTCACCCTCCGCGAAATCTTCACCACCCCGACCATCGCCGGACTCATCCGGAACCAACCACAAACCGGTATCGACCTCGAAGAAGGTGCTTTGTGAACGTCCCCGACCTGGTAACCGATCTGCGACAGCGCGGAGTTCACCTGTGGGTCGACGGTGAGCAGTTGCGGTTCCGCGCCCCCCGGGGCGTGTTGACCACCGAACACCGGGAACAGCTGGTGGCGTACAAGCCTGCGGTCCTGGAGTATCTCGCCGAGGACCAGACGGTGATCAACGTGTCCGCCGATTCCGCCGCCGCGCACGAGCCGTTTCCGCTGACCCCGGTGCAGTCGGCCTACCTGATCGGACGCGACCCCACCTATCCCTTCGGGGGCGTGGCCTGCGCCAGTTACCTCGAGATCTCGTACGCCGGTGTGGAGCCCGACAGCGTGGAGCAAGCGTGGAACGTACTCGTGCGCCGCCACGACATGCTCCGGGCCACCGTGCACAGCGACGGCTACCAGCAGGTCGCCGCGACCGTGCCGCGGTACCAGATCCCGGTGACGGACGCTCGCGGCGCGGACTCGGCCGATATCGATGCCGTGCGTGACCGGCAACGAGACGACATGCTGGGCCCTGCCACCGCCACGGACACCTGGCCGTTGTTCGCCCTGCGCATCACCCGCACCGACAGCGCGTGCATTCTGCACCTGTTGGTGGAACTGCTGGTGGTCGATGCCGCGAGCGTGCAACTACTGCTGGCTGAACTCGATGAACTCGTCCACGCGGCCGGGGACGATTCGACGCTACGGCCTGTACCGGAGATCGGCTTCCGCGACTACATCCTGGGTGTGCAACAGCTGCGCAACGGATCGCGGTACCAGCGCGATCGCACATACTGGCAGCAGCGGATCGACACCCTGCCCGCCGCGCCGGAGCTGCCCACCCGGGTGACCGACGACGGCACCGGCGCGAACACCGATCCTGGCTTCGACCGGCTGTACCACTGGCTGCCCGGCTCCGTTCTGGCCGGTTTGGCCCGCAACGCGACGCCGCACGACCTCACGCCGTCCGGCGCCGTACTCGCCGCCTACGCCGAGGTCATCGGGCGCTGGAGCAGGAAGCGGCGATTCACTCTGAATCTGCCGGTGTTCAACCGGCTCCCGGCACACGCGGACATCGGTGCGGTGCTCGGCGATTTCACCTCCGTCAACCTGCTCGGCGTCGACCTCGACGAGAAGGACACCTTCGTCGAACGTGCCCGCGGCATCACCGCCCAGTTGTTCACCGATCTCGATCATCGTTTGTTCGACGGTGTGGAGGTGCTCAGTGAGCTCACCCGCCGCGCGGGCAACCCGGTGCTCATGCCCGTGGTGTTCACCAGCACTCTCGGCACCGAAGACACCGGCGCGCGAGCACACCGTGGCCGGATACTGCGCGGAATAACCCGCACACCGCAGGTGTGGCTCGACTGCCAGGTGACCCCGTACGACGACGGACTGATGATCGCCTGGGACGTGCGCCGCGACGTGCTGGCCGGCGATACGGCTGTCGACGCCTTCGCCGCGTTCGTCGATCTCGTCACCCGGTTGGCCGGTGACCCCGAGGTCTGGACCGAGCAGTATCCGGTCCCGTTGCCGCCCGCGCAGCGCAGCCGCCGAGACGCCTACAACGACACCGCCGTCGCAGTTCGGCCACGGCTGCTGCACCAGCGGATTCTGGATCGGGCCGACACCGATCCGGAAGCACCCGCGGTGTTCCACCGCGACAACGCGCTCAGCTTCGCCGAGTTGCGGCGCCGCGCGGCCGCGTCGGCTGCCGCCCTCCGAGAGACCGGTGTACAGCCCGGCGACCGGGTTGCCGTCCTGATGGAGAAGGGGCCCGAACAAGTCGTGGCCGTGCTGGCGGCATTGATAGCCGGAGCTACCTATGTTCCGGTCGAGGTCACCCAGCCGATGGCCCGCAGGGAGCGGATCATCGACCGCGCCGGTATCGAGGTTGTGCTCACCCAGTCCTGGCTGCGCGACGCGGGCGAGGTTCCCGCGACCGCGCGGCCGGTGGCCGTCGACCTGCTGCCGGGCCTCGACATCGCGTCCGAAATCACCGGCGAGCCGGATGACCCCGCGTATGTCATCTACACCTCCGGTTCCACCGGAGAACCGAAGGGCGTCGTCATCACACACCGGGCGGCGGCGAACACCGTCGACGACATCAATGAGCGTTTCGCGCTCGTGCCCGGCGATCGGGTACTCGGCGTGGCGAGCCTGGCTTTCGATCTCTCGGTGTGGGACATCTTCGGTGTGCTCGCGGCCGGCGGTGCCGTGGTGCTCCCGGAACCGGCCCGGGCGACCGACCCGTCGCATTGGCTGGAACTGGTGCAACGGCATTCGGTCACCCTCTGGAACAGTGTGCCCGGGCAGCTGCAGATGCTGCTGGATGTCCTCGACTCCACGTCCGGGCCCGGCGCCGACTCGCTTCGGCTCGTCCTGCTGTCCGGTGACTGGATCCCGCTTGACCTGCCCGACCGAATGCGCGCGAACCATCCGGACCTGACCGTGGTGGGCCTGGGCGGCGCCACCGAGGCAGCCATCTGGTCGATCCACCACCCAGTGCGCCGTATCGACCCGGAGTGGCGCAGCATCCCCTACGGCACCCCGTTGCGTAACCAGACCATGCATGTGCTGGACGACGCGCTGCAGGATTGCCCCGAGAACGTCACCGGCGAGCTCTACATCGGCGGTACCGGCCTGGCCGAGGGGTATTTGCGAGACGAGCAGCTCACCGCCCAGCGATTCATCCATCATCCGCGCACCGGCGCTCGGCTGTACCGCACCGGCGACCTCGCCCGCTTCCACCCGGATGGCCGGCTCGAATTCCTCGGGCGCGAAGACACCCAGGTCAAGATCCGCGGCCACCGAGTCGAACTGGGTGAAGTCGAGTCGGCGCTGCGCCGCCATCCCGCCGTGGCCGATGCCGCGGTGCTGGTCAACGGGCAGGGCCCAGGCGCGCGGCTGCTCGCCTTCGCCGAGATCGCGACCGACGCAGCTGCCGACCAGGGTCTCGGTGACTCTGCCGCAAGCGTTGTGCTCGCCAGTGCGGAGGCCGCCGCAACCGCGGCGCAGCAGGAGATCGACGGCGAATCGTTCGTCGCGCTGATGCAGGCAGTCGATGAGATGGCCATGTTGTCGATCGCCGCCCAGCTGCGCGCGAATGGCCTGTTCGACGATCGTGAGCGCTCGCACGACCTTACCGAGATCGCCAAGGCCACCGGAGTAACCGAGCGCCAGCACGGCCTGCTGAAACGATGGCTGGCCGCCCTCGCGGATGGGGGAGCGGTGGTGCGCGATCGGGAAACCGACCGCTACAGTGACCTGATCGCTGCTGGTCCGCGCGCAGTGGAGGCGGCGTGGCGGCGCATCGACGAGTTGGAAGACATCGTCGGCTACGGCAGCGAGACCCTGTCCTATATCCGTGCCTGCAGCAGTCGGCTGGACGACCTGTTGCGCGGCGAACTCGACGTGCGGGAGTTGCTGTTCCCCGCAGGAAAGCCCGGAGCGGCGCACGCCGTCTATCGGACCAACCTGGTGGCGCGCAGTTCGCATCGCATCGTGATCGACACCGTGCGCGAGGTCGCCCGGCAGTCGCCGCACCGGTTGCGGATGCTCGAAGTCGGCGCAGGTATCGCGGGTACGAGCACCGATCTGATCCCGGCGCTGGCCGAGTTCGAGCCGGATTACCACTTCACGGATGTGTCGGAGTACTTCCTCGGCGAGGCCCGCAAGAAGTTCGCGGACTATCCGTGGGTGCGCTACGGGCGCTTCGATATCAATATCGACGCCCTCGAGCAGGGGTTGCGACCCAACTCGGTCGATATCATCCTGTGCGCGAATGTGCTGCACAACTCCCGCAATGCCGACGAGGTGCTGGCTCGGCTGCGTGATCTGCTCGCGCCGGGCGGCTGGCTGGTGTTCCTCGAACCCACCCGGCAGCACAATTACGCGCTATTGGTGTCGATGGAGTTCGAGTTCTTCAGTGAGCTCACCGCCTTCACCGATGTTCGAGCGGGCACCGGACAGGCGTTCTTCACCCGCGATCAATGGTTGCGGCAACTCGATGATGCGGGTGCCGATCACGTCCGAGTACTGCCCGCCGAGGACGATCCACTGGCGGCCTCCGGCCAGGGTGTTTTTATCGCCCGTTTCAAGGCCGAGCGGCGCACAGTGACCGAACAGCAGCTCACCGAGCATGTCTCGACGCTGCTGCCCGAACACATGGTGCCCGACGAAATGAACCTGCTCGACGCGCTGCCGCGCTCGGCGAACGGGAAACTGGACCGCGCGACCTTGGCCGCGCGCGCCACCGCGACCCCGGTCGGCGCCGCGGACTCGTCCTATGTTCCGCCCGCCGACGAAATCGAGCAGCGGATCGCGCAACTGTGGAAGGAAATGCTCGGTGTCCCGCGGGTAGGCCGCGACCAGAACTTCTATGCCCTCGGCGGTGATTCGTTGTTGCTGTCGCAGATGGTCGGCCGCCTGCGGGAGCGGGTACCCGAGGTCGCCGATATCGAATGGCAGGAACTGCTACGCGATATGCTGCGTAATCCCACCGTCGCCGCACTCGCCGCCCGCCGGCATCGTGCGGACGCAAGTGCGGCGTCGACGGATCGGCAGACGGCGGTGCGGTCACTGGGTGGTGAGTCCGGACACGACAGCGGCACCTGGGTGCTCGTGCACGGTGGCACCGGCACGCTGACGCCCTACAACGCGTTGCTTCCGCACCTGCGCGCAGCGCACCCCGGGCCGCTGATCGGCCTCGAGGTATCGGACCCGGGACGGTACCTGGATCTACCGGCGGAAACCGTGATCACCAGGCAAGCAGCCGATTACGCTACGGAGCTGGTCGAACACGATCGCCGCTTCCGGATCATCGGATACTCGGTCGGCGGGCTGCTCGCCGCCGAGATCGCGCGCACCCTCACCGAGGCAGGGGCGACGGTGGACGAGCTCACGGTAATCGGCTCCTATCAACCGCCGGCCGTACACGACGAACTGATGGTCGAATACATCTTCGCCCAGGCCATCGGCGTCGACCCGGTCGCGGTCGGATTCCCCGCCGATGCAGAAGCGTTCGAGACCGCACTGCGCTCGATCCTCGAACGCACCCCTGATCAGGTTCCCGCCGCCGCGCTGACAGGGCTGGACGGCGACTCGGCGCCACTCGCGGTGAAATTCCGGGAACTGGCGGCCGTTCCGCGAGCCGATCGCGTCGCCGCCCTGCACGCCGCCGCTACCGGCACCGGCCCGTACCATTCCGGCGGGCTCTCGCTGGACGAATTCCGCGGGCAATTCGAGCTTTTCGCGCACAACCTGCGAGCTATGGGCGCACACCGCGCGGAGCCCTATTTCGGTCCGGTACGGGTGCTGCGCAACAGCGGGTCCGCGACGCTGCTGGGCACGCGCACGGAGGTAGACCGGTTCTGGTCGCGGATCGGGCTCGGTGCCCTCGTCATCGAGGACATTCCCGGCGACCACCTCAGCAGTATGGCCGCATCCCATGCCGCTGCTCTTGCCGACCGGATCACTGCGCCGCTTCCGGACTCCGGCATCGAGACGCGCCCGTGACCGGCCCGGGAAACCGGGTCGCCGTGCTCGGCGCCACGGGCGTGGTCGGGCGCGCGGCGGTGCGGATGCTCACCCGGCTCGGCATCGGCGAGCTACGGGTCGGTGCGCGAAATATGGCCTCCGTAGAACTCGCCGCACTGCCACCCGATGCCCAACGGTGCCGGGTGGATGCCGACGACCCGGACTCGCTGGCGGAATTCTGCGCGGGAACCAGGCTCGTGCTCAACTGCGCGGGACCGTCCTACCTACTGCTGGACCGGGCCGCACGCGCCGCGCTGTCGGCAGGCAGCGACTATGTCGACGTCTCCGGCGACGGGCCCACCTATCGGCTGCTCGAGGGGGCCCCGCAGCTGGCCGCCGGTCGGACCGCAGTGTTGTCCGCCGGTATGCTGCCCGGCCTGGCCAATGTCGTCCCCCGGGTGCTGGCCGACGATCTCACCGGGGCCCGGCTGGTCGTCTACGCGGGCGGTATCGAGCCGTTCGCGTCGGCGTCGGCGGGGGATCTCGCCCTCTCGCTCGACAGCTCCGACAACACCGCCGATGGCCACTGGTACGGCGAAACCCTGGCCGCGTGGTCGGGCGGTCGCCGTCGGCGCAATGCCCTGCCGGTGAGCGAGGACGTCGAGATCGCCGGGTTCCCCGGCCGGGTGACCACGATGCCGTTCCTCACCGCCGACGCCGAACGGCTGGCCCGTTCGGCCGGACTCGATGATCTGCACTGGTACAACGTCTTCGTAGGCAATGCGCTACGGCTGACGCTCACCCGGCTACGGGGTCGCGTGCCCGGCGACGCCGCAGCATTGACGCCGATCGTGGAGGAGATCCGCGCGGCGGCCGAACTCGATCTCGCCGGACTGGACCCGTTCTACCTGATGGCGTTCACGGTATCCCGCCCGGGTCGCACCGATACCGCCGTGCTGCGCACCCCGAGCAGCTTCGAACTCACCGCCGCCACCGCCGCATGCGCGGTAGATGCCGTGCTGTCCGGAACCGTACCCCCGGGCCTGCACTACGCCGACGATGTCCTCGACCCTCGCGGTCTGCTCGAGGGAGTGGCCGGCCTCGGGGCACTTCCCGTGTGGCAGACCCACCGTCATGCCCATGACGAGCCGATGGAGATAGGTAGCCTGTGAACGATTCGCCCCCGTTACCCGCGGTACCGAAAGTCGTGGTGTGCGGCACATCGTTCGGCCGGGTGTACCTGCGAGCGGTGCACGAAGACCCGACCGTCGAGCTCGCGGGCGTCGTCTCGCGCGGCAGCGCCGCCTCGCTCGGGTACGCGAAATCCTATGGGGTACCGCATTACGTCGGCGTCGAGCAGCTGCCCAGCGATGTCGACATCGCCTGTGTCGCCGTGCGCGCCGGCGCCGCGGGCGGTGACGGCGCGAAGCTGGCGCAGAGCCTGCTGACCCGCGGCATTCATGTGCTGCAGGAACATCTGTTGCACCCCGATGAACTCACCGACTGTCTACGGACCGCCCGCGAACACGGGGTCTGCTACCGGCTCAACTCGTTCTATCCGCACCTGCGGCCGGTACAGCTGTTCTTGCATGCGGCCCAGGTCCTTCGGGAGCGGCAGCAACCGTTGCATGTGGACGCCGCGGCCGGTAGCCAAGTGGTCTATTCGCTGCTCGACATCATCGGCCGAGCTGTCGGCCGGCTTCGGCCCTGGGCGATCGGCGACCCTGCGCCCATACCGCCGGAGCTGGCCGCACTGGCCGATCCGCCGATGCCCTACACCCACCTGACGGCAGTGATCGGGGGTGTTCCGGTGTCATTGCGGGTGCAGAACCAGATCCATCCCGCCGACCCGGACAATCACGCGCTCCTACTGCACCGGCTGGCGATTGCCTTCGAGAGCGGGGTGCTGACCCTGGCCGACACCCATGGTCCGGTGCTGTGGAGTCCGCGGCTGCACACCGACCGCGACGACACCGGGCGTTTACTCATGGCCGGGCCAGGCACCGAACGGCTGGCGGTGCCGAGCACCGAGCCGCTGGATTCGGCGGCCGCCCCGACGTTCCGCACCGTCTTCGACGAGCTCTGGCCGCAGAGCGTCCGTGTCGCACTGGCACAGTTGCGGGCCGATACCGCCGACCCGCGCCGATCCATCGGCGCCGCGCAGTGGGCGTTGACCGTCACCGCCATCTGGCAACGACTCACGACCATTCTCGGTCAACCCGAGCTGATTCGGCCACCGTCGCCCGCGCCGGTGCCACTGCCGGAGTTGCTCGCCGCCCAGCCCACCCGGGCCGGTGACCTCCCGTGACTGCACCGGATCCGCCCCACGAATTATCGGACCTGCAGGCATTCTCGTCCGATCCGAATGCCGCGATGCAGCGGCTGTACCGGGAGAACGGAGCGATTTCCCAGCTCGGCACGGGCCCGATGCGCTTCTGGCTCACGCTCGGTACCGAGGCATGCGAGTACATCCTCGCGAACAGTCACCTGTTCAGCTGGGAACAAGCTTTCGCTGCGCTGGCCCCGCTGACCGGGTCCGCCGCTCTGCTGGTGAATGACGGTGAACGTCATCGCCACCTGCGCCGGCTGGTCACACCGGCCTTTACCGCCCGCCGGGTCACCGATCACCTCGAGACGGTCACCCGCCACATCGAGACTGCCATGGCGGGGTGGGCCCCGGGTGACGTCGTCGACGTATACGTCCCACTGCGCCGGGCGCTGCGCCTGGCCACGCTGGAGAGCTTGTTCGGCGTTGCCGCCATGGAACGTTCCGAAGGTTTGGACGACTGGCTGCACGACATCCACCGCGCTATCGACACCGATGTGCTCGGCGGCACCATCGAACGCGGCTCGGGCTCACC
The DNA here is from genome assembly GCF_000308455.1 of Nocardia abscessus NBRC 100374. Taxonomy (GTDB): domain Bacteria; phylum Actinomycetota; class Actinomycetes; order Mycobacteriales; family Mycobacteriaceae; genus Nocardia; species Nocardia abscessus. The sequence goes on along the minus strand of NZ_BAFP01000248.1, from coordinate 4,428 downwards.
CGTCTGGCGCCGGGCACTGCTCGCGCGCTCCTCGGTACACCGCTGGGTCGTCGCGGAGATCGAGCGGCGCGGCGAGCAGACCGAGCCGGGTAACGATGTACTCGGCGTGCTGCTCCGCGGCGTCGACGGGACCCGGCTGACCGACGACGAGATCACCGATCAACTGGTCAGCCTGCTCGAGGCGGGAGCCGAAACGACTGCGGCGCAACTGTCCTGGATGCTCTACTGCACGCTGCGGGATCGCGTGCTATGGACGGACATCAAAGCTGCGATCGCCGCGCAGCCGACGGCCGGCGAGCCGGTGTCGGCCGCTGACCCGATCGGCCTCGACCATCTCGTGTCCGAAACCATGCGGCTGTACCCCGCGACGGCCATCATCTCGCGCAAGGTCGCCACCGAGTTCACCCTGGCCGGGCAGCGGTTCCGCCCCGGAGATCTGTTGATCTTCAGCCCATTCCACACCCACCGGCTGCCCTCGATATGGCCGGAGCCGGAGCGATTCGACCCCCGCAGATGGGACCCGAGTTCCGGGCATTATCACCGTGCGGCGCCGTACGAGTTTCTGCCGTTCGGGGTCGGTCCGCACCGCTGCATCGGCGCCAACTTCGCCATAATGGCGGTTAAAGCGGCCTTCGTCGCCATTGCTCGACGCATCGACGGTGAACTACTGACGACGGATGTGCGTCCCGAGGGGCTGATCGGAATGCATCCGAGTGGTGGAATCACCGTACGCATCGACGAAAACGCGTGAAAACACCGGTGGATGTGCCCGCGGTATGGACCGCGGGCACATCCACCGGTGCTCAGCTGCGTGGTGCTCGCAGAACACCGGCCTGTGCGGTGATCTGTTCGCCGACCAGCCCGGTTTCCTCGGCCAGATCATCGATGCCGAAGGTATGCCACTCGCTGACATTCTGCACCACCCTGGTGGGAGCCGCATCGCCACTGATCCGCCACGTCGAGGTCATCCGAATCAGATCGCCGCCGATCGGCTCGGCCTCGAGCGAGCCCTCGTAGACCAGGTCGCCGATCTGTTCGCGTGCCAGCTCCATCTTGGGCAGCGCCGTGGGGCGGTTGACCGGCAGGAGTTCCACCAGCACCGGCGCACCCGGTGCCAGCCGGGGCAGGATTCGATCCCACAGTGCCCGTCGGTCTTCCAGTGCGATATGACCGAGCACGCCGAAAAGTACCAGCGCCGAGATCGAGTCGGGCAGTACGACCGATTCCGCCGATTCCGGCACGATGGTGACCCGGCGCCGGAGGTCCTCGTCGGCGATCACATCGTGGATCAAGACCGCACGCATGGCCGGCGCGGGCTCGCAGGCAAGGATTTTCGCCGACGGAAGGACTTCGGCGATGATACGGCAGGTACGCCCGGTGCCCGCCCCGATGTCGACCACCGGGCCCGCGCTCGGATCGACGTCGGCCAATATCTTCCGCAGGGCGGCTTCACCCTCCGCGTGGGCGCGGGGAACAAGGTCGTAGAACTCGGCGACCGGCGAGTAGAAGTCGTCCATGCACATCTCCTGTTTCGTGACATTACCGTCGTGCGGCCGTGCTTATTGAAAAAGGTTATCATTATGCTCGGGGGTTCGGTATCGGTGGAAGGGTCTGCTATGTCGTCGTTCCGGGGTGTCCGTGCCTTGCCCTCCGCAGATAGCGGCGGTCCCGATCGTTTGCCGACCGCCGTTGCCGACGTTCCGGCGTTCGGTGGCCATCGCGTGGGTCACGATCAGAAAGCGGTGTCCGAGGGGGCCCACGCGTGCGCGTCCGACGGTCTGCCCGAGATCGACCCGCGAGGGTTCCGGAATGCGCTGGGGCAGTTCTGCACCGGCGTCACTGTGATCACCGGTAGCGGGCACGGTGGCCCGGTGGGATTTGCCTGCCAGTCATTTGCCGCGCTGTCCCTGGAACCGCCGCTGGTGCTGTTCTGTCCAGCCAAGGGTTCGCGCACGTGGGCTGGGATCGAACGGGCGGGGAAGTTCTGCGTGAACGTACTCGCCGAGGGACAGCAGCAGGTGAGCGCCCGCTTCGGGTCCCGCGAGGACGACAAGTTCTCCGGAACAGACTGGTACACCTCGGAACTGGAGCTGCCTGTGCTCACCAGCGCGCTCGCGGCCATTCAATGTTCGGTGGCGAGCGTCGTCGACGGCGGCGATCATTTCATCGTCGTCGGCCGGGTGCTGGCGCTGTCTGAACCCGCCGACTCCGGTCGGCCGCTGTTGTTCTACCGCGGCCGGTACGCCACCATCGCACCCACCGAAACGCTGCCCGCGCCGTGGCATGCCGACCTGGAGCACTTCCTGACCACGACATTCGACTCGTGGCTGTGACTTCGTCGCGCACGATGCAGGCGGGTTCGGCGCTCGACTGTCAGCACTCGCGTTCGTGCCGCGAGGCAAGGCACCGAGTGCACACGCCGTTGAGCTCGAGAGTGTGCCTGATGTCGGTGAACCCGGTGATCTGGGGCAGCTCGTCGATCCATTCTTCGACGACATCGGCGTCCAGAACGGCGCTCCCGCCGCACTCCCGGCAGATCAGGTGGTGTCGGTGGCGCGGCGACCGGCGAAGCTGATACCGCCGCTCGCCGGTCTCCTGGCGCACGACGTCCAGCCGCTGTGCCCGTTCGAGTTCGCCCAGTGTGCGGTAGACGGTGGAAATGCCGACGCGATGCCCCTCTCGGCGCAGTTGGGCGTGCAACTCCTGCACTGTGGTGAATCCCCTCTGTGCGTCGAGCGTGGACACGATCAACTCACGCTGTCGCGTCCAGCGGAGCATTCCAGGGGGTGTCACATACTCCCCGACCATGGTCCCAGTTGAGCATGGCTGAAAATGATTTTCAATAGTAAGCTGCCACCGGCCGAAGGTGTACTACCGGCACCTTCGGTGGATACAGCTGCTTCCGGGCGTGCGGCCGCCGAGGTCGGCACATCGGCCCGTACCGTGAATCAGGTTACGGCTCAACGGAAGACGGTGGGACGTAGATATTTTGCGGCAGATTTCGAATTTCGGCTGGAGAGGTAGATGACTCAGCTCAACAGACCGACCGCGGTGCTGGCCACGGTCGTGATCGTCCAGTTCATGGTTTCGCTCGATTTGTCCGTGGTGAACGTCGCGCTGCCGGCGATCCAATCCGAGTTCGGGATGTCGGCAACCGCACTACAGTGGGTGGTGAACGCCTATATCGTGGTGTTCGGCGGTTTCCTGCTGCTCGGCGGACGGCTGGGCGATGTGATAGGCCGCCGCAACACGATGCTCATCGGTCTCGGGGTGTTCGGGGCCGCCAGCCTGCTGGGCGGGCTCGCTCAGGATCCGACGCTGCTCATCGTCGCGCGGGCGCTGCAAGGATTGGGTGCCGCGGCGCTGTCGCCACTGTCTCTGGCACTGATTTCCGTGTCCTTCGAGGAGGGCCGTGCGCGAACCAAGGCGATGGGGCTGTGGGGTGCGTCGACCATGCTCGGTGGCACGCTCGGTGTCGTGGCCAGCGGCGTGCTCACCGACTTCGCGGATTGGCGGTGGGTTTTCCTCATCAATATTCCGATTGTCGCCGCTGCCGTGGTCACCGCGGTGACCGGAATCGGTGGAGCCAGAGGGGATGAGCGCCCTCGGCTCGATGCCCTCGGAGCGCTGCTGGTCACCGCGGGAATGATCCTGCTGATCCTCGGGGTGGTGCGGACGGACGAGCAGGGATGGACTTCCGGTGCCACGGTGGGCACTTTCGCCGTAGCCGCGATCCTCCTGGCCTGGTTCGTGGTGGTGGAAACCCGCGTGACCGAGCCGCTGATGCGACTGGGTTTGTTCTCCCACGGAAGTGTGCTGGGCGCCAACGTCTTCGGCTTCATGATTACCGCGGGACAGCTGGCCGCGTTCTATTTCCTCTCGTTGCACATGCAGAACGTGCTGGATTACTCGCCCGCGGTAGCCGGCATCGCGTTCGTTCCGTTCGCCCTCGGAGCGATGGTCGGCATGTTTACGGTCGGGCCGATCGTACGTCGTTTCGGCGAGCGCGCCGCCTTGGTGACCGGTGGGTTGCTCGGCGCGCTCGGCATCGCATGGTTCGGCTTGGCCGGGCCCGGCGGTTCGTTCGCTGCCGACCTGCTCGGCCCCTCCATGGTGGCGAGTATCGGGATCGGGGCCAGCTTCGTCGTGATGGGTGCGGTGGCGATGCAGGGAGTTCCGGCCGCGGAGGCGGGGATGGCATCCGGCTTGCTGAACAGCTCCCGGCAACTCGGTGGTGCGATCGGTCTGGCCGCGCTGACGACGGTCGCCGCCGCCGTGACCGGGGACGACAGGTCGCCGCAGGCGCTCAGCGACGGCTATTCCATGGCGCTGCTGCTGGGCGCCGCCCTCATCGCGGTCGGCGCCGTGGTGGCGGGAGTGCTGATCCCGCGGCCGGTAAAGGAACAGTCGGCGCCGGTCGGTGCCTAA
>NZ_BAFP01000249.1 GCF_000308455.1 Nocardia abscessus NBRC 100374 | reverse complement strand
GGAGTGCGGCGTGCTTCCCAGTATCGGAACGCGGTCGGGCACTTCACCGCTGGTAGCTCGTCGACGACATCGCCGCCTGCGGGCGGGACTTCCACTGACATGAACGACTTCTCCTGTGTCGATGCGGTGCGGGTGGGTCGGCTCGGCCTGTTCAGCCCACCAGCTCGCGCCGGACCAGCCATGACCGCGAGTGGTCGATGATCTGCCCGACACCGTCGGCGCACACGGCGCCGTTGAGGAAGCCTTCTCGGGCCGCCTCGTCGCGCACGCCAACGCCGGTGACCATACCATCAGGTATAGTTGTCGGTACCTTTTTGAATGGAAATCGAGGTTCTTCGAGTGGCCGCAGCAGAAGCGCCGGTCACCGCGCTGAAGCTTGTCCGTGACGGGTTCACCTACGATCGAGAGGTGGAATCCATCGACCTACGGCCGCGCCGATGACAGCGGACCGGTCCGCCGACGGCGTCCGGCCCGCTACGGTCGGCGCCGCGGGTTCGGCGGCACGGCGTTCGCGGAAGGCGGCGGCACAGCAACGCGGCCGTGGCCGAACCCCGCGTCTGTCCTACGAGGCGTGGGTCGACGGGGCTCTGGCGCTGCTCGCCCGCGAAGGGGTCCCGGCCGTCAAGATTCCCCGGTTGTGCCAGGAACTCGGCGTCACCAAAGGCAGTTTCTACTGGCATTTCGATGACATCGAACAACTCATGGAGGCGATGGCCGATCGGTGGAGCGCACGGCAGAGTGAGATCATCCGTGCGCTCGGAGCAATCGAGTCCGTGCCCGTCGAAGAGCGCATCGCCAATATGGCCGCCAATCTCATCGAACGCACCTGGGCCACCGAAGCCACCGTCCGCGAGTGGGCGCGAAGCGACGAGAAGGTGGCTGCGACGGTGCGCGCCTTGGACCGGCAGATCTTCGAAACGGTGCAGAAAGCGATGCTGGAACTGGGCTTCGCTCCGGAAGACGCCCGCCTGCGCGCCGGTGCGATGGTGTACCTGGGCATCGGGTTCATCCACGGTCGCGGCAGCCTGCCTACGCCGACCGCCGAGGAAGCCCGAGCGCTCCTCGGTCTGCTGACCATCCCCGCTCCGAAATGACCTCTTACCGGCCTCGCTGAAGCTCTCGGTCGCGGCGGGGGCGGGCTGAGAACGCTCCACCCCTCGGGCATCGGAAGAGGCGTGCAAGGTCCACAGAAGCCGCCCCGGTGCGTCCGGTCGCATCCGCAGCAAAAAGTGTTGCCGACCGACTCGACAGCAGACCCGCACCGGATGCTGACAAGTAACAGTAGGCCGCATGCTTTTCTGGAAAACGTGCTGGGCAGGCCGAAGAGGCCGCCCGCGAAACGGCGTCGGCCTCTTCGGATTCGCGAATCTCACGACCGCCCTGCGCAGTACACCTTTTCAGGCTGCGACTCGTGCGGTTCGGACCATCAGGCGTAGGTGAAGAAAACGCCGGTGGTGATTCCGCCCGGAGCCGTGACCGTGATCGGCACAGTACCGAACCCGAGTGGGGTGACCGCGGTGATCTGCGTATCGGAATTCACCGTGAACGAAGCTGCCGGAAGCACCCCGAAAAATACACCGGTGGCGCCGGTGAACCCGGTGCCGGTAATGGTGACCGCGGTACCGCCGGTCACCGGCCCGGTATTCGGTGTAACCGAAACCAGCGTCGGCACGGACACATACGTGAACGGAACTCCCGGGCTGGTACCGGCCGAATTGGTGACCGTGACCGGCACGGTGCCCGTTCCCGGCGGGGTGATCGCGATGATCAGCGTGCTGGTCACCGGGATGAAGAACGTGGCAGGGGTCGCGCCGAAGTTGACCGAGGTGACACCGGTGAACCCGGTGCCGATCAGCGCAACCAGAGTTCCACCGGTCGCCGGGCCGAAATTGGGAATTATCGAGGCGACCGCAGGAGGCAGCACGGCGTATGTGTAGGGAAATCCGTTACTCGTCCCGCCCGCGTTCGCGACCGTGATGTCTACCGTGCCGCTGCCGGGTGGGGCGATCGCTGTGATCTGCGTAGGGGAATCCAGTGTGAAAGTCGTTGCGGTGCCGCCGAACCGCACCGTGGTCGGACCGGTGAACCCGGTACCGGTAATGACTACACTGTTGCCCCCGGAAGTCGGGCCCGTGGTCGGCGATACAGAACTGATAGTAGGCATGGCATTGCCTCCTTGATTGCTGATTACCTGGACCGGGGGGTGCTCGACCTGCTGGTTGCCCGGCTGTAACCATTAAGGACTCCGAACCATCACTCGGACAATGGATATCGCGATCCGTTTTCGTCCGTTTTTACGGATGGATCGATTGCAGCGCCGCCTCGGCCGAATGATTTTCCGGGCAGAGTGCGAGTTCAGTTCAGCGATCGCGGGTTCGCGGCACCGGGCTGCCGACCGGCCTGGTGTGCTTGCCGGGCCGCCGCGAGAGCGTCGCGCACCTCGGCGGCCAGTGGATGGTCGCTGCCGAGAGCTCGCGTGACCTCGTTGTACACCGTTTCGAAGAGCCGGGCGGCCTCCTCGGACCGGCCTGTCGCGTGATAGGCGAGTGCGAGTCCGTTGACCGAACGCACGGTGAGGGAATCGTCGGTGCCGAACTCCTGTTGGTTGATGTCGGCCTCGTACAGCGGAATGGCTCGGTCGAATCGGCCTGTGGCTCGGAGTGTGTCGGCAAGCGCGTTGCGGGTGTGCCGGAGGCGGGGATGGCCAGGAAGAGCGCGGTGGTACGCGGCGAGGTTCGCCTCCAACAACTCGATGGCCGTGTCTAGGTAACCGGCCGACCGGTACGCGGCCGCGAGGTTGTCGCGAGAGGCGAGGGTGGCGTGGTGGTCCGGACCGAGGACGCGCAGGCGGTCGGTCAGCGTGGCTTGAAGGTTGGTGAGGGCGTCATCGATGCGGCCTGCCGCGTGATAGGCGGCAGCGAGGTTGTGCCGGTAGAACAGAGTGTCGGGGTGGTCGATACCGAGTTCTCGCACGCTGGCGGCGACGTTCGCCTCCAGCAAGGGAATGGCTCGTCGGGGATCCCGCACTCCCAGAGCATCGGCGAAGTTGTTGCGCGCCTTCAGTGTATCCGGATGGTCCGGACCGAAAATCCGGAGGCGATCCCGTAGCGCGGCCTCCTGGATGGCGATCGCCTCGTCCCGGCGTCCGGCCGCGCTGTAGGCGATGGCGAGCCCGCCCTGAGTGAGCAGAGTGATCGGGTGGTCGGGGCCGAGTATCCGGTGGAAATCGGCGAGATTCGTTTCGAACAGGGTGGTGGCGTCGGCGAGCCGCCCGGCCGTCTGTAAGGCGCAGGCGAGGTTGTGGCGGGTCGTGAGGGTGTCCGGGTGGTCGGGCCCGAGGACCCGCAGCCGCTCGATGAGGTTGGCCTCGCCGAGGCGGACGGCTTCGTCGGCCCGGCCGGTGGCGTCGTAGATCTCGGCGAGGTTGTTGCGGCAGGCCAGCGTGACCGGATGATCGCTGCCGAAGATCCGCATGGCGTCGTCGAGGTTCTTCCGCAAGAGCGGGACAGCCTCCTCGACGCGTCCTGCCGCTCCGTAGGCGCGGGCGAGCTTGTGCAGGCAGAAGAAGGAATCGACGTGATCGGCGCCGAGTACCCGCAGGTAGGCGGGCAGGAGCTCCTCGAAGACGGCGATCGCGTCGGCGAGGTGACCGGCCGACAGGTGAACCTGAGCGAGTCCACTGCGGAAGTTGAGGGTCTCGTGCGCGTCCGGACCGAATACGTGCCTGCTGTGCGCGATGTTCTCGATGTGCAGCGCCGTGGACTTGTCCAGACGCCCTGCCTGGGTATGCGTGTCCGCGAGCTGAAAGCGCAGGACGAGCGTGACGGGATGGGCCGGTCCGTGAATCCGCACGGCGTCGGTCAGGTACGCCTCGAGCCGGGTGGTTGCTTCGTCCAGCCGGCCGGCGGCCAGATAGGCTCGGGCGAGCAGATTCCGGGCGAAAAACGTATCGGAATGGCCGGATCCGAGGATCTGCTCGCTGGCGATGACGACATCCTGCGCGAGGGTCAGCGCTCTGGCGGTGTCGGCGGCCGAGGTCAGCTGCTCGACCGCCCATCTGCGAGCGGCGAGCATCGCCGCCGAGTGCTTCCTGGTGCTGAGGTCCACCATCCCGGTGTCCCACAGCGCGTCGATCTGATCGACGAGATGAGCACCCTCCTGCCTACGCGCCCACGCCTGCGACGGCGGGAAGATATTGCGCAGGATGACGGAGAGCGCGGACCGGACGAGTTCGACCGTGGACCGCGTAGCGGGCCCCTGGCCACGCAACGCCGCGGCCGCGCGCCGGAACATGCCGATCCGCGGCGCGTTTCGACCGCGTTCGCGCAGAACACGGCTCACCAGCCGGTGCATGATCAGTGCCTCGCCCGAAGTCGACCAGGACAGCAGTGAACCAGTCACACATCGTTCCAGCGCCTCGTCGATTCGCCTGGGGCTGGTGGCGAACAAGGATCTGTGCACGCCACCGGGTGAGAGCATGGCCATCGCACCCAGTAGCCAGGCGACGTCGAGGGCGAGCTCGTAATCGTCGGTGACGGCCTCGGTGGTGTCGACGCACAACGAGATCGCCTGGACCACCGACCGCGGGTAGTCGTGGCCCGCACTGCGCCGCAATGCCGCCGGCAGCGGGCTGTCGTGCAGCAGCTGCCGGTACTGCGCGTAGCCGAGGCGTCGACCGGTCATCGTCGCCGCCGCGGCGGACAGGGCGAGCGGCAGGTCGCCCAGATCCTCGGCGACCTGATCGGCACCGTCGTCGGTACCGAGGCCCGTCGACTCGGCGAGGTAGCGCACCGATTCCGGGCGAGTGAAACAGGTGACGTCGACTGCCTCGCCGAGAGTCGCGAAGGAGCGGTCGACGCTGGTGATCAGAATGCGCGTGCGGTCACCGGTCGGCAGCAGGTCCCGGAGATGGTCGGCATCGCCGGCATTGTCGAACACCAAGAGCGCCGGAACGGTGCCACCGGACAGGTGATCGCGCAACCGCCGGGCCGATACCGCCGAGTCGCCGTCGCGGTCGGCGATGCCCAGCCGTTCCGCTATATCGGCAAGTCCGGATAGGGTGCTGTCCGGCGTTTCGGCATTGACCCAGCCCACCAGACCGTGGCCGGAATCGAACAGCGAGCGCGCGTGAGCGGCCGCGAGGTGGGTTTTGCCCACGCCGCGCAGTCCGGTGATGACGACGGCCGCCGCTGGTCGCTCCAGTGCTCGGTGCAGGCGCGCCAGCTCGGCGCGGACGACGAATTGCGGTGGCTCCCGGGGAATACGGCCCACGACCACCACGCTCGTCGCCGGCGACGACACGCGAACGCCTGCGGTGAAATAGATGTCGCGGGCGTGAACGTCGGAAAGTTGTGTGACGAGGTTCGTGGTCAGCGCGGGGGCATCGGTGGATGCCGCCGCGCCGGGCCGGGGTGTGACGTGTCACCGGCCCCGGCATCGATGTCCTCGATGTGGATATCACCGCTGAACCGTCCGCCGTGCACCCGCACGCCCGCGCCCGTCGAGGTGACGCGGCTGATCCGCAGCGCGGCGGCCTCCACCATCTCCAGGTCGACCCCGGCGGCGCCCACGTCCGCCTGCACTGCCTCCTCGATGAGTTCCCTTGCGGCGGCTAGTAATTCGCCGTCCGCAGCGGCGCCGTGCGCATCCAGCGCACCCGCGAGGGATTCCCGTTCGGCGGCGGAGTCCGGGGCAGCCTCGACCTGCGCCAAATCCACATCCCGATAACGGCGTGTGAGCAGGCCCTTCAACGCCCCATAGGCGTCGGACACGGATTGCTTGGCGGTATCGGTGAGTCCGGCGGCGGCACCGATGGCGACCGCGGTGGCGACAATGGTGACCGGGTCCATTCGAATCTCCCCCTCTGTGGCGACGCGGACGAGTAGATCAAGTGTGCCCGGTCCTGGCAAGCGACCCATCCCCGGGACCGTTCGGTGGCAGGACCACGAGCGGGCACGCGGCTGTCGCGCCCCGCCCGAAACCGAAAGTACGGCAATATGATCGAGCGATGGGAGAAAGTGGAGCGCAGACCGGCTCGAGCAGTCGTCGTTCGCTCATCCTGGGCTCAGCGGCGGCGGTCGCCGGCGCGGGGATCGGGGTGGCTGCCGTAGAGATCAGCGAAGCCGACGAGGACGAATCGATCGCGGAAGGTGCGTTCAAGATAGTCGATCGCCGCGGGCAGCAGCGGTTTCTGTTCGACACGAAGAAGCCACCGATCATCCTCGGCGGCAGAACGTATCCGCCGGAGACGCGACAAGGCCCGGACGCCTCCTATCTGATCTTCAACGACGAGAACGGCGACGAGAAGGGCGGCATCATCGCCGCCGGTGACGGCGCCTTGGTGGCGATGGACGGCACGCCCTCCATCGCGATTCTCGATGAACAGGGCGCGGTCCTCAAGCAGCTCTGAGACGTAGTTGCCGCGGGCTCCGGGCGGTATCGGGTCCGGCAGCGGCGTTATGCTGCCCTCGGTCCGGGTGGGTGCGGTCGAGAAGGGGGACCTGGGTGTTGAGGCAGCACGAGTCGTTCGCCGGCTACGTGATCGAGGGCGTGCTCGGGCATGGTGGCATGGGTACCGTCTATCTGGCTCGGCACCCACGCCTGCCGCGACTGGTCGCGCTGAAGCTGCTAAATCGTGCGGTGTCGGAGGACGAGGAGCTTCGGCGGCGCTTCGAGCAGGAAGCAAATGTTGTTGCGCGCTTGGAACATCCGGGCATCGTCGGCGTGTATGACCGCGGCACGCAGGACGGGCACCTATGGATTTCCATGCAGTACATTCGCGGAACGGACGCGTCCCGGCTGGATCCGCACACCACGCGGTCCGAAAGTGTCTTGCGCATCGTCTCGGATACCGCGCATGCGCTCGACTACGCGCACAGCAAAGGTGTGCTGCATCGCGACATCAAGCCGGCGAACATCCTGATCGCGGAGCCGGAAGCGGGCAGGGAGACCCGAGCCGTGCTCACGGATTTCGGTATCGCGCGGCTGCTCGACGCGGACACCAAGCTGACCGCGACCGGAACGTTCACCGCGACGCTCGCCTACGCGTCACCCGAACAGCTCTCCGGTGGGCCGGTCGATCACCGTGCCGACCAATATTCGCTCGGCTGCACCCTTTTCACCCTTCTGGCGGGGCAACCGCCGTTCCCATCGACCAATCCGGGTCAGATCGTCGCAAGTCACCTCACCAAGCCGGTGCCGCGGCTCAGCGATACCCGGCCGGAACTGCCACAGCCACTCGACGCCGTGATCGCACGGGCGATGGCCAAGCACCGGGACGAACGATTCGCCAGCTGCGGCGACTTCGCGGCAGCCGCCGCAGCGGCCCTCCGGGGCGACGCTCCCTTCCCGCGATCCGTTCCGGCCCGGACCGTCGTGGATCAGCACCCTGCCTACTCGGTTACGGCGGTCGACCCGTGGCCTCGTCCGGCACCGACCGTGCTGAACCAGCCTTCGGACCCGGCCCGGCGCGCCATGTCCGGACTCGCTTCGCAGCCTGCGGCTCCAGTGGACGATCCGCGCCGGCCCTCCGGCGCCCTCGCCAGGACGGGCGCCGTCGTCTCGTTCGCTTTCGGTCTGCTGTCGGCCGTGATCGTCGTCCAAGGCGTCATCGAGCTGGCCACGCGGCGCGGTATCGGCCCCGGCCGGACGACACGCTCTCTCCTGCTCGAACTTCTCGTCCCGATGTCGATCAGTTCCGCGATGTCGCTGCTGCTGATCGGCGGCTCCGTCGCACTCTTCGCGCGCAAGCGCGCCGGTCGCGTCGCGGTGGCCCTCGGCACCGGGATCATCACGCTGCTCGCTTTGATCGCCATTGGAGCAAGCCTGGGCGGAAGCACCCGCGGAGACACGGTGTTCTTCGGCACCATACTGATTTTCGCCTTCACGGGCTTGTCGTGCGCTCTTTGCCCTTCGACCGGCCGCTGGCTCGCCTACCGACGTTCCAGGACCCGGAGATGAGCCTGGTATGCGGATGACGCACCGTGGGCGCTGTGGCGGGGCGTCACCGAATTTTCAGTTGTCGCGATCGAGAGCATCCGTCGGTGGGAAGTGATCACCGGCGGATGCTCTCGAAGCGACCGGTAGTCCGGATCATCCCAGCAGCCGGTGCTCGAGTTCGCCGAGGACCGCTCGGTTACGGTCTGCGTCCAAGGCCAGAGCGGCGGCCCATACGTGTGCCGAGATGACTCCGGCCTCCACGCGGTCGATCCAGTCGTGGATGGTGCTGCGCTGGTCCAGTGTGTCGCCGTCGAAGGTGATCGGCTCGAGCTCGGCCAGGTGCACGTAGCGCAACTGGGTGAACTCTCTTCCGCGGGCGTCGAAAATGGTCGCGGCCCAGACTTCTTCGGCGGAGGAGGGTCCGGGCGACCCGGAGGGCGGCGTCGTAATCGCCTCGGCCGAGTCGCCGTCGATCCCGCGGGCGACGGCATCCGCGGCGGCACGGTGAGCCAGCCCGAATCCCCATAGCCTTCCGCCCATTCCGGTCATCATTCGCCCGGCGATATCCAGGATCGGAGAGCCCGCGGTCACAACGCTGTCGCCGGGCGAGAACGCCGCGAAGCCTGCCGCACTTGCGGCGTCGTTCTCGCCGGTACCCGTGAAACCCCAGACGTGCACGAGATCCGGGTCGATGGCCGGGGCGCTGCTGCGGCGCGCGATCATGGCGGGAAGCAGGGCTTCGATGGTGGACCGGGACGGGTAGCGGACCGCAGGCACGGCATCGGTGCGACCAACTCTGCTCTGCCGCGGATGATTTCGTCGGCCGGACATAAGCTTCTCCGTCGAGGTTCGTTTCGGACAAGGCACAGACCCGGTTGCAGGGGGCTCTCAGTGTAGATAGGTGGCCCGGGGTGTCGTCGACCGGGCGAGCCGCGCCGGAGACGACGAGTACGGCGTGCTGCCCTGGTGACCGCCGCCGACCAAGCGAGCTGAAGCCGGTCGGGCCTTCCGGTCGGAGGCGCCCGCTGCGCTATGGCTCGACCGGTCGGTGCTCTTCGATCAGCGCTCGGGCCATGAGCTTGGCGCGCTGCGCGGCCTGGAGGTCGCCTTCGGCGGCGGAGATGATCGAGCCCTTCATCAGGATGTGCCAGGAGCGGGCGAAATCGTCGGGGTCGCGCAGCCCGGCCACCTCGGCCCGGCCGCGGACGATGGTCCGGATATTGTCGAGGTATCCGATGCTCGCCTGCCCGGCCGGATGCCCGGCGCCGAGTTCGAGCAGCACGTTGATGAACGAGCAGCCGTCGAAGTCCTCACGTTTCTGGAACCAGTCGTGGAAGACGTCGAAGATCGCCAGCAGTCGACCTTCCGGGGTGTCGCCGCGCAGGCGCGATTGGGTCTCGACCAGGCCGAGTGTCCACAGCTGCTCGCGGCGCTGGAGCACGGCGAGCACGAGATCGTCCTTGGACGGGAAATGCCGGTACAGCGTCGCTTTGGCGACGCCGGACACCGCGATCACCTCCTCGGTACCCACCGCTCGGATGCCGCGGCGGGTGAACAACGTGTAGGCCGTGTTCAGTATCCGCTCGCGAGCGGATAGGGCGGCGGGCGCGGTCCGCGGAAGGTTGGGGTTCTCCATCTCCCCATGACGATAACGCTGTACAGACAGACCTGTCTATGTTAGGAAAGAAAGACAGGTCTGTCTTGAGGACGCAGGGTGGGCCCGACTGTCGAGCGCCTCAGGCGCGAAACGAATCGAGTGCCCATATGAGCACAGCAGTGCACGGTCTCGCCGCCTCCCGCCCACCACCGGCCGATGAGCCGGAAGACGCTCGTCTCCGACTGAGCGCGACCATCGAACGTCGCGGTGGCGCGTTCGTGGTCCATGCCCATGGCGAAGTCGACGCCTACACGTTGCCGACGTGGCGTCGGCTGTTGTCGGAGGCCGTCGCGGCGGCCTCGACAGGGGCTCCTCTCGTGATCGACACCAGCGGTGTTTTCTTCATGGCGTGCCGCTCGTTGCTGGTCCTGGCGGAGGAATCCGAGAGATGCCGGCGTCGCGGTATTCGGTTGAGCGTGGTCGGCAGCCGGTCGGTCGTGGGCCGCGTGGTGACCGCTCTCGAACTGGACGCCCTGCTGCCCGTCCACTCCTGTGTCGAGGACGCATTGGCGGAGTCTGCGCCGAGCGGGCGTTCGCACATCGCGGGGCGGTGTAATGCCGTCGCGCCGATGCGACACGGAGACGACCCGTCTGCATAGGTCGGCCCCGTTGGTGATGCGCCCTGCCGCGTCGCCAACGGGAAGTCGCGCGGTCGCGGAGCCGGGACGCACCGGCCGGGCCGCGCTTTCGTGTATGCCTCGAAAAGTCCTCCCGGCCAAGGCATTTTGTCATTTCACCGTCCCCGCGAGCCCTCCGACGAGGTCGGGCAGGGGAACCCGGCAGTGGGAGCAGCACTGGAAACGCTCTCGGCCGTCGCACGGAACTGGTACCGGGCTGATCGGCGGGGCACGAGTGCAACGGCGCCGGACGTCGCCGGGTGGAGTATTGCGTTCGAGCTGATCGCAATCCTGTTCGTCGGCGGGCGTATTCGGTTGAATCCGGTATCACCTCTGTACGTCGTCGTCCTGAGCAAAGCCGCTGCACGCCGATTTCCGGCGTCGCGGGCAGTGCCGAACCCAGGACAGACAGAGCTTCAGACGAGGAGCACCACATGACAGCGCAGGCCGCCGCCCCGACCCCGACCGACGCCTTCATCGCGGACTGGCAGGACTGGCACCGAGGGCAGGAGGCGCGCTTGGCCGCCCCGCACGGGTTCCTGGCCATCACCAACCTGCACTGGCTCACCGAGACACCGCAGCGATTTCCGGACGCCCCCGGCTCCTGGTCGGCCGACGCCGAGGGTGTCACCGTGGTTCTCGACGACGGTGACGAATTGGTGATCGAGGGGACGGCGGTGCGTGGCCGGTACGTGTTCGGAATCATCCCCGAACGCGGTGATGTCGATGCCGTGTGGGGCGACGCGGTGATCGAGGTCGCCAAGCGGGGTGGGCACGACATCGTTCGGCCACGGCACCCGGGCAACTCGCTGCGCACGGCGTTCCAGGGCACACCCGCCTATGCGCCGCATCCGCGGTGGGTGGTCGCCGGCCGGTATGTGCCCTTCGCGCAGCCGCGGCCGACCACCGTCGGCGCCGCCGTCGAAGGGCTCGAACACGTCTACGACGCACCCGGGCAGATCGAGTTCGAGCTGGAGGGCAGGCCGCTGCGCCTGACCGCGTTCGACGGCAAAGATCCCGGCAGCCTGACGGTACTGTTCACCGACGAGACCTCCGGGGTCACCACCTACGCCGCCAACCGCGTCCTGCACCTGGCGCCGCCGGCCGGCGACGGGACGGTGCGGCTGGACTTCAACCGAGCCGCGAATCTGCCCTGCGCCTATACCGACCTGGCGACCTGCCCGTTGCCGCCGACGGAGAACCGCCTCCCGGTCGCGATCGAAGCCGGTGAGAAGATCCCGTTCGAGCGCCGCTGAACGATGAGCGACCCCACACCTCGGATCAGGACGTTGTCCTTCCTGACTCCGGGCAACTACCCCGACGACGACCCCTACGCGGGGCTCGAGGACACGCTGCAGCTGTTCGAGTACGGCGAGCGCCTCGGTTTCCACGGTGCGTGGATCAGGCAGCGGCATCTCGAGCACGGCGTAGGATCGGCGGCGGTGTTCCTGGCCGCCGCCGGGCAGCGCACCAGCCGGATCGAGTTGGGCACGGCCGTGATTCCCATCGGTTACGAGAGCCCGTTCCGGCTGGCCGAGGACCTGTCGCTGGCCGATGTGCTGTCGCGAGGACGGTTACAGGCCGGGTTCAGCGCGGGAACCCCGCCGCATGCCGAGCTGATCGGGCACCTGGTCTTCGACGGGGACTGGCGCACCTACGATCTGTCCTACGGACGGATCGCCCGGTTGATCGAAAACCTGCGCGGCGACTACCTCGGTGCTGCCGACACGGTGATCCGCTCCCCGGGCAACACGCAACGGCCTCGGTTGCAGCCGCACAATCCGGGCTTGATCGACCGGCTCTGGTACGGCGGCGGCAGTACCCGCTCGGTCCGCTGGGCAGGCGAGAACGGGCTGAACCTGCTGACCGGGAACATCGTCTTCGGTGACCACAGCGACGATTTCGGCACGACCCAGCTGACCTTGATCGACGAGTATCGCCGATCGGTGGATCCGGCCCGGCCCGCCCGGGTCGCGGTGGGGCGGGTGATCGTCCCGTTCGACAGTGCCGACCGTGCGACCCGTGCGCGGTACCGGCAGTACGCGGCCGGTCGGCACGAGCGGACCCTCGCACCGCAGGGGGAGCGGCGCGTCCTGTTCGCCCCGGATCTGGTCGGCACCGCCGAGGAGATCGTCGACCGGCTGCGGGCCGATCCGGTGCTCGCGCGGACGTCGGAGTTGCGACTGGAACTGCCGTACGAGTTCCGTCGCGCCGATTACGAGCAGATCCTGCACGACACCGTGGAGTTGATCGCGCCGGCCCTTGGCCATCGGCCCACGGCGGATCAGCCCGGAATCGAGTACGACAGCGGTGAGGTGGCCGCGTCGGCGTGATCCGGCCACCGGGTGCCGACGGGGTCGGCGTTACCGATTCTCATCGGGCCCGAGGGCACGGATGACCCGTGCGGGCGCTCCGACGGCGATGTCGCAGCCGGTCATCGGCTTTCCGCGCGGTCGTGGTGGACTCACCCCTCCGGTCGGCGGTCACCGACCGAATCCGGCGTGGACGGATCGCGCTGCCAGGTGACGCTCAACCCGTCGCGCTCGCCGAAGCGCACCAAGTGTCTGGCGAGCACGTCCTCGAGCTGCGGCAGGTCCTCGGCGGCGGCCTCGATGCGCAGGGACAACTCGCCGGGGCGTGCGGTGACCGTCGCGCGGCCGGTGTCGAGGTCGATCCAGCCGGAAGAGTTCTCCGCCGACCACTCACCGCCGTTGCGCCGTCCCAGGTGCGCCACCAATTGCTTGCCATAACGTTCCGGCCGATCGGTGCGAACCACCGAGTGGGAGGAGCCGACGGCGGTCACCATGCGACCCGAGACGAGAATTCGATGCCCGAGACGACGTGGGCGTCGAGTGAATGCACCATCATGACGAGCACCAGCCTTCGTGTCGGACGATCACGGACCCGGCTCCGGCGAGCGCGAGCTGGAGCAGCAGCTGTGTCGAGCTGGGGTTACCACATCGCACGTCGTTCACACGGCGAAGTTCGGCAGCCGACATCCCGACGATCGCGCAGGCCGGTTACCGGCACGATGCCGTGCGGGGCTGGGCACGGGCGATCCCGCGTCAGGGTTTCGCGGCGAGCGCGGCCGCGAATACCGGCCAGGAGTTGTGCAGGTCCTCGCGCCAGTAGGACCAACTATGGGTGCCGGTGGCACGCAGCTCGAAGGTGGCGGGAATTGCGAGTTGATCGAATCTTTCGCGCAGCTGACGGGTACAGCGGTCGGCGAAAGTCTCCAGTGCGCCGCCGATGAGGAGTTGATCGATCAATTTGCCGGGGCTGTGTTCGATACCGGCG
>NZ_BAFP01000250.1 GCF_000308455.1 Nocardia abscessus NBRC 100374 | reverse complement strand
GAATTTCGAGGCCGCGATGGTGAGAGATGTCTTTCTCATATCGCTGTTTCACGGCGCTCTTTCGTGTCGGCCCTTGTGGCTAGTGTCGACGCTCTTCGAAATGTAGGCCGGTGGCGCTCGTCGAAGATCGGCCACTTGGTGGTTGTTTAGTCTGCCGTGTTGTCTGTTCGCATGGATGGGAGTGTGTCGATTTCGGTGTTGCGGAGTCGGTAGCTGTTTCCTTTGAGGGTCAGGACGTCGGCGTGGTGGACGATGCGGTCGATCATGGCCGCGGCGACGACGTGATCGCTGAACACGTCGCCCCAGCGGGAGAACGGTAGGTTCGAGGTCAGGATCAGTGAGGCGTGTTCGTAGCGGCTGGAGACCAGTTGGAAGAACAGGTTCGCTGCGTCTTGTTCGAAGGGGATGTATCCGACCTCGTCGACGATCAGTAGTCCGTAGCGGCGGAGTTTGGCCAGCTCGGCGGCGAGGCGGCCGTGCTGGTGGGCGGTTTGCAGGCGGGTGACCCATTCGACGGCGGTGGCGAACAGGACGCGGTGGCCGTGGTGGGCGGCGGCGATGCCCAGCCCGATCGACAGGTTTTGCCGGTTCCCGGTGGCCCGAGTAGCACCACGTTCTGGGCTTTGGTGATGAATTGGCCGGTGCCGAGGTGGGCGATGGTGTCGCGTTTGAGGGCGGGTTGGTGGTCGAAGTTGAATTCCTCGATCGCTTTGCGGGCGGGGAAGCCTGCTGCGCGGATGCGGATTTCGGCGCCGGAGGATTCGCGGGATGCCACTTCGCGCGACAGGACCGCGGCGAGGTATTCCTCATGGGTCCAGCCGGCGTCGCGGGCTTGGTCGCCCAGGCGGGCTGCGCTGTCGCGGATGCGGGGCGCCTTCAACGCGTTGGCGTAGTACTCGATCTGCTTGGCGGTGTCGGTGGGTGCGGCCATCACGCGACCCCCTCGTTGTCGAAGTCGACGCCGAAACAGGTGTCGTAGTCCGCGAGGTTACGCACCAGCCCGTCATCGTCGCTGACGGTCCGGGATTGTCTGTGTCCGAATGCTTCTCGCAATTGCGCGGCGGTGTGGACATGGGTGGGGTCGGTGATGGTGACCGCTTTCGACTTTCGACCAGGCTCTGCGGTGGGTGGCCACCAGCAGCCCATCGCATCGGGCGGTGACGGTGTCCAGATCGGCATGAATGTCGATCAACCGTCCGATCACGGCCGGGTCGATCGAGTAGTCGTTGCCCAAAGCACGCAGGTAGTAGTCACGCGGCAGCCTCGCGCGGCTGGTGAACCCGACCGCCGGGGCGACCGGTGGCAACACCGTCATCGCTGCCCGGTCGATGCCGACCAGCTCCGCTGGGGAACCTGCGATCCGCCGGACGTGTCGAGAGTTGGCGGTCGGCAGCCACTCGGCGAGCTGGGTGTTGAAATCTCCTGGTGAACTGAACGACCGGCCGGGCAAGAAGGAGGTCTCGAGATAGCCGTTCACGCGTTCGACGATGCCCTTGGACTCGGGGTCGAACGGCTTGCACTGGATGATCCGGGTGGCCAGCATCCCGGTGAACGCCACCACCCCAGAGGCCAGGTGTCCGCCCTTGCCGATCCCTGATTCGTTGTCCCACAACAACCGGCGCGGGACCTTGCCCAGCTGCCCCGACAACAGCGACCACATCCCGGCCAGTAGATCCGCGGTGGTCCGGGTCGGAATCATCATCGCGGTGATGAACCTCGAGAACGAGGCCACCATCACCAGCACCGGTGGTGTCCCGAACTGACCGGCGCCCAAAGGGATCGGTGTCGGAGGGAACCACAGATCGCACTGCGCCTGATCACCGGGCCGATACTCCAGCCGGTCTGCCGGATCCTTCGGTGCGTATTCCGGCCGCAGGAGCGCGACCTTCTTACGGAACCACGACTGCGACCCCGACCAGCCCACCCGCTCGGCGATCACCGACGCCGGCATCGCCGGGAACTCCGCCAACAGCCCCCGCACCAGCGGCTCGAACTCGTCGAACGCCGAGGGACCCGACACCCGCTGATACCGCGGCGGCGACTCCGACGCGATAGCCCTCGCGACCGTGTCCCGCGAGATGCCCAACCGAGCTGCGATCGCCCGCATCGACAGGCCCTCACTCGCATGGAGATACCTGATCTGCGCCCATTCCTGCACTGAGATCACCCTTCCGATCGTGGATGGGTGGCCGATTTTCAAAGAGCGCCGATGGCCAGATTTTCGAAGAGCGCTGACAGGCTAGGCTTCTATCTACCGATCGTCGATTGCGGATTCGGTATTCCGGGAAACCGTACTGTCGCAACCGACCTCGGAACGAGCGCGGCCCCCGCTGGGGCATAGGCAGGGGCCGCAATACGCCTACACCTCCACTGTGTCAACAGAAGAAGGAAGTACAGGCGGCACGAGCTTATCGGTCAAGCCTGACAACACCCAGTCCTATCCCGTCGATCCGAAAGGGCTGGAGATCCATCCCCTGCTGGTGTTGTCTCTGGCAGTGAGCTTGTCACTGGCAGCAGGACTGGTCGTCGGGTGGCCTGCAGGAGTGAGCCTGTTCGTCACGGTGCTTGGGCTATTCATGCGTACCCGGCCGGGGCCGACTGAGTAGTTCCGCGCGCTGAAGGTCGGCCACAGCTCGGCGGTGCGCTCGAACGGCTCGGGTGCACCTCCATCGAGTACCTGCCAGAGCTGACGAGTAGCAGCCTGCGTCATGACGGCTTGGCGGCGTTGCCCAGCCGATCGTCCAGCACGATCGGGGGATGGGTTGACCTGGATCCGCATTCGGATCGATCGCGTCGATCACCTTCGCATCCTGCTCGTACACGCGCGCAGAGACCACCCGGTCATCGGCCGGAGTGAGAAAGAAGCGTCGGTGAGTGACTTTCAGCAGGGTCACCATATGTGGCCCGGAAAGACTGACTTCGACCATCCCGTCTTTGCGCCTCTTGATGCGGTCTTCTGGCACCTGCGGCGGGGGCGCCGGCGACAGCCCAGTCCAGAGCGCGTGGATGTGCCCCCGGGTGACGTAACGACACCGCAGGCCCGGCCCTGGCGTCACAACCGAGCCTGCGGCGTTTCGACCAGTGTCCGAGCGGCAGCTCTCAGGCCCCGGCCTCACCCAGCACACTGCCACTGCACGCCGGGATGTCAAGAACGCCTGCACGGTCGGTCCCTGCCGCACACGGGCCACTGCCAGCCGATTGCGCAGGCGGCTGTCGGGGGCAGCCGCGATACTCAGATCCATGAATGTCACGACACCGGTTGAGGCGCCGACGGCGGGGAACTAGGACGCGCACCATCCCTACGGAGCTGCGGTCCTCGACGCCCTCGCACGCGCCGGGCTGAGGGTCACATTCTACGAACACGGGCCGCCAGGCGAGGCCCGGGACATGTACTTCGAGCTCGCCGAAACCCTCGATGGTGACGAGTTCGTGGTGGGCTGGGGCGAGAACGAGGGCTGGAGCTGGGTGTGCTGGGGCCGGCCACGCGGGGGTGAACCCATCGACCACGGATGGTTCGACCTGCCGGACCTGCCCGCACCCGACGCCCTCGCTGCAGCGGTATGGAAGAGGCTCCGGTTGCCGCCGGTCGAGTTCCCGCCGGTCTGGACACCGCCACCCGGCTACGACCCCGACACGCCCTCCCCGTACGAGGACGAGGCCGACGCCGAAGCGTTCGAATCGACCCTCGCCGCCTACCTCACCCACCCGGCATGGCAAGCCATGCAGGAAGCCTGATTCGGGTGCTGGAAGGCCACGATCGGGCAGATTGGCGGGCCACTAGCGACGACTGGCCGCAGCCGTCGCCCGCTTGTCGGGGCCAGGATTGGTCGGTTGTTGATGTTTGTCGGCCAGGCTCTCGCCGTCTGTCGGGTCGCTCGGAGCGGGGTCGAGAAGCACGGTTGCGGCTACGCCGAACCGTTGAGAGGTTTCGCTTGTGCGGCGATCATGACACCGGGCTCGTAAATACGTGGGCGGGGCACCGAAATTCGGCAGCTGCTGGCCGACTACGTCGTGCCGCGGAGGGTCGATGCCGACTACCGGGTGGGGAGAGCGCCGAGATCGAAGCCACTCCGGCTACCGACCTAATGCCGTTCGCAGCTCCAGAACCCGGTTGGCTGGCCCATTCCCGTGGCAGCTGTCGCTGATATCGGTTGATTTCAGGCGTCGGTGTAGCCCCCGGCATTCCACTCCATCCATCGGAAGTGCTGCGGCGCGAATCTCTGCCGAGCGGGTAAACCCCGTGCTGGAGAGTGGGGCCAGAACGCCACCCCGCAGCGATGGCCGTAGAAACCGGCCTGCCACACCATGTGAGCGTTGAAACGGCCCCGGGAGATGGCCCGTTGCGACGCGCTCGGGATACAGCGGCACAGAGCACGAGGACCGCGGGGGAAGCGATTAGAGCAACAAAGAAATCGGCCCCAGCCAGTCCGGCAAGGCTCCTCGACTCCGGTCGGTTGACGTCCGAAGTGAATCGATTCCGATCATCACGACGAACAGAGCAGGAACCAGCAGCAACAGACCGAAGAGATTGACCCCGCCAGTGTGTAGCTGAGCTGGCTCACACGCAAGGCTCCGGGCGAGCGCACTGGTGTGCGCGCGATCCCGCAGTCGCAGTCCCGATCACCGGCACCAGACCGGTGGAGGCAACTCCCCACACCGGAGTAGGCGTCGGTCCCGAGTTGGTCGACACGCCCTCGGCGTGCACGGCGGGCACACTCTGCGCCAGGTCGAGTCGGTTGCAGTGCGGGCACGTGATGTCGATGTCCATACGGGGAACCCATCCCAGGCCGTTGCGCAGTGTCGCGCCTGTGTTGCTGGTGGCTGCAACGAGCGCTCTGCGGGGTATCCAGCACCGTCGAAGATCTGCTGTCGAGAGCTGGTAGCGGGCTGGTTCAATTTCAATGATCGCTCCTTTCAGATGGAGTTGCCCGATCAGAGTGTGCAGTTGGTTGACGGTGCGAGTCCTGCTGGCGGACAGATTATTCCGTCGCTCATCCAACATGCGCAGCGCGTCGGCGTGCTCGTCGGACACAACCGGCCGACCCTCGCCCTGCAACGCGGCGACGCAGGGCGCGCCGGCATCGTCGATCCGATCGTTCGCGTCGGCTGCCACGTGACAGCTCCCACACCCGTGCGCTGGCGGTGGTCGGCACATCCACAACCGTCTCGCCACAGCCGATCAGCCACCGGGTCAGGTGCCGACCCAATCCCTCGGCGTTCTCGACCGCCCACCGTCGCTGCGGCCACTGCTTGGCCCAGGCGATCAAGCGTTTGTATCCGGACAGTGTGGCCTCGATGCGGATCGAGCCGAGATCGGCGTTGGTGGCCGGGTCCACCGCCGTGGCGGTGTGGGTGCGCTTGGGCGGATCGACACCCCGCCCGGCAGGGAACGCACAGGTCTTCGCGCCTTTCGGTAGGCTGATCATCGTGCCGCGTCATCACCGCGGTCACCGCTTCGCTTCTCGAGGCATGACATGTCGACCGACGTCGATACCGAGGAGCTTCTCCGATGCTCGCACCTCGCCCCCGGCCGACGGCCGACCGCACTGCATGGTGAGTCGAGCACGCTCGAGAACGGGGCGTGCCGCGACTCGCCGGCCCACTGGACCTCACGAGCCTAACTGTGGTCAGCGGGCAGTAGGACGGATCGCATCATCGTCAGCAGCAGGGTGCCGCCGGCTGCGAGTCGGGTATCGGCGGTGTCGGGATCCTCGCTGATCGTCTCGACGGTGGTCTTGAGGCCGTCGAAGGCGCCGACCAGGACGGTGGCCAGCAGTTCCGGGTCGACTCCGCCGGCGACGTCGCCGAGGTTCTGGCTGTCCCGGATGAGGCCGGCGACAGTGTCGATCCACCGGCGGGTCAGTTCCGTGGCGAGGGCGCGGGTCGCGGGCACCTCGGCGAGGTTCTGGGTGAGGCGCGAGATGACCCAGGCGTCCGGGTCGTCGCGGTGTAGTTCCAGCATGGCGGGCAGCAGGGCCTCCAGGCGCCCGCTGCCGGGGGTGGCGGCCGCGAGGCGGGCCTGCACGCGGGCGAGCCATTGCGCGTGCTTCTCGGTGAGGACGGCGACGGCGAGGGCTTCCTTGTTCTCGAAGTGAAAGTAGACCGAGCCCTTGGTCATTCCGCTGGTCTCCACTACGTCGGCCATGCGGGCGCGGTCGTAGCCGAGCTGCGCGAAGACGGTGGCGGCCGCGTCGAGGATCCGCTCTCGGGACGCGGCGCCGTGCTCTGTCGGGCCTGACGGCCGTCCGACGCGTCGCCGGGCCGGCGTGCTGCGGTGGGGGCTTGCCATGGACTCAGCATAGCGGTAATAATTAGACCAGCATGCAGGTTTAATTAAGGAGAGGGTGATGGCCGGATATTTCGAGCGACAAACAGTGCTGGTGACCGGGGCGTCGTCGGGGATCGGGCGGGCGTTCGCCGCCCGGATCGCCGCGGAGGGCGGTGACCTGATCCTGGTCGCGCGTCGGGAGGTGGTCCTCCGCGCGCAGGCCGCCGAGCTGCACGCGCAGTTCGGTACGAGCGTGGAGGTGGTGGCGGCGGACCTGAGTGTCCCCGGCGCCGCGCTGGGTGTGACCGATGTGCTCGCCGGGCGCGGGATTGTCGTCGACGCGCTCGTCAACAACGCCGGGCTCGGCATCCACGGTGATCTCGCCGGTGCCGAGCCGGCCGCCGTGTCGAGCCAGATCGCGGTGAACATCACCGCCTTGACCGAGCTGACCGCGATCCTGTTGCCCGGCATGATTGCTCGCGGTCGTGGCACGGTCGTCAACGTGGCCAGCACGGCAGCGTTCCAGCCGGTGCCGCACATGGCGGTGTATGCGGCGACCAAGGCGTACGTCCTGTCGTTCAGTCGCGCGTTGTGGTCCGAGACCCGGGGTACCGGGGTCCGGGTCCTGGCCGTGAGCCCAGGTGCGACCGATACCGCGTTCTTCGACGTCGCCGGCGAGGCCGCTTCGGTCGGTAACCGGCGCTCGCCCGAACAGGTCGTCGCGGCCACCGTGCGCGCACTCCGGTCCGATCGGCCCGACATCGTCGACGGTGCGGCGAACGCCCTCTTGGCGCGCATCGCCGGCCGGATTCCCGCCAAGGTCGCCATCGGTCTCGCCGAGCGGTCCGTCCGGCCGGAACGCGCCGTAGCCCAGAAGAATTGATCTACCCGAAGGATTCGACATGTTCATTCAACAGTTCGCCGCCGCGGCCGCGGCCGCAGTCGGCAAGCACAGCGTCGAGGACGTCGTGGCCCTGTGGCGCGAACCTGCCGCCTACGACTCACCACTGACCGGTCCGCAGCAGGGACTCGCGGCGCTGGCCGCCCGAGAGTCCGCGCTGTTCGCCGGGTTCAGCGACCTGACAGCCACCATCACGCCCCGGGGGCAGCTGGGCTCCGTCGGTGCCGCGCTCGTCCGCTTCGACGGCACCCACGACGGGCACTACGCGGGCCTGGCGCCGACCGGCAACACCATCGCGCTCGAGATGATCGCCGTCGTGACCTTCGACGACGACGGCTACGTGATCGGCGAGCGGGTCTTCCTGGACACCGCCACCGTCTCGGCGCAACTGACCGAAAGGGGCAGTGCCCCAACCGAATGACATGCGGCGGAGCCGGGTTGGTGCCCGATCCCCTGGCCGCGCCGCCTCCGTCGGATATCCGATGGCGATCGAGCGTGCGGGGTTCTACCGTCCTCGGCGTGCTCGATCGCGATCAGTTACTCGAATCCGCTTAACGTGAATACCCGCTGCTGCGCGTGCCTCGTCCGGAAGGTTGGTCTGGTAATGGACTGGTCGGGTGATCGCGGGCCGCCGCTCGTGCCAGAGGCATTCGTCTGGCGTTGCCCGAGCAGGAACTGGGCGGCGATGACGGCCGACGCATGGTTTGCGCTAGGAAGTGATGTGCACCTGCGGATCTGGCTGGGTGGCATAGTCTTCGACTACGCGGCCACCGCGGTTGCGGCACGCAATGTGATCCACGACTGGAGACGAAAGCCTTGGTTCACAATTGAATTGATCCGCGACACCATCGAGGAACGTCGACTGCTGCCACGCTTGCCGTGCGAACGACTATTCCTCGGGCCATGACGAGCATGTGTCGAACCTGCTTTCCGATAACCGGATCAACCTTTCCGGACGAGGCACGAGATGCGCTCACCGAATGCGTGGTGAATCTGTCGGCGCCCGAGCTCGCAGGTGATCAGCTGGTCGCGGCCACCGAACTGGCCGAGATGGCCGGCGTCGGAACCTCGACGCTGCGATGCGTATTCCTCCTGCGGACAAACCGAACTGCCCTACCCGCAAGCGGTGATCAGCGGACGCAACGTCTGGTCGACCTGTTGCGCCGACTGGATCGAAGCATGCCACGCTCCGCCGAGGGCACCGACGAGTCGATGGCCAGCAGTAGCGATAATCCCCGCCCCATCGGCGTGACCGATCTGCACGAGCTATACCCCCGCCGCGTTCTTCGAACGACTGCGGGACACCCCGTTACGCAAACGCTGGTCCCTGTGCAACAAGGAATCGGTCCAGCAGCTCGCGGACGACCTCGCCGGGTCGTACCTTGGCCACCAGCCCCGCTGGAACCGGGACAGTGCCGGGTGTCGGCAGGGAACTCTCGCTACTGACCAACACGGTTCGATTCGGTGACAGCACCGACGAGCAGGCGGTGCTGTCACCAAGCGGATGCTGTCGCTGGCCGAAGATCGATTCGGTCAGCAGTTATTGCCCGTATTCGCGAGATAGACCGACTTGACCCCGCTGTGCGCGAAAGAATTTCGCGAACGGCCGTCGACACACGCCTTTCCGCCACTGCCTCCGCTGCCGGGCGCGACAGCCGCGTCGTCGCCGCGGTTGTCGTAGTAGGAGAATGCCTGTGCGGGCAGGTTCTGCCAGTACCCGGTGTCCCGGTACTGCATCATCCGACCGGTGAAGTCCCGACCGGTCCACAAGCACATCCACCCCGACGGGCAGTCGGAGATGCTGGTGAGCGCGGGCTGCGGCGCCGCAGACGCCGACGGCGCGAAGGCCAGGCCCGCGCTCACCGCGAGCGCGGCAGCGACGACGGTGACTCGTTCGAATGTACGCATTTCACAGTTCCTTTCGATGATGGCTGCTTGACACCATCCAGGATTCGGCGGCGGGGACCGCTGCCGAAAGGGCTCCCGCGTCCCATGAGACGCGCTGGGACGGCGGGATGCCAGGACCAGGCATGATGCCCTCGAAGCGCACGCGGGCCCGGCTCGGGACGATGCGCGTCACATGCTGAATCTGGTGGTCGCACCGGGAGCGGACTTCTACCGCACCGCGAAGCCGGTGGCCGTCGCGGCCCTGGAGTTCGCGGGTCGGTGCTGCGGAAGCTCGACAAACGGCATCACGCGGCGCTGACGCCACGGCGGCGCCTGGATCAGGAGCAGCAGGATCACCACGAACACCAGAGCCGTGGCGGCCCCGAACGTCACAGTCAGGGGCCGAGCAGGGAGAGGCGGGTCGGGGCGTCGCGGCGCTGGATCGAGCCGACCCGCCGTGTCGGCGGCGTCCCACAGGGCGAGCAATCGTGTCGGGTCCGTGTGACAGACGAGCGCGATATCGCGCACCGCGCGGCGCGGGGGAAACATCCTCCCGTTGACGTAGCGCTCCAATGAGGCCCTGCTGTACGGGATCGCGGCGGCCATCTTCGTGAAGCTCAGCCCGCGTGCCTGTTTGGCTCGGCCGAGTTCGGTGGCCAGTTCCCGACCGGCGCTGGTCGCGAGCGCGGTGCTCGGTGTGCGACTGCCGGATCGCGGTGCGCGTGTTGACATTCGTGCAACGGCCGCCTGGGATCCAGGTTGCCTCGAGTGTCCGGCGCTGGTCAGAGTTCGGTTCGGTGGTGCTTTCCGTAGATTTTCCATAGTTCCCATCCCACGTTGGTGACGATTCCGAAGACGGCGAGCGCGACGTCGATGTCGGCGACCGAGCTGGTCGCGAGTGCCGCGCCCGCGCCGGAGACGAAGATCATGGCTGGTATCAGGGACGGGCGGGAGGGCAGCGGCCCGCCGGCTGGGTCCGCCGAGGTGTCCGGTGTCGAATTCATCGTGGTCTCCTCGCCCTGGCCGAAATACTGCCGCGGTGCGGCGAACGCCGGTTCATCGCGGTGATGTCGGCGGTGGTGATGTCGGTGGCGGCGATGTGGCCGCGTTGTTCGGATTCCGCAGCAGCGTCCAGGTCTGCGGACCGACCTTGCCGTCGGACCTCGTTCCGGCGGCTTTCTGGAATTGCTTGACGGCCCGCTCGGTGTTCGGCCCGAACATCCCGTCTACCTCCCCCGGCTGGAAGCCGTGATCGCGGAGCAGGCATTGCAGCTCGATCACATCTTGTCCGGAGGCTCCGGAATTGATGATCCGCGTGAGGGATTCGGCGTGTCCGGCGTATCGCATGCCGTCACGTACGGTGTAGCGGCAGATGTAGTCGGCGGTCGTGGTAGGGGTGGGCGCGGTCGCGGGCGCGGTGTGTCCCACCGTCGCCCCGCGCACCGTGACACCGGCCGCGACCACCACCGCCGCGGCCGCCAGCAGCGCGCCCGCGACCCGCCGCCACTGCGGGGTTCGCGATCGCGGACCCTGCGGCGGCAGTTCGCCGGTGGCCGAATGACATTCGGCGGGATCTTGTTCGAGCGCGGCCTGCTGCCAGGTAGCGAGCAGTGCGCGGGTGTCGACGGCGGACAGCCGGGCGAGCTGCGCCGCTTGTTCGACGACACGGCGCGGCGGAATCGTCGAACCGGCCAGATAACTTTTCCAGCAGGATGATTCGCATTCGGTCGCGCGGGCGAAAGCTGAAAGTCCGAGTCCCGATCGGCGTCGGAGTTCGTGCAGTCGTGTTGCCAGATGATGGGCCATTCGTTCGCCTCCCCAAGGCGCAGTAGCCGCTTATGGTCTGAATGACCTTTAGTGGTCACGCTGTCGAGCGTAGCCGCCGACACCCTTTCGGGTCAAAGTGACCTAAAGGTACAGTGGTGCCCATGACCGGTCGGCTATCGTCGCTCAGCGCAGTTACCGTGGATCTCGTGATCCTGACCATTCGCCATGAGACGCTGGAGGTTCTGGTCATCGAGCGCGCCACCGCACCCTACGTGGGCGCTCTCGCACTGCCCGGCGGATTCCTGGAGCCGGGCGAGAATCTGGACCAGGCGGCGCACCGCGAACTGGCGGAGGAAACCGGTCTCGACGCGGACACCCTGCACATCGAACAAATCGGGGCATACGGCGATCCCGACCGCGATCCACGCGGCCGGGTGGTGTCGGTCTGCTACATGGCGATGATGCCCGACCTGCCGCACCCGGCTGCGGGCGGCGACGCGCGCGCCGTGCGATGGGTTCCCGTGGAAACCCTTGCCGCACAACCAGACCGATTGGCCTTCGATCACCACAAGCTGTTGCTCGACGCAGTGGAGCGGGCGCGGGGAAAATTGTCCTACACTACGCTGGCTGCCTCGTTCTGTCCACCCCGCTTCACCGTCGCGGATCTGCGCAGGGTGTACGAAATCGTTTGGGGCATCAGGCTCGATCCCTCCAACTTCCGGCGCAAGGTCACCGGCGTGCCCGGCTTCCTGGTCCGCGACGACGACCGCACCGCGGCTACCGGAGGGCGGCCCGCGCACCTGTATCGCACGGGGCCCGCGATCCACCTCCATCCCGCGCTGTCCCGCGAAACTCTGATCGAACAGCACTGAAACACGACGCGCTCGCGCCACGGGCGCAACGACAATGGGGGCACTATGCGAAACGTCGACAACACCCACCTCGGCACGGTGGTGATCTGCACGGCGCTCGAACTCGAATACGGTGCCGTCCGTGATCACTTGAATCCGCCGTTCACTGAACGCGAGGAACGCGGAGCCCTCTACGAACTCGCCGAGTTCCGCACCCCGCACGGCTCGTGGACGGTGGCGCTCGCACAGACCGGAGCGGGCAATGTCCAAGCGGGAGTGCAACTCGAGCGCGCCGTGGCGGCGTTCCACCCCGCCCTGGTGCTTTTCGTCGGCGTCGCGGGCGGACGCAAAGACGTCGAACTCGGCGATGTCGTCGTGGCCGACGCCATCTACGACTACGAATCCGGAAAGGACACCGCGGGCGACTACTTCCCGCGGATCAAGACGCAGGCGCCCGCGTTCCGCCTGGTCCAGCGCGCGACCTCGGTTGCGCGCCTAAACGAATGGCAGAACCGCATCCCGCCCGTCCTCGAGGGCGAACGCGCCGCACCCCACCTCGAGCGCACACCGCGCGCGTTCATCAAACCTATCGCGGCAGGCAGCCGGGTCGTCGCCGACCAGGATTCCGATACGGCGCGACTGCTCACCCGGTATTGCGGCGACGCGGTCGCGGTCGACATGGAGGGCTACGGATTCCTGCACGGCGCCTACGTCAACCCCGACGTCGCGGCGCTCGTCGTCCGAGGGGTCTCCGATCTGCTCAGCGGCAAGACCGAGTCTGCCGACGAGCACTGGCAGCCCGCAGCCGCCCGGCACGCCGCGGCATTCGCCTTCGAGTTGCTGTCCAGGGAGGGTTTCAGCGCCGGTGACCGGACCTGGCACCGATTGCTGGCCGCCGGGGCGGGGTGCGCGCTCCTGATCGTCGGGGTGCTCATATTCCTGGCACGTAGTCCGTCCACCTCGATGCCCGAGGTCCGGTCCGATCCCGTGCTGAATCGGGCGGCGAGCAGCGAATGCGTTCCGGATATTGCCTGCGTACACCCCGGCCCGAATCTGTCGGGCTGGCACACCAATCACATCAACGACACCAACCACGATCTGACGGCGAGTCCCGCGTTCGCCTCGGCCGAATCCATCGAGAACAACCGGCAGTCCTGCTCGATCACCGTCTTCTCCGAACGCAATCACACCGGCCCCTCCTTCGTCCTGCGCCCTCGGCAGTGGGCGAATCTGGGCGGCACACCGTTCTTTCACCACCTCGGCTCCAACCGGTGGAGCTGCTGACAGTCGCGCCGGAGCCTGCGCCGGGTATGCCGTGAGGATGCCGAGTGGCATCCCGTGCCGTAGTCTGCCGCCGTTGTTCATAGCCGGTGGCGAGGACCACATCATGCCGCCGTCGGTGAACAAGTCCAACGCCAAGCACCTCCGCAAGTCGAAGGCCGTCACCGACTACCACGAATTCCCGGCCGCTCGCATTGGACCTGCGCGGGCTACCGCAGCAATCAGGATGCCCGGCCCTTGCAGCTACCACACAAGCACTTCCCAGCGGCATCGCGGACGCCGCGGATCGTCGCACCCGAACGGTGTTGCCGCCGGATCGGTCGCCGATGTCCGCGGGCTGGCGCCCGCGCGGTGTCGCGTGCCCCGGAATGTCGGTGCGCCCGTGCCGTTCCGTCCGCGACCCCGAACAACCGCGCGGCCGCCGACCGCAGGCCGGGCGCTGCCCCGCACCCTGCTCCTTTCTGGCGGCGGGGCCCGCGGTGGAGTGTGTTTGGGCACCCACGGTTCGTGAGGCCCACCGGATGCCGATACACAATTGATCGAGCAGTTTGGTGTGATCCCGGTCGGGTTCGGGTTCCACCATCCGCACAGGACACTGCTGCGAGGCAGCCCAACCATCCGCGGTCCCACTGAACACATCCACCCGCACCGGACGCGTCGCAGGCTGAATCGGATGCCACAACTGCGTAGTCACATAAGCAACTCGCAATCCTGGTTCTGGCCGACTTCTCTCGATCGGCCCCTCCATACCGTCGGCTACGGACGGGTCACCACGTACGCGCCGCCAACTCCGCTGTGCCACCGTCGTAATTGGGCCCGGCCTGCGTGTATCCATCGTCTTCATCGAGTGATTCGCGGATCGCGACCTGGGCGGCGTGGGGCAGCGTGTGCATGACCTCGCGGA
>NZ_BAFP01000251.1 GCF_000308455.1 Nocardia abscessus NBRC 100374 | reverse complement strand
TCGTCACGGGAGCGAGCCGCGGCATAGGGGCTGCGATCGCGATACGGCTGGCTGCGGAGGAAGCCAACGTGACGATGATCGGCCGCACGGCCACACCGCATCCCAAGTACCAGGGCACGATTCATACCGCTGCCGCACGGGCCGAGGCCGCGGGCGGTGATGTCATGCCGATCGTCGCCGACGTGCGCGACGACAAGGCAATGGCGGATGCTGTGCAGCGGACCATCGACCGGTTCGGTGGTATCGATATGCTGCTGAATGTCGCGGCCGTGATCGAGCCAGCACCTGTGACGACCCTGACGATGAACCAGTACGACTACATGCAGGACATTAACTGTCGCGCAACGCTATTGATGACGAAGCTATGTATGCCAGCGCTCCAACTCTCAGCGCGAGCCGGTCGAGGACCCCATGTCCTGAACATCTCGCCACCGCTGAACATGGCTGCTGAGCAGATCGGCAGGTTCCCCGGGTACACCGTCAGCAAGTACGGCGCATCCTTGCTGACCATCGGAATCGCCCATCAGTTCAATGATCTGGGCATCGCAGTCAACTCACTGTGGCCGCGCACCACGATCGACACCGCGGCTGTGCGGAACAAGCTCGGCGGTGAACAAGTTGCGGCGACGTCACGCAACGTTTGGGTCATGGCTGACGCGGCCCTGCTCGTCCTTACACACTCGACCTGTACCGGCGAACTGCTGCTCGACGACGAAGTGCTCGCCGCCCACGGAGCGACCGATCTCGACAACTATCGCGTGACTCCCGGAACCGATCCGCTGACCAACGACATCTTCATCGATGACTGAATCCTTACCCCGACACTGGCGAGACCCCAACCCCACTCGTCGCGCTCTGGGCTGCGCGCAATAGTCGAATACATTCTGCGCCAATATGATTTGCGCCACGTCATGGCCGCCGATCCCAATTCACCGAGAAACAATCGGCTTCTTTGCCATAGCCTGGCCTGTTAGGCAGCCACGAAGCGTACCGCGAGTCTGCTCCCCCATCGATGTACCGCACACGCTCCCCGGGCTGTTGGAAGCCGAGCTAAGGCGGATGCGATGGTTGACGACGCTGATCTCCCTGTACTGGCTAAGCTACTTCGGGCCGAGCGCGAGGCCGCACAACTGACGCGCGAAGAAGCCGCAGAGATCATCAAAGTTTCCAAAACGCTCATCTACATGTGGGAGCGCAAAGGCAAGATTCCCTCGGCTGAGACACTCGAGGCGTTCTTGGACGGCCTCGAGGTCCCCCAGTGGCGAAGACCTGCATACAAAGCGCTGACCCAGCCGCCGCTCAACCAGCTCAACTGGGACATGTCGCCGGTCGTCACCCCCGACGACCAGGTCGGCTTGGACCGCAACCTCGATCCCGCCTGCTACCACGACGACGCCTTCGACCTGTACGCCGCCAACGAACCACTGTTGAAGCGGTTCCCTGGCCTTGTCGCCCCCGCACCCGATGCCACGGTACGGCCTAACCTGCTTGAATGGGTGGTCCGCGATCCCGCCGCGAAGAAGGTGATCAAGAACTGGGAGGAGCGGGCCATCGTCATGGCGAACGCCTTCCTCATTGTCGCGCCCGGCCGGATACCCGACCGGCGCATCCAGCAGATCATCGACTCATGTGAACAGGCACCCGAATGGCCCGAGATCTCCAGGATCCGCGCCACCGACGAGCACGTGCTCAATCAGCGCATCCTCCTCTGGGACCCCGAGACGCAGCGCTACGAGGACCGCATCATCACCGCCTACACCTTCAAATACCCCCCACGGCCGTACAACGTCCTCGTCTTACAGGCAACGGTGCCGCAGAACTGACCCACGCAGGCCCCAGCGGAAGCCCATCGCGGCCCCTGACGGTCGCCTTGTCGACTGCAGCGGTAGGCCCATTCGACCGTCATCAATGTCGCTCACGCCGGATGACGCGGCGCGGCTGCGCTCTCAGATGTTCGGCATCGTTCGCGCGCCGCAACACCCATCGCAGCCCCTGCGGCCCGCTCGCCTCGTCGCCGCGGGGGCGCAGCTGCCATTCGGTAATCGCGGTGTGACCGACCTCGATCGAAGCATGGGCCAAGGAATGCGTTGCTTCCAGGAAGTGCTGTGCCGCGGCGAGGATACTGGCTTGGTGGCAGACCACCACGACCGTCTCGCCGGGATGCTTGCCCGCGATCAACTCCAGCTCGCGGCCCACCTGTGGCGCCCACTGGTCCCACGTCTGCCCAGTCTCACCGACCACCGTCGCGTCCTCGAGCGGCTTGACCCCGAAAGGCCGCACCCGCCTCGGTTCTCCCAGGGTCCCTGCCGCCGGCCCGAGCAGCTCCGCGTGCACCGACAGACCCAGCACGTCTGCCACCACCGCAGCGGTCTGCGCCGCCCGGCGTAGCCGGGTGCTGTACACGTGGCTGATCTCGAGGGTGGACTGCTCGGCGGCCAAACGCTCCGCCAACCGCGCGGCCTGACTCCTGCCCGTCGGACTCAACCCACGATCGCCCACCTGCCCGGCAACACCGTCGTCATGGCGTTCGCTGTGGCCGCAGCGAATCAGCAGCAGCCGCGCACCCGAACACGCATCAGCCTCAGACCTGTTCACCGATTCACCACCTGATCCGCAGCCCGCGGATATGCCGACGTTCCCGTCACCACAGCATCACCCGCATCGAGCACCCACCACCAACAACAACGCGTTGTACAACCGCCCGTTGTACAACGCATCGGCGACCACGTGCCCACCGCCACCCGAGGGGTGCGCTGCTACGAACACTCCGGTGAGGGTTCGGCGGCCAGCTATCAATCGGCGCGCCTGCCTCGACGGCCGACCACTCGGTATGCAATCATTCCGAACATATGTTCGATAGCTTGCAGGTTCGAGACAGTCAACGGTCCGATGGCACCACAGCTGCAGCACCGCTGGCCGACCTGCCCCGTACCGACCAACTCGCATTCCTACGCGCCCGCATCGACGCCATCCACGGTCGAGTCGGCACCCACGAAGCCCTTCCGTTGCGTCCACCGCACCGGCCCACGTACTGCCGATCCCGGGAGCACTCGGTGACGCTCTGCCCGCCGGCGGGCTACCCCGCGGATCGCTGGTGGCCTGCACCGGACGCCTCGGCCCGCTGCTCGGTATGCTCGCCGCGGCGACCGCCGCCGGAGAATGGACCGCAGTCCTCGGCTGCCCGAGGCTCGGGTTGCTCGCCGTCGCGGAAATGGGCGGAAACCTGGCTCGCCTGGCCCACATCCCCGACCCTGGTTGGGACCCCCTCGACGTCGCTGCCGTCCTCCTCGACGGCCTGCCCCTGCATCGGGTCAGGGGATAGCCGACGCCGGGACGCTGCCTCCATGTGTGCAGGTCACGCCCATCCGAGTGTCGTGCGGCTGGCGAGCTGGGTGAGCTGGCGGGGACTATCGAGGCTCTGCGCACCGAATGCCAGTGTAAGCCAATCGAATTCGGTGCCTTGCTGAAGATGGGCCGTACCCAGTTGCAGGATGCGGTGCCGGTTCGCCGCGCCGGCTCTTGTGGGGCCACCGGTAGCGGTATGACAACTGGTCCAGGTCGCCGTACCGGAATAGGTTTCACGGACGGGACGGTCACTGTTCTCACGTGTCGGATGACGTGGGCAGGCTCGGCGTGTGAAGGGTCCGGCGGATGGCGCCGCGGAGCCAGCGGTGGGCTCCGTCGGCTGTGTGCCGGGGGTGCCAGGCCATGCCGATGGTCAGTGTCGGCAGTGGCAGGGGGATGTCGAGGAGGCGGAGTCCGAGGGCGGTCGCGTCGTCGGTGAGCGGCGACGGGCCGACGCCGGGGAGTGCGGCGGGTACGAGGCAGACGATGTCGCTGCGGGCGGCGAGGGTCATGGCGGCCAGGTGGCTGGGGAGGACGACGGTCACCCGGCGCTGGAGGTTCTGCGTGGCCAGTGCGGTGTCGAGCGGGCCGGTGAACCGGCCGCGGCGGCTGACTGCGACGTGCTGGGCGGCTGCGAGCCGGGCCGGGGTCAGGGGTGCTTCGGTGAGGTGGTGTCCGGGCCGGACGGCTGCCATCATGCGCAGATTGACCAGTTCTTCGACCTGGGTTTCGGGATCTGCATGGTCGATGGATCCGATCTCCAGATCGATCCGGCCGTCGCGGAGTGCGGATCCGGCCTCCAGCTCCTCGGCCCGGAGCCGGAACGAGACGGCCGGCGCCTCCTGCTGGGCCAGGTGCAGCAGGCGAGGGGTCAGTGCCGCGCCGACCAGGTCGGCGGTCTGGAGGGTGAAGGTGCTGTTCAGGTCGGCGGGGTCGACGCCCGTGCCGGGGCTGAGCAGTGCTCCGAGGCTGCGCACCACCGCGGCGGCCTCGTCACGCAGGGCCTCGGCGCGTGGGGTGGGGACCATGGTTTGTCCGGCTCGGACCAGCAGCGGGTCTTGGAGGATGCGGCGCAGTCGGGCGAGGGTGCGGCTCATAGCGGCGGGCGACGTGTGCAGGCGGGCGGCGGCGCGGGTGACGCTGTGCTCGGCCAGCAGGGCGTCCAGTGCGATGGCAAGATTGGCGTCTAGAGCCGCATTGGGGCTGTTCACCAGCGATATTCCATTTCAGTCAATGATCCAGTGCTGAAATTCCCATTGTGGCAATGTTTGGTTCTCCGCAGGATGACGGGTGTACTGATCCCATCACGACCTGCGAGGTTTTCATGATCGTTATTACTGCTCCCACCGGGAACATCGGCCGTGCCCTGCTGTCCCGGCTGCTGGAGTACGCACCCACCGCGGGTGAACAACTGCGGGTGATCGCGCGTGATCCCGCGCGGCTTCCGGATGCGGCGCGCGGGCGCGTCGAGGTGATCACCGGCTCGCACGGAGACGCCGAGGTCCTCGACCGGGCCTTCGACGGAGCGGACGCCGTCTTCTGGCTCGTTCCCCCGGACGCCTCTCAGCCCCCGGAGGATGGTTGGACCGGCTTTACTCGGCCTGCGGCGAAGGCGTTCGCCGCCCATGGCGTGGGCCACGTCGTCGGGGTGTCCGCGCTCGGTCGCGGCACCCCGGTCGCCGACCGCGCCGGCTTGGTCACCGCCTCGCTGGCCATGGACGACCTCATCACCGGTACGGGCGTCGCCTATCGGGCACTGACCAACCCGTCCTTCTTCGAGAACCTCCTGGAGGAGGCCGACTCGATCCGTGACAAGGGCGTGTTCACCGACGTCGTCGACGCGGACCGTAAAGCCCCCCTCGTCGCTGTCGCCGACATCGCGGCCGTCGCCGTCAGCTTGCTGCTGGACCGCTCGTGGGCCGGCACCGGCAGCGTCCCCATCCTCGGGCCGCAGGATCTGTCGCCCAACGACCTGGCCCGCATCATGACCGAGCAACTCGGCCGCCCTGTCCGCTATGAACGCCAGTCGTTCGACGAGCTGTACACCGGCCTCGTCGGCTATGGCCTCAACGAGGAGTTCGTCCAGGGCGTCGTCGACATGAAGCGGGCCAAGGATCAAGGCCTCGACGCCGGAGTCGCCCGCACCCCGGACACCGCGTCCCCCACCAGCTTCGAGCAGTGGTGCGCCCAGACCCTCGTGCCCGCTGTGCGTTCCTGAAGCCCACCGCCCGAAATCCTCGGTGCCCAGCGGCGCCGCGACCACCTACACTTTTGGAGATACTTCTGATGCCTGCTGAACAGACCGATCCACCGGTCACGGCATTCATGCTCGTCAAGACCACACCCGAGTGGCTCGTCCTCACCGTCCAGGAGCGTGTGGACGCCTTCACCACCCAGGTCCTGCCCGCCATCGAGGCCAAGACCACCCGCGTACGGTCACGCTTCTACGACACCGAGTTCTACTCCGCCCGCGTCACCGACGTCTGGGTGTGGGAAGCAGAAGACCACCACGCCTACCAGCTCCTCGTCGACGCACTGCGCGAAACCCCGTTCTGGGACCGCTACTTCGAGATCGTCGAGCTCCTCGTCGGCACCGAGAACGGCTACGCCCGAACCTACGGCCTCGAACCCCTCGCCACTATCACCACCTGAACACCCGCGCGACTGGGCCGATGTCAACCGGCAGGAGGCATCGGCCAGCGAGCTCGCCCACGGCTACGGCATGCTACCAGCCGAGACCGGCCGGGCCACCGGCATGCTGCGGAATTCTCGCGGCTCGGCTACGCGCGCGAGACGCGGCCGGTGTACCGCGGGAACAGTCGTGGGCAGTCCGCGAATTTCGCAGCCGCCCACGGCGTTTCGAACGGTTGTCGGAGAAATGCCCACGGACCGCAGCCCGATCACGAACCTCACGGTTGGTGATCGAGCTACCGACATCGCGGTTGACGCCGTCGGCGGTCGGCGGGGACTGCACCATCATTCGCGGAATACGGGTTGAAGGCATCGTTCCGGCTCCCGGCCAGTGGGTGATCCGGTCCGGTCGGGCGATCCAGCGGATGATTCCGCCGGTTGGATCGCCCGGCCGATTTGCTGTGTCGGCCGGGGCTTGTTCGGCTGGGACCGGCCTATCGTGTGCCTGCCGGTGTGCCCGGGTCCAGCGTGCCCGCGGGGGCACCCGGGTTCGGTGTGCCCGGATTCGTGCCCATGTCCGGTGCGCCCGCCGGTGGGTCGCCCGGGATCGAGGGCACCGAATCGGCGGTAGCCAATGCGGGAACCGTCAGTGCGGCCGCTGCGGCGATCCCCACCGCGGCGATTCCGCGGCGTACAATTTCATGAACTCCCTCTCGCGCACGATGATTTATCGTCTTCGGTTGCGATCGTCACGACTGATCGTGACCACGTCGGAGCGTAGGAAGATCGGCACGGCACGCATGAACCACAGCGCCATACGGATGGAAGCTCCGCGTCATGTGCCCGGTTCCGGGTTCTGTCGCCGAGTCGTGCGGGCGGCGTTTGTGAGCGATAACATTCGAGTTGGAACAAACACCGCGATCAGGGCTCGAACCACAGCGTCACCCCGGCAGGACATCGGCGCCACGCGAGGTGTCGAACCAGCGAATGTGAAGGATCGCGATCGGTAATGCACACCGCGGCGACGGCACCGTTCGGGCTCGGGATTCGGGCCGAGGATCTGCTCGGACTCGAGGTCGTGCTCGGCCCACCCG
This sequence comes from Nocardia abscessus NBRC 100374, assembly GCF_000308455.1. Classification (GTDB taxonomy): domain Bacteria; phylum Actinomycetota; class Actinomycetes; order Mycobacteriales; family Mycobacteriaceae; genus Nocardia; species Nocardia abscessus. Next base: position 7,581 of record NZ_BAFP01000251.1, on the reverse strand, counting down.
CCGACGTCGCGCAGCGCGGACTCCTGCGCGGCCGACGACGCGATGCGCCCGTCGATCGGCCAGCGCGCCCAGTCGTATTCGCGGGGACCGTGCGCGCCGGCCCCGACCGACAACCGCTGGCAGGCGCGCGCCGGAAACCCGGCGATCAATACATCCGCGCGGTCGACCCGCTCGGCGCGGGTGGTCAACTGGTGATCGCAGCGGGTGGCCATCACGTAGAACACGTCGTGGTCCTCGAGCCAGTCCCGCAGGTAACCAGCGTGACCGTAGGCTTCATCAGCGGTGAACCAGCCGAACGGAACACCCGCGGCCACGGTGCGTTCCAGCATGGCGATCACCTGCCGGGGTTTGGTCGCGAACTCGACCTCGTCGGGAATCCCGGCCGCGCGGCAACGGTCGCGATCGGCGGTCCACGATTCTGGGACATACAGTTCCCGGTCGATCAACGCGTGCCCGCGCGCGGAGGCATACGCCAGGAACACCCCGATCTGGCAGTTCTCCGTCCGCCCGGGGGCTTGTGCGTAAATTACTGTCGAATTTGGTCTCTAGTGGCATGGCTCGACGGCGGCATGATCGGCGTCACGAGGCCGGCGGGTGTGAGGCGGGCCCGCAATTGCTCGAGGGTGCGCGCGGGTGATCCGGGCATCGATGAGACGTCGATCCGGTGCAGGTCGAGGATCCGATGGCCGTCCCGGAACTGGTTGGACAGGTTGGTGCGTGTGACGCCGAGGAGTTGGGCCAGCAGCGTGCTGGTGACGGCCCTTCGTCGTCGCAGCAGGGCTGTCAGGAGCCGGTGGAAATGGTCGACGCTGCCGGTTTGTGGATGCAGGTAACCGCGGGGGCGGTGGAAGCGACGCTGGAAGGCCGCCTCGGCCAGGGCATCCCAATACGGTTCCGAGACCGCGACCAGGTGCGCGAAGTCCGCTCGTGTCATGCCGGTCAGAGCTGAATCGGTGAGCATCTCGGTCAAGGCAGGATCGGACTTGCGACGGGTCGGGGCTTGCTCGGGAGGGTGTGGTGCGCAGGATGCCACGGTGTAGTTCCAGTCTCCGCGGAACGCGTCGGGCGTTATCGGCAGGGCGCGGAACTCGGCGGAAGTGACGGTGCCGCCGAGGGCGGTAGTTGCCGGTGTCCAGGTCGGCGCCGATGTCAACCCAGTCCTCGTGGTTGTCGCTGTGATGGTCTCGACGACGACCTGATAACTGGTCAGCGGTCGGCCGCGCCAGTTGGCGGTGATGTGGCAGAACATCCGTTGCTCGATCTTGTTCCACTTCGAAGTTCCCGGAGGGTAGTGGCAGACCTTGATCTCCAGGCCGGGTTCGCGGGCGAAGGAGTGCAGGTATTTCTTCCATGTCCAGCGGCGAGGGTCGTTGGAGCCGCCGGCGTCCGCGGTGATCAGCAGCCGGGTCGCGTGCGGGTGCTGTTCCCGCCCGCAGTGCCGCCACCAGTGGCGGATGGACTCCACCGCGAATTCGGCTGTGTCGTGGTCGGTTCCGACATTGACCCAGCCCGTGTTAGTGGCGATGTCATAGATCCCGTAGGGGATGACTACCGGCTGATCGTTGGTGACGAAGGTGTGGCAGTCCACCTTGATCGGGGTTTTGCCCGGACGCCAGGTCCGTCCGGGACGGTCGCGGTTGCCGATCCATTCCTTGGCCTTGGCGTGGCGCTCACCGGGTGACCCTGGTCGGTCAGGGCCACCGCCACGGTGCACAGCGACAGTTATTTCGAATCCACGGTACGCAGGGTTACCCTCGGTATGAATTCGGTAATGGTCCCAGCAATTTGGTTCGCGTCAAATAGTCGCGTCGACTTTTTGGGTCAGACCTTTTTTGACCGCACGCTCTCTCGCGCAACCGGCCCCTCCCCGCGACCGTCTCAGTTGCGGGTCGTTCGGCCTTCTGGGGAGCATCAAAGACCGCCAGCAAGGTCGCCGACGACGATCCTGTCCGCCGAAACAAGAGGTGTGCGAGCTGCACGTCGAGGACTTCGACCTGCACCTGGACGACGAACACGTTCGGCTACACGGCAAGGGCAGCTCGGCGCGCACCGTGCTGCTCGATGACCGCGACCTCGTCCAGTGGCCAGAGCCGGGCGGCCAGCGACCTGGGATCCGAGAGGCCTGCGACGCGTAGATCAGAACTGGTGAAGATGGTGACGCGGTCCTCGATCCCGAGGCGGGCAACTTCCGGTTCGACCAAGTCTTCCCAGGGATTGGCGGCCACATAGAGCCCGCCTTGAAGCTGCGCGCTCGCTCAGGCTCACCGCAGGCTCACCCGCGTCGCCCAGGACCGTCTGGAGCAACTACCGGACCCGGCCGCACTGGATCAGCCGCGATACCTGACCGCGGTGATCGAACTGGCCAGCGAGTTCACCCGCGCCATGAACCTCGATCCACTGCTGCCGCCCGAACTCCTGCCGCAACCCTGGCCGGGCACACAGGCCCGCGACGCGATCGCACAATGCTGGCGGCAGATGGTCCGAACCCCCGCCGCCAAGCCCCACGCCACGCCTGTTCCGCCTCTACGCCGACGTCATCCAGGAAGTCACCGGCCACGCCGGCGACTGCGGGTTCGCATCCGGGTGAGCAGCCCGGCCGCCGGCGGGCCTCGGCCAGGCCGGGGCCAGGTATCCGAGCGGGAGGGTGTGGATCTGCTCACTGAGCGGCACCGAATCAGGAGGTCATGGTTCGGCGCAGCAGTGCCACTAGCCGGTCAGCGACCTGTTCGTCCGGCAGGCCTGGATGGCTCAGCGCCCAGCGGTCCGCCGCCGCGAACAAGGCGGCCGTTACCGCGGAAAGCCAGCCGTCCTCGTCGGACGACAGGCCGAGGTCAACTGCGTTGGCCACGAACGCCTGAACCCATGGGTCGCCTTCGATACCCAGTTGCGCCGCCGCGGCCAGAACCGCACGGTCGCTCGGGTTCTTGCGAAGGTAGGTCAGCAGCCTCGTGGAACCCTCGGCGACTTGCCGCCAGAGTTCTTCCACCGTGGACACCACTCGCCACGGGCCAAGAATCGCGAGCGTCCTCACCGCCGCATCAGCGGCCACTGCGGTGAACAGGTCGTCTTTCCCGTCGAAGTAGTGATAAGCCGAGGTCTTGGAGATGCCTGCGTCGGCGATGATCTGGTTGAACGACGCCGCGTCCTTGCCGTCGCGCGCGAAGTGATCGCGGGCTACGGTCAGGATCGCCTCCTTGGTCGGCGTCGGCAGGCGCTCAAACCGTGGTAAGGGCATCAGTCGGCCGCACTATCAACATCGACGCCGCCTGCACGGTCTGAACCGAGTGTGTGAGCACCAGCACGACGGCCACGAGACCACTGAGATACCCGAGCAAGCCCGGAAAGAGCGACAGAATCTGGAACCCACACCAGCCGTAGCCTACCTGTGTCCACCGCTGCACAGTCCGCTGCGGCAACCGGCCGTCGGCGGAAAGACCGGCCGAGATACTGGACACGATGAAGAAGTCCTCCACGAAGTTGAACGGGATAGCGAACATCCACCAAACCGAACGGGGCGACACCGGCCGCGCTTCCGGGCGCACCAAGGTCATCAACCGCTGCAGCTGACCGCAGTAAAGCGCGACCAAGCCGAAGAACCCGAGGACGCCGATGAGTCCGCCAGGCCAGCCCAGCGCCCAGACCTCACCCTGGATGCCCCTACCCCAGTCCGGTGCCCACAGCGGGTACGTCAACAACACGGTCACCAACGCGGTGCCGACAAGCCTGATTGTCCATCGCATGAGGCAAGTGTACCAATGGTATGTACTACCAGTACACGTTAGGATTGATCGCTTGCTGCAAGGCGGATCCCGGTCCGGATGAGACCGTCGGCGACTTCGCGCGCGGCGCGCTGGCCTGATTCGATCGCGCCGTCGATATAGCCAGCCCAGCGCGTCGCGGATTCCGTACCCGCCCAGTGCAGCGGCCCAATGTGCGCGCGCAGGGCCGGGCCGAAGCGGGTGAGGGTGCCTGGGGTAGCGAAGGGGCCAAAGCAGCCTCGACTGAATTCCTCTTCCCCCCAGTTACGTTCGAGATAGGCGATGGGGTTTCCGGCTCGGGGGCCGAAGTAGCCGACGAGGTCGCCCACCACTTGGGCGCGGCGGTCGGCGAGATCCAGGCGCGCACCGAAGTCGGCGTGCTTTCCTTCCAGGAATCCAACGAGCACTCCGGGCGCACCACCAGGCGGTGTGTTGTCGAAGACGGCACCCAGCGGCCGACTGTCACTGTTCGCCTGACCACTGAAACCGCACTGCGCCAGAAAGGTTCGTCGTACACGACATTCACTTTGATCACTCGACCCATGGGCATGCGCTGGACGAGTTGGTCACGGTCGCCGGGTAGTCCAGGGCTGAAGCGGATTCGCGCCGCCAGCGGCGTGGGTATCGCGATCACGGCTCGACGCGTGCGAACAGTGGTGGCGCCTGCGGCAATTCGCACGCCGGCGTCATCCCAATCGATATCCGTGACCGGGGCGCTCAGGATGACACGGTCACCGAGATCTTCAGCGAGCTTGATGGCGATACATTGCGAACCGCCCTCGATACGGTCTTTCTGCGCGCCGCCGGCCGTATTGATCAGAGCATTCACCCCACCGGCGGCACCGATGTAAAAGGCGGCCCACAGCGCGGACAGGTCCTCCGGCTCTGCCGAGAACACCGCCTCGGTGATCAGCCGGAAGAAGGACCGGCCGCCGGCCGTGTATGCGGTTCGCTGTAGCCAGGTGGCGAAGGTCTGCCCATCGAGCCGCTCGGCCTGTCGCGCCCTGCCACGGCTCCCCCGCCGCAATCCGACGAGCCAGGCGATTCTCTTCGCGAAGAAGGCCGCCGATTTGCCATGGAACTCGTGGCGGCCACCGCGTCGGGGGATTCGTCGGCAACTGTGCCGACCACCTCCCCGGTGCCGGGATTACGCACCTCGATGATGGCGGGGCCGCTCGGCTCGGCGAGGATATCGGGTGCGGCGGTGTCGCGCGGCGGCTCGGTATTGGTCATTGCGGTACTCCCACGGATATTGTATTCAGACCGCCGCTGGACGCGGCAGATCCCTGGCGGTCGAGTGGATCTATAGGTGTTTCGGCTCGGTCACTGGTACCGAGCTGTTTCCGCCCGGATCATCGGCGCTTCAGGAACCAGGGTGCTGATCAGCAGCTTCAAGAAGAACAGTATCGGAAACCACGCCAGCACGGCCGGCACCGGTAACCACGTCGCGTTGATCAGCACCGCGAGGATATACAAGCCCATCGCGGTCAAACGCTTCTGCTCGATGGCGACGAATTCGATCAGCAGCGCGCCGATCATGAGCAGCGCACTGTTGCCGAGCAGCCAGGCCCAATCACCGTGCAGGAAAACGAAAGAAACTATTGCCAGATATAATATGTGACCGGCAATGAACTGCAATCGTCCGCGACGCACATCCGGACCCGGCCGGTGCATCCAGCGTTTCGCAGCGTTCGTGGAATTTGTGATGATGCCGCCAGCGAGGTCGAATATGGAAACCGCCAGCAAACCCAATTTCCACAGCGTCCAATCGGCCGGGATTTCCGCGTGCCACATATAAATGAAGACCATGGCGAAGATGAGCAGATGCAGAGGCATTCCCGCTATTCGGTCGGAACGCGTCTTGCCCGGCCCGGAGATCCGATCCCAGGCTCCCGCCAGGCCGCCGGGTATTTCAGGAATGAGCCAATCGATGTCCACGTCGGGCCGGGACTTGTTTACATATTCTGCACTCATGAGTTCCTCACTACTTTGCCCACAGTCCACCGAGTAGTTGCCAGAACTGCGCTGCGGCGTATTCCTCGGTCGCGCCGTCGCGCAGAATGCCGATCGACCACAGGTCCGCCGCCTTGACGAGGGCGGAACTCGCGGCGAGCATGAGTGCGAAGTCGATATCCTCGCGCCCACGCCGATGGCGCGGCCGTTGTTCAGCACCGCGCCGAGGTAGGCGGCTGCCGCCGATCCGAGGGCAACCTCGGCCAGCTGCAGGTCGTCGGGATTTTCGTCCAAATGACGGGTGAGGCGGACCGCGCCCTCGCCGAGCTGCTGCCAGAACAGCTCGGATGTATCGACATATCGCCGATCTCCCAGTACCGCATGAACGCGGCCGCGGACATCAGCCAACACCGTGGCCAACAGGTCTTCCCTGCCGTCGAAATACTGATACGCGGCCGTCTTCGAGATCGGGATCCCATCGATGATCTTGTTGAAGACGGCGCCCTCGGGCCCCTCGACCGCGACCCGGTGCCGAGCGATCTGGAGCATGTGAGTGCGGTGCCCCTCGGGGAGTCTGAGAAACCTCGGCAACGGCATGAACTTATGTTACACACTAACAGTGTGTACCGGAAGTACACTCCATCGGTTCGCGAACTCGAATCAAGGTGACCGCCGCCGCGTAACCCGAAAGCCCCGTCGAGCAGAGCATCGCAGCGTTCAAATCCTCCCTAAAGTTCACTCCAACGAAACATTGGACCCCACAACAACTTCCAACCACCGTCCAGAGAAAACCCACGAACCGCAACAACTACACCAGAAGGCTCGATGCCTCGACCACGTACGCTGGACGTGTCGCGCACGTGTGGGATTGCCGCGGCGGCGAAAGGGTCGAGTTGGCGCTCGAGGCTCTGTTTCGTCGTGGACACTCGCGTGTAGCCGAGGTCGAGCCCGCCGCGGGTGCCGCGTTGCGGTCGCCATGCGCGAGAATGTACGGGAAATCGTCGCCGTACGAGGTGTCTGGAACGACTTTTGTGTAACGACTTCCGGAACGCCGGGCGTTTCGATTCGCCCTGTTCGCGTTTCGATGACCGGACCCGTCTGCACTCGGTTCCGAGTCGTTCCACTTCCAAGGAAATGGAAAACGCCGGGAGCCGACACGAGTATCGGCCGATTCCGGTGAGCCGCCCGGCGAACGCTCCGATACTGGCGGGGCGTGGACGGCAGCGCGCCTGCCTCGCCCCCCGCGCTTGGTGATTCGACCGCTACGCAACGCACGCCATGCGAGGGGTTTTGCGAACACAAAGCCGCCGGACCCGAACGTGCACAACGATCCGGGCGTGCGGCTGTGAGAAGTTACTCTCCGGTCAGATTGGGGTGCGCCGCATCTTGCACGTGAGATACGTTGGCCGGACCCACTGTGACGTGACACACCGAGAAGACCGCGCGCGGTTCGGCACGTAGGGGGCTCGCTGAAGAATTTGTGGAGGTTGGCATGGGCGTCGAGGTCAGGACCGAAAGTATAACCAAGTCCTTTGGGTCACAGCGTATTTGGCAGGACGTAAGTCTGACGCTGCCGTCCGGCGAGGTCAGCGCGCTGCTGGGCCCCTCGGGTACCGGTAAGTCGGTGTTCCTGAAGTCGCTGATCGGGCTTCTGCGCCCGGAACGCGGCTCCATCTACATCGACGGCACCGATATCACCACCTGCTCCAACAAGCAGCTCTACGAGATCCGCAAGCTGTTCGGCGTGCTGTTCCAGGACGGAGCGCTGTTCGGGTCGATGCATCTGTTCGACAATGTGGCCTTCCCGTTGCGCGAGCACACCAAGAAGAGCGAATCCGAGATCAAGAAGATCGTCATGGAGAAGCTGGAG
>NZ_BAFP01000252.1 GCF_000308455.1 Nocardia abscessus NBRC 100374 | reverse complement strand
CTTGCCGCCTTGTGCTCACGGACATAGGCGCGGGCGACTGTCGCGCTCATGATGTCGAGCATTTCCACCACCAGTTTCACGCCGTCCACGAGATTGGCGTAGTCCTTCACCGTCACGTTCGAGAAGATGAGATCCATACCGAGCTTCAATCTTTCATGGATGGAATGCAGGATCGTGTCGATCGGCACGCCCTCCCGGGCCCAATCGGCCGCCGCTTCGGCCAGCCGGCCGGTCTTCGCCGGAATATCCTGCCCGTCCAGCATGCTGACCGACAGCTCGAGACAGACCCTGGTGATGGCGGGGACGTCACCAGGGACGACGTCACCGGGGAGCAGCTGCCGAGACACCCCCCGCACGCCCTGTATGGGTAAAGGCATCGGTTTGCCCGAGACGGTCAATCCATTCCCAAGTGCCCCGTCGGTGGTCATCGTCGACTCCCTTCCGCCTAGTTGCTGCGGTTCTACCGGCCGATGGTGCGGTCGGCAGCCGTGCGAGGCGGCCGAACTCCCACAGCGAACGCATTCGACCTGGCCCTTCATCGGTCGTGGTCCAACGATAAGAGGATCCAGAACTCACCTTCCACTCTTCTTTGCCCAACCCCTCGGGGTCAGTGGATCACGGCAGTGACATGCGGTGGAAGACCGTTCGTCACAGCGTTAGCAGAAATTCTTCGGTGGTTACGCGAGGCAGTTGCTCACTATTTGCGATAGCGCTCACATGCCGAGCGAGCAGCGAACGTCGGCCATGAGTTGTGCAATCCTTCTGCAACTGGATCCAGCAGTGGACGCCAGTCGTCGCAGGGTCGATCGGTGTGGAATGCCCGATTCGGTGCGGACCACAGATCGTTGGCCATCCTGGCCCCCTTCGATCTTCAGCCGATCGGCACGCACTCCCGGGGTTTATTGGCAGGACGCGCTGACACAGTCCTGACCGCAGGGCTCAGGGTAGCGACGTCAGTTGAGCAGCCCGCACTTCAGCCTCGAGCCATGCGCAGATCATCTGTGCGGTCATCGCGATGGCCTCGCGACGTTCATGCTCGTCGACCTCCAGGGCCGTTGTGCGCAGCACCGCCGTGAAGCCGATATTGATCAGCACGTATGCCATCACGTCATATTTGTGATCGTCTCCCGGGCCGAGGAGCTGGATCAACAGCACCTTGACCAGCGGACGCAGACGTGGCTCGAACTCGGGAATGCCGCTGCCATGGGATTGAACTCCGCCGCCCAGCGCGCGCACCAGATACGCGTTGGCGACCAACTCTTCGGTGAAAAGCTCCAGCATCTCGCCGAGCACCTTCGGAATCGAGGGGAGCAGCTGGGGGATCGGGCGCTGCGACAAGTCCGACACCCAGTGTGTGAAGCGCCGCTCCGCGTTTTCGAGAAGGCGCTCGAGCAGCTCATCGACGATCGCGGTCCGATCGGGGAAGTACCGATAGACCGTACCGATGCTCAACCCGGCCTCCGCCGCGATCCGGTTCGTCGAGGTTTCAGCGATTCCACACTCACCGAACAACCGCGCCGCGGTGTCGAGGATCTGCTCCTTCGTTTCCTTCGCGCGCTGCTGGGTCGGGCGACGGCGCTGTCGAGCGGCCTTCTGCGGCATCACACTTCCCTGTCTTGTGGTCGAAAACTGAGCTTCGCTCACTTCAACTTCAGCTGTCGAATATCACTGCTGCTTGTTGTAGGTTGTTAGACCGTTGAAGTGACGGCCGACGCTGCGGGAACGGCCGAAACCAGCGACGCGATATAGGTCATGGGCCGGCCCACGGAGGTGCTGATGGCGGCTGGTCAGCTGCCCAGAGGTCGACTGGCGCGGGGGAGTCGGTTGGGCCGACTGGTCGCGGGGCAGGCTGTGCGTGGAGTCGGGTCTCGGTTGTCCATGATCGGTCGGCCTGACGAAGCCCGGCAGATACTTGCCGAGCGGTCCGCTCTGCAAGCCGCGCAGCAAATGGTCACAGTGCTCGGCGGCATGAAGGGCGCGGCGATGAAGCTGGGCCAGATGCTGTCGGTTCTCGATGTCGACCTCGTTCCCGAATCCCACCGTGAACTGTTTCGGGTGAAGCTCGCCGAACTTCGAGATCGCGCACCGGAGGTTCCGTTCAGGTCGATGCGGAAGGTCATCGAAGGTGATCTCGGGCCGATGTCGCGAGTGTTCGCCGATTTCGAGCAGACGCCGGTGGCCGCGGCCTCGATCGGCCAGGTGTATCGGGCGAAGTTGCATGACGGGCGCATGGTCGCGGTAAAGGTGAAATACCCCGGTGTGGATGAGGCCGTCGCGGCGGACATGCGTAACTTGCAGTTGTTCGCCAAGCTGTGCAGATCCGTGCTGCCGAGCGCGGCCGACGCCGCCGTGCTGGACGAGATCGCACGCAACATCGGCGGTGAACTCGACTACCTGCGCGAAGCGCGGACTCAGCATGCAGTCGCGTCGCGCTTCCACGAACACCCCTTCATCACCGTCCCCGACAGTGTGGGAGAACACTGCACGCACCACGTTCTTGTGACAGAGTTCGTCGAAGGGAGGTCCTTCCAAGAGATTCAGGCTCTGCCCGGGGCCGACCGAGATCGGATCGGTGAGCTGATCTACCGCTTCTACATCAGTTCGCTGTTCTCCGACTACGAGTTCTGCGGTGACCCGCATCCCGGCAACATCCTTCTGGACAGGGACGGTCGCCTCGCCTTCGTGGATTTCGGGCTCTATTACCGGATGAATCCCGCGGACGCCGAGTTCGAGCGTGCGTCCCTGCTCGCCGCCGGAGAACACCGGGCCGAGGATCTCTACCAGGCGTGGGTCGGACGCGGCATCATCGACCCGGACGCGAGCGTCACGCCACAGGAATGCCTGGAATACGTGTGGGCCGCCTCCGGTTGGCATCTGCTCGACGAGGAGATCACGATCACCCCGGAACTCGCCACCGCGGCAGTGGTGCTCGCCGTCGACCCGAGGGCGGACGAATTCCGGGGTATACGGCATCAGCTGCTTCCGGCTGAGCACGTGTTCTCCAGGCGGGCGGAGTTGTTCACCTTCGCTGCACTCGGTCAGCTCGAGACGACCAACAATTGGCATCGCCTGGCCCGTGAGTGGCTCTACGGCGAGCCTCCAGCAACCGATATCGGGCGGGCGACGGCACGGTGGCGAGCCGGGCAACTGCCGGGCCCACCTGCCCACCGCTGACCAGACCATCACCGCGCAGCGAAGACGTTGCCCTGCCTCTCGACTCATATTCACCGATGTTCCTGGCGGGCAGATGACGGCGGGCAGTGCCACGCATTCGCAGTGCGTCACAACGGCGGGGGCACAGTGGAGAGGGTAGTCATGCATAGGAGTGCAGCCCCGACTCCGACGCGCACCGCCAGGAAGCCGAGGAAGCGCTGCGATGACGGAAGTACGCCCGACCAGGAGCGGTGTCCGGAGCACCGCCGAGGTGGGCGGGCTCACCTTTGCGGCGGCGTACGCCGGATCTCGGCGACCGACGTGTGGTCCGAATGGTCTTGCCACCACGGGCGTGAGCTCATCTGGTGGACCGGCGAGCTCGCACCCGACCGGTCACGATGACCGGTTCGGCGACCCGGTCGGTGAATTCGCTGACGCTGTCGGTGGTGACCTCGAGCACGCACGCGGTGGAGATGTCGAAGAATAGGCCCGATACCGTCAGGCCGCGTGCAGCGGCGGCCTGACGGATCACCGGGTGGCGTTGCAGGATCTCGAGCTGAACGGCGACGTTGACCATGCTCAGCTGGGCGGTTTCGTCGTATCCCGCGGCCGCCGCAACGGCCCGCACCGGGTGCCCGGCGCGGTAGGCATCCAGGCTTGGGCGGGCATGGGCGAGCCAGGTGTCCAGTCCCGGTCCGGCGGAGGTGCCGGCCAGCAGGGTCTTCATGGCACCGCAGGAGGAATGGCCGCACACCACCACGTTGTGCACCTTCAGGGTGTCCACCGCGAAGGACAGGGCCGCCTCGACCGAGGCGTCCGATCCGTCTGCGGGGTGCAGGTTGCCGACGTTGCGGACGGTGAACAGGTCACCGGGACCGCTGTTGGTGATCACGTTGGGCACGATGCGCGAGTCGGCGCAGGTGAGGAACAGCGAGTGCGGATCTTGCCGGTCGCGCAGCTGGTCCAGGTGCGGCCGCATCACGTGGGCGTGGCTGCGATGGTAGGCGACCACGCCGGCTGCGACCGCGTCGCCGTTGCGCTCGCGCCACGGGCCGAGCAACTCGTCGAGAATGCCGCGCGCCCGGCCGCGCCGGGGTGGCCGGGTCATGGCGTGTTCCATGCGGGCGGTTCCGATCTCGACGAATTCCACGTTTCCACCGGTACTTTCGTGCTGGCGGGCCCAGTCGTGGATGGCCTCGTAGCCGGCGTGGTCGAGGAAGTCGACGGTCAGCTCGACCAGTACGTCGGTACCGGCCGGCACCGTGGCCAGTTCCTTGGTCAGCTTCGGCAGCGCCAGGAACGTGCACGTGCCGTCGACGCGGACGATCCAGCGGTCGGTGCCCGCCACCGGTGTGGCCCGTACCGATACCTTCACCACTCGCCACAGCAGCATCGAGAACGCCATAGCCAGGCCGATCAGCACGCCCTCGAGCAGGTTCAAAAACACCACGCTGACCATGGTCACCGCGTATACCGCCAGGTCGCCGGTGCGATGGGCGAGCTGGATGTGGGCCAGCTTCACCAGCTGGACGCCTGGCCTATGTGCGAGAACTGCGCGCGGTCGTGTCGGAGCACCACACCGCGGTGCACACGCTCACCTCGGCGCTGCTCGGGGGTCATCCCACCTCCACCATGGCCCGCGAATGCGGCATCGAAATCTCCGACCGCTATCGCGTAATTGCCCTTGCCATTCCGTCGCACCCGGACGAATCCAACCCGATACTGGACGCGCAAGTCGTCGCCCGCCGCAAACTCCGGCGCGTGCAGGCGGAGCTGGCCACCCGCTGCGACGACACCGTGCTGTCACTGCTGTCGATCGACGGCGGCACCCTGCTCATCCCCGCCGATCACATCACCGAGGTTGCTCTGGAGGAACTGATCGCCCACCTGTCGCAGGCGGCCCGCGTGCCCATCACCGCCGCGGTGGTCACCGCCCCCACCGACACCGTGCCCACCGCTGCCGATCAAGCCCATCAACTACTCGACATGGTCACCCGGTTGCGGTCGGTGCCAGGCCTGTATCACTTCGACGATCTGGCTCTGGAATACCAGCTCACCCGCCCCGGCCCCGCCCGCGACTGTGTCGGGTCGCTGCTCGATCCACTGGACGAACACCCGGAACTCCTGGAGACCCTGCAAATCCATATCGCGCACAACCTCAACCGCCAGCGCACAGCGCGGCTACTGCACGTACACACCAACACCGTGGACTACCGGCTCAAGCGGATCGGTCAGCTCACGGGGTTCGATCCCACCCAGGCCAGCGGGCTGTGGCACCTGCGTTCGGCATTGGTTGCCCGCACTTATCGTAGGTAAGTGAATGCAGGTGAGCGCGTGCGGAATTACTCCAGTCGGTCAGCGTCTGCCGTTCTCGCCGTCGCCGCGGCACGGCTGCGCCCGCACTGAAGAGCAACCACCAGGTGCTCCAATCGCATATTTCACACGACCGCGTACGCCTATTAGCTGAATATAATGGAACTTTTATGTTTCTCACCGTCGACATCGACAACGGTTGAAAACGCTATGGAACATAGTTGACAAGATGAAAGCAAACATGGACGATATGCGACTAACCGAATCCGACGGATTACGCGCGACATGGCGGCTGTTTCATGACCACCTGATCTCCATCGTCGCCGTCCATGACGAATCCGGCGCCACGCCGATCGCATCCTTCGGCCCCGACAACTTTCCGGATCTCGCACAAGCACGAGAACTCCTTCCGGAACTGAACACGTTGTGGGACGCAGTACGCCACGACTTCTGGACCAAAATCATTTCGCCGCAAACACAGTGCCGGCAATGGCGATGGATGTGATCTCGACGCCGCGTCCACTGTTGCGTGTGAGGTAGAGTCGCTCGGCGGGTCCATCCTATGGGCATTTCCGGTCAGCTGATTTGAACTTGGAGCTTGCCTGTTTCGGATTACCAAATGGTCGCTTGGGTGATAAGCGAACATTGTAGAACGCGCTCTCGCGCAACGCCTTTCCCCGATACTGTGACGATGGAGCAGCTGAGTGATTTTTCACCGAGCAATGGCTCGGAGCCCACTCTCGCGGGGCAGGCAACGATCGGCGACGCAGCCATCGAAAAGAGGCCGTCGAGCGTGCTCGTAGTGGGCGCGGGTATCGCGGGATTGACTGCGGCACAATCTCTTCAGAAGCTAGGCCATGCGGTGACCGTGCTCGAGGCGCGCAACCGGATCGGCGGCCGGATCTGGACCGACAGCGACGGTGTCGACCTGGGCGCGCACTGGATACACGGTACGGAGGGCAATCCGATCACCGAATTGGTCGAACAACTCGAAATCCCGCATAGTTATGTCGGCGGCGACAGTTCCTATACCGGTGGATTCGATAGTCTGACACTGTTCGGACCCGATCGCCAGATCAGCCCCGCGACGGTGAAGAATCGGACACTGGAACTCGCCGACAAATTACTCCACGAACTGGAGCGACGCGCGGAGATCGCCCGCCGCAGCGGACACCCCGATGTGCCGCTCGCTGCGGTCATCGACCAGATCATCGCTGAAGCGGGCCACACTCACGACGACGAACAGGCCATCCGCTATCACCTCAATGTGATTCTGCGCGAAGACGTCGGTGAGGATCCCGGCGGCCTCTCGTTCAAGTTCTGGGAGGACGGCTACCGCGTCTACGGTTATGGCGACAGCGTCCTGCACGGCGGCTACCAGGCGGTGGTCGAGGCACTCGCCGAGGATCTGACCATAGAACTGGAAACCGTTGTGCGCCGGATCGACACCGGCGACGGTTCGACACCGGTGCGGGTGACAACGGACCTCGGCGTCCACGAAGCCGACAGGGTGCTGGTCACCGTACCACTCGGCGTCCTCAAGTCGAATGAGATCGAGTTCAGTCCGCCACTGCCGGAAACCAAACGCCGTGCCATCGACCGCGTCGGGTTCGGCACGCTGAACAAGATCGCCTTGCACTACGACCGAATCTTCTGGCCTGCGGAGCAATACGTCTTCGGTTATCTGTGCCGTGAGACCGACAGTTACCCGACCGTGGTCATCAGCATGTGGAAGTCGCACGGCAAGCCTATTCTGGTGTTGCTGCTCGGCGCATCGCTCGGGCGCGACTTGGAGTCTTGGACCGATGTCGAGGTCCAGGATTACGCTATCGGCGTCGTGCGGGATATCTTCGGCACGAACACTCCCGAACCCAGGCATGTTTCCCGAACGGCATGGTCATCGGACCCCTACGCGCTCGGTTCCTACGCCTGCATCGGTGTCGATGCTTCCCCGCGCGACCTGGACTCCCTCGCCGAACCCGTCGGCGCGCGCCTGTTCTTCGCGGGCGAGGCGACCAACAGTTACCACTGGGGCTGCGTCCACAGTGCCTACGAGTCGGGTCTACGCGAAGCGGCCCGAATCGCCGACGACCCGTCGATCTACAGCCCGCCGAGCACCGAGACCTCGCGCCGACAGCGCCGCGATATCGACCGCATGAAACGCTTCGCGCGAATGCGTATGAAGCATTTGAGCTTCGACTGTCTGAGAGCTCGCGTGGCGTGCCTCAGCGATGGCGTCGACCCCTTCGGCGTGCCGTTGTTCGCGCCCCTTGTCGACGCCGACCTGGAAACCCTTGCCTCCATGTTCGATGAACTCACCTACGCCCCCGGCGACCCCATCTTCCGCGAAGACGACACCGCCCACGGCGTCTACGTGGTCGCCGAGGGTGACGTGGAGGTCGATTTCGGCGGTGTCTACGACCGCGCCGTGCTGGCCAGAGGCAGTATCCTCGGCGGCCACGACCTGTTCTTCGACGCCAGAACCGCCGCCGTCACGGCCGTGACCGCAGTCCGTCTCTACTACCTCGACCACTACCGTTACAAAACGTTCCTCTACGCCTTCCCCGATGTCATGATGATGATGCTCGCCGACCTGGTCACCCGCTGGGAGCAACTGGAACAGGTCCTCGGCGCCGCGGCACTGACGGGGGCACGCCGAATGCTGCAGTCCAGGCACAGCGGCGATATCGCGTCCTGACGCACGCGCCGTCCAGGGGAGGGAGCCCATTTCAGGTGCAGCACCGGTCCCACCGCGGAGAGAGGTATAGCGAGCGTTGCTCGCCTCTGCCGCATGGTCGTGTGCAGGCGATGCTGCCAATGCGTCAAGCCGGGCACGATAATGCGGTCCATATCGTCGAGCAGGTCGGCAAACGGCTCACCCGACTCCGGTGGCGATGACGGCAGTTGCGCACGCACCGCACCGGGCGGCACCGTCGACAACACCGGCAGGGATTCCACCCGCTCCCAGTAGTCGGCCACCCAATCCACCACCGCGCGACCGTGTTCCCGAAACTCCGCCGCAGTCATATGCCGAGGCGGCGCATCGTCCACGGGCTGCGTGCACAGGGCGCAGGACGCGCTCACGTCCTGGTGGGTGTGGAGCTCCGAAGGGGTGGTCGCCACAGTCGAAGGGTAGAGCTCGGCGCACCGATCGGTGTCGATGCGGTGGCAAGGCGTGTCGCTCGGACCAAGCACATCATTCACGGCCACGTCACCACGTGGGTGCGCGCTCCAGACCTCTCCGCTACGCCGTAGTCGTCGCCGGCGTCGTGGCATGCGTGGTGCCACGACGCTCCAGCACCGGTGAGAGTTTCCTTCGCCGCGTGGTGCGAGTGCTGGCCGCCTTGGCCGGTATGGACCCCGGTCAAGGCCCGCAATGACACCGCCGACTACGCGTCGCTTTCCTTACGCGGCGACGCCCAGACCCAGCGCGACCGCGACCGGAATCAGGTACAGCATCGGAAACGCCACGGTCTTGTACGAGCGGGCCCGCAGCACGGTGATCACCGCACCTGCGAAGTACAGGATCAGGCCGATGGCCGCGGCGACTCCGATCGCGGGGACGAAAAGGCCGATGATCAGCCCGAGCGCTCCAGCGGCCTTGGCCAGTCCCAGTGGCGTCCACCACGATTGCGGCACTCCGTATTCCACCAGCGGGTCCACGACGAACGCGGCCCGGCGCAGCAGCGAGAACGCCGAGAAGCCGACCCAGGCGGCAGCGACGATATTGGCGACGACATATGCAGTGTTCATGAGATTCTTCTCGGTTCTCTCTGGTGGGTCCTGGCCCGGATGGGTTCGTCTCAATGACGACGCAGCACGCCCGGGGTGTGACATCGGGCAGCGCTCATCGATGATTTCGCCGGTTTGCACGCTGGCCCTGGCGGTCGGCGCCGGGGGCTTGTTCTTCGATCGGCGTCACCGCAGGGCCGGCGCGACCTTGGCTGTCGATGTGATCGTCAGCGTGCCGGCGGCGGGATTCGGCAGGTCATCGCCACCACGCTGCCTCGCCGCCCCCGACATCGAGTGAGCCGCCGCCTACGCGGCGGTGTTGCGGCGAGACGGCGGGCCCGCGCCACCTTCTCGTAACTCCGCAGAGTCAGTCGAGAATTATTCGGCGACAGGAACCTCAGGAGCGCATGCTTGCGCTGGCCGAGATCGCCTGGCGAGACTACTTCCCATGCCAGCGAGTGAAGGGTCTGTCGGGGAGTACCGGCTGATGCGTCAGGGGGGTGGTCGGGGTGGGTTCGCACATGTCCGGGTGGTTCTCGCTCGCGCCGATCCAGCTCGCGGTTGCGCTGTCGTTTGGGCGGTCGATCCAGCCGACACTACGTCCGCGCAACCAGAGCTGGACGGGGAAGAGGTAGCCGCGGCGCTCGGGGGAGCGGCTGATGCTTTAGATGCACTCGGCCGGCTCGGTATCGACGCTTCCGACTGGACGGTGCGGTTGATGTGGGCGGGGATGAGCTTGGTTGATACCGAGCCGACGGCCATGCGAGCGGCGGCTTGCGCTGCCACCGCAGCCGCTTTCGGTGCGGCTGACCAGTTCCAGGTGACATACGACAACGGTTGGCGGTGCCATCGCTCGACCTGACGGCTGCCGCAGGGCCAGCCGAACACACCGCCGGCGGTACCGCGAGACCCCAGTAGGTGCCGCCGCATCGGGCGGGGAGCTTCAGCCAAGGGCGCACACCGGTTGGGACGAGTGTTTGCCGAGGCGAAACCTGTCAAACCGCAGAGTATGTCGAACGGTCTCACAGCAGTTCATCATCGGCGAGCGGACATACGTGGAATCGACATCTTTTATCGGGAAGCGGGCCCTGCGGATGCCCCTGTCCTGTTGTTACCGCATGGCTATCCAGGTTCGTCCTATGTGTACCGTGGGCTTCTGTCCACATTGGGTGTTCGGTGGCGACTGATAGCTCCAGATCTCCCCGGGTTCGGCTACAGCGCGACCCCGACTCCGGAAGAATTCGATTACACCTTCGATGCGTACGCCGAGTTCCTGCAAGCGTTCGTGGAGGAGTTGGCACTGACGCAATATGTTCTCTGGCTGCATGATTACGGCTCTCAGTTCGGCTTCCGGCTCGCTTTGGCCGCGCCTGATCGAGTCATGGGATTGATCATCCAAAACGGTGATATCTACGCGGATGCTTTCGGTCCCAAATATGACTTCTTGACGGAGCTGTGGAACAACCCTGGTCCTATATCGCGCCATCGCCTGGCTCAGCACGTGAGCCTGGAAGGATTTCGCAGCGAGTTCCTGGGCGAATTGCCCGACGCGATGGCAGCACGGATCAGCCCCGACCTCTGGACTTTGCACTGGACATTGATGTGCACACCGCAACGCATCGCGAATCTGATCCGACTGCTGGAAGATCAGCCTTCCACGTTGGGCTGGTTTCCGAAGGAACAGCAGTACCTGCGCGAGCAGGCGCCACCCACTCTCATCGTGTGGGGTGTCCACGACGGGTACATGCCCGAGCAGTCGGCCCGCGCGTACACGCGCGATCTCCCACATGTTCCTTTGCATCTGTTCGACGGTGGGCATTGGCTACTGGAAACCCATCTGGCCGAAGTCGTCCCGTTGGCAGACGAGTTCCTGGCACAGGTCTACAGCGGCGCTCGACAGCCCCTCGGATGAGTTCCAAGGTCCGGTTTCCGCCTCGCCGGCGGCCATTTCTGTCTGCGCTGCGCCGTAGTGTCCGAATCGCCCAACGGGCAGTGGCAGAAGCGGCTCACCGATGCCGACCGGCGGGCCGAGTCTCCGCTGTTCTGGACCCATGTGGACCCTACGGCCGGTTCGAGCTGGACATGAACTCCCAACTCGATCTCGCCGGTGCAGCGGCCATGCTGCCAGGCCCCGCACCGCGCCCGATACGCAGGCTCCCGAACCGGCGGCGGAGGCTTCCACCCCGCCCCGCAGCGCCCTCACGCTCGACTGCTGGGGGATGAGGAGGTCACGCCGGAGCTTCTTTACTGGGGGATGTCGACCAGTACACGGCCGCGACCGCCGGCGTCGATGCGGTCGTGAGCCTTGGCGACATCGACGGTGAGGGCGCCGACGGCGGCCGCGGCGGTGAGGTCGCGGGGGGCCTGGCGCCTAGCTTCGGCGGGGAAGTCGTCGCTGCCGAGCAAGCGCAGGGTGACGTTGTTGAACAGCAGGGTCCAGAACGGGATTTCGGTGCGGTCGTGGCGGGTGGCGTACGCGGCGATGACCGCGTCGTTCGCAGCGACGGCGTCGTCCAGGTCGGCGTTGTCGGACAGGGCGACCTCGATGATCCGGTCCACGCCGTCGGGTGCGTGGGCGCGGACCGCGGCGGCGGGGTCGCCTGAGTCGAGGGCGACGGCGTGGGAGACGACCTCGGGATCGATCCTGTCCAGTTCGGTGCCGCGTCGGACGGTGCCGATGACCGTGGCCCCGCCCCAGCGGGCGAGCTGGGCGGCCAGTGAGCCGACCCCGCCGAGCACGCCGTTGATCAGCACCAGTTTGCCGTCGACGGTGCCGTCGGCGAAGACGGTGCGGTGCGCGGTGATGCCGGGGATGCCCAGGCTCGCGCCGAGGTCGTCGGACAGGTGGTCGGGCAGTGGGACGGCGAGGTCGCCGGGGACGACGGTGTACTGGGCGGCGGTGCCGAAGGGGCGGTAGGACTGGGCGCCGTACACCCACACGCGCGTCCCGACGTGGCGCGCGTCGACGCCGTCGCCAACGGCGTCGATGATGCCGGCGGCGTCGGTGTGCGGGATCACCCGCGGATAGGGCATGGCCGAGCCGATCCAGCCGCGACGCTTCTTGGTGTCGCCGGGATTGGCGCCGGAGACGGTGACGCGGACACGGACACGGACCTCACCGGAGCCGGGGGTGGGGTCGGGCAGCTCACCGAGCTGGAGCACTTCGGCGGCCGGGCCCCTGCTGGTCGTACCAGGACGCAAGCATGTTCAGTCCTTCCGATGACGGGTGTGGGTCTGAGGGCGGGGCTGCTCGTCCGCTACTCGTATGCCGTCGCCGTCCATGACCTCGTGGAGCCAGGCGCGTTCTGCGCGACCCCAAGCCATACGCGAACGGCCCCGGCACTTCCCACACAACTGCGGCCACACCGTCCATGAGGATTGCGCCGCACAAACCAACCCGTTGATGACCACATTCCTCCGCTGAGGGGGCGCAGGTCGGCACATGCGCGAGAGCGAACGCGGGACGAATCTCATAATCAAATCTCATAATCATTAGTTTTTGAGATACCTGTAGAGGGTTGCCCGGGAGACCCCGAAACGGGTAGCGATGTCCTCGGCATCGTCGCCGTCGGCGTGCATCGAGCGCGCCTGTTCGATCTGCTCGCCGGTGAGTTTCGCGGGCCGTCCCCCGTTGCGGCCCCTGGCGCGACCGGTCGGCCTGGGCTCGATGGGTTCGCCCAGCAGCGCCCGCGCGCCATCCAGGATCAATTGCCTCAGCCGATCGACCGGTTCGTTGCGGAACAGGACGACGGGGTCGGCCAGGCCCGCGACCACCTGAGACGCCCGCACCCGCTGCTCGATCCCGCTCCCGGGACCCGCCACCAGCTCGTTCGCCAAGGCGATCGCGGCGCGGAAACGATCGGCCACCGGAGCTTGGACGAGCAGTGTCATATCTCTGACCAGCATGGTCAGGGTGTGCCGGTGGCGCAGGTGCACATCGACATAACCCTCGATCGCCCGCCACCGGACCTCCTCGGCGCTCGGTTCCGACTCGGCCTCGGCCAGCACCGCGTCCAATTCGTCCAGCAGCGGCAGCGTGAGCTGGTGCAGGATCGCGTCCTTGGAGTCGAAGTGGTAGTAGAGGGCGGCTTTGGTGACGCCCACCTCGTCTGCGATGGCCTGCATGGAGGTGGCTCGGTAGCCGCGGGTGGCGAACAGGACGCGCGCGGCCGCGAGTATGCGCTCAGGTGTCATGTAATCACTTACCTACAGTCAAAAATTCCGCTACTGTACTTACCGACAGTCAGTCTATGCCGCAGGGATGGCCCTTATGCGTACCAAGGTCTCGTTCGACGTCGCCGGTGTCCGATGTGCCGGACGGCTCTTTCTGCCCACCGGTTCCAGCCAGGTGCCGTGTGTGGTGCTCTGTCACGGCTTCAGTGGAACGATGGACCGGCTTTTCGACTATGCCGAGCGCTTCGCCGGCGCGGGCTTCGCGGCATTGGTGTTCGACTACCGTAGCTTCGGCGAGAGCGCCGGCGAACCGCGGCAGGTACCCGAGATCGCCGGTCAGCTCGCCGATATTCGCGCCGCTGTCGAATTCGCTCGCGGTCACCCACGCATCGACGCCGACCGGATTCTGTTGTGGGGTAACTCGCTCGGTGGAGCGCACGCTGTTGCTGTCGCGGCCGACGACCCGCGCTTAGGTGCCGTCGTGGCGCAGATCCCGTTCAACGGCTTTCCGAAGCGGGTCGAGGGGAGAAAGGTCCGGGACACGGTGAAGCTGCTCGGCGCGATCCTCTGGGATCGGCTGCGTGGCGCGGCGGGCATGCGCCCGTATTACATCCCGATGGTCGGTCGGCCAGGGGAGCTCGCCGTGACCGCGACGCCGGAAGCGGAGCGTCACATTCAGACCCTCACCGGAGGTGGGGAAACTCTGTGGCGCAACGTCATCGCTCCTCGCGCGCTGCTGGCGATGATGCGCTACCGTCCTGCGGAGGCTGCTGCACGACTGTCGTGCCCATTGCTGGTCTGCGCTGCCGCCGAGGATCACGAGACGCCGGTGGAGACGAGTCGCGCGCTGGCCGACGCCGCGCCGCGCGGCGAGTTGAGGGTATATCCCGGCACCCATTTCTCCTTCTACACCGACCCGGCCTTGCGGGACACCGTGGTCGCCGACCAGATCGACTTCTTCCGGCAGGTCCCGACCGGCACCTGACAGTCCCCGCGCCCGTGCGCCATTGCCCCTGGGGGAACCGGAGCCACACCACCCGCTGCGGTGTCGGATCAACCGGCTCTTGGTCGCATGGATGCGCCGATCACGCCGATGATTCGTCGGCGAACACGCGGCCGTCAGGTAACGCGGCCTGCGTCCGCGGCGCCGCATCTACTCGCGTCTTCTAACACCAACAATTGTAGGCCAACAGGCGTTGACATTGTTCACCGTCCTTCTACTCGAATGACAACAAGCGTTTTACCTCAAGGAGTCGTTATGAAGAGCCCCATCGCAGACGTGCTGATCGTCGGAGCCGGCCCGGTCGGGCTCGCTGCCGCGGTCGTGCTGGAACAGCTCGATCGCGAGGTGGTGATCGTGGACCGGCAGGCCGAGGGCGCCAATACCTCTCGCGCGGCGGTGGTGCATCCGCGCACCCTGGAAATATTGGAGCCCTACGGTGTGGTCCCGGCTCTGGTCGCCCGCGGTGTGCAAACCCCGACGTTCACGATCCGCGACCGGGATCGGCTGCTGATGGCGGTGCCGTTCAGTGAACTGCCCACCGCCTACCCGTACACGCTGATGATCTCCCAGGCCGACACCGAGAAGTTCCTGCTGGACCGGCTCACCGCACTGGGTGGGAA
>NZ_BAFP01000253.1 GCF_000308455.1 Nocardia abscessus NBRC 100374 | reverse complement strand
CGACTCGTCCGCGCTGCGCGGTGGTGTGCTGGGTTTCGGCGTGGCGGGCGAATCAGCCGATGGAGCGGGGTCGGGCCGCGCCGGGGCCGCCGAGTCCGGTATGCCCGCGCCCGAATCGTGCTGTGGCGCGGTCCCGATCGGCGTGTACAACCTGCGCAACCATTGCGTCCCGGGGGGTGGAGGGTGCCGGCCCGGTCCTCCGCCATCCGGGCGTCCCATTCCGCCTGTTGCGCGCGGAGTTCGGCCCACGGATCGTCGCGGTCGGCGTCGGCGGCGCGCCGCAACCGATCCGCCTCGGCGGCGGCCGTCCAGGCCTCGTGCTGCGCCTGCTCCAGTCGCAGCCAGGCCGCGCGGTCGGCGGCCATCCGGGCGTTCCATTCCGCCTGTTCGGCGCGCAATCGCGCCCACCGGTCGTTCGGGCGGGCGTCGG
Organism: Nocardia abscessus NBRC 100374; assembly: GCF_000308455.1. Classification (GTDB taxonomy): domain Bacteria; phylum Actinomycetota; class Actinomycetes; order Mycobacteriales; family Mycobacteriaceae; genus Nocardia; species Nocardia abscessus. The sequence continues at coordinate 14,871 of NZ_BAFP01000253.1, read as the reverse complement.
CCAGCTCGCGCAGCCAGGCGGCGTGGTCGGCGGCCATGTCCGCTTCCCAGTCGGCCTGTTCGATCCGCATCTGGAAGTACCAGTCCGAGCGCGGGCTCGGCTCGTCGCCGGGTCCGTCCGCCGAAGGTGGTGTGGTGGGCGGCTTTTCGGCGCCGCCGTCGCCGGAGGCGGGTTGTGCGGTGTCCGCGCCGCCCGGCTCGGCAACATCCTCCGGCTGTCGTGACACGTCAACGGGATCGCCTGGCTCGGCCACTCCCTCCCGCTGAGGCGGTGCACCCGCAGGGTGCTCCGGCCCGTCCGCCCGCGGGGCGAACGGCACGACCCTGATGGTGCCGTCCGCGTCGACTCGCAACTCCCGCGGCCGGGCGGCCCGGTCGAGCGCCTGCGCCACCTCCGGATACCGGGCCGCGGCCTCGGTCAGTGCCAGCGCGGGATCGGTGCCGCCGAGATTCACCACCAGTACCATCGGCGGCTCACCCGCGAGTATGCCGACGCGATCGGTGATCGGGCGGGCACCGGCGCGCAGCAGCACGTCGCGTTCGAGGGCGGCCGCCATCGCCCGATCCAGGCGCTCGACGCGCTCCTCGGCCCCGGCAAGCCGTTCCGGGTCGTCCGCCGCGCGCGCGGCATCGCGCTCGCGGACCGCGGCCCGGTTCTCCGCGGCCAGTCGCTCCAGCACCGCCCGCCGCTGGTCGGCCTCGGCGCGGCGGCCTTCGTCGGGGTCGGGGGGACGCGGCGGGCCGAACTGCGGAGGATTGTGTTCGGACTCGCCGGCATCGATCGCCCTCGGCGCATCGTCCTGGCCATCGCGCGACCCGAGGGACAGTCGCCCGGCCATGCGGCGCAACCGTCCGCGGGGTTCGCGCCGGATCAGATCGGCCCCACCGTCGTCGAGCATCGAGGCGATCCGGTTGGCCAGCCGCTTGGGGCTCTTGTCGGACATGCCCTGGAACAACTGGCTCAGGGCGTCATCGAGGCCGCCGTCGCCGTTCGGGGCGGGCACCCGCCACCCACCGTTGCCGTCGGCCTCCAGGACGATGCCGAACGTGTAGTCCGCGATCTCGATGCGGCCCAGTGTGCTCCGCGGCCAAGACACACCTCGGCCCCAGCTCGTGGGCAGCGGCACCTGCCTCGTTGCCAGCCGGTGCGCCACCACCGCCGGATGAGGTTCGTCGGCCTCCGGTTCGGTGCGGAAATTCCGCAGGGCGTCCGGCCGCAGCGTTCCCTTGTTCGCGCGGCCCTCGTATGCCTCGTGCGCGTCCGCCTCGCGCTGGTCCTTCTTGGTGTGGAACATCTCCGGACCGAGCTGGCGCAACCAGGACTCGAAGCCGAGACCGGTTCGGCGCGCCAGCCGATACCGCAGATAGTGCGCCAGGAATTGTTCCATCGTCTCGTGGCGGCTCGGCGCCCGATACGCTCCCTCCGCCTCGCCCGAGTTCAGCCAGCGGGTGCGTCCGTCCTCCTCGCCAGGTGTGACCAACAGATACTGTCGGTTCTGGGTGCCGGCCCACAGCACGTCGCTGTATTCCGCATTCCGCACGGACAGTTCGAGCAACGCGTCGATATGGCCGCCCCGCTGCGCCGCGATGACGAGTCTTTGCCCGTCCCACCTCTCGTCGGGGAGCAGCGCGATGCGTTCGGTCAGGCGGACGCCTTCGGGGTACCGGTCGAGCAGGGCGGCGATCGCGCGTCGCGCCGCACCGAGATCACCGACCTCCTCGGTAGCCACCCTGGTCCGGGTGCTCGGATCGTCGTCCAGCGGCCACGGCTGGTATTCACCCTGGTTGTCCGCGCCGGACCGGGCGACTTCCATCGCGATCTCGGCCTCGGGCAGGCCGACTTTGTCCACGTACTTGCGTAGGGCGGCCAGCCCCGCGTCCATCGCGCGACGCTCGGGCGGCGTCCCGTCGTCGGCGCGTCGCGCCTTCCGGTACGCCCGGTCGTATGCCTGGGTGTAGGCGGTCTCGGCGGGCCCGACCGGGACGAACCGGCCGGAATCGCGCAGCATCCGCAGTGTTTCGATCTCGACCGCGAAGTCGGCGGTGCGCATCCGCCGCAGCTCCGGCGAGTCCTGCTTGTGCGGATCGGGGGCGTGGTCCAGATCGGCGGCGGTGAATCCGTTGGCGCGGTCCCATTCCGCGGCGTAGTAGGTGGCGTAGTCGACGCCGTCGATCAGCGGTCCCCGCTCGACCAGCGCGGCGCGCACCTCCCGCACTGCGGCACGGAAGGCCGCGGCGTCCAGCATCGTGTCCCGGACCGAGGAATTGCCCTTGTACGCACGCGCGGCGACCTTGCGTGCCTTCTTGCGCGCCTCGTCGTAGGACTGACGCAGCCGGTCGTTGTGTTCGACGGTGCGCGGCTCGTCCGGGGTGCGTTCGTCCTCGCCGCGGTAGGAATTGCGCCGATCGCGCACCCGGGTGAACTCGAAAGCCCTTGCGTGCGCCTCGGCCTGGCGGTCGAGCATCGTGCTGATGTACTCGTCACGCGACAGGGTGACCCGCTCCAGCGTTCCGTCGCCCGCCGCTCGCGTCCGGTCGGCCATGGTGGCCGCGTGGACAATCGTTTCGGCGAGCTCGAGCGCCGACGAATTCAGGTGCAGCACAATGGCATCGGCGGAGGGGACATAGCCGGTGCCGGACCGGAGCACCTGCCTGCCGTCGCGCGCGGCGAGTTGGTCCTCGAGCGTGAACCGCACCTCGATGCCGTGGCGGTCGACGGTGCTCATCGCCCACCGGCCGGGGTAATTCCCCTCGCCGCGCACCCGTTCGCCCCGCATGTTCATGTACACACGCCGGTTGTCGCCGTCCAGCTCGAGCAGCGCGCGATCGAGCTGCTCGGCCGCGTGTTCGGCGGGCGTCTTCTGCTCGGCCGTGCGGCCGGTCGGTGTCGGCTCCTCGGTCGCGGAACGGTCCGGCGACCGCGGCGCCACACGCCGCCCCTCCGGATGCTCGCGCATCCAGCGGCCGTCTTCCTCGGACCAGACGTCGCGCGGGTCCGTCTCCTGGCGACGCAACCGCACGTCACCGGAGTCGTCTATGTCGACCCAGACCCGGTCGGCGACGACATCCTGGTACCACAGCGTTTCCCGCACCGACGTGAAGGGCGCCTCGTCGCCGGTCACCCGCGTGTACCGGTCTCCGGTCTCCGCGACGAACAGCTTCGGCTGCGATCCGGGCACCCACGCCACCCGGTCGGTGAGCCAGCTGCCACCGGCCTCGTCGACCTGCCGGTCCATCAGGTCGTGCCCGACCCGCGCCGCGAGCTCGAGTGCGAGCCGGTCCCGCGCCTCGACTACGCGAGTGCGCTCGGCCGCGAGGTCGGTCAGCACCCGTACCTGAGTCTGGAACAACGACAGCTGGTCGTCACCGACCTCGAGCCGTGCCTGGGCGAGGTCTTGCAGGTGTGCGAGCAACGACCGATCCGGCCGCAGCGCCTGCCGGTCGAACACGTTGTTCTCGGGGTCGAATCCCTCGAGGTGGGGGATCAGTCGATCCCGCATGGCGTCGAAGCGGCCGATCTCCCGGTTCAGGGCGGCGTGCCTGCGCAGCAAGGCTTGGGTGTCGCGGGCGGCTTCCGCGGTCGCCGGCCGGTACACATCGCTCGGGATATCCATCCGCTGGGCCGCATCCCAGTCGCGGCCGTGGGCATTGCGTGCGCTGGCGCTCTCCCCCTCGGACCATGATCCGTCGAACAGCTCACCGGCGAGCAGCGCATCGACACCCGCCGCGCGTCCGCGCTCCCGCAGCCGCTCCGCGTCCACCGTCGGATCGGCTTGTTCCAGCCTGGACACGGCCGCGTCGTAGGCGTCGAGATACTGCTGGTGCATCGCGCGGCGATAGTGCACATCGACCGGCGCCATCGCCGTCGGGCGGCCCGGATACCCGGCCTGCTCCAGCTGGCGCAGGAATTCCGCCTGCCTGCCGATCGCCGCTGCGTCGGCCCGCAACTGTGCCGCGACGTAGTCCTCGCGCGTCGTGCCCCGGATGCGCGCGGGGGTGACCTCCACCTGTCCGTCGCGGATCGCCTCGGTCAGGGCAGCGAGCCGGACGAGTTCGCCTGCCAGCTCGACCTGTCCGCGGTCGTGGGTGTCGACCGAGATGTCCATGGTGCGCCGGTCGAACGCGTCCGCCTCGCCGATCTCGTTTCCGAGATCGGCGAACCGTACCCGGGCACCCTCCGCGCGCAGCACCTGCGCCGCCTCGCGCCCGATGGCGTTCTGCTCGAGTATCTGCCACACCTGGTCGGTGGCGATGTCGACCGGTTCCAGCTGCCACAGGTCTTCGGTCTTACGCTCGTCGGTGTCGGTCTGCTCCCGCTGATCGGCCGTGCGGTCGGCGTCGGCCGCGTCATCCGCCGCCGGTTGCGGGCTCCCGTCGGCGGTGCGGTCGGGTGCGTCGGCGTCGTCCGGCGTCGAGACGGTGTCCGCGGGGGCGAACTCCGGCTTGGTGAAACGCACTATGGGCACCGTGTTGTCGCCGGAATCGGCCGGCTCGATACGCACCTCGGTGAAGCCGTGCTCGGCGGCCAGCCGGCCGAGCAGGGTCCGGGCCACCGCTTCCTCGGCCGTTCGGTAGAGGTCGCGCTGGTCGGCGTCGAGGGCGTCGGAAGCGCCCTCCCGCTGCCACTCGCCCTGGATCTCGTTCACCCAGTGCCCGCCGAGTTCCGACATCGCGTTGCCGAACATGGTCGCGGCCTCGGTCGGCCCGTCCGACACGCGCATGCGGACCCGCAGGACGCCCTCGAAGGGGTCGAGGGTGGCGTAGATGCCGTGGTCGTCGTTGTCACGCCAGTCGTAGGTCTGCTCGGTCCGGGGCACCACACGGACGATGTCGTCGTCGCCGCCGATCGGCGTGTAGAACTGCGGCGGCTCGGACCGCCGCACCGGGCCGACGTCGCGGGCGTGCTCGCGCACCTGCGCCAGCCGTTCCATGACCAGGTCGTGCCAGCCGCCGCGGCCGTAGCGCTCGAACCGCGGCCGCAGCGCGGCAACCCGGTCGAGGAGGATGTCGACGGCCTCGCGGGTCATCGGGTTGTCGCGGTAGCGCACGGTCCCGTCGCCGTCTCGGACGAGGAATCCCTCGGCGAACGGGCTGATGGCCGCGCGCGCCTCGTCGCTGTTCTCGTAGGAACGACTGTGGTCGATTCCGGCGATCCCGCGATCCGGACCGGCGAGCCAGCCGAGGCCGTCCCGGTCCGGGATGCGGACGAGGGTGTCCAGCAGTCCGAGCGCGCGGCCCGGCACCGAATCGGCGTAGCCGAGTTCGTGCGGGTCGAGGATGCCGCCGTGCCGGTCGGCGGCCGGTTCGCCCGGCATCACCTGCTGGTAGACGACGGTGGGATCGTGCGGGTCCAGCACCGACTCGGGCACCGGCGCTTCGATGGCGCGACCGAGCACGCTGGTCAGCACCTCGGCGACCGCGTGGCGCGGATTGACGACGGTCTTGCGGATGAGTTCGGTGCCGTCGGCGAACCGGACGCGCTCCACCCACCGGGCGCTGTGGTGGGAATCGCCCTCGCGCAGCACGGTCACCTCGGCCTCGCCGGAGGCGATCGCATCCTGGACGACCCGGTCGAAGGAGCGGTGGCCGTTCGCGTCGTCCCAGGCGTCACCGTAGAACTCGGCGTAGGTCTGGTCCGGGCTGACGAGTTGGGTGTCCATCAGGGGGCGCACCACGTCGAACGCGGCCTCGCGCGCCAGATCGTCGAGCCGCTCGGGCGTGGCATCCGGCTCTGCCGCCGCGGCCGCCTCGCGGGCTGCGTCGAAGGCGTCGGTGTACGCGCGCTCCAGCTGGGTTTCCGGGATGTCGTGCAGTGCCGCACGCAGCTGGCGTATCGCGGCGAACTCCATCAGGTGCGCCGCGGTCTCCAGATCGAGCATGACGGCGATGTACCGGCGTCGCGACGATTGCGTCCGGAGCCGGGCGGCATTGGGCATGTCCGGCTCGTGGGCGAGGTCGGCGTGCACCCCGGCACGCAACAGCGCGCGCATCTGGTCGGTGTCGGACAGGCCGGGGTCGAGGACGAGTCGCCGCTGGGCCGGGTAGTAGCGATCCGGCGCACCCGATCGGTACTCGATCGTCACCTGGTGTGCGGTCAGTGCCTGGTCGACCTCTCGGCCGAGTTCGGTCCTCGCCATTTCCGCCCTGATGCGCGCGGTCCGCTCGGCCGCCGCGGTCCCGGACAGGTCGCGCGGCGTGACATCGGCGACGGGCTCGTGCGGCGCGGCCGAATCGGGTGCGTCGACCGATCGGACCTGCACACGGCCGAAGTCGTCGGTCTCGACCGCGAGGTACCTGCGGTCGACGCCGTCGCGGCCGAGCAGCGCCGCGGCGAACGGGTCACGCTCGGCCTCCCGCATGACCCGCTGGTAGTCACCCGGTTCCGCGGCGATCACCAGCCGGTCCGGCTCACCGGGGACATAGGCGACGTGATCGGTGAGCACCCTGGCGCCCGATTCGCCGCGAACGACCGCACCGAGCACGTCACGCGCGGCCAGCGCGGCAAGACTGTGCCTGCGTCCCTCGAGCCGGGCCTGGGCCTGGTCCCGCAGATCGGCCAGGTCGGCGAGGACGCGCAGATCGTGCTGCCTGCGCAGTAGTTTCGCGCCGTGGTCCACCCGGGTAGTCGTGTCCAGGTCGGCCTCGGCCTCGCGCAGTGCCCGCTCGATGTCTGAGCGCGTGAGGTCGCCCGAGCCTTCGCCGAGGACCGCCTCGGCTCGGCGGGCGAACTCCTCGGCGGCCTCCCGCGCTCGCAACCGGGCGTCTTGGCGGTGCAGCGCGCTCTGCCACAGCCCGTCCGCGGTGACCGACGACAGCGGCCGGTGCCTGCCCGGCTCCGCCGCGCCGTCCCTGGCGGTATCGGCTTCGTCCCAGGCGTTTCCGTAGTAGCCGGCGTAGGTCTGCCCGTTGTTCCATTCGACCTGGCCGATCGAGTCGCGCAGGACCGCGACACCATGTTCGTGAGCCTCGGTGCGGGTCCACGGCTTGTCCTGGCCGAGGTTCTCGATCACCTGGTCGAACACTTCGTTGTAGCGCTGCTCGAGCGGATGCTCCGCGATCTCGTAACCGAGCGCCCGCAGTTCCCGCGCGAGCCGGAAGTGCCGCCCGGTGGCGGCGGCTTCCTCGTCGATCATCGCGTCGACGAATTCCTCCCGCGACATCGTGCGAATGTGCTCGGGCGTGTTCGCAGTCGTCCGCTGCAGGTACCGCTGGGCGTGCAGCGATTCGTGCGCCAGCGTCAGCGCCTGCCGCACCTGCGAGTTGCCCGCGGTGAAGGCCAGCGCGGCCAGCTCCCTGCGGCGGAACTCGCCGGTTCGTCCGTCCTGCGCGAAATCTTCGAACCTGGTGCGGGTCGGGCCGTGGTCCAGGCTCGCCAGGATCTGCTTGCCGAACTCTGTCTGCCCGAGCAGATCTCGGACCTGGTCGACGGGGTCGTCCAGCACCAGGCGGTCGTTGGCCGGCGCTTCGGCGTCGCGGCCCAGCTCGACGGGATCGCGCGCGTGCTCCAACAGCAAGTCGTGCAGCGCGCGCACGGGTTTACCAGCCGGGCCCAGGTCGTCGAGCATGTCGCGTAGGACGACCTCGGCGAAGGCTTCGGCCACCGCCTCGTGATCGTCCAGCAGGCCGTCGTCGTCGAGGCTGTATCCGCTGAGTTCCCGCAGCCACTGGCCGAAGTCGGCGTCCGGGTCGGCGGCGGCGAGGTCGAGCAGGTGGCTTTGCGCCCGGCGCCGGGCGGCGAGGTTGCCGTGGTGATCGAGCGCGTGACCGTATTCGTGGACCACGGTGGCATAGACCGGCCGCCGCAGCATCATCGGCTTGAACTGATCGTTTCCGATGGCGTTGTACACCGCCGCACGGAAGTCCCGCGCACTCGTCGCGTGGTCGTAGCTGAGGACGATCGCCCTGGTGTAAACGGCTTTGCTGACCTCGTCGATCGCACCGTCGGCGTACCCGAGCTCGCCTCTTCTCAGATCGCCGATGCCGACGCTGCGCAGATCGACGTGCGGGAACCGCTCGTACATGTCGACCATGGCCCTGGCGTATTCCCGCACGACCTCGGGGTCGAGACCGGGCAGATCGAAACCGAACACCTCGAACTCGGGGTTGCCCATGGCCGCGCGCAGCCGATCCTGTAGCCGCTCGCCGACCTCGTGCGGGCTCAGGTGCGACCACTCGTCCGCACCGGGGACACCGAGCACCTCGGCATCGGTCACGTCCGGTGCGATGTCCTCGGGCGGACGTGCGGCACGCCCGGACTCGTCCGCCATTCGATCCCGGTCGACCCGAGGGTGGTCGCCCTCGTCCGTGGACCGATCGCCGCTATCGTCTTCCGGCGTCCCAGACCTGCCCGGCGTGAGCCGATCGATGAACCGACCGAACCTGTTGCGTGGCTGACTGCGATCCGTCAGGTCCGCCGAACCGTCGTTGAGCATCTCGACGATCCGTGCGACCAGCTTTTTCCGATCGGGCGCCGCCAAGCCCTGCAGATGCGTGGCCAGGACGTCGGCGTCCGACCCGGTCGACACCGGTGCGGGCACGCGCCAGCCGCCGTTGCCGTCGGCCTCCAGGTAGATGCCGAAGTGCGTCGTCCCGACCTTGAAGACCTCCAGTTGGTGATGCGCGGGCCGTCGGATACCGGTGTCGCCCGGCAGCGGGATCTGGCGGGTGTACAACCGGTGGGCGATCTCGGCCGGATGCGGCGGCCCCAGCGGCGGGTCGGCTTCGGCCGCGGTGCGGTATCCCGCTTCGAGGAAGCGGTCGACCAGCCTGCCTTCGACATGCCAGCCCTGGCGGCGGGTACCGCGGGCCCGTTTGGCGTCCTCGGCGGTGTAGAACGCAGCGGGACCGAGTTGTCTGATCCATTCGTCGAATCCGAGATGGGTCAGGCCATCGGCCCGGTAGCGCAGATAATGCGCCAGCATCTGTGTCTCCGCCTCATCCGGGCTCGGATGGCGGTACGGTCCCTCCGCCGCGGTGACCGTGATGTGGTGCATGGTCGGCAGGCCACCGGCCCCGACCACCGCGTTCCGGTAGTCCAGGTAGTGCGATCGGTCCCACAACACGTCGGCGAGTTCCGGATGGCTCAGCGCCAATTCGCGCAGAGCGTCGACGTGCTGACCCGGCTCGGCGACCACGACCAAGCGCGGGCGCGAACCCGGCTCGGAGTAGTCCGGATACCGCGCGACACGGTCGGTGAGCCGCTCGGGATGCGGGTGGCTGTCGAATTCCTGGTCGAGGACGCGCCGTGCGAGATCGGGCTCGGCGGCACGTTCGATCTCGTGATTCGGTGTGCGGTCGGAGCCCTGCGCGATCCCGTCCTCGGGCGCCTTCGGATGGCCCCACCTCGACTCTCCGTGATTGCCCGCGGCACGGACGACGTCGAGGGCGATTTCGGCCTGCGCCAATCCGACCCGATCGAGATAGCGGCGGACCGCTTCGCGGCCGGCCTGGTAAGCGACCTCTTCGGGTGGCGGTGCCGCGGGATTGCGGCGGTGCGCCTTGTCGGCCTTGGTGTATGCCTTGTCGTATGCCTCGGTGTAAGCGCGTTCGGCCGGGCTGACCGGAACGTACTCGCCCAGATCACGCAGCATGCGCAAGGATTCGATCTCCAACGCGACATGCCTGCTGCGCTCGGCGATACGGGCGGGGGTGTCCTCGCGTATCGCCGGTGCGTCGGTACCGACGGGTTCGGTCGGCGTGATGCCGTGCGCGCGGTCCCACGCCGCGCCGAAGTGGTCCCCGTAGCTGCGCCAGTCGACCATCGGGCCGAGGTTGTTCAGATGCTCGCGCACGGCGCGCACACCGGCGCGGAAGGCGGCCCGGTGGTAGAGCGGGAAGGACCGGACGACGCCGGACTTCCAGTACGTCTTCTCCGCGTACTTCAGCGCGTCGTCGTAAGCCTTGGCGTAGGCGCGTTCCAGGTCGTCGACGCCGATCCGGTTCAGATCGATCTTGCCGGTGAAATCCGCGTTCCCCGCGTACATCAGGGCGTACGCCTCGGCCATCCGATCCAGCATCAGGTCGACGTACTCGTCGCGGGACATGGCCAGCCGGGCCAGCGGTTCGCCCGCGGCTTCGCTCACCTGCTCGGCCAGCCGCGCCGCACGGATCAGTTCCGCGGCATGCCGGTCGGCTCCGCCGTCGGATTCGAGCACGACGGTATCGGTGACCGGGTCGTAGCCCGCGGCCGGGCGCAGGCCGTAGCGGCCGCCGTCCAGACGAACGATGCTCGCCTCGGACTCGGTGGTGAACCGGATGTCCACACCGAGCCGATCGAGCAGGTCGGCAGCCCATTTGCCCAGATCGCTGCCGTGCAGTGCGCGCAACGCCCGGTCCAGCATCGTGCCCGCGTGCTCGGTGATCGTCAGCGGGTACGTCTCCTCGGCCGGGCGCCGAGGTGGATCGGTCCGTGCGTCTGCGGCGGGCACGTCGGCGGAATCCCGGAGTACCTGCGGGACACCGGATTCGTCGAGGTGGACCCGGATGCCGGTGGGTGGCGGATCACCGGCGCGGGCGGCCCGATCCGACAGGTCCCGCGCGACGACGTCGGTGATCTCGCCGAGGAGCCGGGCTCGGTCCGCGCTCACCCGCGCGTGCTGAGCGGTCAGTTCCGCGAGCAGCAGCACGTAGCTGGTGCCGTTCCAGATGTCGATGCGCTCGGACCGTTCCCGGAACAGGTCGAGGATTTCCTGCCGGGTGGACGGGATCTCGTCGTCGGGCAGGTTGTACGCATTCTTCAGCCGCCGGAACGCGCGATCCCAGTCCGCCTCGATGCGCGTCAGCTCGCGCCTGGCGGCCGACTCCGCCCGCTGGAGTCGCTCCATCTCGCGGGCCGTCGCGAGATCGGAGGGAGCGTATTCCTCGGGTGTGCTCGGGCGGTGCGCGGCATCCCACTCCTCGCCCGCTTCGTGCCGGGCGCTCAGCCCGTCTCGCGCATCCAACCGCAGATCGGCCGGAAGCTCGTCCACGCCCGCTTCGTGTCGGCCGCTCGACCCGTCGCCCACGTCCGCCCGCGCATCGAATCGGGGGTCGGCCAGCAGCTCGTCCACGCCCGCCGCGCGACGCTGTTCCAGATCCGGTCGGCGTGCCACCGCACCCGCGTCGAGCACGTGCCGCAACTGCGCGTCGGCCCCGGCCAGCACCTCCTCGAGGTCGATCAGCCGCAGCGCCGCCCGCTCCAGCTCCGCCAGCCGGTCCTGCCAGGCACGCAACTGATCGACGCGCGTGGTCCGGCCGTGCAACTGCTCCAGTGTGTCGGTCAACGCGGCTCGCGTTCGCACATCCGCTTCGCTCGCCAGGCCGCGCATTGCCTCCGCGCGCCGGGCACGCGCCGCGTCGACCTCCGCGGCCACCGTGTCTCGCCGGGCGGTCAACCGGGCCACCTCCGCGTCCCGGATCGCCTGGCGTGACGGCTCGTCCACCGGCGGGCCGTCCGTCCGATCGACGCCCCCGGTCGCGTCGAAGGCGTCCAGATAGACCGATTCCAGCGCCCTGCGCTGTGCGGCATCGATCAGATCGCGCACCGGCCCGCCGTGCGGGTCGTAACCGGCCTCGCGCATCTCGCGGTGGAATTCGGCTTGGCGGCCGAGCGCCTCCGCCTCCACGCGCACGCGCGCGGCGACGTGATCGGCCCGGTCCAGCTCGCGGATGCGGGCCGGGGTCACCTCGAGCCTGCCCTCGACGACCGCTCTGGCCAGCTCCGCGGCCCGCACGACCGCCGCCGCCTGCGCCAGCTGGTCGCGCCCACGGGTGCCGATGAACACTTCCATCGTCCGCCCGTCGAACCCGTCTGGCAGTCCCGGACCGTCGCCGGGTTCCTCGAACCGGATCGCGGCGCCGAGATCGCGCAGCCGGGTGAGCGCCTGCCTGCCGATCTCGCTGCGCACCAGCACTTCCCGCACCTCGGCTGCGGCGACGTCGATCGGCCGGTACTGCCAGCCGACCGGTTGCCCTTCGTCCGGGCGCACGAGGTCGCGCGCGCCGGGCTCCTCGACGCGGCGATCAGGCTCATCGAGCGGTGAGTCCGCTTCGCGCCGCGGGTCGTCCGCGTCTCCCGGCTGCTCGGCGTCGAGCCGAATTGCTTGCTGTTCCGCGGAATCCGGACGCTCAGCGGCGGCGTCCCGCGCGACCGGTCCTGGACCGTGCCGGTCGCCCGGCGCAACCGGATCGTCTGTCCGGGCACCGATCTCGTTCCTCGGCTGATCGGGCTCGGACCGAATCGCATGTCGCTCACCGGCATCCGGGGCGTTGCGGACCGTGTCTATCGCGAGCCGGAATCCATCGAGGAAATGGCCGATCCGACCGCGTCGCGCACTGCGGTCGAGTGCTTCGCGCAGCAGGTCGTATGCCACGCGCACGGGTTCGCTGACCGCGTCGCGGCCGCGCAACTCCACGTCAGCGAACGCCTCCGCCAGCGCCTCGCGTGGGTTGAGGAGTCCGGACTCCTCGAGGCTGTACCCGCTGAGATTGTCCTTCAGCCAATCGAGGTAGCCCTCGGTGGTCGGTTCGCCCAGCCGATCGGACATGTAGTGCTTCAGCAGCGCTGCGTCGAGCTTGCGCTGGGCGTAGGAGCTGCTGCTGAAGTCGAGGACGTGGCCGAACTCGTGGACCGCCACCGCGTACACGGGCCTGCGCGCGACGCCCGGATGGAGCCATCCGGACGCGGAGTCCGCATCGACGGCGTTCCGGAATTCCGTCGCGCTCGCGGCATAGTGCGCATTGATCAGCAGCTCGTCGGCATACACCCGGAGGTTGCTGGTGTCGGCCCTTCGAGTAGTCGACGCGAAGACGTCGTGCGGAAGGTCATCGATGACAATTCGGCGCAGGTCCGCCTGCGGGTACTTCTGGAACATGTCGACCATCGACCGGGCGTACTCCCGCAGCACCTCGGCATTGAGGCCGTCCCGGTCGAAGCCCGTCACCTCGAACTCGGGGTTGTCGGTCATCCGGCGCAGGTCGTCGCGCAGCTTCTGGCCGACCTCCGCCGGGCTCAGTCGTGACCACTCGTCGTCGGCCGGGGCGCCCAGCAGCGCCGCATCGGAATCACCGGGAAGCGGCGTGGTGTCGGGTCCCGAGTAGTCCGGTTCGGAGGCATCGGGCCGATACCCGGGCTCGGGCGGGTTCTCGGTGCTGCGGGCCAACAGCTCGTACAGCTCCAGTTCGGCCGCGCCGAGGGGCCGCAAGCCGCGCAGGGCGTCCGCGGCGAGGGCTTTGCGCAGTTCGACCTCGGCGAAGGATTCGGCCAGCGCCTCGGCCGGACGCAACATGCCTTCGCGATCGAAGCTGTGGCCACTGAGTTGCCCCAGCCAGTCCTCGCCGTAGCGCCCTGCCAGGTAGGCGTCCTCCACCTGGTGCCGTGTGGTCTGCTGTCCCGCGTGGTCGAGCGCGTGGCCGTATTCGTGCACCACCGCGGCGTAGACCGCGCGGCGCAACGTGGTCGGCGAGTGGCCGTATCGCTCGACACCCTCGCGCATCCGCTCCCGGAAACCCTCCGCGCTCCTCGCGTAGTCGCTGCTGAGGACGATCGATTCGGTGAACACGCGGCCCGTGACCGGGTCCACCCGTGGCTGCGCCGCCCCGATCACCTTGGGCGGCAGTTCTCCGAGCCCGACGCTGCGCACGTCGGCGTTCGGGAAACGGTCGGCCATATCGACCATCGCCCTGGCGAATTCCCGTACCACCTCGGGATGCACGCCGTCCGCGTCGAAGCCGAACACCTCGAACTCGGGATTCCCCGTCACCTGCCTCAGGTGCTCGCGCAGCCGCTCGCCGACCTCGGCCGCGCTCAGCCGCGACCACTCGTCGCCGGCCGGTGCGCCGAGCAGTTCGACGTCGCGAGCGTGCGCCGCGGCGTCCGCGTCCGGCGTGCGGTGCGGCGTCGCGGTGGCGCCCGTCTGCTGATCGGCGTTCTGCTGCGCGACGGGCTCGGGATTCGCGTCCTCGCTGAGATACCTGGTGGCCTGCGCGTCGGACAGTGTCCCCTGGATGAGCACCTGGGCGAACTGGTCCGGCAGGTCGAAGATCGGCTTGAACTTCCACGACGCGCCCTCCGGCGGCAGCCCCGTGCGCCATTCCAGGATCACGCCGTCGCCGTTGGTGAAAGCCTCCGCCGAAGAGCGCGTGCGCGACCACGACGTGGTGTCACTCTCCGCGGCGCGACGCTGACCGATGTGCTCTTCGGCGGACAGACTCACGGTTCCCCGCGGCACCGCGCGGCCCGAAACCGCCTCGGCGTAGGCCGGATTGACCGAACCGTCGGGCAGCAATCGGGGGATGCCGCGGTAGAGCGGTGTCCCGCCCTCCGGCAGACTGCCCTCGAACAGGACATCCCCGTTGCGGCCGAGCGAGTCGTCGGGTGCACCGAGGAAATCGGGCCGCTCACCGATCGGCCCGTCCGGATCGGGACGCCAAGAACCATCCGGACGCCGCGCCTGATCCGGCGTGCTCGGTTCGTCCGCCGCCCACCCCGGCGTCGACGGCGGGTCGGACGGAGGTCCGCTCGGACGCACTCCGCCGGCAGCTTCGGGACCGTCCTCCCCGGGCTCGTCCCGCGGTGCCGAGTCGGTCCGACGCGCCTGGTCCCGCGCGGCCTCGGCGGCCGCCCACTCCGCGTCCATCCGGCGCATCCGCTCGACGGTCGCCTCGAGATTCCCGAGCATCCCCTCCAACTGCTCGTCACGCGCTACCGGTTCCGCACCCGGATCCCGCTGCGAACCGGACTCGTCCGGCCCCTCCGGCGCACGATCGCTCGCTTCCCAGTCCGCGTCCATCCGACGCATCCGCTCGACCGTCGCCTCCAGATTCGCGAGCATCCCATCCAGCACGGCATCCCGCGCCACCGGCTCTTGGCCCGGAACACGCCGAGAACCAGGAC
>NZ_BAFP01000254.1 GCF_000308455.1 Nocardia abscessus NBRC 100374 | reverse complement strand
CTAAGATGCAGCGCATCGAGCGTCTCTTCGCGAAAGTCACCGGGACCGAGCTGTTTCCCACCGATGCGCAAGCTGTCGCATTGTGCGAGGACCTCTTCGCGGGCGATCCGGTCGCGGAACGGTTCGTCGCGGAGGTGATGCACGGCGAGATCGGTCCGCGAGCCGGGCGCCGGATGCTGGAAACGGCGCTGACCCAGGGTATCGAGGCAGTGCCGGACGCGCCGGAATCGATGCGCGCGCTGTTCGAGGAGTTCGAGACGGTGCCCGAGTGGGTGGTGCCCGAACTGGTCGAGCAGGGCGCGGCGATCTGGCGGCGGTGGGGAACGATGCTGTTCAGCTTCGCGGGCGCGGAAACACTCGAGATGTACACCGAAGCCGCTGTCGCGACGCCGTTGTCGCTGGCCGGCGGATACGCCGGGGACAGCGCGCTGCGCCGCTTCCTGGAGACGACCCGCTTCTGGATCGATGTCTCCGAGCCCCGCGCACTGCTGACTCCGGGATCGGCGGGGCGCGCCACGGCGTTGAAGGTGCGCATCATGCACGTCTCGATCCGCGCGAAAGTCGCCGGGCACCCGGAGTGGGACATCGAACGGTGGGGCCTGCCGATCAGTCAGACCTATCAGATGCTGACCCTGCTGGGCGGCAGCGTCACCCCCGGGCTCGGCTTGTGGGCGCTCGGCTACCAGACGACGCCGTCGGAAATCCGTGCGCTGCTCCACTTTCAGAAGTACATGGGTTACCTGCTCGGGGTGCGGCTGCGCTGGTATCCGGAAACCGTCCTCGACTCGTTGCGTGTGCTGGCCATGACCATCGCCTCTCGCTCCTACGACGCGGGCAAGCACGGTGCGGAGTTGATCGAGTCCTATCCGGTGGCATTCGCGCCTCGCGACGGCCACCGAGGTCTCACAAGGCTGCGCGAGACGTACAACTTCCGCATCAACTCCGTGTACTCCGCGATGTACATGGCTCCCTGGACGAGGCGTCGCTACAAGATGCCCCCGGCCTTTCCCTGGGTCGCCATCCCGATCGCGCGCTTTCCTCTGATCACGGCGATGGAACTCCTGCGCAGGGCGTGCCCGCCCTTCGCGCGGGCGCACGAAAAGCTCATGCTGTGGCATCGCGAAAATTGGTATCGCGCTCAGATGCAGGGCCGCGAAGCGGCTTTCGACGCCGGCGGGGCGCTCCGCCGATGACCTTCAGGCCGCGCTCGCCTTCGAGCCGCGCCAACCGGATCCGATTCGCCGCCACAGGACGCCGTCGGGTCCACCGACACCGAAAGCAGCGATGAATACCGCAGAAATCGTCGAAGTATGGAACGGGCCCGGACGCCGGGACGGGGTGCTGACTCCCGTGGAGCCGCAGCACAACGGCCTTCATCCGGCACCGAGCAAACTGGCCTTCGAGCACTGGTACTTCGACGCCCACCTCGACACCGGGCACGTCGTGATCGGGTTCCTGACCAAGCGGCGGCCCGAGGATCTCCCCAACGTCAAACCCTGGGTGGAGATGATGGTGTACGCACCGGATGGAACCCGCCGCCAGGTGTCCAGGCGGTATCCACGAGCGGCGGCGGTGTTCTCGGCCGAAGCCTGCGACGTGCGGATCGGCCCCAACCGCGCCCACACCGAGCACCCGGCGGATGGGCTGCCGATTCACCATCTGCACATGGCCGAGGACGGAATAGTCTTCGATCTGCGATTCCACAACGAAACCCCCAGTTGGATGCCGGGCAAGGGAGAATCCCGTTTCGGGAGCCGGGATTCGTTCGGGTGGATGGTGGGGGCGCCCCGCGCCCGGGTGACGGGCGCCATCGAACTGGACGGCACCCGGCACGAGGTCACCGGGCGCGGGTATCACGACCACAACTGGGGCGTCGGCGACATGAAGAAGATCATCGACCGCTGGCACTGGGGCCGCCTCTACGTCGAGGACTATTCACTGCTCTACGCCTCGGTACTGACCCAGCAGCGTCGAGGTGGGCACGAGATCAGTCCGCTGATGCTCGCCCACCACGCCGACATCGTGTTGTCGACCGGCGAGACGATTCTCACCGAAGGTCCGGCGCGCTTCGACGCCGTCGCAGGCCGAACCTATCCGGAATGGATCGAGCTGCGGGTGCCGGGAAGCGTGGATCTGCGCTTGGTCGTCGACAAGGTCATCCACGCCCACGACCTGATCGACGACATCCCCGTCGCCCGATCGCGGCTGATCAAACCGCTGGTACACCGGCTGGTCGGACATCCCGGCTACTTCCGGTTCGAGTCGTCGTTCGAATTGACCGTCCACACCGCGACCGGCATCGAAAAGCGCACCGGCTCGACGTTGCACGAATTGGTCGCCCTGGCCTGACCCGGGCCGCCCAGTTTCTGGAGAGGGAAACCAGCCCATGGCGGTCAGCATCTGATTCGACTCCTCCAACTGCTGGGCGGCGTCCGTGTCGAGCGCGGTGGCTCTCGCCGCTGCGTGGCGGCATCGGCGCCACGCAGTGTAAAGCCGGTAGCGGTCAGGAGACCGTCTGACGATCTGGGCCCGACGGGTCGGGGTCGGCCGATCGCGCATAGGCTGCTGGGGCTGTGACGCCGGCGGTGGTGAACTGGCAGGCGCCGTGCGCGCTGAATGGTTCGGCGAGTTGGGCGAGATAGCCGACCGGGTAGTGGGGTTTGGCGGCCATACCGAGGTCGGCACTGCTGAAACGGCGGGCGGGATCGTAGCTGTAGGTGCGCAGCAGGTGATCCCAGAGCAGCGTGAACAGTCCGAAGTTGACGTCACCGATGCCGGCCCATTTGAGGTGGTGGAATCGATGGCCTTCGTTGAGGGCAAGCACACGCGCGAACGGGCCGACGCGGTAGTCGGCATTGGAGTGTTGCAGCAGAAGTTGCACGGCCACGGCGAGCGACAGGGCACCGGCGACCGGAACAGGTATGCCGAGCAGCAGCAGCGGAGTGACGCCCGCGGTCATTTCGATGGTCTGGTGCAGCGGGTGTTTCATCAGCCCGTTGAGGCCGTAGAACCGTTTGACGCTGTGGTGCACGGCATGGAACCGCCACAGCACACCGATTTTGTGGCTGGCGTAGTGGGTGAGAGTGATGCCGAGATCGGCGAACAGGATCGCGATCAGCACTTGAACGACGAACGGTAGTGTCGCAGGCCAGATTCCGTCGCCGGGTGTCAGTGCCGCGAGTGCGGGTATGGCGGCCACGCTGGCGAGGATGAGTGTTTCGTTGACGACGGCGTGAGCCGTATCGCGGCCGGAATCCCCCTGCGAGCCATTCCAAGTCGACTCGTAGGGCAGCACGCGTTCGGCGGTGAACGACAGGGCGATCGCGACGACGAGCAGGGCGAGCAGCCATAGTTTGCTCGCGCCGGAGGCGGCGACGGCGATGCCGACGCCGTTGACGCCGAGCAGCATGAGCGGCGCGTAACCGTAGCGGACGGCCGGTTGGATAAGCGTGATCATGATTTCAGCGTCGCCGGACGGCGTGGACGAGCGCTTGTAGAAATCGGCTGACCTCACCGCCGACTCAGCCGGATGTCCGGCGCCAGCCGGTCGCCGCCAGGGCCTCGGTGGGGGTGATGCCGAACAGGTCGCGGCAGGTGCGGGTGAGGTGCGCGCTGTCGGAGAATCCGGCGGCGTGGGCGGCTTCGGTCAGCGATCGTCCCGCCCGGACCTGATCGATGGCGCGGCGCAGCCGCGTCCAGCGCCGCCATGCCGCATAGGGCAGCCCGACCTCGGCGGCGAACAGGTGCGACAGGCGACTCGGGGACATCGCGACCCGGCGGGCCAGCTCACCGAGGGCCGGTGGTCCGACCGGGCCGGCGTCTGCCGATTCCATCGCCGCGA
This sequence comes from Nocardia abscessus NBRC 100374, assembly GCF_000308455.1. Taxonomy (GTDB): domain Bacteria; phylum Actinomycetota; class Actinomycetes; order Mycobacteriales; family Mycobacteriaceae; genus Nocardia; species Nocardia abscessus. The sequence goes on along the minus strand of NZ_BAFP01000254.1, from coordinate 12,275 downwards.
TCACCACCGGATGTGCGGCGCGCCGGGGCACGATGATCGCCGAATCCCGTGGCGGGTAACCGTGCGACGTCGGGATGGCCGCCGCGATCCAACTCTCTACCCGATCTGCGGGCCGGTCGGCCAGACGGGCGACGGCAGCGCGTCCAGCGACACCGGCCGGGTCGAGGTAGGCGAGGAATCCGGCGGTCCCGGCCGCCACGCGCACCTCGTGACGGACTCCGGGCGGGATGATCGCGAGGTCTGCGCGCCCGGCGTTCCCGCCGCCGTCGACGAGGGTGAGTTCGCCGCGGGTGACCAGCAGTACCTGCACGGCAGCGTGGGAATGCGTCGCGGTAGCCCCGATTTCGCCGGTGAAGGCCATCAGACCGGGAGTGAACACGACACCGCCGAGCCACTGGGAGATCGAGTCGGTCATCGCGCCTCGCTACCGGCCGATGGGCGCAGGACGATCGACCCGGCGGCACGCCGAGCAGCGACTACCCCTCTCCGGCCGCGGCGGCCGGGCCGGGCAAGCCGTCGAGGTAGCGAACCAGGGCGCGAATGAGGGTCGCGTTCACCGAGATTTCCGGGGACAAGGAGGGTGGACACCACACTCCACCGTATCCCGGAAGCGGCACACATCCCCACGGAGAACGCCCCCGGCCGAGTCGCCCGCGCCCTCATCGATTTCTTCACGGCGTAGAGGTCGGTCCGCAGAACCTGTTGGCAGTTCGCGTGACTGTTGTCGCGCACCACTGCTCGCCGCCACAGTTGCGCTGTCAAGCCTTTGGTCAGGTCGGCCAACCTCCCGCGGCAGCAGTGGACTGGGCGAATTCGGCGAAAGTCCGTGGCGGGCGACCGAGGGCACGCTGCACGCCGTCGGAGACGTGTTCGTCCTTCCCCTCCCGCAGCGGCGCGACGACGTCGGCAAAGGCAGCGGCGTCCGCGGGCGGCAATCCCTGCCGAACGAGTTCCGCGACGTAGTCCTCGACGGAGAGTGGCACGTAACGGATTTCGCGGCCGGTGGCCTCGGAGATCGTGGCGACTGCCTCGGCCAGGGTCACCGCCCGGGGACCGGACAGCTCGTAGATCTCCCCCACGTGCCGGTCTTCGGTCAGCGCGGCGACCACCACCGCGGCGATGTCCTCGGCATCCACGAAGCTGGCTGCCCCATCGCCGGCCGGCAGCCGCAGTTCACCGGCGCGGATGGCATCGGCGAAGAAACCCTCGCTGAAGTTCTGCGCGAACCAGCCCGGCCTGCTGATCGTCCACTCCGAACCGCTCTCCCGCACAGCGGCCTCGCTATCGAGGATGCCCGCCAAGACTCCTCTGCTGTCCTTGACGTAGTCCGGATTGTCGATCCCGCGCCCCGAGGCCAGCACGATCCGCTGCACTCCATGCCGCATCGCCCGCTCGACGAACGGGCGAACGAGTTCAGTGCCGTCCAGTTGCACGATATACATGGACCGCACGCCCTCCAGTGCGGCATCCCAGGTGCCGCGGTCGGTCCAATCGAAGACGTGCTCGCCCTTCCGAGCCGCCGCGCGAACCGGCAGCCCCTTCGCCCGCAATCGGCTTACGACGCGGCGGCCGGACTTGCCGGTCGCCCCCGTGACAAGAATCGGATGTTCAGACATGTCCTTTAGTCAACCGGCTGGTACCGAGACGATCCATGGTCAGGAAGCTCCAGTCGATGTCTATGCGTCTACGCTGAAGGCATGGACGCCGTGTCGGAGCTGTTGGCAGAAGTACGGGCGCGCGGCGCGGTTTTCCGGCAGTCGATCATGCGCCCGCCCTGGGCCCTGCGAATGGCCAGTGGCGCCCCGCTGACGCTGGTCACGATGCTGCGCGGCCGGGCGTGGATCGTCCCGGACCAGCACGAAGCGGTAGCCATCGGCGTCGGCGACATAGCCGTCATCCGCGGAGACGTGCCCTACACGGTGGCCGACCACCCCGCGACCACACCCTCGCTGGTGGTGACCAGCGCCGACTACTGCCCGGGAGCCGAAGGCGTCGAACGTGCCGCCGGGCCCGCCCGGACCTGCGGCACACCGTCCGAGGAGGCCGCTGTACTGGTCAGCGGCGCTTTCGAGCGCCGGGGCGAGCTCAGCGAACGACTGCTGCGAACTCTGCCCGCCGTGCTGGTGGTGCCGCGCGAGGAGGGCCCCTACCCGTCGGTGGAGACAGTGGCCGAAGAGGTCGCCAGAGACCGGCCGGGACAGCAACTGGTGCTGGACCGGCTGCTGGATCTGATGCTGGTCTCCGCGCTGCGCAGCTGGTTCGACAACCCGGACGCCGACGCCCCGGCCTGGTGCCGCGCACTGGACGACCCGGTCGTGGGTGCGGCGCTTCGGCTCCTGCACGACACACCTGCCCACCCATGGACGGTGGCGGAGCTCGCGTCGAAGGTGGGAGTGTCGCGAGCCGCGCTCGCCCGGCGGTTCACCGCGCTGGTCGGCGAGCCGCCGATGTCCTACCTCACGGGCTGGCGGATCGACTCGGCCGCGAACCTGCTGCGGGAGACCGACCACACGGTGGGCACGATCGCGAGAAAGGTGGGCTACGCCAACGCCTTCGCATTGAGCGTGGCTTTCAAGCGGCTACGCGGCACGCGGCCCAGTGACCACCGGAGCCCGAAACCCCAGTGGCGGGCCGAATAAGGACAATTACGAGCGGCCATCCGGGACGCGCCACCCACCAGGCAGAGACCTGTTCTCACCAGCGGCGCACACTCGCGAGGGTGGCGCGGGCCGCCGGATACGCTCACCCGGTGCCTATTTCGTTCGACATCGGGGAAATGCAGCAGGTCGACAACGCGACCTGGCGGGATCCTCGGACCGGTGACATGGTGAACGTGTCGTACTTCGACATCGTCCCGGATCTGCCTGCACCACTGGAGGATCTGGCGACTCTGCGCCGTCGCCTGGCCGAGAGAAGTGCCGAGAACGGCTGCCTGATCGAAGCTTTCGTGGTGTGGCTGGACGCGCAGCCCGCGCTGTTGCGAATGGAGAAGTTGCCATTGCCGAACCAGCCCCAGGGCTTGGTGTTCGCCGCGTCCGTGATCGTCCCGAAGTCCCGCAGCAGCGCGGTCCTGCAGATCCTTTGTCCCGAGACCGGCACCACCGGCCTGCGTGAGGCCATGCTCGCCACCAAGATCGGTTTCGACAACATGTACCCGCCGCATCCCTACGCACCCGAGGTACAGGGCCGGCTGCCGTACAACGCCGCCGACGACATCCGTTGGGACGCGGAAATCCCCGATCATCCGCTCAGCCGTGCCCGTCGCTGGATCGCGCACACCGTCCCGACCGCCCGGCTCGCCCCGGAGTTCGCGGCACTGCCCCCGTTCGCCGGCTGACACCACGTGGCCACCACGGGATCGCCAACCCTGCTGTCGCGCAGGCCAGGACATCTGGCGGTGCACTGGCTCGGGAGCTACCGGGACCTGGTCCGGCAATGCCGAACCGGATCATCCCGCCCGATCAACCGGACCCACCCGCTTCGGTAGGGTCGCAGCCGGGGGCCCGGATAAGCGCGGGCATCGGCCGCGACCCGGAAATAGATCGTTTTGCCGGAGTTCCTTATTCGGCACCGCACGCCGCGACCCACTCCCAGCGGCCTCCCCCTCTTGCACGGCCCAGTGTGATGCGTCATCGGCTGCCGACCCGTGGTCTTGACCTCGAGCAAAGTTGAGCTTCTAGCGTCGTCCGCGACGATAGGAGTTCGTTGATGACGACATTGGTTACGGGCGCCACCGGAAATACCGGCCGCCACGTGGTTGGAGAACTGGTCCGGCGGGGAGAACGCGTTCGAGCGCTGACACGGAATCCCGCTGCTGCCGCACGAATTCTGCCGCCCGGTGTGGAGTTGGTGGCGGGCACGCATACCGCACCGCGGATGCTGGAGGCGGCCCTCGAAGGCGTCGGCCGACTGCATGTCACGGTAACGGCGGGGCTCGCCGAAGCCGGTCCCGAGCTGGTGCGGCGGGCGTGCGCGGCGGGCGTGCGGCGGATCACCGTGGTGTGGGGCGGTGCGGTCGGACCGGTCGAACAGGCCGTGGCCGATTCGGGTGTGGAGTGGACGCGCCTGGAACCGCAAGAATTCATGTCCAACACATTGACCTGGATCGAATCGATCCGAGCCGAGGGCGTCGTGCGTGAACCCTACGACTTCCCCAGCGCGCTGGTGCACGAGGCCGACATAGCGGCCGTCGCAGCTGTCGCGCTGCTCGACGACGGCCACGCGGGGCGCGCTTACAACCTCACCGGCCCGCAATCACTGACACCTCGGGAGCGGATCGAGATCCTGTCTTCGGCTGTCGGCCGCGACATATCCTTCGTCCCGATCACCCATGAGCAGGCCATCGACAGACTCCTGGCCACCGGCGTACCCCGAGCCGATGCCGAATACGTCATCGGCTGGTACGCCGCGCCCAGCGAGGACTCCACCACTGTGGTCGACACCGTCGAGCGGATAACCGGCCGCCCAGCCCGCACTTTCGCCCAATGGGCGGCCGAACACGCGGAACGTTTTCAGCAGCATCGGTAGCTGGTCGAACGCTAGCGCGCGCAGGGAAGCCACGGGTCAGCGTGCGCTGCGATGTGGGCGTTCAGCGCGTGATCTCCGAGTCCACGGCCAGGTCATCGAGGCCCACACCGCAAGCAGGAGCACGGCCACGGTGACCAGGTACCAGGGCCAGGGGCCGAGCACATCGAGCAGTGAGGGGGTCGCGGGTTTCCCGTTGACGAATCCATAGTTGGTGCCGGCGATCGAGTTGAAGACGAACGTGACCGCGACCCACACCACGGTGACGATTACGGCAAGCCAATAGCTTCGCCAGTCCGGTCGCATGCCGATGCCCCAGGTGAGGTAGATGGCTGCCCAGACCACGACCAGATGGATCGCCCAGAAGGCAAGGAATTCGGGATTCGGGAAATCCGGGCCGTCGAGTGCCGGTGACACGAGCGCCTGCGTGCTGAGAGTCAGGCACCAGTAATAGGTCAGCGCGTACGCCCAGCGCCGGTGCGACCACAGGGCGTATGCCGCGACCATGGTCGCGAGATCGGTCAGTCGCAGCGGAACCGAGCGGCCGAGAGTCGGCGGAACCATCGCGGAGAAGTAGATCGCCAGATACAACAACAGCGTCGCGCCACCGGCAACGCGACCGAATCGGCGTTCCCCTTCCGGGCTGCGGTGCCTACGGCCGACCCGGACAACCAACGCCGCACCGGCCGTGAACACGGCCAGCACGATCCAGTGTGATGGCCCGTATGCGGAGAACTCGCGCAGCGCCGATGGCGGGTCCACCTAGCTGATCTTATTCGCGCGGACGCAGCCGCCGTCGGATTTGTACGTCCGCGCGCCCGCACACCGAGGCGACCGCGGTCCCGCGGCACAGTGACCCACCCAACAGCATAATCTGGAATGATTCCAATAAAGACAGCCGTTGTTCCTGGTGAAGCATTCCGGAAAGGAGCACAACCATGACTGCGGCACCTCGCACTCAGCAGCGGACCAATCGCCGTCTCGCCGACGATGTCCGGAATTTCACCGCCTCCCCCCGGCTGGCCGCCGACCTGCAGCGTGTACTCGTCGATCTCGTCGAACTGCATCTGCAAGGCAAGCAGGCCCACTGGAACGTCGTCGGGACCAACTTCCGCGACCTGCACCTACAGCTCGACGAGCTCGTCGACGCAGCCCGCGAGAGCAGCGACACCGTCGCCGAGCGGATGCGAGCCCTCGATGCCGTCCCCGACGGGCGTTCCGATACCGTCGCCGCGACGACGAGCCTCCCACCGTTCCCCGCCCAAGAGGTGAACACCGCCGACGTCGTCGACTTGATCACGACGCGGACCTACGCGGCGATCGACACCATCCGCGACGTGCACGACACCGTGGACGCCGAGGACCCCAGCTCCAGCGATCTGCTGCACCAGGTCATCGACTCGCTGGAGAAGCTGGCGTGGATGATCAAGTCGGAGAACCGCAGCGTCTGACCGCCCCGACCTCGACCCGCCGTGGTGCTGTTCGCTCGCGGCGGGTTCTGTGTCACCTTCCGCAGCACGCTGGTGACTGGCCTAGGTTTCGCCGCGGAGGGCCGCCCAAGCGTCCGCCACGGGACCGACATGCCCCAGCTTGTCCGGGTTGTTCACCGTGCGGATCGTCTGGATCTGTCCGTCGAGGATGTCCAGCGCCCAGGTGTTGAGGACCTTGCCGTCCTGGTCGCGGAAGATCGCACCCGGCTGGCCGTTCACCAGGTGCGGTTCCATCTTCGCGTCGATCCGAGCGAACATCCGGACGAGCGCGGCGAGCGCCCGAGCCACGTTCCGAGCTCCGATGAATCGGTCGGCCCATTGCGGAGCCTTGCCGCCGCCGTCGCCGACCATCTGGACGTCGGCGGCCAGTAGCTCGGTCAGCCCTTCGACATCCCCGTCCCGGAAGGCGTCGAGAAATCGCGCGGCGAGCTTCTCGCGCTGGGCGCGGTCGGCCTCGAACCGAGGCCGGGCCGCGTCCATATGGCGGCGCGCCCGCACCGCGAGCTGGCGGCACGCGGCTTCCGAGCGTCCCACGGCGGAGGCGACCTCGGGGAAGCCGAACCCGAACACTTCCCGCAGGACGAAGACGGCGCGTTCGAGCGGGCTGAGCCGCTCGAGCAGCAGCAGGGCTGCCATGGACAACGAGTCGGCCAGTTCCGCCGAGCGCTGCGGATCCTCGTAGGGGTCGGACAGCAGCGGCTCGGGGAACCACGGCCCGACGTACTCCTCCCGCCGGACACGGGCCGAGCGCAGCACGTCGATCGAGATCCTGCTCACGGTGGCAGCCAGGAACGCCTTCGCCGACGCGGGACGGGTCGGAGATGCCGCATAGCGCAGCCAGGTCTCCTGGACCGCGTCCTCCGCTTCGGTCACGCTGCCCAGCAGCCGGTAGGCGATCGAGAACAACAGCGGCCGTAGATCTCGGAACTCCTCCTCGCGCATCCTCACCAGGGCACCGAACCGTCTTCGCCGAAGAACCCGCCCGTCGGCCCGTCCGCGTCGAGCGTGGCCAAGCGCACCAAGACCGCGGCGCCCTGCGCGACCGTGAGGAAACCGGTGTGGTTGTTGCTGTCGGTGTCGACGCAGCCGGGAGCGACGGCGTTGACGAGGAACCCGTCCTTGCGCAGCTCCTTGGCGTAGTTCACGGTCAGCGCGGTCACCGCGGATTTCGACGGCGAGTACGCCGCCGACGGCAGCAGTGTCGCGAAGGGACCGTCGAGGTCGCTGGTGAGGGTCAGCGACGCGGCATGACTGCTGACGTTGACGATGCGCGGCGCCGGTGACCGCCGCAGCAGCGGCAGCATGGCGTTGGTCACCGCGATCACCCCGAAAACGTTGGTCTCGAACACCTCCCGGACCATGTCCAGGTCGACGGTGCTGGGGACTTGATCGTAGGCGTCCTGGGGCGAAACTTGCCCGGAGCCGGTGATGCCGGCGTTGTTGATCAGCACGTCGAGCCGGCCGAAGCGCTCTTCGATCTGCTTCGCGGCCTCCTCGATGGTCGTGCGGTCGGTGACGTCCAGGGTGACCGCGTGGGCGGCGCCACCTGCCGCGCGCAGCGCCACGGCAGCCTCCTCACCGCGCCGCGGGTCTCTGGCACCGATCAGGACAACCATGCCCCGCGCCGCGAGTTGCTCGGCAGCCCCACGGCCGATCCCCTTGTTCGCCCCGGTAACCAGCGCGACCTTCTGATGTGTGGTCTGCTCGCTCATGACCAGCTCCTTGCTATGAGACGGTGTTCCTTCGCAGAACCTGTCTGCGAAACACGAGACGAGACAGCCTGGCCCCCTGTGACATGCGGACCGAAAATATCCGACAGAAGAACTGGCACCTGTCACACGAACAGAAGGATCACCAGCCGACCGATGCGGCCCCTACGCGAATCCGAGATCGCTGACCTACTGACACGAGACGTCGTGGCGCACCTGGCCACGATCGACTCAGCGGGCTACCCGCACATCACGCCTCTGTGGTTCCTCTGGCTCGACGGCAGGTTCTATCTGACCAGCTACGCCGACCGACCGCACCTCGAGCGGATACGGTCCAACCCTCGCGTCGGGCTCGTCCTCGATGTCGAAGATGCCCTCCGCGCCGATGGCGAGCGACCGAACCGGCAGGTTCGAGTGATCGGCACCGCAAGTCTTGCCCTTGACCCGGCCTGCGCCTGGACCGAACGCATCAGAACCAAGTACATCAGCGACGACATCGCGCCGGGAGTCGCGCAACGGGATCTCGAACGCGCCCGAGTCGTGATCACCGTCGTCCCCAGCCAGATCACGGCTGTCGCCAGTGTCTGAGGTCGGCGCTGGTCGCCGGGGTCGATCCGGGACGGGTCGGTCATGATCCAGGCGGTGACTCGACGAACCGAGGGTGGTGGGGTTGGCGGCCCCGGGATGTGGGCGGTGCGCCTTTGGCCGCTGCTTCGGCGTAGGCGCCAGCTCGGTCGCGGCAGATGATTTCGATGCCGGGACGGTCTCGAAGCCAGGCGGTCAGGTTCTCGGTGCTGCGGTCGGTGAGCATCTCGATCGGTCGGCGGGTCGCCATGTCGATCAGGATCGTGCAGTAGTGGTGTCCGCGGCGCAGGGTGAAGTCGTCCACACCCAGGATCCAGGGCCGCACCGGTGCCGGATCGGGCAGCGCGCGGATCTGGCGCAGCAGGGTCATGCGGCTGCCCCTCGCTGCCAGGTGCCCGGTCAACCGGGCGCCGGCCCGCCCACCCAAGGCGAGCGCTACCGCGGGCAACACCCGCTACAGGTGGGTCGCTTCCGGCGCGACACTTCCGAACCCGGATTTCGCGACACACCGTCGGGAAGGGGGCTTCTTCGGAAACAGATCCGCGCAAAGTCGTTGGCGGGCATAATCATTAGCGGAGTGGAGGTGCCGGAACTGTGGGGTCCGGTGCGTTTTCTGATTGCCTTGTCGATCGTGTCCGCGACTATATATCGCAATGCCGCCTGGGGATTGGTTCCGTGCCTTTCCAAGTCCCTCGGCGGCGAGTAGTACAGCCATGCAACGCGGGTAACGGTTGCGGAATTGTCCGAAATCGAGCGAAAGGTCCGACAGAATGCCACAGAGCATCGATCTGAACAAGCACCTGAGCGACACAATTATCTATCTGGTAAAAAAGAACCTCCCCGCCAATGCCAACGTGCAATTAGACAGACTACTCTTCGATCTTCTGGAGTTCGACGGCGATATCACTTATCACCTTGATCAGTGGAGTCCGAGCACAGTAATGGACACCATCGACACGGTAACCGAGACGAATAATACCTCCGTCCCTCAACAAACAACCGTGATCCGGACCGAGAAAGTCACTAACAGCTACACATGGTCCAGCGAACACTCTGTGTCCGTCGGCATCTCGCTCACGAGCAGCGTGAAGGTCCCCTTCATCGGCGGTATTGATACCACCATATCCACCGAGTATTCATACACATCAAGCGAATCCAAAACAGAGACCAAGGAGCGAGGCTGGGAGTTCCATAAGCAACTCACCATTCCGCCGCGGTCCAAGGTCACGGCGATACTGATGATCGAGAAGACCAAACCCAGTGTTCCTTACACGATGGTCGGTGCCTTCGGTGGGCATATAGGAGGTGAAGGGACGTATACCGCGCCAGGCCAAAATGGCAGGTTCCGGTATTACCCCACTATCACAGGGATTTTTGCGGAGAAGCCCTTGGCCGGGTTTCGCAACGAGGGCGCGAAAACCTACTTCCGCACCAACGGCGTCTTCGTGGCGAACGAAGGAATCAAAGCCGTGATCGACGTCACCGAGGCGCCACTGGACAACCGCGAACCTGCCAGGAATTACATCATCGATGTCACACCCGAGCTCATGGAAACGCTAGAAGTCGTTCCCGCAGCAACAGTCAGCTGATCTGCTGCATCGCTGAAGTTCGTGCATGCGTGGGGCCCACGTCGATAACGAGCGCCTGGGCCCCACTGCCGAAGCGTGAAGGGCCATGCGTCATGCATGTGGTCTGACTCGAAGACCTCGTGGACCCGGTCGGCTGATACAGATCTCGGTCACGGCCGCAGCCGCGCCTCGTGCGATCGACAGGGCGTGGGATGCGCTGGGCCGGTCGGTGCAGGCCAACCGCGACACCGCCCGCGCGCATGATCGAGCCGAGGCGGCGACGCGCACGACCGATCGCCGCTATGCACCGCGCACCGTTCGGACGCGCGAAGACAGACCTCCTCCGGAAACGATCCCCATGAGCGACTGACAAAACCGGCCGACCACATCACGAAATTTGTGCCATATCCTGAACCTTGACCCGTCTGGTCCGATTCACCGGCGACCCACCCGGTGTCGAACGCGCGGGGTAATGCCGACGAGCGGAGGTCCGCCGAGGAGGCAGATCATTTCATGTACAGGGGTTCCGGTCGTAACCGCACGACAGGTGTAGGAAGTTGTTTCGATACTAGAGGTTCGAAAACCACGGCGTTTCGGACCAGCGTAGTGGTCTCCGGGTACCTCCGCACGGTCGCCCGAAACGCCGGTCGGTACCGCCCAGGCCACAGCAGTCGCGGGGCCCATGCGCTCGATGACATCGGCGTGTCGAGAGGTACGACGCTGAGGCGAGGGCGTACGTCCAACGGACGTCCGGGAATACCGCATACCGCGCTGGCCTGGGCTGGCCGAATAGCGTGTGTCGGTGTGCCTGCTTAGGCCGCTGCCAGCGACGAGTTGAACGCGGTCGCGCGGTGGCGGCGGTGCAGTTCGCTGATGACGGTGCCGTCGGCGATGTTGAAAGCGGCGAACAGGCTGGTGGTGCCGTGGCGGGCGTAGTCGTGGGTGCGGCGCTCGGGCATGCCCGGCATCATCGGTAGCACCGGCTGGGAACGATCCAGGGCCTGCATCTGCGATTTCTCGTCCACACACAACACAACAGCCCGCTCGGGCGGATTGTGGTACAGGCCGACGACATCCACCACTTTCTCCACGAACAGCGGGTCTGTCGACAGTTTGAACCCGTCGACCAGATGTGGTTTCAGCTCGAACCGCCGCCAGATCCGCCCGATCGTCGATCTCGACAGCCCGGTCCGATCGGCCATCGACGACCGCGACCAATGCGTGGCATCACGCGGAGTCTGCTCCAGGGTCAAGGCCAGCACCTGTTCCACCCGGTCCAACAGTATCGACGGCGGCCGTCCCGGCCGGGGTTCGTCGGCCAGCCCGCCCAGGCCGTGTTCGATGAAGCGTTTTCGCCACTTCGCCACGGTCATCGGCGTGACACCTACCGCTGCCGCCACATGCGCGTTCGCCGCGCCCGGCTCCGCGCACGCCAGCACGATCCGGCACCGTAACGCATACGCCTGCGTCGATGTCGCCGCCCCCGCACCCCGCACCACTCCCGACGCTGCGCCTCGGTCACCACCAAATCCGGGCCCGATCTCGGCCGCCCCGTCCTCGCCACCGCCGAATCCTACGATTAGCAAACGTATTTCAGGCGTGGAACACTAGTTCTGGGAGTGTCAGAACCTTTGTGGGTGAAGGCGACCGGTTGTGAATTTACTTTTCGGTGTGGTCGGTGATGCGGTCGCCGTAGATCAGGGCGAACTGCTGCAGGGCTCGTTTCCAGCCGGGGGTGTGGCCGACGACGTTGGGCCGGTTCTTGCGGCGGTCGCGGATGACCAGGTAGAGCACTTTCAACGCGGCCTGGTCGGTCGGGAAGTGCCCGCGGCGGCGCACCGCTTGCCGGAAGCGAGCGTTGAGCGATTCGATCATGTTGGTCGTGTAGACGACCCGCCGGATCTCCGGCGGGAACTGCAGAAACGTGGTGAAGTGCTCCCAGGAACCGCGCCAGGTCTTGACGATCATCGGGTAACGATCGCCCCATTCGGCGGCGAACTCGGCGAACCGAGCCTCGGCCGCGTCGACCGTCGGGGCGGTATAAACCTGACGCAGCTGCTTGCTGATCGGCCCCCAGTGCTGTTTACCAGCGTATTTGAGGCTGGCCCGCACGAGGTGGACCACACACAGCTGCACGTCGGCTTGCGGCCAGATCTCGGCGATGGACTCCGGCAGTCCCTTCAACCCGTCGCAACAGACGATGCACACATCCTCGACACCTCGGTTACGCAGCTCGGCGAGCACCGCCATCCAATGCTTGGCGCCTTCACCGCCGTCGCCGACCCAGAGTCCGAGCACGTCACGGGCACCGTCGAGGCCGATGCCGACGGCGACGTAGACCGGGCGCGAGGCGACCTGACCATCGCGGATCTTGGCTCTGTCGCACTCTTCGTGATGCC
>NZ_BAFP01000255.1 GCF_000308455.1 Nocardia abscessus NBRC 100374 | reverse complement strand
GCCGTGCAGATCGCCGCCGAACTCAGTTGCTGAGCGTGGAACGGCTCGGCATCGAGGGAGGCGGCTCCCAGGTCGCCGAGATCACCGGACCCGGCGAGAAGTATCGCTACGCTTAGGGGACTGCTGCACGGTCAGGTGACAGATTGACCTGCCCTACCGTTTGGGTTCCGGTGGTAGTGGGTTGTGAAAGATCTCGAGGTACTCGAAGATCGCGTTGGCGAGCTCGACCCGGGTCTTCCATTTGTTGCGATTGAGCAGCTCGATCTGCATCGATGCACCAGAAACTCTCCATCATCGCGTTGTCCAGCCCATCGCCGATGGTGCCGAAGGACGGCAGCGGACCTGCGGATCGGATCTTCTCGCCGAAGACCCAGGAAGTGAATTGAGCTGCGCCACCGCGCAGCGGCGCCCCGCCGAGGTGCACGAACGGTGACTGTGCGAGGTTTTCGGCTATTCCCCTGTGCGCCAACGAAAGACATACAGCGATAGGGCCTGTTGTCTTACACTGCTCTTGCTGCCAGCGGGAGGTCGATGTGTCTTCTGTCGCCATAACGGGTGCGACCGGCTTTCTCGGTCTTCACCTTGTTCGCGAGCTACTTGCTCGTAATCACGACCTCGTCGTGTTGACTCGCGATCCGGCCGCGCTGGATCGCATCACGCAATTCCTCCAGCTCGTGGGGCAACCACGCAGCCTGATCGATGCGCTGCCCCGCCGGATCCGCATAGTCGAATCGGACGTGTCGTTGCCACGACTCGGTCTTTCCCCCGGGGCGTTCCGCGACTTGGCCGATGCGATCGACGTCGTATGGCACAGCGCCGCAAGTATCAAAATGCACGACGATCTGAGCGCGCTCCGCCCGGTCAATGTCGCCGGCACCCGCCACGTACTCGACCTGGTGTCCGCCGGGGAACGCCAACCCCTGCTGTGCCACGTCAGCACCGCATTCGTGGCGGGCGCACGACGCGAGGGCGTGGTGTACGAGTCGGAACTGGACGGGACGGTCGGTTTCGAGAATGCTTACGAGCAGACGAAATTCGAGGCGGAAACACTGATACGAACGTGGTCCCGCCGCTACGGTCGGCCTGCTGTCGTGGTGCGGCCCAGCATATTGGTGACGAACCGCCCCCCGCAGGCGGGTCTACCGCCGCATCCCCTGCTGCCTCTGGGCCGGACCATCCGGGCGGCCGTCGGGCGCTTCTCCCCGACAACGTCCGGGGCTTCCCGAACGGTCGTGCGCGCCATCGGTCATCCGCAGGCGCACCTGAACTTCGTGCCGGTGGAGCGGGCCGCGCAGGTCATGGCGCGGTTGACCGACCTCGAGCACACCGGCCGGGTGGAGACTTACCACGTAGTGCACGGCCATGACGTCCCTGTGCGAGTGCTGATGGACGTCATGGAGGCGCTGGCTCCGCTGCGGCTGGTGATCGGATCGGCACCGCCCACCGAGCGGACCGCGCTGGAAGCGTTCCTCGACAGGACACCCACTTCGGGAATGCTGAGCCACCGTCGCCGGTATGACGACACGCGGATCGTCGCGCTGCTCGGCGGGCCCTCCTCGTCGGTCCGCATCGACTACGACTACCTGATGGCAGGCGTGGGAGCCGTACCAGCGGCCTCCTCCTGGACTTGATCTCGAGGAGGGAAACCATGGCGGAGGCCGCGTATGATCTGCTCAGCGCTCAGGCCAGAACCGATCCATACCCTGTACTCGGCAGGTTGCGCGAGAACCGGCCGGTGACATTCAGCGAGCAGCTTCATGCTTGGGTGGTCACTCGGTATGAGGATGTGCGTTTCGGGTTGGCCCATCCGGCCATCTCCGCGGACCGGATCAGCCCACGCCTCGCGCAGTTCCCCGCGGAGCAGCGGGACCGGTTCGAGCCGCTGTCCCGGGTGCTGCGCCGTTGGCCGCTGATGTTGGACCACCGTGAACACGCTCGTTTGCGCACGCCGGTCACGCGTGCGATGAGACCGAAGATCGTCGCCGGTTTCCAACCGCTGATACGCGATACCGCGCGGGCCATTCTGCGGGGGGCGGTGGAACGCGGCGGCATGGACGTCATCGCGGATCTGGCCCTGCCGCTGCCGCTGTACGTCACATCGCGGATCCTCGGCGTACCCGACAACATGGTCGAATTGCTCAAGCGGTGCGCTGTCGACATCGTCGATTTCTTCGGGGCGGCGCCTCATGCCTATCTGCCCCGGGCGGAGGCCGCGATGGACACCGTTCGGCAGACGACCGACCTGCTGCGCCCACTGGTGCGCGCCCGGCGCAGGGAACCGCGCGCGGATCTGCTGAGCGCTTTGGTCGACGACCCATCGCTGAGCGACGACGACATCGTCGCAGTCTGCCTGATGATGGTCTTCGCCGGATTCGAGACCACGAGCAATCTGATCGGTAACGGAATACTGCTGCTGCTGCTGCGGCATCCGGAGCAATTCGAGCAATTGCGTCGAGACCCGAGCAGAATCCGCGACGCGGTCAAGGAAGTCCTTCGATTCGAGAGCCCGGTCCAGCGGATCTCCCGCATGGCGACGGCGGAGTTGACGCTGCGGGACACACGGATCGGCAAGGGCAGCCTCATCTACTTCCACGCCGGCGCGGCCAACCGTGATCCCTCGGCCTTCCTGGAACCGGATCGCTTCGATATCGAACGTGGTAGTGACCGTCACCTCGCGTTCGGCCATTCGACCCATACCTGCCCTGGCTCCACGCTCGCACAAATGGAGGCAGAGATCGTGCTCGAGGAGCTGTGCCGGGCCGCGCCCGTTGTCCTGCTCGCCGGTGAGGAGATCCGGTGGCGGGAGAACTTGTCCGTCCGGTCCTTGGACTCATTGCCGGTTGGTTTCGGCCGATACCGCGCCGACCGCAGGGAGACAGCGTGACCGGCCGGCGTCACAGACCCAGCTGCCGGGCCATCGCGGGATCGCAGCGTTCCCCGACGACCGCGGACGTGGGTACCGCCGCCTCGATCGCGGCGAGATCCGCGGCGGACAGGACGAGCCCGGCCGCGTCGACGTTCTCCTCCAGATAGGACCTGCGCTTGGTTCCGGGAATCGCCACCACGTCCGGGCCTCGGTGATGCACCCATGACAGCGCCAGCTGAGCCGTGGTCACGCCATACCGGTCGGCGAGCGCCCGCAATCGGGCCGTGATCGGCAGGTTGCGTTCCAGATTCCCGTCGGCGAACCGCGGTTGCGTGATCCTCCGGAAGTCCAGCGGCCCGAAGTCCGCGGCCGAGGTGAACCGCCCGGTCAGGAAGCCGCGACCGAGCGGAGAGGCCGCCACCAGGCCGACGCCGAGTTCCCGGCAGGTGCTCAGGACGCCGTCGTGCTCGAGATCGCGGGTCCACAGTGACCACTCGCACTGCACGGCGGCGATCGGATGGGTCGCGTGCGCTCGCCGAATGGTCGCCGTCCCGGCCTCGGACAGACCCAGCTCGCGGACCTTGCCCTGGGTCACCAACTCCGCCATTGCGGCAACGGTTTCTTCGATCGGTACCGCCGGATCCACGCGGTGTTGGTAGTACAGATCGATATGGTCTACGCCGAGGCGTCGTAGCGAATCCTCGCACGCATGTCGCACGTGACGAGCGTCCCCGCGCACAGTTCTGGCGTATCCGTCGTCGGCGCGGACGAGACCGAACTTCGTAGCGATGATCACCTCGTCGCGGCGCCCGGCGATCACCCGGCCGATCAATTCCTCGTTGGCACCCCGGCCGTAGATGTCGGCGGTATCGAGGAGCGTGACACCGAGATCCAATGCGCGGCGGATGGTCGCCGCCGACTCGTAGTCGTCGGTCACTCCGTAGAATTCACTCATCCCTGCGCAACCAAGACCCTGAGCACCAACGGTCAAGCTACCCAAGCGGCGTGTGTCCACCGAGAACTCCCTTCAGTCAGGCGATCACCTCTTTCGTTGCACTACCGTCTTGCTGCGCATGAGGAACTCGGCGAGGTACCCGTCTTGCGGATACCCCGGCTCCATCGCGCACGTTGGATGGTTACCGACATGGACATTGCCGATCGACGGCTCGGCCATCAGGCGATCGATGAGATCGTCGTCGCAAGTGACCACTGTGAGCACAAGGGTGTTCCGCAGGGGCGCCAGACCGTCCGTCGGTGACCATGGGGCGACCCAGACACACGGGAAGGGCAGCTCCAGGGTGGCCTGGGGGGCGTCGGCCCGGTCCAGCTGGAACACCGCCGGGCGCAGCACAGCGCTGCCGTCGCCCAACGGGTCCACGATTCCGTCGTGGCCGAGCCACGTCCGGACGCTCTGCGCGTGGCGCAGCAGGTATTCCTCGATCACCCGCGCCTCCTCGAGCCGGCGTACGGGAAGCACGGCCCGATCGTCCTCCGGCGGCGAACTCGGCAGCTCCGCCAGCCGCGTGGCGAGAGCTTCGGCGAAGGGCGTGGGATCACCCTCGACGAAGACCGCCGTCGCGTTCACGCACGCGGTGCCACCGTCATGACTTACGGAGTACGCCACCATGTCCAGATGGTCGCGCCAGTCGTCACCAGTGAGCAGGATCTTCGACCTTCCGGCCGCGTGCGTCGCAACCGTACGGTCCGTCGCGTACCGACCGACCATGTCACGGCCGTACACCACGGCCAGGTCCGCGCCGCCGATCAGGGCATCGACGCCCTCCTGGTCGGTCGGCAGCAGCATCACCTGGTCGGCGCCGAAGCCGGCCGCCCGCAACGCGGCAACCAGCCGGTGCGGGGTGAACGGCTCGTGCCACGAGGGCCGCACGGCGACCCGATAGCCGAGTGCCAGCGCATCCAGCCACTGCGATTGCACCGCAGGGTGATTGCCTGCCGCACCGACCGCGAGGACATCGCCGCGCCGGGACCACCTGATGTGCCGGGTTTCCGGCTCCGAGCCGGAACGGATGCCGGAATCCTCGCCCGTCGCCGCGCGGGGACACGCATCGGCCGTGGCACGGTCCGCTCCCACGGCGCAGCTCTCGATCCACCGCGTCGCGCGTCGCACCACCGTGGCGGGTACCCCACTGACCCGGCAGACCAGGTACTGGTAATCCTCGGGTGACAATCCACCCAGAGAGGCCTCCGCGAACAGGCGACCCGCGCGGGCCAGCGCGGCCATTCGCTCGCGCGGCGGCGGGGTGGGCGCTGCGCGTAGGGCGGTGAGAGCGCGACTCACGAACACCGGTGGAGCCAGGCTCAGCTCCGCCGCCGGTGTGCCGGTCACGTCTTCGAGCGTATGGCGGGTGAGGGCGCGGAACGCACCCCGTGGACCGAGCACGTCGAGTTGCGCCGGGGCGGCCATCAATACACTCCCTCGATGACCGCTTCCCCGGCGAAGGAGGTCACCGAGCTGATGTCGGCAACGGAGTCACCGAGTTGTCCCACCGGCGGCTCGATCCGGATGGCCAGGTCGCGCTCTAAGTTGTTGGGCAGCAACATGGCACGGCTGACATGGTTCACGATCACCTGGCCGCGCTCGCCGTAGGCGACAGGCTCTCCGGTAGCGGTATCGACGACCGAGAGCACGATGTGTGGCGAGAAGGTGTCGAAGATACACCGCGCGTCGTCGGAACCAGGGCGTTCGATCGTGGTGCCGAGCATCGTGACGTTGCCGTAGTAGCCGTACAGTTCGACGCCGGGGAACACGTCGGTGCGCAGTACCCGGCGGGTGTCCGGATCCATTCGCGCTCCGCCCCAGACGATCAGCCGCACTTTCGCGTTGATCAGATCGACCAGTTCCTCGTCGCGGCACAGGCGCTCCAGCAGGGGAGGCGTGGATACCAGTACCCCGACCTGCTGACTGCGCAGAATGTGCGCGCTCTGCGCGATCAGATGGTCGACGTACCGATCCGCGATGTCGGTCTCGCCTGCGCCGATCGTCCTCTTCACCCACCGAGGGTCCATGTTGATGGAGAAACGGACGCCGCCCCGGCGGCGGACCAGTTCCGCGGTCCAGTCGCCGAACAGTTGCGGCCCGCTCGGAACCAGTGTCAGCCAGTTGACGTTACGCGGGTGGTCTCGTGCGTCCATGTCCCGCATCGCCCAAGTGATGACGCGGTCCATCCAGTCGGAGAGGAAGGGCAGGCGTTTGGGGCTGCCCGTGGTGCCCCCGCTCTCGTAGACACCGAAGACCGAGGCGCCTCCGCCGTATCCACGTGGGATCAGATGCTCCACCGGCACCGTACGCAGTTCGTCGACGACATTGGGAAACAGTCGAAGATCGGTGAGGGACCGCACATCGCGCACCGGGTCGAAGCCGAGGGTCGCGGCGCGCTGAAGCCAGAAGGTCGAGCCGGTGTCCGGCCCGAAGTGCCAGCGCATGGCGGCGGCCAAGAACTCGGCGGTGTCGGGCGTCTCTCCGATGGGCGTTTCCAGCACCGGCTCCGGAAAACTTGGCATGTGAAACCCTCTCGATACCAACGGTATTCGACTCGGTAACGCGATACGATATCAGTCATTCTTCTACGGCGATGCAGGTCCGAGGGCCCGATCGCGTGATTCGAAAGTTCTTGTCAGCGAACGCTGTAACAGATCGGTGATGTACCGGCCCACCAAGGGAGTGCGCGTTGAACCGTAGCGACGAGCCGCTCGTACACTCAGATCGTCTGTATCTCAACGACCTCGAATCCGGCGCCGTCGACGGCGAGCGGCGGCTCATCGAGCTGATCCGCGACGCGGCCGCCCGAGCGATCGGGAACGAGCGTGCCGCCATCCCGGTCGACAGAGCATTCTGGGACTCCGGCCTGGGATCGCTGGCCGGCGTGCGGCTGGCCAACCTCCTGGCCGAGGCGCTCGACGTGTCCATAGAGGCGAACGCCGTCTTCGAATATCCGACGCCACGAGCGCTGGCCGAGCACCTGCGGTCCGTACTGACTGCCTCGGACGCGGCAGCATCCGGAATCACCGAGGCCACGCTCCACGCCACACTGGCCGCCATCGACGAGCCGCTGGCGATCGTCGGTATGAGCTGTCGGCTGCCCGGTGCAGTGGCATCCCCCGACGACCTGTGGCGCCTGGTCACCGAGGAACGTTCGGCCGTGTCCCCCTTCCCGACGAATCGGGGCTGGGACCTGGACAACCTGTTCGACCCGGACCCGGACCGCGCGGGCACCTGCTACGTGCGGCGCGGCGGCTTCCTGGCCGATGCCGACATGTTCGACGCGGCGTTCTTCGGTATCTCTCCCCGCGAGGCGGTAGCGATGGACCCACAGCAGCGTCTCGTACTGGAAGCCGCCTGGGAGGTGCTCGAACACGCTCGCATCGACCCGACCACCCTGCGCGCTACCCCGACAGGCGTATACCTCGGGATGAGCACCTTCGGATACGACTCGCTGCCACAGGAGTCGGACACGGCCGGGCGATTCGTGGGTGCCTCCGACTCGTTCGCGGTCGCCTCCGGGCGTGTGGCCTACACATTCGGTTTCGAAGGCCCGGCTCTCACGGTGGACACCGCGTGCTCGTCGTCCCTGGTCGCGTTGCACCTGGCCGGTCAGGCACTGCGGGCAGGCGAGTGTTCGCTGGCCATCGCGGGAGGCGTGACGGTCCTCTGCACTCCGCAACCCTTCATACAGTTCAGCCGGCAACGCGCCCTGGCGCCGGACGCGCGATGCAAAGCGTTCGCCGCGGGCGCCGACGGAACCGTCTGGGGCGAGGGGGTGGCGATGCTGCTGGTCGAGCGGCTGACCGACGCCCGCAGACGCGGCCATCGGGTACTCGCCGTCGTCCGCGGGACGGCGGTCAATCAGGACGGCAGAAGCAACGGGTTGACCGCCCCGCACGGACCGGCTCAGCGCCGCGTCATCCGCCAGGCGCTGGCCAACGCCGCCCTGACGCCGAACGACATCGACATGGTCGAGGCCCACGGCACCGGAACGAAGCTGGGCGATCCGATCGAGGCACAGGCACTCATGGCGGTCTACGGCCGCGACCGTACCCCCGAGCGGCCGTTGTGGCTGGGCTCGGTGAAGTCGAATCTGACCCACACGGTGGCTGCCGCCGGAATCGCCGGCATCATCAAGACGGTGCAGGCCATGCGCCATGGAGTGCTGCCCAGGACGCTGCACGTCGACCGACCGGCGCCGCTGGACTGGTCGGCGGGCGGGCTGTCACTGTTGACCGGCACACGGCCGTGGCCGGAACTCGAAGCGCCGCGCCGCGCCGGGGTGTCCTCGTTCGGGATCAGCGGCACCAATGCGCACGTGATCCTCGAGGAAGCTCGCGAGCCCGACGGTGACACCGGCTCGCATCCGGTCGCGGCGCCCGAGCCCGGGACCGTGCCCTGGGTGGTGTCCGGTCGGGGTGCACTCGCGCGGCGCGCCCAAGCGGATCGGCTCGTCGGCCACCTGCGCTCTCGCCCGGACCTGTCGGTGGTGGACGTGGCCTACACGTTGGCTACCACTCGCACGGCGTTTCCGCACCGCGCCGTGGTGCTTGCCGCCGACCGGGACGGCTACCTCGAGGGCCTGGAGGCGATCGCCGAGGAGCGCGAGACGCCCGGAGTGATCCTCGGCACCGCCGTGACCGACCCCAAGATCGCGTTCTTGTTCACCGGTCAGGGCGCTCAACGCGCGGGTATGGGCCGGGAACTGTACGACCGGTCGCCGGTTTTCGCCGAGGCCCTCGACGCCGTTTGCGCGTATCTGGACCCGTTGCTGGACCGGCCGTTGTTGGAGGTCGTCTTCGCCGATGAGGGGTCACCGGACGCCGCGCTGCTCGCCCGAACCGACTTCACCCAACCAGCGCTGCTGGCTTGCGAGCTCGCGCTCTTCCGCCTCCTCGAGGTGGCGGGTCTACGGCCGGACGTGCTGTTCGGCCACTCCGTCGGAGAACTCGCCGCGGCGCATATCGCGGGGGTGCTCTCTCTGGCGGACACCTGCGCGCTGGTCGCGGCACGAGGCCGACTGATGCAGGAGCTGCCCGCGGGCGGCGCGATGCTGGCGGTGGCGGCGAGCGAGCAAGAAGCCGCCGAGGCACTGGCCGGTCACGAGCACGAGTTGGCGATCGCCGCGGTGAACGGTCCACGGGCTGTGGTGCTTTCCGGGGATGAGGAGGCAATCGCCGATCAGGCCGCGTACTGGGAGGCGTCGGGGCGTCGGACGCAGCGGCTGCGAGTCGGCCACGCCTTCCACTCTCCGCGGATGGGCGGCATGCTGGAGCGATTTCGGCAAGTGGCCGAGAAACTCTCCTATGCCCCGCCCAGTATCCCGCTCATCTCGAATGTCACCGGCGCTCCGCTCACAGCGGAACAGGCGTGTTCCCCGGCATACTGGGTTCGGCACGTCCGGGAAACAGTTCGCTTCCACGATGGGCTGCGCCGGATGGACGCCGACGGTGTGACCGGTTACCTGGAAGTCGGCCCGGATGGCGTGCTGACCGCGCTGGTCCGCGATTGCCTGCCCGAGGCACAGTCGTTCGGCCCGGTCCTGAGCCGCCGCAGGCCCGAGGCCTCGGCCGTAGCGACCGCACTGGCCAGGGCGCACGTCCACGGCGTGACGCTGCACTGGGACACCCTCTTCGCCTCGCTACGGCCACGGCAGGTGGACCTGCCCACGTATGCCTTCCAGCGTCATCGGTACTGGCCCGAGGGAACGGCGGTCGGACGCCGAGCCGTCCCCGTCGCCCCCGCTGTCGCCGACCACCCGTGGTTGACGGCTCCGGTCGAACTCGCCGGCTCGGGCGGGCACGTCTACAGCGGCCGACTGACCCACAGGACCGACCCATGGCTCGCCGAACACGCCATCGGAGGCACTGCGGTGTTCCCCGGCACGGCACTGCTCGAGCTGGCATCACACGCCGGCGAACGACTCGGCTGTGGTCGCCTGGACGAGCTCATCCTGCACGAGCCGCTGCCGGTGCCCGAGGAATGCGAGGTGCTCCTCCAAGTCGAGGTCGGTCCACCAGGCGAGAGCGGGGACCGGCAGCTGACCATCTACGCTCGGCCCGAAGTCGACCTGGGTTCCGCCGAACCTGGTCCGTGGACACGGCACGCGACCGGCACCGTGGCCCCCGTCACCGGGCTACCGTCCGAGGCGTCGGCGTGGTCGCACGGTGGGGATGAGCAGTGGCCCCCACCGAGTGCTGTACAGATCCCTCTCGACGATCTCTATCGACAACTGGCCGAACGGGAGATGGACTACGGGCCGGCTTTCCGTGGCCTTCGGGCCGCCTGGCAGCTGGAAACGGACGTGTATGTGGAGGCGAGTCTCCCGGAGGGGCTGCCCCCGCGCGGGTTCGGCGTACATCCCGCACTGCTCGACACAGTGCTGCACGCGACTCGGTTCGCGGTGGCACGGTTCGCCGACGGACCGGCCGAACTGTGGCTGCCGTTCTCGTGGAGCGGCGTCGCTCGGTACGCACCCGGCGCTTCCGTGCTGCGGGCCAGGCTCCGGCCAGGTAGGACCGACACCAAGGACTCGATCGAGCTGTCCCTCACCGTGACAGACGAGGCCGGCAGACCGGTCATCGAGGCCGCCTCGCTTGTTCTGCGACCGGCGATGCCGGCCGGAGTGGGCAAGCAATCCGCCGCCGAAGCCCTGTTCCGGCTGGACTGGGTCCGTGCCCCCCAGCCGGACGCAGGGGCATGTTCCGATGACTGCACCTACGCCGTGTTGGGTCCCGATCGACTCCCTATGGCGGCGGCGCTCGAAGCGAACGGGCACTCGGTCGTGGCGTCGCCCGACTGGTCGGCGCTCGTCCTCTCGGTGGCCGGTGGGACCCCCGTACCGGATGTCGTGCTGGTTCCGTACGTCGGCGTGGAAGAGGACAGCACGCTGCTCCGGCGAACACACGCCATGAGCGCCCAGATCTTGCACCTGCTCCAGGCCTGGCTCGCAGATGATCGCTTCGCCGGAACTCGACTTGTCGTAGTGACCCGAGAGGCAGTGGCCGCCATCTCAGGAGATCGCGTGGAAGGCCTTGCCTGCGCGCCTATCTGGGGACTGGTCCGGGTCGCGCAGACCGAGAACCCCGAGCGGATCCTGCTGCTCGACGTGGAGAAGGGCGCCGATCTACCGCAAGCGCTGGCCGCGGCGCGCGCGTCCGGACAGCCGCAGTCGGCCTTCCGGGCAAACGCACTCTACGTGCCTCGACTGGTACGTGCGGACATCGCGTCCGACGAGATCCGGCGGCCCGCCGACGGCTCACCGTGGCGTCTCGCTCCCACGGAGCCGGGCGATCTCGACCGATGGACCCTCGAATCACGGTCGTCCGGTCCGCTTCGGGCGGGCCAGGTCCGGATCTCGGTGCGAGCGGCAGGCATCAACTTTCGCGATGTGATGATCGCCTTGGACATCTACCCGGGCGAGGCCACGATGGGGCGCGAGGCAGCCGGGGTGGTGACAGAGGTGGGTCCCGGGGTCACCGGATTCGGTCAGGGCGATCGGGTGATGGGTGTGGTCTCAGGGGCGTTCGCGTCATCGGTCGATGCCGACCACCGGGCCCTGGTCCGGATCCCCGCCGGCTGGTCATTCGCCCAGGCAGCCGGATTCCCTATCGCCTTCCTGACGGCCCACTACGCCTTGTTCGACCTGGCGGGCCTGACGCGGGGGGAATCGGTTCTCATCCATTCCGCCGCCGGTGGGGTGGGCATGGCCGCCCTGCAACTGGCCCGGCACATCGGGGCCGAGGCGTATGCCACGGCCAGTCCCGGCAAATGGGAAGCCCTGTACGGGTATGGCATCGACGACCGGCACATGGCCTCTTCGCGCACGCTCGAGTTCGAAGAACACTTCCGGCGCACAACCGCTGGGCATGGAGTCGACGTGGTGCTCAATGCCCTGTCTCGGGAATTCACAGACGCCTCGTTACGCCTGCTACGCCAGGGCGGGCGCTTCATCGAGATGGGCAAGACCGACGTCCGTGATCCTCGAACCGTCACCGCCGAGCATCCCGGGGTGAGCTACCAACCCTTCGACCTAGGAGACCTCGAACCATCCCGCCTCGAGGAAATGTTCGCCGAGCTCCTCGTTCTGATCGAGGACGGAGCGATCCGCCCGCTGCCGATTCACGCCTGGGACATCCGGCAGGCAGGTGAGGCACTGCGATTCGTCAGCCAAGCTCGGCACACCGGCAAGGTAGTACTGACCGTCCCGGTCGAGCCGAATCCCGAGAGAACCGTGCTCATCACCGGAGGCACCGGCACGCTCGGGACCCTCCTCGCCCGACACCTCGCGACCGCACACGGAGTGCGCCGACTGGTACTGGCCGGGCGGAGCGGAACGACGGCCGAAACCGCACCTGATCTCGCCACCGAACTGGCCGCGGTCGGCGCCGAAATCCGCATCGTCTCCTGCGATGTCTCGGTTCGAGAAGAAGTCGCCGCGCTACTGGCATCGGTACCCTCACTGGGTTCTATCGTGCACGCGGCGGGCGCCGTGGACGATGGGACACTCGAATCGCTCGACACCGACAAATTGGAGCGGGTACTGCGGCCGAAGCTCGATGCCGCCGTCCACCTGCACGAGCTGACCCGCGACCTCGACCTGGCGGAGTTCATCATGTTCTCGTCCGGCGCGGGCCTGTTCGGCAACGCGGGCCAAGCGAACTACGCCGCCGCCAACACTTTCCTGGACGCCATGGCCTACCACCGTCGCGCAGAAGGACTCCCCGCCTGCGCGGTGGCCTGGGGCCTGTGGGCGCCGCCTTCGCGGATCAGTAGCGGGGTGGACCGCATCAGGCGGCAACGCATCACCCGTGGCGGGATGGTGCCGCTGTCCGTCACCGAAGGCTTGGCCCTGTTCGACGCGGCCAGAGGTAGCGCACGAGCGATGACGGCCGCGACGCGGTGGAACCTGGCGGCTATGCGCTCATCCCATCTCGAACAGCCACTGCTGCTGCGCGATCTCGTTCCGCGACGCGGCGGCCCTGTCGGCGTGCCGGTACACCACGACAGCCCATCCTCCTGGGCCCAGCGGTTCGCAGGAGCCACCGCGGCGGAACAAGACCGTCTCGTGCTGGAATTGGTTCGCACTCAGGCAGCCGATGTCCTGGGATACCCCGCCGGCCACACGGTCGCTCCTGACGAAAAGTTCCAAGACCTCGGCTTCGACTCACTCACCACCGTGGAACTCCGTAACCGCCTGAACCGAATTGCCGGCCTACGCGTGGGAACCGATGCGTTGTTCGACCATCCGAATTCCATAGCGTTGGCGCGCCAACTGGGCAAAGAACTTCTGCGGAGCAGAAGTACCACCGGATCGGCCTTTGAAACGATCGAAGTTCCTCACTCCAGCGCCGATACCGCGGTGGAAGGGTTCGCAGATCGATAATCCGCAGCAGCGGTGACGGCGGCAGCGTATTCGGCGATCTCGGTCGGCCACGGAAGTGATTCCGTCCGGCGCGGCTCCGCCGGACGATACCGCCGTCTCGCCTACGCCCGAACTCGCGGCAGTTGTAGCCAACGCTGCCACTGGTTCGGTTACAACTGCGAACCCGAACTTCACCGGCGAACCCGCCAAGTCGCTACAAGAACCCACCAGCACAACGCCTTTACGAAATCAGCGACGCCATTGATCGATTCCCGACTTCTGGTAAGCATGCTGTATGACCACCGCCGAGCCCTCTGCCGCCACGGAACTCGGAAACCACTCGTGCAGGCAGGTATGCGCGTTGGGAACGATACCCGAATGTATAGATTTCTCTCTGTGGTCCCGGCCGCCGCCGGGACCACAGAGAGAATAAGGGCGCCTAATGGCGGACGACGACTCTCCCGAGACCCCTGCGGATCACCGGCCGGGAGACGGATCGACCACCCAACTTCCCGCCGAGTCCGGCGAGTCGTTGAAAAAATATTCGTGGATGGAGGCGAGGATGACCTCGCGCGCGATCAGTCCGTCGTCGTCGCGATCGAAATGACGGATGATCTCGTCGATCTCCGGCTGCGAATGGTTCAGCAGGGAACCGGCCCAGAGGGTGAACTCGGTCGCGGTCAGCTTTCCGTCACGATCGGCGTCGGCGATGTCCAGAGCCGCGTTGATCAAGGGAAGGTAATCTTCTTCGAATGAGTCGACCGTCTCCAACGAGCCCGCCAGGGACGCTTCTTTGAACTCTGCTTCGCTTACCTTACCGTCGTTGTTCGCGTCGCAATGAGCGACCAGTCGATCCCACACGGCGAAATTCAATTCCGCGACCCGTTGCACCTCGGGGTCATCGGGTTCCCGTCCGAAGGCCTGTCCCATACGTTCGACCGCGAGGGCGAAGTCGCGGCGCTCGATGACGCCGTCTCCGTTCACGTCGTAGGCATGGAAGCGCTTGCTGAGTTTGCGGTCGAGAAAATCAGAGATCATGTTCTTGAACACTCTTTCTCTCTTGACATTACAGCCGAGAAGCGGACTCGTCCTGGACACGACCGAGTACCGATCAAGCATATCGAGTGCCTAGGCATGCTTGGGGATAAATGCCTGAATCACTGGCCCGTAGCTGTGGGATCAACGAGTGGATGTACTGGCGTGCGCGGTCGGTACGGGAGGTTGGTGTCGAGATTCGGTGCAACCGAATGCGCTCCGAATCTCGATGTCCGCGATCTGATAGTCGGCAACGAACTCCGGCGACGTCCCGACCGTGTTCCGATCAGTATGCGCCTGTATCGACCGGCCACGCGGAAACAGCTCCTGCTTGGTCTATGCGCACGGTGGTGGCTGGACGATCGGCGACGTGGACACTCATGACTGGATCTGCCACACCATCGCGGCGCACGCGAAGTGCGCCGTCGCATCGGTGAACTATCGTCGGGCGCCGGAACACCGATTCCCTCTCCCCCTCGACGACGTCTGCACAGCCATCGACTGGGCATGCTCCCCGGCCGCGGCAGAACTCGGCATCGATCCACACCGCATGGCGGTCGGTGGCGACAGCGCAGGTGGAACCTGGCCACCGCCAGCTGTCTTCGACTCCGGCAATCCGGCATCGCGATCGCACACCAGCTGCTGATACTCCCTGTAGTGGACTCGAATCCAACTCAATGGGCAAGCTACGCGCAGTACGCCGAGGGCTACTCGATGACCGCGGCGGACATGATCTGGTACTTCGACCAGTACTGCTCGGATTCACCGTGGGATCGTCCCACCCTGGCGGTCGATGGCGCACCGGCGAGGACGGCTACGACCGGTACACCCTGACCGCCCCCGTGACCTTCGCGGTGGATGCTGAGGAACTGTTCCGCCGGGCGCAGCCATATGTAGGCACCCTGACGGTAAAGAAAGGGTCCCGAGAACCCGCAGGCCCCACATTTTGGGCGTACCGCCCTAATCCATTTCAGGGGTCACCCCGAGCTCTTGGTGCGGATCACCGACCCGGACGCCGATGGCAAGTTCGTCCTCACCATCGACGGGCAGCGAACGGGAGATCGCCGCCGAGCGGGCCTTGCACGTGTGGATGCGCGCCAAGCAGCGCCGCCAGCGCAAACGTGTGCTCCGTGCCGAGTTGCAGGACGCGGATCGTGACCGTCGCGCCGCGTCCGCGGTCGAGCATAAGGATGCCGCCGAGGGGCGCTGGCACCGGCGCGCTCGCGCACAGCGGCGGCGCGAAACGAATCCTGATGTGCTGGAGGTGATGCTGCACCGTCGTGCGACCCGCTCGTCGTGGCGGCTGCGATCCCGACACTCCGGTGTGCAGCGGCCACGACGCGCAGCTGCGCGGCGCCCTCGCAGGAGCCAGCCCCGGCTACTCCATTGACCTGCGTTGGCGCAATCCCCAGGACAACCGCCGCGAACGCCGGATCAAATACCCCGCCGGACCCATCGCCACTCCAGACTCGCCCATGCATAGGCCCTACCGGGTAGTGCCGATGCCGCCGCGGCCGGCAGGCCGGCTCCGCGAGTCGGGGTCCCGGTAGTTTTCGCCGAAAATCGGTCGGATATGCCGTAACCGGTTGGTAGAGAGTCGGTTTCGCGTTCAGGCTGCGGGAGGTTTGGGTGGTTGGCGCTTTGCTTGGCTGCCGATGAGGTCGGTTGGCGTGGTGGAGATAGATGCGCCGCGAAGGCCGACCCATCGACGACGAGGTGCTCGCCCACATCTCACCGCGCACGTTTCCCTGCAGCAGATTCATGAGTTGGTGGGCGTTCGGCCGCGCTGAGCCGACCCGTGATCACTCCGTGGAGTACCTGTAGCGGCAGGTACTCCACGCCAGCCTTGCAATCAATGCCACAACTCCGAAAACAACCGTGCTGTCACGGTCAACACAGTCCTCTTCGGCCGCCCTGTCCTCGACACCGACGGAACCTACGCGTAGCCAACGTGTTTCAGGCGCGGCGCAGTAGTGTCACGCTTTAGACTTCCCGTCATGTTGAAGTATCTGATCAGTGGGGCGATGATCGCGGCCTTCTCCTTCGGCGCGGCTGGTACGGCGGCGGCTGATGAAACCGTTGGCTACTACCCCACTCACGGAACTTGTGTCGCGAATGGGGTGGCTGAATTCGGTCAAGAAGGGCTGGGTAAGACCTGGTTCTGCCGTCAGAGTGGTAGCCAGTTCGAACTGTTTCGCCGCTGAGGGGATACAGGATCGGGGTGGTTCCGCGCCCGCGATGAGATCGATGCCGCCGCACCCGCCCGGAGGCCGATGGGGTCTCTCGGTGACTGACTACCAGCTAGTAGCTGTTTCAGACGCTGCAAAGTGCTGACGGGCGTCGCTATCTCGCCGAATCGACAACCCATCCCCGTGGTGTCGTGCAACGAGTGTCGGCGCAGTTCCGACGTGGCCCGACCCCAGCGCTGCCGCACCCTCCCTCAACGGGAGGGCTTGCCACCCGATCTGCTCAGGAAACTCCCGCGGCCCGCGCCAACTCCTCGTCCGCTAACACCCGCGTCGCCACGAAACCCGACCTCCAGCACACCGACCGACCTCATCGGCAGTCAAGCCAAGCACCAACCAAGCCCATCCGCTGCAGGACATCTTCGCTGGTCAAGCCATTGTCGTTGTTTTCCGCGCGGTTACTACCGGAACCCGTTTCAGTACAGCTTTCGCATCCAACCACAGCTAGCTGTGCTGTCTCATGAGGTTGGTTCCACGGTGGTGATCTCGAACGTCAACTGTCCGAAGGCAGCACCGCTCACGTGCCCAGCCGCCCCTGATCCGTTCGAATCCACTCCGAGGTTCCGTCCGGGTGACGATGGAACTCCCAGGCGGTATAGTCGCCATCCTTCTCCACCACCTTGACGTGATCGGCGAAGCCGTCGTGATCGACGTCGGTCCACACCTGCATGGCATCGTCGCCGGTGATGGTCATGCTGTCGAGCAGACCGTCTTGGTCGATGTCCTGGGTAGGATGGTGCAGTTCAACGGCGCCGAGGCCGCCTAATTCGGAGTGCGCGTCGATATGCGGTAGATCCAGGCCCGGCAGATCACCCGACGTGACCATGGCCCCTACTTTCGGGCACCATGCATTCGAAGAACTCGGCCAGCATCGGCCCAGAGTATCGAGGTCTTGGCCGCCATTCAATACCTTGTACCACTGGTCGCCGAATTCGAAGCCAACCTGGGCCACCTGCGCACCCGCGAAGGCATGGCCAAGGCCGCGTCAAGGGCCGCCTCAAAGGCAAACAACCGAAACAGCCACTCGCAGCACCCAAAACGATCCATCGCCGCTACCACAACCCCGACGACGACGCTAACCTGCCCGACCTCGCCGCAGAAGACAGCGTCGGCCGCCCCACCATCCACCGCATCATCAGCAGCACCACCCCGCCCCGGACCTGACGCTCGCGCCCGTTGCGACTAATCCCGCCACCACCCGGCGCCAAACCGGACACCGGCAGCCCGACGTCACCGCTGGTCAAGCCCACTTTGTTATTTTTCGCGCGACTACTACCGGAACCCGGAGAAACCGGCCGCGGTCGAAGCCTGCATGGCACCGTAGGACGGCAGCCACCGCACAAAATCGCTGTCCGCCCCGATACTGGCGATGGGGTTCTGCACGACCATGTCGAAGCAGCTGATCATCGCGATCGCGAACATGCCCTCCACCTCCCGGCGCAGCAGCGCGCCGAGGGCGACACCCAGCGCCCCGGAGGTCATCGCGTCCCAGAAAAGCGCCGGCCAACAGGGCCGGCTGCTGCGGCGACCAAGAAAGGCAGATGGCCATGGTGGCGTAGACGCTGACCACCGCCGCGGCCACCACCAGGCAAGCGATTTTCGCCAAACCCAAAGCAACCCGGGGATACCCGGCCATACACAAACGCCGGTCGAACGCCCCGCTGCTGAACATCGCCGCGAACGTCATGAACCCGATGATCAGACAGACCGCGGTCAGGGCTCCGGAAATCTGAGCGAGCTCATTGCCGTGGGCCTGCACGACCACCCCGGTGTCCCGAAGCCGGAACGGTACCTGCCCGGACTCGACCGCCGCTGAGCACCTGGCCACCGAGAACTCTGGGAGTCGAGGTGTACGCGATACGGCAGTACGAGTTCGGTGCGCCAGAACGGCTGTTGTGCGCGTCGGTGCCCGACCCGGTACCGGGTGCATGGCAGATACCGGTCGAGGTGCACGCGGCCGGGGGCGCACCTGATCGATTCGGTGCTCCGCGCCGGAGACGCCGGGGTCCGGTTCCGCCGCCGCGGCTGCCGATGACGCTGGGGCAAGAGGTGGCCGGTGTCGTCACCGGGCTGGGCGTCGAGGTCGATGGGCGGTGGCTGGGCCGGGCTGTGGTGGTCCCTCTCGGAGCGGCGGCGGAGCTGGTTACGCCGTACCGGCCGTGGCCGATACCGCTGGCCTGCACGAGATACCCGACGGCGCCGGGTTATCGCGTACCGACCAGGTAGCGCTGCAGTGTGGGGCCGAGCCATTCGATGATGGCTTCGCGGGAGAGATCGACCACCGGCGGTATGAACAGCACATACCGGCACAGCGCCAAGCCGAGTGCCTGGGAGGCTGCGAGCCCGGCCCGGGCCGGGGCCCCGGCGGGATCGCCGGTGAGTTCGGCGATCATCGGGACCAGTTGAGCGGCGAAGATCCCGCGCATCCGCTCGGCGCTGTCGGTATCGGTGACCGCGGTCCGCAGCAGGATCCGCAGCGCCTCGTCGCCCTCCCACCGATCGGCGATGTGGGCGGCCAGGGCCTGGCCCACCCGGTCGGGCGGCAGGACTGTCAT
>NZ_BAFP01000256.1 GCF_000308455.1 Nocardia abscessus NBRC 100374 | reverse complement strand
CCACCAAACCCGCTGCCGCGCCGATCATCTGGGCCACCGCGAGCAGCTCCGCGTCACGAGCGCCACCGGCCTCGACCGCGGCGGCCGCGAGCAGACCCTGCGAGTGTCCGACGATCGCGACGGGCGCGTGCTCGGCCGGATCCAGACCCTGCAAACGCAGCGCCCGCACGGCCGCCACCTGGGTCAGCAGCACACCGGGCATGGACACCGCGGCCGAGCGCAGCACCTGCTCGGAAGGGGCGGCGGAGGCCTCGCCCTCATCGGTGTCGGCCAGCTCGTTCTCGAGCATCCAGCCGATCGGGTCGAAGCCGACGGGACGGACCACCAGCAACTGCGCCGCAACCGGCTCGAGCAACGCGGCCGCCTCGTTGACCAGCGCGGTCAGCTCCGGCTCCAGCGCGCTGTCGCGCCCGATCTCCTCCAGCTCACTCAGCCACTGCGCACCCTGCCCGCCGAAGGCGAGCGCGTACGGCGCGCCGGCGAGCAGACGATCCAACAGCGGCGACCGCGCCCCGCCCGACGCGGCCTTCCCGGCGGCGGCTACCACCTTCGCGCTCTGTCCGGACTCGGTCTTGGTGCTCTCGTTGATCGTCAAGACGCTTCGACTTCCTTCTCCATGCGACATGCCTCGGCGACACGCCGGTCCCTACCGGTTCACGAGTGATCGCGGGTGATCGGCCTGATACCGGCGAGGATGGCACAAAATCATGAGGAAATCCTCACGTTTGCTCCCGGGCGAGGCTATTACTTAGGAGTATTCGTGTACGTGCGTACCAGAACAGT
Organism: Nocardia abscessus NBRC 100374; assembly: GCF_000308455.1. Taxonomy (GTDB): domain Bacteria; phylum Actinomycetota; class Actinomycetes; order Mycobacteriales; family Mycobacteriaceae; genus Nocardia; species Nocardia abscessus. Next base: position 22,416 of record NZ_BAFP01000256.1, on the reverse strand, counting down.
GATGAACATGACTCCGCCTCATGTTTGAAGGCGCTGGTCCATCGGGTTACCAACGCGTACGAAACATGAGCGCCCCTCACGTTGCGGTTGTCCAAATTGTTATAATCCCAGGTAAGGTTACTGACGAGTACGCCACACCCGCCCAATGCTTCGCGATGGGCGAAACGCCCGGTAGAGTTTGGACGGTCGTACCATCAAGCGCGAGTGGCGAAATTGGCAGACGCGCCAGATTTAGGTTCTGGTGTCCACGGACGTAGGGGTTCAAGTCCCCTCTCGCGCATCACTCGAGCACGGATTCATGTCACATGTGACATGAATCCGTGCTCGATCACCACTCTTCCCCCCCGACTCGCTCGCTCACCCCGAGGTTCTGCCGCGATCAAGGAATTTTGAGCGGCGGCGGCAACTTTGCGTGGTTACCGTGCGACGCCGCACCAGGCAGCGGCGCCGCGTGCTCGCCAGGTTTCATCGCATCGGCCATCAGCACCAGATACCTGGGCCAGCCGTCACCGGATTCGGTGAACTGCAACGCGCCTACCAGCATGACCAGTAAAGCGGGAAGGTCGTCGGCTTCAAGGTCGGCTCGGATCGCCCCCTGCCCCTGAGCACGTTCCAACAGGTGCCCCAGCGCGGTCAACAACTCGCTCGTCGACACATCTTCGACCGAGCCGAGGCGCTGCGAGGAATCGAGCCGGCCCCGTTCGTTCGCAAGCAGTGAGAGCAGGTGCTCGAAAACCAGCATCAGCCCCTCGGCCGCGCTGGCCCGTCGCTGCGCAACCATCAGGACCGGAGCAATCTCGTCATCAAGTAGTTGCTGAAAAGTGGTGGTTATCAATGCATCTCGGTTGGGAAGTGGCGATAGAGGGTTGCCACGCCGACGCCGGCCACAGCGGCGTCGTCCAGACACACCGCGGTGTCATCCGCGGCCAAGGCTTTGCGCGTCGCGGCGAGAATGCACGCCGCACCCGTTGCTGCGTCGGAGTCTTCAACCGGAAACGACAGTCTTGCAGATCGCGCATGAGTTGCGCGGACGAGCCCAAAGGATCTTTCGGTCTCCAACATCGATTGTCACATCCGAAGTGTCGCAAAGAATTTAGGTACCTCGCTGCTTCTCGGTACAGTTCGTCCAGCGAACACCTGGACTGGGAAGGACGCGTGATCGGCGGGAAATGGCTGACTTTCGGAGCTGGTGCGCCGTTGGAGCGCCTGTACCCATTGGCGGCCACCATGCCGGCGTCATCGAGTCGCACGACGACGCCACGGGCATCGCCACCCTCGCCGCAGGTCTGCCGAGTGCGTACGCCGAATCCGAGTCGCTCTCGTTGATCGCGCAGCGGTTGGGGAAGGATGCCGTGGCGAAGTTCCTTAGCAACAAGCTCCCGACTAAAGCCAGCGCTCGTTCTGGGGACATGGGCGAGATCCTCGCGACGGCCTACCTCCACGAGGAGGGCGGGTATGTGGTTGGTCCGAGCCGACTGATTCAGCGCGACCATCAAGAGTGGGCGATGCGGGGGGATGATGTGCTTGGGGTGAAGCTCGACGCCGACGGCAAACCCTATATCGCCAAGGCAGAGGCCAAGAGCCGCGTCAAACTGGGCAAGGGCACCGTCACGGAGGCTCGCGAAGGTCTAGCGCGCAACGATGAGTTGCCGTCGCCGCACTCGCTCGTCCAGTTCGCCGAACGGCTCCTGCGCACGGTCGACGGTGACGTTGGCAAGGCCGTGCTTGACCTGCAGCTCGTAGAGGGTATCCGTCCCGACCGCGTCGGTCACCTGATGTTTCTGTTTACAAGCAGCGACCCTAGCAAGCATGTGGCGGCAGATCTCCAGGCATATTCGGGCTCGGTATCGCAGCTGACGATCACGCTTCGAGTTCATGGCCATCAGGAGTTCATCAAGGGCGCCTATGAGAAGGTGACAGCCGGTGGCTCGTGAGGCGCGGGAGCTGACGGAGAGCCTGATTGCGGCCACGGACGCCGGCTTCCGCGGGCGTCTACTGGCTCGCGGGCAGGCCCAATCGATGATTCGCCGGGCTGGCGTCTTGCCGCCGGACGCGCCTCAGTTCAGTCCCTTTCTGGACGCGGACCTGCTCAACTACGGGTACTCAATGCTGTCCGCCAGCCTCGACCTGCTAGAAGCCTCGGACGATGACACGACCGGACGGATCGCCTTAGCCGGGCGCGGGTTCATTCAGAGTTCGTACGCCATTGAGGCCGCCATCCGGAATGCGGCGCCACGAAGAGATCTGGTCTTTCACGGGCTTGTCGCTGGCGCGGCCAGCCATCTCGGGGGCTACGCCGCGCGGGCGTTCTCGCTGATCCAGACGAGCCGCGGGTCGGGTCGGCTAACTCCGATGGAGCTGACGCTGGCGGACCTTCTGATGCGCGACTTGAGTTCCGTCGAGCAGCGGACACGGTTGCTGCGTTCCTCGCCTCAGGTGTCCGATGAGGCTCTCTTTGCGGCTCTCACCGTGGTGGATGAGAGCGTGGATGATGAGAATGCTTCGGACCAGGTTGGCCCCATTGTCCTTCTCCTGAGCGAGAACTACCTCTCGGCGGTCTCGGCCGCCTTGTACTCGATCGAGATCGGCAGCCGAGACCTGCTCGAGGGCGCTCTTGAAGAACTGCAGCTTGGTGAGCAGGCGTCCTCGGACGTGAGCGCCTCCGGGCCATGGTGGGTCTACCGCCTTACCCGACATCTCCTGGGAGGCCTGTTTGACACCAGCCTTGAAACCAACATTCCGAGCGAGCCGCCGCCCGGAGCCGCTGACCACGTCGAAGGGTGGCGTTTTCTCCGGCGCACCTTCATCGCGTCGCTCTTGGCGCGTGAACGTTCCGAGATAGACCTGTGGCCCTCACAGTTGCACGTCGTCGACCGGATCTTCCAGGACCAACGGGACCTCGTTGTTGCGCTGCCGACCAGCGCGGGCAAAACCCGCATCGCCGAACTGTCGATCTTGGCTTGCCTCGCGCAGAAGCGACGTACAGTCTATGTCACCCCGCTGCGCGCATTGTCCGCTCAGACCGAGCATGTTCTCGCCCGAACCTTCTCCCCGCTGGGCATCCGCGTCTCCTCCCTCTACGGCAGCATGGGGACGAGCGACGTCGACGAGGACACCCTACGTTCCAGCGAGATCGTGGTGGCAACTCCGGAAAAGCTGGATTTCGCGCTTCGATCCGACCCGTCAGTCCTGGATGACATCGGCCTTGTCGTCCTGGACGAGGGACACATGATTGGAGCCTCTGAGCGTGAGGTTCGCTACGAAGCCCAGATCCAGCGGCTGCTACGTCGTCCAGACGCCTCGACCCGCCGCATCCTGTGCCTCTCGGCGGTATTTCCCTCCGGGAGCGAACTCGACGACTTCGTCGCGTGGATTACCGACGACGAGCCGGACGGCCTGCACCGCGAGTCATGGCGGCCAACGGAGCAGCGCTTCGGCCTCGTCGAGTGGCGTGATGACCACGCACGACTGACTATCACTCTCGGACCTGATCAGCCCTTCATCCCTCGCTACTTCGAGACGAAGAAGCCGGGCGGCCGGCGCAGGAAGACATTTCCAGCCAGCCAACGCGAACACGTCATCGCTACCGCGTGGCGTTTGGTCGAGGAGGGCCAGACCGTCCTTGTCTTCTGTCCCCAGCGGAACTGGGTGGAACCGTACGCCGGCGCAATCATCAAGCTCCACAACCAAGGTCTCGTTTCCTCGGTGCTGCCGCCTGACGTGGACCTGAGCGACGCGCTTGCCGTGGGCGCCGAGTGGTTCGGCGCCGACCATCCCATCCTGGGGTGTCTTGAGTTGGGCGTGGCCATCCACCACGGAGCATTACCCGGTCCTTTCCGGCGCGAGGTCGAACGACTCTTGCAGCGAGACAGTCTGAAGGTCACCATTGCCTCACCGACCCTCGCGCAAGGGTTGAACCTGTCCGCCTCGGCGGTACTGTTCCACGGGCTTCGACGCGGCGGGGATCTGCTCAAGGGTTCTGAGTTCGCGAACGTGATCGGGCGCGCAGGCCGCGCGTTCGTCGATACCGAGGGGCTTGTCCTTTACCCCATCTTCCAGCCCACCCGGGCACGCCGGCGGGAATGGCGCGAACTTACGCAAGGTGACGGCGGCAAGGCCCTGCAGTCCGGACTCATCGAAATCGGCGTCGCTTTATTGCGGACAGTGCTCGCATCGCAAGGGCTCGCTTCGGTCGAGCCTCTGCTCGCATACCTCACCGGCGGGCCGGACTGGTCCCTGCCCGTAGTGCCTCAGGAGACCGACGAGTGGCGGGCCACTGCAGCCGACAGCTGGCGGTCGAATCTCGCACTACTCGATATCGGGATCCTGAGCGTCATAGGTGACGGCGACCAGGACGTTGACGCAGACGCCGCGACGCAGATCGTTGCCAATGCTCTGCGCGATTCACTTTGGGAGCGTCAACTCCGCCACTACGCCGACATGCCAGCGGCCGCCCTACGTGAACTCGTGTACAGCCGGACCAAGCACTTGTGGCGGACAGCCACGCCCTCCCAACGCCGCGGATGGTTCCTGGCTGGGCTAGGGGCGAACGCCGGGTCCGAGCTCTCCCAGGTATCCGGACGCATCATCGCCCTAGCAGCTCAGGCCGAGACCGCCATCCTCATAGAAGATTACGAGACCGCCGCCAACCTCCTCGTGGCCATCGCCGAAACGGTGTTCGCAGTGCAGGTCTTCGAGCCCGAGACGGCGCTCGATAACTGGGACGACGTGTTGAGACACTGGGTTCGCGGGTCGGCCCTGAGCCACGTCGCCGGTGACCGCATCGAGATAGCGCAGTTCATCGAGGCGGACGTGATCTACCGGTTGGTCTGGGGAATGGAGGCCGCCAGGGTCTACGAAGCCGCCCAAGATAACGACGACACCTTGTTGGGCACAGCGGTGACCGCCATCGAAACGGGAACGTTCAACCAGGCAGCCTCTATCCTCATCCGCTCCGGCTTCGACCACCGTCTCGCAGCCATCTCGGCGGTGACAAGCACCGGCGCCACATTCGACTCGACGAATGGCATGCGTCAGTGGATCGACGATCTCGACCCTACGCACGCCCTCAGCGAGAAGTGGCCGACACCCGAGTCTCGGTCGGCCTGGGAAGAATTCGTGAACCCCTCGCGGACACGGCGCTCACGTCGATGGCGCCGCAGAATCGAGGACATACAGGATGTCACTTGGTACGGGATGGTACCGGACCCGAATACATGGCTGCGCGTGACTGATGCTGGCCCAGACAAGATCGAGATCTGGTCGACAGGCTTCAACCTGCTCGGCGAAGCCGCAATTCGCCTCGATCGCGAGCGGCAAGGCGTCTTACGTGCTCGACGACACCGGGCTGACACCGGGATCCGCCTGCATTATCGCGGCCCGGGCGACCTGCTCCCAAAGACGCCGAGCACGCCAAGCGCTGATCCGTAAGATTTCGCCGCGGCACCCGCAACGGAACTAGCGCACGCGAACATTTCATCAGCACGGTGCGCTAGACGGAATGAGGGCCCACTGAGGTCGGGGCCGGAAGCCTCGATTCTGCAAAACCGCGTGGGTTGCCGGGATGAAACTCATTTCGGTAGAGCCACATTTGCAGGTCAAGAGGCCCCGGCGAGTATCGAGCGTACGAGTGTCGGCTTGAGGTGCATGCGTTGTCGGTGGTGGCGTGTGGGATCGACAACGAGACCGGGCAGCTGACGCGGCAGCGGCTGTGCCCGGATCCAGGCCAAATCCTGGCATGGCTGGTCGGGCTGGCGGGGCCGGTGAGGGTGGTTTATGAGGCCGGGCCGACCGGGTTCGGCCTGTACCGGGCGCTGACCGCCGCCGGGATCGAGACAGTGGTGGCCGCGCCGTCGAAGTTGGCAGCGCCCGGCCGGGGATCGGGTCAAGACCGACGCTCGCGACGCGCTGCACCTGGCGCGGTTGCTGCGCCTGGGTGAGATCGTGGCGGTCGCGGTGCCGACCGTGGGCCAGGAAGCGGCCCGTGATCTGGTCCGTGCCCGCGAGGACGCGCGCGGTGATCTGATGCGGGCCCGACACCGGTTGTCGAAACTGCTTCTGCGGCAAGGGATCGTGTATTCCGGTGGGGCGGCCTGGACCGGGACGCATGATCTCTGGCTGCGGAGCCAGCGGTTCGACCAGCCCGCGTCGCAGGCGGCGTTCGACGCCGACTACGAAGCGATGACGCTGACCAGGACCCGCCGCGACCGGCTCGATACCGCCATCGCCGAACTGGCCGTCGACAGCGACTACACCCCGACCGTGCGCCGGTCGGGCTGTCTGCGCGGGATCTCGACGCTGACCGGGTTCGCCCTCGCCGTCGAGATCGGGAACTGGCATCGGTTCACCGGCAAGACCATCGGCGCCTACCTCGGGCTGGTCCCGACCGAATACTCCTCCGGCACCACTCGATCCCAGGGATCGATCACCAAGACCGGCAACACACACGCTCGACGGCTGCTGGTCGAGGCAGCCTGGCACCACCGCAAGACCTACCGCAACCCCACCACCATGGGCGCGCGGTGGGCGCTGGCACCGCCCGCGGCCCGCGCCCGCGGGCACGCCGGCAACCATCGTTTGCACCACCGGTGGGAACAGTTCACCGCCCACAACAAACGCCCGGTGATCGCCAACGTCGCCGTCGCCCGCGAACTCGCGGGCTGGTGCTGGTCGCTGGCCGTCCTCGACGACGGCTGACCAGCGGCCCCGAGACCGCGGCCGGGCGGCGAACCCTCGATTCGGCGTGCGGGACGAGTTGCGACACAGCTATGGGCAGCAACACCTTTCATGTTGCAACGCTCGACCTCTAGACCAGCGGCACCGTCCCCATCGAACAGTCGTCTTGCGGTAACCAACCCGCGCATATCAGTCTGACCACGCCGTCGCCAACCCACGACACGACCCGAGCAGACCCCGCCCAACCGCACACGAAAGCGGTCCCGGCAACCCACGTTACCGGGACCGCTTTCACCTGCCACTTGACAGAACAGCCCTACATATCAGCTGTAGGAGGGCTGGAACGTTGGTGACGCCGCTCCGGAGCCGTGATGCGGGTGGCTGACCGCCTGTCCGCATTTTCGTCGCTGTCGCGGCCGTGGATGCGCCAGCCACCGCCACCGGGAATCCGGCCGACTTTCTTCACGTTGAGGTGGGCCATATGGCCGGGCCAGTGGGCGATGATCCTTTGTGGCTTGCGGTTGTTCTCGCCGTTCGGGTCAAGGAATCGGCGCTTGCCCAGCCCCAACCGCGTGAGGTGTCTGGTGACGGTGCGGCGGTTGATCACGTCAAGGGTTCCGCCTACCCCGACGCCCGCGCCCACGGGGCGGGACAGCCAACCATTAGAAGATCCGACCCCTTGGCGCGAGGAAGGACTACGCGTGCGACAGCGAAGGTACCGCATTCGAATCGGCGACTCGACGGTCACAGCAGTGACCGCGGACACGCCGAATCAAGCGTGAGAAGGCAATTTCCGTTGACCCATCAGCGCCGGTCGTCCAGTCAAGATCGTGTCCATCGTCAACGAGCGCACCCGCGACTGCCCAGGCTGGTCGAACGCTCCGTCACCCCAACAGCCGGACCAGAATTGGGCCCACGCAGGGGCACCGTCTCAAAAGCTTGTACCGCAAAATGGTCGCTCCCGAGTCTGGAACAAGGCCGCCAGCCGCGCAACTGAGTTGCCTGTAATCCCTTTAATGCGACCAGCCTTCGCCAGTATGTGCGCGTCGAATCCACCCAAGTATAGGCTTCCCAAATCGTCCAAGTTGATTGTGAGATCGGGCTGCGTATCATCTTTGCGACATTCTACTGAGCCATTCTCCGTGATCAGCCGGTAGTTACCACTGGCCAAGCCCACCGGATCCTCCACTTGGATTACCAGTTCGTCGTCCGATGCATACCTTCGCATCGAGAGCGCTGACGCCACATCAACGATCCGCACCCAAAGCTCATCACGGACACCAACAATTCGCACGCAACGAATATCATCGAGCTTCAGCGGAAGTGGATCCGATTGCGATATCTTCGCCCTCAGGACGTCGAACATCTCAAGACCGAGAAGCGCCTCCCATAGGTCCGAGTGCGCCGAATCAGATGTTGTATACAAATCTTCCACATGTACCACCGGTCCTGCCGCCTCGTTTACAAACCGATACGCGGCATAACCTTCTGGATGAACGAAATAGAATCGCTCAGAGCATATTCCGTTGCGCTCACCTCCGTCGGAGAAAAACAGCTCCCACCACCCTACGGATCGCTTGACCGCCCCCGGCATCACACGTGCACATACTTCGTAGATCGATGGCAGGATCTCACGGGCGTGCGCCGAATCGATACTGGAGACGGTTTGTGCGGCCGCAGCGCGCGTCGGAAACGTCGCGAAGCGGCGGTCGATCTCAATTTCCTGGACGCGAGAGGCGGGACCGAGGCCGAATCTCCGGTAGATTGTTCCCTTGCTCGGCATCCCGATTAGCAAGGGGTAGCCGCGTGACTGCACGAGACTCAACAACTCGGTATACATTGAGCGATATATCCCCAGGCGACGGTGAGTGGGCTCCACGAGGCTCATGCCGCCGCCAGCGGCGCCGACTATCTGTCCGCCCGGTACGGTAACGCTCAAACGGTAGAACATTGCGGTGCCTACCAGCTTGTGCGCCTGAGCTGTGCGATCTTCGGTGACCAGGATATCGTCCAGGTCGACCTGACGCCTCCACGATTCGCGAAAAACGGAATCTGATCGTGTACCGAACGCGCGGCTGTGCGCGTGTTGGATGGCCTCCCAGTCGCCCTCCGATGCGAGCCTGACTCCGAGGTCATGCCTACCCGGTCCAGTGCGCGCCAGCTTAGCTCTTGCCGAGACGGTGGTCATATAATCCCCTCTATCTCCACGAGAAGTTCCTTTCGGCAGATATCCATGTTCAGAAATCTGATGTCAGCGTCTGAAGAAAATACGCTCATGCATTTATTCCGAATCAACTCCAGATCCTCCCGCCGCCTGACGTAAACTTTGATCGCACCCAGATCCCCCAATTCATAGCCGTAGCTACGCCCACTCCCCTGTAAATTTGAATCGCTGATCAGTTGCGATATATTCTCCAGCGTTACGTCGCATTGCAGATGAATATCGTCAGCGTGAACGGACTCGTGTCCGAGGATACTCGCAGTGCCCGAGATGAAGAGCGAATCGCGAGTCGAATCGGATGCTTTCGACTCCAGCAAAGTGGCACGCGCGAACGTGGGGGATTTAGGGCCATAATTTCGTGGATATTTATACGCTGGCACCTGTCGCGGGTTCTCGATATGTTCTGGTGTTCCGGTCCTACAGCTCAAGAAATAGAAAGTGATCCCGTCCCCCCTCGATCCAACTCCGGTTGCGGCCGGGATCTTTTTGCCGAATGATTCAAAGGCTTCCGCCCTGCCGCGACAGAAGTCTCGATACACTTCGAGCCCTTCGCCGTTCACGTCATTTATCCGACCAACATAGTTCCACATACGAAACAACTCGGGGAATCCTAGTTCGTCGGCAAGTTTGAAGGATTCGGCGTACGCAGCGAAAGTTTGCTCTGTATAGCGTCGCAAGTGCGGTATATACCCAGCACAGAAAAGATGCTCGTCATCATAGGCATACGTCAACGCACCGACTTGACCCACTTCTCTACGTTCGGCCGTCCTCCATGTTTCGAGGAAGTCGTCAAACCCGTCGGCCCGAGATCTAATAGGCACGTATGGGATTCCATTTTCTATTCGGATACCCCTGTCATCATCTCCGAATGCGACAATCGCTAGAGCATTCTCGCCGCCCTTAAGATCGTCCATGTAGCTGCGGTAGACACATCCTATGCCCAATTTCGCGTCGATCATTCTTACTCTCCAAAATGCCTGCCGACACAGTTGGCTCGAGGTCGGAAGTTATACCCCGAGGTATCGATGCCCGACTTTGTTCAACGACTGTGCAATGTCGTGCACATCCGCTTCGGAGCCCAGGAGGGCACTGTGATGGAATAGTATGGTGCGTTCCCGGTAGTCATCTGCACCGGGATATGCACCGCGGATTCCTTCACGCTCCAGTGCCGCCTTCCATAGCGCGAGGTACCGCTTCTTCGTGTGTGGTCGGAGAAGAACACTGCGATGAAGTGGCACGCGAGGTGAATAAACCCGCATTCCGAGTTCTGCGGATAACGCATCCGCAACCTCTTCAATAGTTCTTTTACGAAGCAAATTATCTTTTATCTGCAGCCCGTACTCATATATCGCTCGGGCTGTCACGGGCGGTGGCACCGATATAGCTTCGAACAGGTCTGAGTCTGCGATGATCGCCTCAAGCTCGGCTGCACGTTGCGCGCGCACTTGGTTTTGCCCGTCGAGTCGCCCCAACTGATCCAACAGAACGGCAGCGGTCAGCTCAGACATGCAGTAGTTGGTCCCCATTATCTCGCCGTCTTCGACAAGTTCTGCTTCGCCGGGCGCCGGTGACTTGTGGACATATCGGCGGGAGTCGGCGCGGAGCATTTGAAGTCGCCGAAAATGGGCTTCGCTATTGGTTATGACAGCGCCTCCCTCGCCGCCAGCGAGCGTTTTGGCGGCGCCGAGGCTGAACACGCCCAGGTCGCCGACAGTCCCGACTCGATGCCCGTTCCATTCCGCACCGTGGGACTGCGAGCAGTCCTCGATAAGCGCCACCCCGGAATCAGCGGCGAGGGCGGAGAGACTGTCGAGGTCTGCCACGGTGCAGGCCAGGTGGACAGCGATGATCGCCCTGGTGCGATCGGTTATCGCCTGGGCGACCGATTCCGCAGTAATGCACCCCGATTTCGCGTCGACATCCACAAGTATCGGAACCGCGCCCACTCGAAGGATCGCGGTGACCGGCGCGACCCAGGTGAGGACGGGCACGATCACCTCGTCACCGGGACCTATGTCCAACGACTCGAGGGCGATCAGGAGTGCGCTGGATCCATGATCAACGCTCACGCAGTAGCCCACGCGGTTGTATTGTGCGAACTTCTCGGCGAACAAACGCTCGCGTGCTATCTCACCTGTGCTTGGCCATGTGAGGGACCATCGAGCAGAGCGCAATGCGGCGAGGAGGCTCGCTTCGGTGTCATGGTCGTAGACGGGCCACGTCGGCCAGCAGCGGCCGAAGCGCACGGGCGTACCCCCCTCTACGGCCAGCCGCGGTTTGGCTGCTCGGCTGTGGTCGGTGGGGCTCGTGCCAGTTGCATGGCCACTGGGTTCGCGCGCGTCGATCCGGGTCGGAGTCATGACAACGAACCCGCCGTATTCCCCAGCTGCAGATGCTGAGAAGGACTGGAATAGACAAGTTCGTCCAAGCAATCTGCTATTTCATCGAGGGTGACCGATACGAGCGGCAGATTGTCGGTCCGCAGGGGCTTGCCGAGCTCTTCGAGAAGTACGAAGGGTGTGCTGTCCTTCGCTACCGGTAGATATCCGCGCTTGTTGTCGTCACGGACCACTTCGATGATCTCCGCGACAGGGATCTCTTTCAAGATCTCTGTACCGACGCCTAACGCGCCGATCAATGTGTCGTGCGTCTCGAGGTCTTCCGCTGGCAACAGACCTCGTGCATGTGAGATCCGGGCCGCAACCAGCATGCCGATCGCAATCGACTCGCCATGTGAGATGCCTGCGGCACCTCGCCGGCGATGGTCAGCCAGTTCGATCGCATGGCCCACCGTATGGCCGTACTCGAGGACAAGCCCCGCCCCCCGTTCGTACGTATCATCGGCTGTCACCATGGATTTTGCCTGCATGCTCGCATCGAGAAGCCACAGGAGGGTAGACGGCGAGGACAGATTCCTGGCCTCGAGAGCCATCCGAAGTCCGGGCACTGCTGCTGGGTCGATGGCGAGACAGTTCTTAGCCATTTCACAAAGGCCCGACCGGAGTTCGCGCCCGGACAGGGACCGGAACAGCAGGACATCGGTCATTATCGCTTGTGGTGTGTAATAGCAGCCGATGTGATTCTTTCCGACCCGACTGTTGATGGCCTGCTTGAGGGAGAGCACGGAATCCATGGCCGCAATCGTTGTGGTCGGGATATGCACCAAGCGGATTCCGCGGTAGATCAGGCTGGCGATAAGACCAGCGAGGTTTCCGGGTATACCACCCCCGAGCGAGACGACAACGGACCTTCGCGAGGCACCGGCAGCGATCGCATTCTCGATATGCTCAGACATGCAGCTGAGAGTTTTCATAGACTCGCCGGGCGGATGCGAAAGTACGGTAACGGGAGTGCCGAGGCCTATGGAGTCCAATAGCGCCTCACCGTACAGCCCGAACACGGTATCGTCCGTTACAACGAAAAATCTGTCCGCTCCATACTGCTTCAGCCGATGCCCTATCTCGTCTAGACAATCCTCGCCGAAGAGATACGGAAACCTCGAGTGCCCAATCTGAATTATTCTCTCGTCCATATGACTCACCATCCGTGTCATGTATTCATTCACGCGTCATTTGAAACTTTTCCGCTATCGCGATTGACATCTAAATCGGGATGATCCGAATGAGGCGGCGGTCCCAGAGGGACCACACTTCCTTGCACACACGGTCCTTATCCTCGGAATCGAGTGACAGTTCACCGGCGCTCGAATGGTTCTCGATCAGCTGGGCGGTCTCGTCACTGATCGGATAGATTTGGTTGGGGAACGCGTCACGCAATACGCCGACGACTGTGCCGAGCCGCCGCGTTCGTCGCGACAGGGAGCAGAACGGCATCATCTCGACCCGCGCCGTCAGAAGAGCCTTCTCGATGTGGTCTTTTCTGGTGACCCTGTATGGTCCGATGAACAGTCGGTCCAGTCCTGTCGTGACAAATGTCGCGATTGCATCTTCGGCAGATTGGACGATTGGTTCAGATGAATTGTTGAACGACGTATTGAGGAGGACAGGTGTGCCAGTGCGTTTCTCGAACTCTTTTAGCAGCTTCCAATACCGGGGGTTGGCGGCCTGCTGGAGGATCTGTACCCGGGCAGTACCATCGATGTGCGTAGTCGCGCCCAAATGTTCACGATATTTGTCTCGTACCGGCACGACGAAGCCCATGAAGCTGTGATCGGCCGAGACCGATGACAAGTCGAAATATCTTTCGGCGTCCTCTGCGGTGACGACCGGCGCAAACGGTCGATAGTCTTCGCGCTTCTTGATCAGCCGGTTGACGCGATCGCGGTTCGATGCCGGGCGTGGATCGGCGAGGATGCTGCGGTTGCCTAGCGCCCGGGGTCCGAACTCCGCCCTGTCGTGGACCCAGGCCACGACCTCATCGGCTGCCAAGCAATCAGCTGCCGCTGCCGCGGAATCAGCGACCTCTTCGAAAGTGACATAGTTACCCCACTTCCTAAGGGTCGATTCGATATCTTCCGCAGTACCGACAGAACACCCCAGATACACAGTATCGGAATAGCGCCGACTCGACCGTTGCGACCGACGCGGCGACACTTCTTGTTCTGCGAGCATCGCCGCACCGAGGGCCGCACCGCCATCGTGCGCGGCTGGCGGAATAAATATTGTATCGAGTCCACGGAAGGACAGGAGCTTTCCGTTCAGCGAGGTGTTCTGCGCGACACCTCCGGCCATGCACAAGTTCTTTGACCCGGTCTGTTTCAGCCAGTATGACACAATGTGCAAGGTGATCCGTTCGAGGACCTCTTGGGCTCCTGCCGCCAGGTCTTTGTGAGCTTGGGTGATCACATCGGCTGCACGACGGGGTCGGAATCCAGATTTGAGCAGGGTGCTCATCGCTGCTTCGTGGAGTAGCGAGTACGTGCCGTCGAGGCCCATTGTGTACATGTCGTCAAATAGAGAACGATAAGTTGCGGCATTCCCGAACGACGCGAGCCCCATCACCTTGTACTCGTCGAAATTTCGATACCCGATGAGCCGGGTGATTGCGGTGTAGAAATGCCCGAGGGAGTGTTGCCGATCGTATGTTCTCAGTAGGCTTATTCCATTTTCATCACCATGGAACACGCTGACACCGTCGCGTTCAGCATTTCCGTCCGAAACGACGATCAATGATTCCCTGAGACCGGAGTCGTAGAAGGCTGATGCAGCGTGAGTATCGTGGTGCCGCACAAACGTCAGTGCTTCATCGGCGAATTCATGGCCCGTGATTTCGTAAAGTCGGTGATGTAATTGTTCACGAGGCTTCTTCGCTGTCATGTGCGGGTCATGCGCGGCGATCTCTGCGAGGCCAGCGTCCACATAGCCCTCTTCGAAGTAATAGGCGACGCGGGTTACATCGATCGCTTTCAGCCCCGCGATCTGCAAGCATGCCTTGATCGCTTCTACTGGAAAACGGAAGCAGTGCTTGTCTCGGTTCAGGCGCTCTTCCTCGACCGCAGCAATTGTCTTCCCGTCGTCGACGAGACATGCCGTTGCATCGTGGCTGTATTTGTAGAATGTGGTGGGATCGTAGTCGTCGAGCTCAGTCGTGAAGAGACCCGATATTCCCAGGACTGCCATTTCGTATCTCCGTCGGTTTATTCTGGGCCACATAATTTGAATGTATGCCGGTCAGGATTCGCCCTCGATGGCTACTAGGCGTTCACGCAAGCGCGTTCGGTCTATTTTCCCCATACCCGTCAGGGGGATCTCCTCGACGGTGTGCAATACGTCGGGCAACTTCGACAATGAGATTTCGTTGTCTCTGTAGAATTTCCTCACATCTTCTATTCCGACTACCGTGTCGGCCTGGCATGAGATGCCAGCACCTATACACTCACCCAGCTCTCCGTGAGGCATGACAGTTGCCGCAGCTTCCCGAATACCCGGAATTTCTAGGAGGATGTTGTCGACGTCTGTGAGCGAAATTTTTTCTCCACCGCGGTTTATAAGTTCTTTGATACGTCCGGCAACTTCTATCCGGCCATCTCCTCGTTTCCGAACAAGATCTCCGGTCCGGTACCAACCGTCCGCATCGAATGCACTTCTATCGAGTGCGTTCCCCTCCGCGATGTAACCTCGTACAATTGATGGTCCACGAGTTATCAACTCTCCGATTGACCCGTGCGGCACCTCAAGTCCCTGCGTATCCACTATGCGTATTTTGTCCGCTGCACTGACGGGACTTCCTTGAGTGCCCTCGACAATTTCAGGCGGATCATCACGGCGGGTCATGCATACCAGACCCTCAGACATCCCGTAAACCTGCTGTACGGTGACATCGAATACACGCGCCAACTCTCGTGCCAAGGGTGCCGGCGTTACGGCGCCGCCTACCAGTAGTACACTCAGAGTCTTCAGTGATGGAGCCGTATTGACATCGCATGACTGAAGATAGCGAAGCCACCTGTACGCTACCGCCGGGACGATCGCCGCTACGTTTACCGAGTGTTCATCGATAGCACGTAACGCCCGTTCGGGATTAGGTGTTTGCCCGAAGACAACAGTGCCACCGGCATTGAGGACACCCAAGATTCCGGGTGAAGCGAGGGTGAAATTGTGTGCCGCGGGAAGGCCGGCGAAGAATACGGTAGAAGCGTTGATCCCACTGGCGTCGGCACAGCAGGTAAATGCGTGAATGTAGTCACGATGCGTGTGGGGTACAAGCTTGGGAATTCCTGTTGTTCCTCCTGAAAGGAGTATGACGACATCATCGTCCGCTGTTAGCTGCTCGTGGTTCTTTAGTAGCGATGTCCGATGCGTCCCGGGTGGCCGCAAGGAGGTGATGGCGCGAAAAGCTATTCGTCGCTCGTCTACCTCGCTGTCTGCGATAATGACAGGGCACTTATCCAGAAATCGCTCGGAAATACGTTCGGCGTCGAGTCTGTGATTATGGCTTCGATATGCATCTATGGTGACTATGGCGGTTGGATTTGCCAGTCGGGCGATTTGTGCGAGTTCTCTGGATCGGTGCGTCATCAATGCCAGAACGGGCACTGCACCAGCACGCTGACATCCCAAGAATGCCACGAGGAACTCGCCACTATTCGGCAGTTGGACAAGGACACGATCCCCCCGGCCGATACCACAGTTCGTCAGCATTAGGGCGAATGAATCTGCTGCTTTTCCCAGATCATCGTATGTGAGCGAACGCAGGTCGTCTCGCACAGCGACCTTTTGCCCATAGGCAAGAACCCAGTCATCGATGAGTCGTTTCAAGGGCTTCGGCGCTGATATCGGTTGGATATGCAGACTGTCTGCAACCTCTGTGACCTGTCCATCGGCCATGATGTTGAGAAACCTCCAGCCCACTACAGAGTGAGAACATCTGTCAGTCGGAGTTCCGATCGGCTCCGAGATATGCTTTCGCGACGTTGGCGCCGTTATTGGCCTTAACGCATCACCACGCGACCAATGCTGTCTGCGTCGGGACTGTGTCCCCCAGGCAGGTGCCGACGGGCCCAAGCTTCTGCGCGTACAGCCTTAAATGTTGGCGGGTCAGTGGCTAACGCGCTGTCTGGGCGTTTCCGATCTGGTTGGCGATGTAGAGCGCGATGCTTGCCGCGCTCGGCTGATCCCACATCAGACTCGCGGGGAGTTTGACACGAAAATCACGTTCGAGTTTCCGGCGTATGGTCAAGGTCATCACTGAGTCCAGTCCGAGGTCGTTGAGGGCCCGGTCCGCGCTGATGTCACTGATCGAGAAGCCCGTCTCGCCGGCGATTCGGGTCCGGACGGTGGTTTCGATCCTGGATTGATCAGGTTGAGCTTCAACTAGCGAGGGAGCGTCGACGGGAGGGGCAGATTTCGGGAGTGCGGTAAGCAGAGGGTTGTGCTGCGCGGCGTCAACGTCGGTGAATCGCACCACGGCGAGATGTCCTTCTCCTGCGACCTTGGCGGCGTCCCAGGCGGCGAAGGCTTCGTCAGCGGTGATGTCAGCTGCACCGCAAGCGGAGAGCTCTGCATCGATGAGTGCGCTAGAAGTCGACATGCCCAGGCCGCGCCACGATGTCCACGACAATGAGAGAGTTTCGTCACCGTGGTGACGGCGGTATGCCGCTATCGCATCGAGATATGAGTTCGCGGCCGCATAACTGGTCTGGCCGGTGAGGCCGAGCAGAGGTCCGCAGGATGAGAAGAAGACGAGGAAGTCGAGTTCTCCGGGCGGGAAGAGCTGGTGAAGTGTCTGAGCTCCATCGACCTTTGGGCGCATGACTGAAGTGAGCGACTCCGGGCTGACATCGAGTGCGATCTTGTTATCCAACACACCTGCGGCATGGACGACTCCCCGCACTGGCGGGAGATCGACTACCTCTTGGTCGAGGGCGTTCGCGAAAGCCTCGAGATCTGCGACGTCGGAGTGTAGGACTCGGACTCTGGCGGTACTGGATCCTCGGATCTTTGCGACCGCATTGTCACCAGGTGTCCCGCCGGATCGGCTGACTAGCACCACTGCGCCAGCGCCGCGATCGATGAGCCAGGTTGCGACTTCACGGCCGAGCGCACCAAGGCCGCCGGTGATCACATAAGTGCCGTCTGGACGGCAACGTAGTCGGCGTGCACCTGTGGTCGGCCGTGCGGGGACGAGCCTCGCGGTGTGGCAGGTCCCGGCTTCGATCGAAATCACGTCGTCGGATGGTTGTACGGCTAGGAGTTCGACGAGTCTTCTGAGGTCTTCGGGCTGGTCATGTGCGGGCAGATCGACAATGCCGCCCCACAATTGAGGGTGCTCGTTTGCCATGACTCGGCCGATGCCCCACAGGGGAGCGCTTGCAAGGGATTCGGTGTGCTCAATGCGTCGGACACCACGAGTGATCGCCCAGATGCGCGGATTCTTGACCAGGGATCGAGCGGCGATGACTTGCACCGCCTCGATCAGTGCCCACGCCGCCCTCTTCGCCTGTTCGGCCGGACCTATTGCTTGGTCGTTCTCGGGATGCACCAATACGACGGCGCGATCGTCTAGGTCCGCCGGTAGGGAAGACGCAGTCTCCACGTGGTCGGTAGTCATCGCTCCGCCTGGTTGCGTCCAGGCCAGTGGCCGACCTACGGTGATCAACCGATCAGGACTGCGGCGATCCCGTCGCTGTCTGCCCGGGCTTTGAATGGGTCTCCAGTCGATGGAGTGGAGCAGCCCGGAGACTGCGTCGACATCTGCATCGGCGTCAGGCGACCGGTACTCGATACCGCCGAGGTGGCCTAGTGCCTCGCCGCTAATCGCTGTGATCGTGACGTCGATCGTGTCGGTCAGTCCCCGCCGAAACGTGCCTTCGATGAAGGTTGTGCGCGGAGGCTGCCCGGCCAAAACGATGTCCTGGATCGAAGCCGCCATCTTCAGGGTGCGTGAATCCGTCGCCGCCACGGCCGCGATGGACAAAATCGCGTCCAGGGCCGGTGCCCACGTCGTGCTGGCGCCGGGATCGGCTTCGATGACGGCGGCGAAGCCGTCCGACGTTCTGCACAGGTAGGTGACGTTCCACTCGAATCCCATGGAAGTGACGCCGACACGATGCAGGTGTTCGGTGATTTCGGCCGTGTTCGACGTTGGCTCGGCGAAGACTGTTGCGTCGGGTAAGTGTGTGCCATCGGATAACTGTGTACGACTGGAATCAACTCGGGCTGAGATGTTTTCGGTCCAATCCTCCGTATCGGCGCGGCGACTCGCTACCGCGAGGCGATCACCGGACATGCAGACCTGGATCTCAAGTGGATGGGTCGTGGTGATCGGGACCCGGAAGCTGATGTCACGAAGCCGGATGGGTTTAGCGCGTGTGGCGCTTGCGGCTAGCAGCGTGTTGACGATTACCGCCGCCGGTACGACTTCCGTTCCCTCGACACAGTGTCGACCCGGATAGGGACGCTGTTCGTGGGTGAGCAATGTCGTCCATATTGTGGCAGCGGTAGGAAGGTGAACTGATTGCTTGGTACCGAGTAGCGTGTGGGAGTCCTTGTCATGACCGACGTGGTTGCGCACTGTACGGCTTCGCCCGCGGAACCAGTGTTGGGTCCTCGCCCACGGATACGTTGGTAGGTCGATGAGCATTCGCCTCGGCGCGGCCGTCCAGTCGATCGTGGTGCCGGCGGCATACAGCTGCGCTCGGTTCAGTTCGATCTCGAATCGTTCTGGCCTTTGCCGCCTCGTCGAGTGGCATATAGCCCCTTCAAGGCTGTCATGGTGCTCAAGGATTTCATGGATCGCATGGGTTACCACCGGGTGCGGTGAGACCTCGATGAAGTGTCTGAACCCGTCGGCGATCGCCGCCGACACCGCTTGTTCGAAGCGGACTGGATTGCGCAGATTCTGCGCCCAGTATTCTCCGTTCCTCGCAGCCGTTGCGCGAGCGTCCTCGAGCGCGGTGGAGTAGACCCTGATTTGGGGATCTGTGAAGGGTAGCTCCGCTAGTGCGATCCGCAGGTCCTGCAGCAACGGCTCCATCTGCACGCTGTGGAAGGCAACGTCCGAGGCGACTCGGCGCGTTTCGATGCCTCGCAGTGTAAGAAGTTTTTCGACTTCATCGATCGCCTCCGGGCTGCCTGCGATCACCGACGACCGCGGGGAAGTGTAGATCACCGGCATGGCGCCGGATTCCTTGTCGAGCACACGCGCCAGGACATCGAATGATGCCGCAGCGAAAAGCATAGATCCCTGACCAGCGACCTTCTGCAACAGCAGGGAGCGGCGGCAAACCAGCCGGGCGCCAGTACGCGAGTCGAATACGCCAGCGACGGCAGCGGCTGCGATTTCCCCGACGGAGTGACCTAAGACCGCGGCTGGGCGCACGCCACGCGCGTGCCACTCTGCGGCTAGACCGATCTGCATCGCGTAGATCATCGGCTGCGCAAGGTGTGTCTCGGCGAATTCGCCGTTCATCAGCGCCGACCGAGCAGAGATTCCCAACTCGGCCTGAAAGATCGGATCCAGGTCATCGATCGCCAAGCTGAACTCGCGGCTGTTGCGTAGGAGTTCAGCTCCCATGCCTGCCCACTGAGAGCCGTGCCCGGAGAAAACGAATACTGGTCCAGTAGTCGCGGTGATCTGCCGGCCACCTCCGCTGTACTGACTGACGTCGGTCGCCAGCGACCGCAACGTGTCGATCAGCTCGCTGGTGGTGGTTGCAACCACACCTGCACGGCATCGATGATGCTCACGATGGTGGATCAATGTGCTGGCCACATCCGCCAACGCCGCTTCGCTCGTCGAGAGGAAGTTCGCAAGCCGCTCGGCCACCCGAACGAGGCCGGACTCGTCATGCGCGGAGAGCGGGACCAGAACCGGTACCTCATAGTCCGATTCGGGATCCTCCACAGCCGTCGGAGTCGGAGCTTGCTCGAGCACGACGTGCGCGAGAGTCCCGCCATAGCCGTACGCCGACACTCCCGCGCGTCGTGTAGCCGTTTCGTCGGGCCATTTGGTGATTTGCTGAACCACCCGCAAGCCCGACTTCGTCCACGGTATCGCCTTGCTGGGAGTCGAATTCGGCTGCGCTGGAATGACCCCGTGCTTGAGAGCCATTGTTGCCTTGATGAGTCCGACGATGCCCGCGCCGGCTTCGAGATGTCCGACGTTCGCCTTCGAGGACCCGATCAAACACGGCCGGTCGGCTGGCCGGTCGGCGCCGAAAACCGCAGCCATCGCTTGTGCTTCGATGGGATCGCCGGTGGGGGTACCCGTGCCATGAGCCTCGACGAAGTCGACGCTCGAAGCATCAACGCCAGCTGCGCTGTATGCCTTCCGAAGCAGATGTTCCTGAGCTGCGGCATCGGGTGCCATGATGCCGTTCGTCCGGCCATCTTGGTGCACAGCAGTGCCCAACAGGAGCGCCAGTATCCGATCACCGTCGCGTTGTGCGGCTGAGAGAGACTTAAGGATGACCACCCCGGCGCCCTCTCCTCGACCGTAGCCGTCGGCAGAGTCATCGAAAGACTTGCTTTGGCCATCTTTCGAGGTTGCTCCCGCGCTGTCGAGGATAAGAGTTAGGCCAGGCCCAGCGATGATGTTGACTCCACCGACAATGGCGAGTGGGATCTCGCCGGTTCGCAGCGCCTGGCAGGCGAGATGGACTGCCACCAGCGAAGACGAGCATGCTGTGTCGACAGACATGCTTGCCCCGCGCAGGTCAAAGCAATAGGACACCCGGTTTGCCACTCCGCAGATCGATGCCCCCACGCCCATCCACGCCTCGATCGCAGCGGGGTCCTGTAGCATCCACCGGCCGTAGTCGTCGGACCCGACACCCATGTACACGCCAGTATCCGTGCCGGCCAACGAAGCCGGCGGAATCCCGGCATGTTCCAGAGCCTCCCAGGTCGTCTCTAAGATGATCCGTTGCTGAGGGTCCATCAACTCGGCTTCACGCGGAGCGACTCGGAAGAATCGGCTGTCGAAGCGCGCAACATCATCGAGGAAGTTGCCTTGCGTCGTCGCTGCGTCCAAAGCTCGGTGTACGTCTGGGTCACCGTCTCGGTACTCGTCCCAGCGTCCGGCCGGCAACGGCCCGGTCGAACATGCTCCGGCGAGCAATGACTCCCAAAATTGATCAGGCGATTCGATCCCGCCAGGAAGCCGACACGCCATGCCGATGATGGCGATCGGCTGAGGGCGCTCAATTTTCTGCGCCCAAGCGTCGTTAATACCACTCATTACGATACCTGCCCATCATCGCGTATCACCGGTCGAGACAAGGGTTGAATCTTGCCGCTGCACAAAAGCAGCCGGAACAGACCGGGCACCTTTTACAGTGTCGCGCCCACCGGTCAGCGACACATCTGGGTTACCTGAATCAACTGGTCACAGAATTTTCAAGTTCAATAAGAAAGACGTAATGGATATGGTGGTCAGCTGTTGAAAGCGCGGACTACTGCACACATCCACGTGAAACCACCGCCCGCGCCTATGAGAGCGGCACATCGGCCTGGCTTCAGTATTTCTTGCTCATACAAGTAGTTCAGGTCCGCGCCCCAGTCGCCGCAACCGAGGTGTCCGGTGTACTGATCGTTTCGGATAGTCGATGCGATGCCAAGACCTTCGAACACAGGAGTATAGATAGCCTCCAACGTATTCGTTCCAACTCGCGGCATGGCAACGAGCTGCAATTCATTGCTTCCGAGTGAGATGCCAGCTTCTTCGATTGTTCGAACCAACAGATCCCGCACCTGGGATCGCGCGGTCTCGAACACGAAATCAGCACCCAGTGCATCGATAGCTTCATCGGTGACGGTACGAAAGTCGGCAGGCATCCCACTTCCGAGTGGATGCGTACTGAAGGGTATCGATCCTCGGTTCATCACTTCGAATGCAACCGTCGTGCGTGTGCCCAACGCTTCGAGCCGGAAAGGAGCTGGCCGCTCCGATGACGTGGTCAGCACCAGGGCCGTACCCGCGTCGCCGAGGGCAAGCGCCGGCTGACAGTTCCAGCGGTCGATCCCGGGCGCGATGAAGCGGTCTGCTGCGGTGACCAGTGCGGTTTCCGCGTCCGACACTGCCGTAAGGCGCAGCGCAGCCTGCTGGATCGCCAATGCGCC
>NZ_BAFP01000257.1 GCF_000308455.1 Nocardia abscessus NBRC 100374 | reverse complement strand
GGGTCGGACCGACAGCTGAGATGTTTCGGACAGGTCGCTGGAGTCAGCGGACGTGATGAACCGCTTGACGCCCTCGATGTGCCAGGTGCCGTCGGGCTGGCGATGGCCTTGGTGCGTCCGGCGCCGACATCGGAGCCGGCGTCGGGCTCGATCAGCATCATCGACGAGGCCCAGTGGCGCTGTGCGCCAGAAGATTTCTCCGAACCAGGCTCCGTTTCCGTACAGGCTGGCCGGGGGGTTGGCGCCGAGTAGCATTTCCATCAATGCCCAGACCACTGCTCGCCGTGCGGGGTGCCGCCGAGTTCCTCGCTGAGGCCGACTTTGTCCCAGCCCGCACCGAACCCGGCCCGGTAGGCGGCTTTGAGCGATTCGGGCAGGTGAACGGTGTGGGTA
The DNA here is from genome assembly GCF_000308455.1 of Nocardia abscessus NBRC 100374. Classification (GTDB taxonomy): domain Bacteria; phylum Actinomycetota; class Actinomycetes; order Mycobacteriales; family Mycobacteriaceae; genus Nocardia; species Nocardia abscessus. The sequence continues at coordinate 28,290 of NZ_BAFP01000257.1, read as the reverse complement.
TCCGGGTCGAAAGTCGGCGGGTTGCGGTCGGTCTGGGCAAACCCTGCGCGACCGGTCCTTCGGCGATGCTGCGCAGTTCGGACAGCATCGTGCGCACCGTGTCGGAGTCCAGGTCGCCGTAGGCGCCCGAATCCAGGATTTCGCCGATGCCGTGGACGCGGGGTCTTAAGGTGCGCGCGCCCGAGCTGCATACCGAGGTACCGGTAGTAGTCACGCGAAAACAGCGAAGTTGCCTGGGCCAGCGGTGATCTCCAGCTACCTGCAACGCATTCGCTGAGACGTAAGCCTGTACCGTCGCGGCGGTCCGGCTTCCGTGAAGCCTCACGCCGAGCCGGCCGTGCGCCAGTGTTGACGCGGTCGGCCGGAGTTCGTCGAGTAGCGCCAGCCCGGTTCCGCTGTCTGCCGGGCTCGCGGACCCTTCACTCGCCGCCGGCCACCGCCCATGCCTTGCGATCCATCCCCGCAAAACCATCAAACCACCCATCCACGTCAGGGCCTGTCCGGTCCGGCAACCTCGCAGCCCTCAGGGAAAAAGGTGGTCTGGCGGTATTGCTCGACCGGGATCGTCTGGTCTGGACTGTGGGCTTGATGCGCGCGGAGTAGAGGATGCCGTCGAGGTGATAGATCTCGTGCTGGATGAGTGGGCGAGACCATCCCGGTATTCCGCCAGTCGGAGTTCTCCGGTGAGGGTGTTCGTCTCGACCTCGATTCGCAGTGGTCGTTGTACTTTTCCACGGACGTCGAAGCGCTGTTCGCACGGTCACATAGCCAGGCTCGGGAGGTGGGTAGGCTTCCCGCTTGTGAGGTTCGGTTGGGTGGCGGTGACTGTGGTGGCCGTGATTGTGATGACCGTGTGTTCGGGCGATACGAGACCGGCCGCGGCGAGGGAGGAAAACGTGATGCTGCTGCCAGACGACGAATCCTTGTTCATCAGAACATATTTCGCTGACGATGCCGCCTGGGCCGAAACTCTGGAGGCGGCTCTGCAGCCGTGGGACCTCGGTGGCGGGATACTCGCGTACGCGGGCATCACGCCCGTCGATGACCGCCGCTTCGAAGCTCTGACGGTGGAGCAGTTGGAGAGCCTTCTCCCCGCGCCACCGCCCTACTATCTGTTCCTGGTGGACAAGCGAACGGTCACCGATCCCGAACACCCGATTCTCGTGGTGGATACGAGCCGGGGAAACACAGACGTGGTGGGCTTTCAGACCTTCCGCGTGGTGCCCAGCGAAATGCCCGCGGTAGAGAACAACCTGTCGCTGTCGAACATGGACTTCGAGGACTTCTCCGACAGTGTCGACGCGGATGGAGTGTTCCGCGGCTTCTGATGCCGAACGGCGAACGTCCAGTGCCGTCCACGCTAGCAGGAATTCGGCGCTGTGCCTGCTCGCAAACGTCGGTCGTTCTCGGCCGAGTACAAGATCGAGGCAGCGCATCGTGTGATCGATTCCGGTCGTGCGATCGTCGAAGTCGCCCGTGAGCTGGGGCTCAACGACGGGTTGTTGGGTATCTAGGTCAATGACGAGCGCCGCAGGATCGCCGCCGCGCAAGTTGTCGGCGAGAAACCTCTGGACGCGGCCGAGCGAGCGGAATTGCTTCGATTCCGTCGGCAGGTGTCGGAGCTGGAGAAGGACAACGCGTTCCTGGCAGAAACTTCCGCCACCGGGGTCACCGCCGCCCGCGCGGCAGCAGCCCAACGCTGGCGCGAACGCGGCCACACGACCAACGCCCGCGTCCCCGCACCGCTACTGCGCCAACACTTTCCCTGTCGCCCTCGCAGGCTGCTCCGCTCGAGGCGGCGCTTCGGCTGGGCCGGATCACGCGGCGCGGCGCCGACCGGCCCCTAGTCCGCGGCACCCCAGACCCTTCTACTCGCCCCTCGCTGAGCACCGCGCTCAGCCGTCACCGTCCGATCGTGTGCCGAATGCTTCGGAACGCTGCTTGCAGCGCTCGTAGACGGCATGCAGCGCGGCGATCAAGCACACGAAGATCGGTACGGTCAGTATCTCCCAGTCATCTTGTCTCGCCAGCAGAGCCGCACTTCCCGCCAACGCCGCATAGGCCGAGAAGAAGAGCGTGCGAACGACGACCAGTGACGCGCCGACGGGCGGGGTACGCCAGCTCACCGCGATCGCCACCACCTGCACGACCAGCGCGTAGCCGATCGCCACGCGCTGGACGACGCCGAGACCTGCCCACTCCGCTACGGCGGTGAACAAGAGTCCGCACCCGATCACCGTGGGAAGTACGGCCTGCACGGCGAGTCCGAACATCCGGACGCGCCGTTCCCACGCGCTCACCCGCGACGGGTCCACATCGGCCATGTCTATGCGATTTTCCAGCTGGACTTGTCGTCGCCTTCGACCGACGCGTCGTTGAAGCTCGTCGCCCGGGAGTCCGGCCATTTGCCGTCGGGGAAGGATCTGTCGATGTCGCCCATGGCTTTGGCCTGCGCGCCGAGAAAGGTCACCAGGGCGGTACACGCGGCAACGGCGGTCGCCATCGTTACCCGGTGAATCGGTCGGCGTCGGCGTCCTGACCTCGATCCATCGCCTCGTGCGCCAGCTCGAGGATCTGCTCCAGCCCGAGCGACGGTGCATCACCGGCGGATTCGACCGCCGGGAACCGGGTCGGAGTGACCGCACTGATGTCGAGGGCCTCGAGTTTGTCTATCGTGCCGATCCGGTCCGCCGTGATACTCGTGAATTCCAGCATTCTCTGGTCGGCATTCCGCACGGCACTCACCACCGCCGCCCCCAACTGGCCGGGGTGCAGCTGGGCGCGCCAGCTCTCCGCCACGGTGATTCGTGTCATCTCACCATTTCTGGTCAGCGAGACATCGACTGTTCCGGTTTCGTCGCGGCCTCGCGCATCCGCTGGGCCGGCATCGAAAGCTTCCTGCATGATGTTCGAGATCTCGGCAGTGTAGGCGTGCAGCCTGGAGAACTCCTCGATCAGATTGTGCAACTGGCCGAGTCCGGAGTTCTCTGCATCGGCTACCGCGTCCGGCCCCGGCGGCGCGGTGGCCGAGGACCGGTGCTCCGGCGGCTGCGCGGCAACCGGCGGATGTGTACTCGCGGGGTACGACGGGGCAAACCCGTGGACGGGTTCGGCCGGCGCGGGTGCGCGGTAGTTCGGCACCGGGTCGGCCGGGCGGGCATCCGGTACGCGTGGGGCCGGTCTGGCGGCTGGGCGGATCGGCTCGTCGTCCCAGAACTCGTCGGGATCGTCGTAGTGGTTGAAGAATCCGCCGGTCATCGAAACACCTCGCCGTTGCCATCCATCACGGACAAGAACAACGAAGCCGACTATGCATTGCCCCCGCCCACATCAGCCACCCTCCGGTGGATGCCATCACCCTTACTCCCGGACCGGCTTTTGTCAATTGTCACAGCCTCGACTCACGACTCGGCGCCCGTGTGGGCTCGGCACGCACCACCCATCGGCAGGCACCCGGCGCGGGCGCTGCTGGACGCGGGTATGCGGGCGAGACGAACGGCCATGCCGGTGCGGGCCCGGAAACGTCCCCGGGCAGTTCCTTCAGAACGTGGGTCGCCCCGTCGCGTGAACCAGCTATGAGCGCAGGCCCGCCGACCCGGCGGGCCTGGTTTCTGTGCCCATACGAGTCGGTGTCCTCGATCGCTCGTCTGCTGGTGGGGTATTCCGGACCTTGCACAAGTCGGCCACGTGCCAGTCGCCGATCTGCGCGAGGTCGGCGCCATACGGATCTGCGGGCCGGGTAGCCCAAGCGAGCAAGCCGCCGACATCAGGCCGTTGTAGGGCCCCGGCAGTTTCCAGGTGGCCACGCGGGACCCACCGTGCGGTGCGCGTAGACGGTGCTCCGTGTTTCATCCGAAAGGTGTGAAGCGCAACTCGATCAATTGTTCGTACGCTCTCTTTGTTCTGCGCGTAGTTCGGTGCGCAACGGAGTCCTGATCCTAAGGAGGATCCAGCGGCCACGTCAGGTCCCGGACAGGCAGGTGAATCGCCCACAGGTGTGGTGGATCGTCTGGACTCGTATCCACAGTTACCGGTCCAGGACGATCTGTCCCCGATGCGCACGCGGCGTGTGAATTCACGTCACCGCTTTCTCCTCTCTGTTTCGGATGAAACTCATACGGCAAGGAGCGGAACATGACTGCACAATCCACGACGATCAATGAGCCAACTCTGCAAGACAAGATCACATACCAGCTGTGCGAGTACGCGAATCTGGTCAACAGCATCAGCAAAGAAGACAGCGACCTGGAGGGGACGCTCTATCAGAAGATCCAGCAGTATCTCGACACCAACCAGGAGGTCATCGGAGGGTGGGAGATCGTCTGGGGTCCCGGAGTCGCGCTGTTCGACACCGACTTGTACGCGGTCAACGCCCTGTACATGGTGCGAAGCACCGAGGATCGCTCCCGGTACGTGATCGCCATGGCCGGCAGCAGCGACGCACTGGTGTTCGACTGGCTCGTCGAGGACTCCTTCATTCTCCAGACGCCGTGGTTCGCGAATAACGCCGCCTGGCACACGATCGGCACGGCCATCGGGGTGAAAACCCTCATAAATCTCAAACCCTCCGGCCCCCGTCCCGGTGCCGGTCACACCTTGCCCGAGTTCCTGAGCACGCTCGGCGACAAGGCGATCGATCTGACCGTCACCGGCCACAGCCTCGGCGGTGCCTTATCCCCCACGCTGGCCCTGTTCCTGCGCGACACTCAGTGGCTATGGGACAATTCCGAAAAAGCCAGGATCAGCGTGCTCTCGACCGCCGGACCGAGTTTCTGCAATCAGGAATTCGTCAACTACACCACCCAACGCCTGCAACGAGTACAGCGCTACGCCAACGACCTCGACATCGTCCCGCACATGTGGAACCCGGCCGACATCGATAGCGCCAAGGCTCTCTACTCCAAGAACAACCAGCCTGCTCCCGATGGTATGGAGGCTGTGTTCGACTTGCTCGAGACGCAGGCGTCCGTGTCAGGTCAATATGCACACTTCCACCCCACCAGCGGCGTGTTCCAAGGCACGTTCAACAAAGAGATAAATCAAACGCAAGGCTCGACGCCAGACGAATTGTACTTGCAACAGGTCGGATACCAGCACATAGGCGGCTACCATGAGTTCTTTGAAATCAATGGCGTCCAGTGGCCGCAGGGCGTCGTAGCCCTCCCGCCGGTCGGCACCGACACCGTGATGGGCCGCATCCTGGCCTCGGCCGGTGTACCGCTCGGCGACGGTGCCGGGAAGGTACTGGCGAACCGTCGGCCGGTAACCGTCCCGATCAACGGACAGCCCGTGGAGCTGCCCACCGACCACGACAGCCCCGAAGCCAAGAAACTCGTGGACCGCGTCACCGCCGAGTTCGACCCCACCTCCGCATGAACTGATGCCCCGGGCCCCGCACTCGGTGGGCCGGTGTGACCGGGTCCATCGCGGGCCGGATAGCGAACATCTTGGGCTGCAAGGTAATCTCGCGCGGACTACTGAGCCGTCTCGAGGCGTGCGGCAGCCGAGTCCATGACTACTGCCGCCCTGTTCGTGAGATCGTCGTGGATTTCGGTTGCACGCCCTGGTCGAGCTCTCGCCGACATCTCAGTCCTTCGGCGCGGGGTTGACTGTATCGCCGTCCCAGCTCAGGTCCGATTTCTCGGTGATCTCGAAGGCCTCGAAACGATCGTCTGCCAGAACCGCGTCGATCAGAGCCCGTGAGCCGGCGACGATCGTGGAGTCGAAGTCGATCTCGCTGGCCACGACCCACGCGTGGTCGGCGGGCCAGAGCAGCTGGGGCGTCACTCCGGGGAAGTCGGTCGTCCATCCCAGGCCCGCCGCATGCACCCAGCCGGGCTCGGCGAGTTCGGAGAGACTGGTGTCGAACAGCATGAAGTCGCGTCCCGGCCACTGCAGGAAAGGCCCTGCCTCGACCGCCCGTCTGACCTGCGGCGCGACAGAGGCCGCCAGCTCGGCGTCGATTCGAGCTCGCTCACGCTCGAGGTTCTGCGGATCGCCGTCGGTGGACGCGACGAACACAGCACCCGAGGATGTGTTCAGCTCGCCGAATCCATTCCAAACTCCAGCCGTCACCTCTTCCGGTGCCTCGGTGGCTGCGCGAAGGTGGACAGTGAGCGCGGCCAGCAGGCATGGGTCGAACCACCCCTCGACGGTCTGGCCGACTTGCCAGCCCTCGTCGAACGACATCGCCGCTTCGTCCTCATCGTCGGTGAGGTTGCGCCACTGCACCAGCGGATGCATCACTCTGCCGTTGCGCACGGCGATCTCGGCCCACGGCCACATCGCCTCCTCCACGATCTCGGGATTGCCCCACTCGTCGGTGACCGTGAAGTCGCGGCGGGTCGCCTCGACCGGGTGCAGGATCCGCGCATAAGCCTCGAAGCCGGTACCAGCGACGCCGCCGACCCCGTGTTCGCCGACGCGCGCCAGCAGCCACCCACCACGCTCGAAATCCGTTGTGAACTTCACCCAGCGAGCCTAGTGGGCCACGCGCGGACGAGCCGCGTGCGTTCGATGCCGTCCATTCAGCAGGACTGCCGTCATCATCAATACGACGGTGGGGACGGTGAAGCGCACAGCGTTCATCCTGCGATCGATGGGCGTATGTCGGGTGGCTGAGGAAGGAGGTCTCGGACCGCATGCTCTCAGCCGCACCGTCGAGGACCGCACCACACCCGAACAACCTGACCTGGCCGACTTCGATGACCGCAGGCCGGATGTACGGATCGTTCAACAGGATTCGTTTGCCGATTCACGGACGGATAGACGGTCGGTCCGCAGGCAGGGAGAAATACACGGCGCAATCCACCGTATCGGCGTGAATCCCCATGCCCGCCAGTATGTTCACGGCTAGGCGGGCTTGCCCGGCCACCGGCACCACCATCGCTTTGGTTTCGACATTCTGGCAGGAGTTCCTCGTATCGCAGCCACGTTCCCACAGCGTCGCGATGATCGCGGCCAGACCGTGGTCGACGCAGGACTGCCTGCCGCCGGCCCGTACGTGGTGTTGACGATGCCGCACCGCCACCAGACCACCGTTGGTCCGCTCGCACTCCGCGCAGAGCGGATACGGCCCCAAGACCACCTTCCCCGCCCGCGCCAGCTGGTCCAGAAACAAGTCCCGGTTGCTGGAAGCCAAAGCCAGCTCCTGGGCCAAGGATTCCAGCTGCTGATCCTGGAGGCGGTGGTAGAGCTGAACGGCTTCGTCGGTGGCGCGCAACGCGTCCGTGAGTTGTCCCGCACCTGATGAGTAGACTCCGAGCTGGTGCAGGGCCCCGGTCAGGGTGCGGTCGTACTGCGGTCTGCGTGCTGCCAGGCGGCGCAGAATCTGGACGAGTTCTTCGCCGAAGGACAACGCCTCCTGCGGTTCACCGAGTGTGTCGAGGGATCGGGCAACCGTGTCCAGCGCGACCATCAGGGCGGGTCCGAACCGCCGAGGGTCACGGGGTAGGCGATCTCGGCACAACGCGACCGCCTCCCGGGCGGCGGTCACCGCCTCTTGTCCGCGCCCCAGGCTCTCCAGGATGTCGGCCTGCACACTCAGTGACCACGCCAGTGGGACGTCATGACGGGAGCGCCGGGCGACTATTCCGTTGCGGCAGATTCGCACGGATTCCTCGGCGGCGGCTAAGGCTTGCTCCTGCTGTCCGTCTTCGGAGAGGCGTCGCGCCAGCAACCGCAGCGCTCGCGCGAGACTCGGGTCGAAGCCCGACAGAACCGCGGTCAGACGCCGCATGATCGTGACGACGGCCTCCATAGTTTCGCGGTCTTGCTCGCCCCGCTTTACCACGTCGGCAACCCGGAATATCCGCATGCGCGTCATACCTCACCTCAGCGGGATTCGCTCGAGGTCGCTGGCACGATCCCGTCGAGGCAAGCATACGACGCTTGGTCGAGACGCATCTGAGCTGCTCTTGCGCGATGGGTTCACCAGGTACACGGCGGAGGAGTCACCAGAGAGGAAGGCGGTTTTCTTCGCTCGCCTCGCGGACGGCCTAGCTGAGGCTGGGGTCGCGTCTCTTCGTTTCGATCTACGCGGTCACGGCGAAAGCGAAGGACGGCAGGAAGAACTCACGCTGTCGATGATTCTCAATGACATCCGCGTCGCAGTCGCCTACTTGCGAGAGGCGAGCTGCGCGCACGAGATCAGCCTGCTGGGTGCAAGCTTCGGTGGCGGCATCTGTGCCTATTACTAGCGTCGTGCAGTTGACGCACCTGTGGTCGGTGGTTCCAAGGGTCGAGGGCACGGATGACATCGACGATGACGTTCATTGTCCGTTCCGAGCGGGTTTCGCGGGCGATGGCCACTGATTCGACAGCGACCCGGGGGGCTTCGTCCGGTTCTTCGCTCAACGCGAAGGCTTTCGCCTGCCTGGCTCCGAACAATCTTGCGTCCCGGTGTGACAACGCGTCACCGGCCACTCTGTGTAGCAGTCCAGTCCCGAGAACATGGTGTTGTCGCTGTCGGCTGATACTGCAACTGCACGTAGCTTCGTTGTCGCTTCAGCGGGGCTTCTGTTGCCCGCGGTGAGGCAGTCGGGACGCAGATGATCTCGTCCGTTTCCCGCCAGCGTGTCGCGTATCGACATTTGTACTGTTGGCCCATGACCACCGACAACCGGGCTATCGTTCAGGCCGCGTGGCGGGCGTTCGCCAGTCACGACGCCCAGCAGATTGCACCGTTTTTCACCGAGGACGCCGAATGGCTCGCTCCGGCGGGCAACGCCACCGCGGTCGCGCTCGACATTCCCAGTCACATGATCGGACGGCAGGCGATTACGGACTTCCTTGCACACGAGTTCACGCGATTGTTCGTCGGTAACGTCACTGTGGATTTTCGCGGCTTCTACCTCGACGGAAGCCGGGTGATCGTGGAGGAAACGATGAGTGCCACGTTGGCGAACGGAAACGCCTACAGAAATGACTACTGCTTCGTCTTCGAGTTACGGGACGGCCTGATCCACAGGGTTCGCGAGTACATGGACACTGCGCGCGGGCACCGCGAGGTCTTCGGTGGTGCTGCCGTAGCTGGTAACACCGAAACCGAGGCCGCGCACTCAACGATCAGGTGAGTGGGTGGCCGCGGCGCTGGTCCACTCATCGATCGAAGTCACCGCCGAACCAGGCCCGGCGAGCGCCGGGGAGGTTCGGCTGTATCCGCCGAGTGTGTCGTGTCCAGCGATCACTGGACACGGCACCCGCGCTCAGCTCAGTGTGAACGTCGCCGTACCCGAGATCTGCTCCATCTCCTTGTCGTTGGAGTCCAGCGCGACGATGCGAGCCTCTACCCGGCCGACGCCCGGCGCCGTGCCGAAACCGACGATCACGCCGTCCACCGTGTTCTGGACGACACCGTTCACGACGCGGTGCTGCTGCCCGTCCGCGTACCCGGTGTCCAGGTTCTTGAAGCGCACAGCGACCTTCCAGTCCGAGCAGCTGTCCCCGGTTTGGGTGACGTTCACCCGCACGCCGAACGTGCCAGGCTTCTCCTGCCGCACGGTGACCGCGTCGATGATCGCCGAACAGCTGGTCGGAACCAGGCGCGTCAGGGTCGGCGAGAACGGCATGCCTGGGTCATGGGGGATGGCGGTGGATGGCCCTGCGAGCCCGACCACCCCGGCGGCCATCGCTGCGATCACACCGGCGCGGGCCGAAAACTGTTGCATCTGCACGTGATTGAGAGCCATACCGGCTTGTCGGATCGCCAGCAGCCACTGTTACGGCGGTAGTTGCGTCAGTGAAATCACTGTAACATCCGGAACAGATGCTGGTGATGATCTCATCGATCAGGACCGAAGCCTTTACAGCTCTGCGCCTCTCAGCTCCGACGCTGCTCCGGCGCAACGGCAACTGCTTCAGCCCGCTGAGATCCTGCCGCTGGGCGAACTCACATCGTGAGGAGTGCGGCCTACGCAACGCGCGGTGGTGGACGGACGCCTCCGCGGCCCGGGCTGCCGGACTCCCGACGAGGTGCAACAAGTCCTGAATTGCCCAGTGTTCTCCACCATTTCACAGTTCAATCGGACACGCTGCGCAGTGTCCTCCGCGCCATGTCCGCTCGACGCGGCAGGGGTCACCAGAGGTCACTGTGATGCAGGTCACATCGTACGAGGTGTTGCCGATTGGCCCTTCCCATCGAAATAGCTGCGCTACCATGGGCGGGGATGACCTTGATTCAGGTAACGGATCAGTATTTGATTTGGACCTCGAGGAGGGTGACATGTGTTCTCCCGTTCTGTCGATAATTTCTTCGGTCCTACTCGCGATTCGATCCATATAACCTGGCGATTCTCGAAAATCGTCTGACTTGCGCAATCCGGCTCCTGCGCACCGCTGGGAGCTATATCAAGCGGAGCGCTGTCCGGCCGGGCTCCCCTGTGATCAAATCTGTTCGGCGCGCGTTTCGGGTTGTTGATAGAGGCGGGGACCAATATGCAAGCTGAAGGATTTGATGACGACGGACTGAGCTATGCCGACAACGGTGGTCGAATATGGACCGTGAGCGCGGTCAAGCACGTCTGCTACACGGTAGAGATGATCGATGACCTATTTCGTCCGACTAGCACTGCGGCAGCCGAAGGGATGGCGGGGGCATCCTACAGAGAAAAGCGGCGACTCGTCGTCATCGACCGCAATGTGGATGATCTGCATGGTAAAAGAATCAGAAGATATTTCGAGCTGCATGACATGCGGGCGACTGTTATCCCATTACCGTCCGGGGAGGCATGCAAAAGCTATGGTACGGCGCTACAGGTGATCGATGCGATGGAAGAGTTCGGCATCGATCGCCGACGCGAACCGGTCGTGGCCATCGGTGGTGGCGTCCTGATGGATATCGTCGGCTTCGCGGCGAGCATCTACCGACGCGGTACTCCCTATATCAGGATCCCCACAACTCTCATCGGGCTGGTCGATGCCGGAGTCGGAGTCAAATCCGGTGTCAACTACAGATCGGGGAAGAATCGGCTCGGAACGTACGCTCCTGCTGAAACAACGTTCCTCGACCGAACCTTCCTGAACACGCTTCCCTCGAGGCATCTGAGTAACGGAATATCCGAGATCTTGAAGATGGCGCTGGTTCGATCAGAAAATCTTTTCGCCACACTCGAGAGCGTCGGTAGGGATGTCTTGGAGGATCGGTTCAGAGGAACCACCCCCGACCTCGAATCCGCTGCCAAATGGATTCTGACCGAAGCGGTTCACCTCATGTTGGAAGAACTTCAGCCGAACCTCTGGGAAGCGGAGCTCGAGCGATGCGTCGACTTCGGACACAGTTTCAGCCCGACCATCGAGATGCGAGCTCTGCCCTCCTTGCTGCACGGGGAAGCGGTTTCCCTCGATATGGCGCTCACCACGGCGATATCCCTGCGACGTGGCTATCTCGTCGATGACGAGGCAACCCGGATCTATCGGACGATGGCGGACCTGGGACTTCCTCTGTGGGATCCGATCCTCGAGAGTCGAGGTCTTTTGCTGCAAGCTCTGGCCGACACCATACGACACCGTGACGGAAAGCAGAGGATACCGCTGGTGACCGGCATAGGCCGATACGAGTTCGCGAACGACATCACAGATGAAGAGATTCGATCCGCAATACATTGGCTGGCAGGCGCCAGTCTCGAATACAGCAAGCCGGGAGCCGAGCAAATAATACGTTAGGAGCGGTCCATGGGTAATGCGATAGTCGTCGGCGGATCGACTGGCATCGGGCGCGGCATTGCGGACGCCTGGGCCGGCAGCGGCTTCGACGTCACGGTATACAGCCGATCCGAACCGGTCGGCGACGGCGCGACATCACTGCGCTGGTGTCAGCTCGATTTCCGGGACGCTGCGGCGGCACGGACCGTTATCGAGGGAACACTGCCGCACACCATCGACCTGGTCTGTTACTCGTCCATCTATTACACGTCCAAACGGCAGTACTTCCCTGATGTGAGCGAATGCGATTGGATCGATCAACTGAAGATCAACCTTCATGGCTTGTGGATAGTTCTGAAGAGTATGATTCCGACTCTGCGACAGGCTGGACCGGGCGTATTCCTCAGCGTGTCTTCCGAGGTCGTGTACAACGCGGGACCCGCGAGATCCGGTTATGCCGCGACGAAAGCGGCGGCCGCGTCGCTCGTCGAGTCGGTAGCGCAGGAAGAGGACGCGGACGATATCCGGTTCGTGCAGGTGCTGCCGGCGGGCATGGTCGATACGCCGGGTATTCGAGCGCGGCGACCCGCCGACTTCGACTACAGCGACTACATGACACCCGCTGATTTCAAGCCCTTCGCGGGCAACCTTGCGGAGAGCCGTGCGAAAGATATGGCCGGCGACGTCTTCGTCGTCGCCAAAGGAGGTAGCTGGCACTCTCTCCACGACGGAGTTCCTGTTTCTCAATCTCGTGCATTGTCGTGAACCTAGGGACGTGAAACGTGTTCGAATACAAAGCCTCGGCACTACTGTTCGACATGGACGGCACTCTCGTGGACTCGACCGCCGTCGTCCACAGCACCTGGACCGCCTTCGCCGAGCGGCACGGGCTGGATGCGGACAAAGTTCTGGCCTTCGCGCATGGACGTCCGACCGGGACCACTGTCTCCGAGTTCATCGGCGACGGTGTGATCGCGCGTCGGGAAACCGCGCGCATAGTGGCCGAGGAGGAAACCACGGTCGAGGGCATCGCCGAGATACCCGGCGCGACCGCCCTCTTGCGATCGATCCCGGCGAGCGCATGGTCGGTGGTCACCTCGGCAGGTCGGACTTTGGCATTGAATCGCATGGCGGCAGCCGGAATCCCGATCCCCGAGATCCTAGTCAGCGCCGAGGACATCGTCCGCGGAAAGCCGGACCCACAAGGCTATTCGAACGCGGCGGCCATGCTGGAGGTGGACATCGCCGATTGTCTGGTGTTCGAGGATTCCCACGCGGGAATTCGAGCCGGGATCGCCAGCGGTGCCCGAACAATCGCAGTCGGCGATCTCGCCGAATTCGATCACCTGATCCCGCGAATAGCCGACTTCTCGAAGTCCGTGGTCACGACGCACCAACTGTGCGGCGACGTCACATTCACCGACCGATCGGAGCGACGATGACGGCCGTCATGTACGCGGTCGACCTGGGCGGCACGTGGATACGTCTGCGGCATGGTGCCGAGGTCACCGGTTCACCATCGACTCGCCGCATGCGGTCGCCGAGCTTGTTGAATTGTCCGAACGAAGAAGTCTCCACGCTGCGAAGGCGATTGATCGACCTCCTCGCCGAGCAGGTCCCCGTCGGCGCGTGTGCGGCCCTGTCGTGTGGAGCCGCCATGGATGAGGAGCAGGGAATCATCTACGGTTCGGCACCCTTGTGGGGTAGCGCGAGGGAGCCGTTCCATCTACTCGCGGAACTCACCCGCGTGCGGCCGGACGTCCGTTGGTACGCAGTCAACGACGTGACGGCCGGACTCGCCGACTTCTGCGCGCGGTACGCAACGGACGCCACGCGGCAAGCCGGATACCTCACGGTCAGTAGTGGAATCGGACTTCGCCTGGCCGATATCAACAGCCGGCGCATCCCGGTTGACGGCTGGGGCATGCAGGGAGAGGTAGGGCACTGCCTTGCCCAGTTCCCTGCTGGGATACAACCACCGGCCTTGCCTGCCTGTGAGTGCGGTGCGATCGGCCACATCGGCTCGGTGTCCTCCGGCCCGGGGATTCGTCGCCTCGCCGAGCAAGCGGGGCTGGACTGTGGAACCGACTTCGAATACGGATTCGCCAACCGGCTGACCGATCGTGACCCAACTGCGCGGAAGGTACTCCGGATCGCCATCGCGCCGATCGCGGAACTACTGCGGACGCTGTGGTGCATCGTGCCGCATCTCGACCTTGTCGGTATCGGCGGCGGCGTCGTCGAGAACCTTCGCGAGCACTACCGTGCCGAGTTGTTCGGTCAACTGAGCGAGGAACGCTCCTATGTCGACAGGGGCCGCGACGAACGATGGCTCGAGGAGCACATTCGCTTGTGTGGCGCGCAGGACGTCGACAACCTGCACGGCGCGGTCCGAATGTTGACAGGTGAGCTGCAGGTGGTCCGGTGAGCCGACATGCCGCGCTGGTGCGTTCTCGCGATGGGGTGCGTTTCGAGCACCTGCCGACACCGATCCCCCGCCCAGGTGAGCTACTGCTCGCGCCGATTGTCGCCGGTATCTGTGGCACGGATCTGCAAATCCTTCAGGGACTGCGGTCGGACCGCACGGATGTTCTGGGGCACGAAGGAATCGCCACGGTCGTCGCGGCGGGGTGCGGCAGCGGACCGTACGAGCCGTCCGCGGTGGTCACCGTGAACCCGACCCACCCGACCGACGCGCGATTCCTCCTCGGGCACAACGTTCGCGGGTTCTGGGCCCAGCGCGTACTGATCCCTGCGGAGGCTGTCGCTGCACGTTTGGTTTTGGAGCTGCCCCGGGTTCCGGAGGTCGAGCTGGCATCGCTGATCGAACCCTTGGCTTCTGTGCTCTACGGCCGAGAAATAGCCATGGCTGCCGCGTCGGAACTGCCAAAGGTCCTCCTCGTCTGGGGCGACGGCACTATCGGACACTTGGCGGCCAGGTATTGGCGACATCGTGACCCTGGTGTGGTCGTCGTGCACGTGCATCACACAGAAGCAGGACTCGCCTGGTCGAAAACACAGGCCGGGCCCGAGATATCGGTCCGTTGCGGAGATCCCGAGGTCATGGATCTTCTCGGCACGGCGAAGGATTCCCTCGCCGCAGTCGTCGCAACCCCACGTACCGCGACCGCGTCTGTGATCGCTTCGATCATCGATCACTGCGACGCGACGCTATATGTGGATGTGCATGCCGGATCGGATCGAGACCCGATCACTACCAGGCACGGTGCGATCGCGGTCGGTGCTGTCCGAGCCGCCAATTGCGGCGGACAGCCGGCTCAGCCGGTATTTCGAACCTTCCCGCGCTCGAACGCCGGGCCGCTCACGGTCTTCGGTCACCGGGGAGTGGCGAACCGGCATCTCATCGAAGCCGTCGATGAACTACTACGGTACCCGGAACTGTATCGGCCGCTCGTGACCCACGTCGTCGATATCGCCGAGGCGGAGGCGATGCTGGCTGGATTGGTCAACGGGACAAGTCGGCGATTCGCAAGCCGGCGAGTGGTGAAGGCTGCCATCACGATCCGGCCCGATTGGCAGCCATGACAGATGACCTCGAGCAAGTCGAGCTGGCGTTGCCGCAGTGGCGCCTGAGCATCGATCGAGTCGCGGCAATCGAGCAGGCGATCGGAGCCGGTGTCAGGCGAGTTCATCTCGACTTCGGTGGCGCGCACCGCGGAACGGTCCTCAGCGACGGCGCCTGCCTGTCCCGCTTGCTGCCCCTCCTCTCCGACGTGGCAGTCCCGGTCCTGGCCTTCAACCACGCGAACGACGTCGGCATCTTCACGGAAGACAACCGCGTCAACCCGTACTGTCTGAGCCTGGCCATGAAGGCGCTGGACGTAGCGGCTGCCCTGGGAGCGGAAACGCTCCACATACCCAGCTTCGGTGCCAGCACGATCGGTGATGCCGGCCAGCTCATGGCTACTGCCGCATTCTTGCGGCCGGTCGCGGAGTCGGCCGCCGCCCGAGGCATGGGCGTCGCATCGGAGAGTGCGTTGGGAAGCGCGCAGGCGATCCGGCTTTACCATGCGGTCGATCGGCCGAATCTCAGCCTCGTTGTCGATACCGGAAACGCCATCGATGCCGGTCATGACCCCGGCAGGCTCTTGGGTGATCTGCTGGCACAGTCGAGGGTCTGCGCAGAGGTACATGTCAAAGAGCCTCGGGGGCGGCGGTTGACTGGTGAGCAGATCGCCACCCTTGTGCGCGATCACGTACTGGCGCATTTCGTGCCGAAAGCGCTACTGCTGGAGAACGATTACGCACACGTGGCCGGAAAGTTGGATGCCGACGTCGCCGCGATGCGCGACCTTCTCGGCCGAGCCGAAGGATGAGCTTGCCGTGTGCACCTGCGAGCGACGAGGACGGTGAGTGAACATGAAAGCGACCGGGCGACCGTCGACGGGACATTGGCCCACTGGCATGATGCGGGCTTCGGTGATAACGGAACCCGAGCATGTGCGGCTTGTCGAAGTTCCGATACCGGACCCGGTGCCGGGACACGTCTTGATCCGAGTGGCGCGCGTCGGTCTGTGCGGCACCGACTCAGAACTTCTGCGTGGTGCGGCTCGTTATATCCGAGACGGGCGCGCTTCCTTCCCGCTGCGATACGGGCACGAATGGGCGGGCGTAGTGGAAGCGGTCTGCGGTGCCGATTCGGTGCTTCCAGGGGACCGAGTGGTGGGCCAGACCATGATTTGGTGCGGCAGCTGTCGCGGTTGCCAAACGGGGCGGCGCAACGAGTGCACCAGGATGGTCGAAGTAGGGCTGTACGGTTGCGCGGGCGCTGCGGCTCACTATGTCATGGTTCCAGCGACCGCGTTGACAGTCCTTCCCGCTACCGTCGACGCCGACGCGGCGGTACTGATCGAGCCTGCCGTTACGGTGTTGGCCGGAATCGACGCGTTGTCCATACGGCATTCGGACACTGTCATGATCATCGGGACCGGCACAATCGGATTGCTCGCATTGCAGATGCTGAAAGGAAGGGTCGCCCGGTTGTCTGTGATCGGGATCGATGAAAACGGGCTGGAACTGGCAGGTCGATTGGGGGCATCGGATAGATTCGACCCGGCGGAGCTCGAAGAAGGATCTTATTCGGTGGTCGTCGAGGCATCGGGAAGCCCGGAAGCCCTGGCGATGGCAATCCGTGGCTCTGCGGTCGGTGCCCGGATCGCGGTGATCGGAATCAGCGATGAGATAGCCGACGGAATCGACGTCAACAAGCTTGTACTTGCCGGGTTGAGCATCCGAGGCATCCGGCACGGCCTGGACTACTATCCGGACGCCGTGGGGCTTTTCGGATCGGGCACACTCGACGCCCACACACTGATCGATCGAGTCGAACCGCTGGAGCACGCGGCACTGGCGTTCGCTGAGTTGGCGGCACCGCGGCGAGCGCCGAAGATCCTTTTGGATCCATGGCGATAGTGGGAGGAATCGTGTGGGAGACGAACCTACGGGGTGGGTGGCGCCCCCTCTACTGACAGGACCGGGCATTGAACAGTCGAGAAGTAGCCGTTGAATGGATCGCCGAACCAAGAGACCGTCGCGCACCCTGGACAGTGCACATCAACACCAGTGCCAACGGCGGTGGTGTCGCTGAGCTCATTCGCGCCGTCATATTCAGCTCCAATGGTGGGCGGAACGACCTCGGCTGGGCTGTGGTGAGGGGTGGCCCCCAGTTCTATTCCTTCACCAAAAATGTCCATCACTTGCTGCACGGACGTGGCGCCCCCTCCGATCCGTTGACTGCCGGCGCAGATCGAGACGTGTACCGAGAAACACTGGCTCTTGCTCTTGCCGATATCGTGGCGATGGTCAGACCTGGAGATGTAGTGGTTTTGCACGACCCTCAAACGCTGGGTTTGGCGCCGGGGCTGGCCCTGCACGGTATTCGGGTCATGTGGCATTGTCACGTAGGGTCACGATCGGATCCCTCAGGGGCGAAATCGCTTGTTTGGCGCTACTTCTCGGCTGATCTGCAAGCAGTGGAGAGAGTGGTGGTTACCCATGGTGAATACTTGAAAGACGCGCCTGTCGGGGTGGTAGAGGAGGCCCGCCCCGCGATATGGGCCGACTCACCGAAGAACGCCCCGATGACAGCCGATCAGGTCAACACACGGCTCGCCGAACTCGGACTCTACGAGTCGGGCCCGGTGGAGACGGAAATCAGTCGCGTCTGGCAGGCACATTCCCTTCCCTCGTCGGCACTCGTCGTGCTCCAGGTGGGTCGCTGGGATCCACTCAAAGGGATTACCGCTGTACTACGGTGCTCCGAACACTTCGGCCGAAACGTGCACTTGGTTCTTGCCGGACCTGATCCCCGAGAGGTGGTCGACGACCCAGAGGGCCGTGCGGAACTCGATGAAGTACTCCGAGTGTTCCACGCACTACCGAGCGATGTCCGCGCGCGAACTCATATCGTGGCGATGGCCATGGTGGGCAATGACCGTGACTCGAACGAGTATCGGGTGAACGCTCTCCAGCGCCGCGCGGACATCGTCGTACAGAAAAGTATCGAGGAGGGATTCGGGTTGGCCGTCACAGAGGCGATGTACAAATCCAAACCTATCGTCGCTTCACGAATCGGAGGGCTCGACGGCCAAGTGATCCACGGCGTAAACGGCTTCCTCGTCGGAATCGATGACGACGACGAATTCATTGCCTCGGTTGTACGCCTGTGTGAAGATCGACCGCTCCGGCTCGAATTCGGCCGCAGAGGGAGGCAGCGGGTAACCGAGAATTATTTGATCGGACGACTGGTTTCGGACTACGACAATATGATGCACGGGGGGCGCCGCTGAGCAGCCGCGGAAGAGATCCGGGTCCCAGTCCAGTGCTTTGCGGGGACGGTCGTCGAGTTCGTCCGCGACCGCCTGGAGCGCTGCGGCATCATGGGACCGAAGGTCACTGTTCCGTAAGAAGTAATGGCGCAGAGGGCCATTGGTGTCCTCATTGGTGCCGCAATGCCATGGTGCGCCTGGGTCGCAGAAGTAGACGGCCATGTCCATCGCGATGCCGAATTCGCGTCGGCCAGCATCGGTTCCGGGCAACGCACGGCCCGTCTGTCTGGGTAGATCCGGCACCGGTTGATGATCGTGATGCGCTTGTCCCAGTCCGCAGACGAGCGCTCGTCTGTCCCAATATGTTTCGCTGCCTGAGACCGCGTCAGGCCTTCGGCTCGAAGCCTCGAAACTCTTCCCGTCGTGGGTTCACCCGCCGCGCCTCACTGGTGAATATGCCCGCCTAGTTCGCTCACTTGTAGAGTGAAGCCGAGCTCACGGGCAACAGCGGACACGTGTCGACCAGCCTCAGATTGAGTTGAGTGGGGATCCAGCTGCCGTGGAAGCCGGTGGGGATTCGGACGGGTAGGTGGACTTCGGCGAGGGGCGGGCTGTCGAGGTCGGCGGCGTCGAGGATCAGAAGGTAGCCGTTTCCGCGGATGTGATTGTGGGCGAAGCTCATCAGGTATCCGTCGTCCTCGTCCGTTGCGTGGTGGCGCGGGACGAATACGGCCTCGCCGCAGGTGTGGCCGTCGGGTAGTCGGTGGGTGCGCCGGGAGGCGCCGTCTGCGAAGTCGTAGCGGTAGATGCGGGAGTGGTGTGGTTGGGCTTCGAGCGAGAAGCTGGTCAGGTAACCGAAGCGGTGGCGGTGCCCGACCGTGGTGTCGGCGACGCGCGGGTACTCGACCACCGCGTCGTCCACCTGCTGTTCGGTGACGGTGCCCTCGGCGAGCTTCAGGCGCCACTGGTGCAGGCGCGGCAGCCCGCCGCCGATATCGTCGGTACCGGCCCGCCACAGTTCGGGCACCCGTGTGCCGGTGAGGGTGATGGTGCCGTCGGCCTCGAAGGCGTTGAGGGTATGCCATACATAGCAGGGTTCGATGTCGAACCAGCGGACCGGGCCACCGGTGCGGGCCATGACCCCGAACCGGGCGTGATGTCCGTCGTCCCAGCGCCACCCGGGGGTGGCCTTGTCGAACACGACCGGCAGGTCCATGAAAACCACGTGGTGCCGGGTTACGGCGAAGTCGTGCATCATCGTGGCTCGCGGAATGTCGATCGGCTGTGTCTGGATCAGCTCGCCGGAGGGTGATGCTCGGTGGTAGGTCAGATACGGAGGGCGCAGCTGGTAACCGAAGAAGAGCAACTCGCCGGATTCGGGACAGATCTTGGGGTGTGCGGTCATCGGTGTTCGCAGCGCGCCGTCGAAGGTGAACGGTCCCACGGTCTCCAGCTCCGGGGTGAGCTGGTAGGGGAAGCCGCCTTCCTCGAGGGCCAGAAGTCGGCCCGCGTGGGCGATCACGTGGGTGTTGGCGGTGGTGACCCGGTAATCCATGGTCGCGGTCGCGGGGTCGAAACCGAGGTCGAAGCGCGATCGGCCGGGGTGGTGATAGAGCGGGGTACGCACGTAGCGGTTGCGGTACCAGTGCGCCCGGCCGTCCGCCAAGGCGACCGCGTGGACCATGCCGTCCCCGGCGAAATAGTGCGGTGACCACCCGGTACGCGGGTTGGGACCGTTGCGCACGAACACTCCGTTCAGGTCCGCGGGTATCTCTCCGATCACCTCCGTCGGTTCCACGGTGAATTCCTCGGTAACCGGCGCGTTGTTCCCGGCCAGATGCAGTGGCACATCGGCATTCGACGGATTTGCCATCGGTGGATCTCCCCTTCCCTGGGTCGCCGTGCCAGGATGCCGAGACAATTCACGAACAAACAGTCTTGTTCTTACCGGCGCCCTCAGCCACCCACCGAACTCCCAGCTCAGCGCGTTGGAAAAACATCGCCGGCGACGTGCTGCGAGCTCGGTCCGTTCGCGGATCGCGCGGCTGGGAGGCCGTTGCGGTGAGTGAATCATTCGCTCGCTTGTGAGAAAGCGTTCTAGGGTGCGCACGTGCCTATGGAGGTGCGGGGTTCATACGACGTGCGATTCGCCGGTGTCGCCGAGGCGCTCGCGGCCTCAGCCCCCCGTGTGGGCCGAGCAGGTGCCGCACCCGCACGTCCTGTTCGCCGCCCGCCGCGAACTCCGGCCAATATTCGGCGACCGGCGCGTTCAGATCGCGTTCGCCATGGTCGGCCAAGATCAGCGCACGCAACGCCACCATCGTCTTGGTCGTCGATAAGACGTTGACCATGGTGTCCTCTTCCCACGCGGCGGCGATGGCCACGTGGAACGACCCTCTATTACAACGCCGGGGCATGTGCGGCTGAGCCAGGTGAACGTGGCTCCTTCGGCTGAATTTCCAGGGTCGAGCGGGAGCGCGTGTCGTCGAACTGCTGCTGCGGGATATCCCGGTCCTTCGCGCCGCGCCGTCCGGAAGGAGACGGCTCAGGTGTCGGCCGCGCCGGCTCGCTGTGCGGCCAGTTGTACTTCCAGCTGCTGGATGCGTTCTCGTAGCGGTTCGGTCAGATCGCGTACTTCGTCTGCGGTGAACCGTGGAGTGATGAGTTTCGGGCAGTTCCAGTCGAAGGCCACGACTTCGACGGTCATGAGCCCTTCGAATTTGCCGTCGATGTCTTCTCGGCCGAGTATTTCGGGGTCCGGATCGGGGTCGAACCGCGCATGCCCAAGTATTTTGAGCCGCTTACGGTTCGGGTAATCGACTGCGATCATCGCGACCCGGTCGTCGTTGTCGAGGTGGCCGGCCGTGATGTATTGCCGGTTGCCGGTGCGCTCAGCCCACGCCAATCGGGTGGGGCCGAGCACCTTCACGAATCCTGTCGGCCCGCCGCGATGCTGAACGTAGGGCCAGCCGTTGCTTCCGACCGAAGCGAGGTAGAAGCTGTCGCGACGGGTGAGGAACTCGGCTTCCGCCGCGCCCATGCCATCGGGCACGGGCGCGGCGGAAAGTGAGCGTTCGTAGCGGCCGTATGAACCTTGCCTGCGTTGATGCGCTTGCTCATCCGGTCCGAACGTCAGGGCGAAGAAGTGCTCCATGGTCAGAACGACAGGATGCGGTATCCGTTGTCGACCAGGGCGCGCAGGCTGGCCAGGCCGGAGGTGCCCGGCAGCGGGTTGTCCTTGATCAGGTCGATACCGCTGGCCTGCACGCCCTGGCTGCTGCCGAAGACGTCGGCGCATCCGCATGAGGCACCGGCGATGGTATGGCGTACTGCTTGATAGACCTCGTACGCGGGATGATCGGGCGCGTTGAGCAATTCAGGCCAGCGGGTACCCGCACCGTGAAACTGCACGCGGACCTCGTCGCCGCCCTGATCGAAGTCATAGGCAGCCGCGAGTGCGTTGAACACGCGACCGAGAGCTTCGTCGCCGCCTTTGGGGTCGCTCAGCACGAGTACCGCGGTCTTGGTCACAGCTTCTCCGGTCATAGATTCTTCTCCTTCAACTGAGAACGCTCGTTCTCGAGCGACACGGTTAGCATAGGAGAACGATGGTTCTCAACGCAAGGGAGTCGGCCGTGCAGGATGAATCGGATGCGCTACGGGTGCTTGCCGCCGCCGAGCGGTTGTTCAACGACCGCGGGATACAGGCGGTGGGCATGGACGCCATCCGCGACGCCGCGGATGTACCGCTGAAGCGTCTCTATCGGCACTTCCCCTCGAAGGCAGATCTGGTGCGTGCCGTTCTGGGGCAGCGTGACTGTGAGGTGCGCGCGGCGATCGCGCAGTTCGTCGAGGCACATGCGGATACGCCTCGAGAGCGGGTGCTCGCCGTTTTCGACTTCCTGTTCGAGTGGTTCGCCGATCCCGGTTTCCGGGGCTGCCTGTTCATCAACACGGTCGGGGAGCTGGGCGGCACATCCGATGACGTCGGCCGGATCGCCAGGCAGCACAAACTCGCGGTGCGCGACTACCTGTCCGATCTCGTCGCCGACTGCTCGCTTCCGGAAGCGTTGGCCGACCAGCTGCTGATTCTTGCCAACGGCGCGATGGTCACCGCAGCCATGCACGACGATCCTCAGGCTGCGCACAGAGCACGCGACGCAGCCGACATCCTGCTGGCGGCAGCTGAATGCCACGGCGAATAGGCGGCATCGACGACCGGTCGGGACTATCTGGGTGGTTGGCAAGCGGCATGCGCCGCTGACCGTCCGGGTGCCAGGCAACACGGGCCGGGTCCCGGGCGAACAACGTCGACAGCGATCGCGCGGTCTGCGGGGCTGCACCTTGGAAGGGGAACTTGTCCTCGTCGGATCCCCTCAGCCGGGAGGTATCTGCCCAACTGGTCCGGGAGGCCGGATGCGAAGCACTGATCGCGGAAAACGACGTAGCCGATCCCGAGCAGAACCAGCGCATGGTGGATCTCGCACTCGAACACTTCGGGCAGATAGCTGTACTCGTCGACAACGCCGGTGTCGGCACCGCTCGGTCTGCCGTACGCGAGACGCCGGAGCAATTCCGCCAAGTCGTCGACGTCAACCTCAACGGCTCCTACTGGGCCGCGCAGGCGTGCGGACAGGTCATGGAGCCGGGTTCGGCGATCATCGATATCGCCAGCATCATCGCGCTCACCACAGCAGGTCTGCCGCAGGCCGGCTACAGCGCCAGCGAAGCCGGGGTCATCGGATTGACCCGCGATCTGGCTGGCCTCCGACGCCGCCACATACGTCACCTTGGTCATTCGTGCGCGCCGTTGGTGTGCCGGTAGTCGCTGGGCGATTGTCCGTAGGTGCGGTGGAACAAGCGGCTGAAGTGGGCGGGGTCGGTGAACCCCCACCGGTAAGCGATGGCGTATATCGGCTGGATGGCCATGTGTGGGTCGGTCAGGTCGTGGTGACAGCGTTGGAGGCGGCGTCGGCGTATCCACTCGGCTGGAGTGATGTCGTTGTCTGCGAACAACTTCTGGAGTGCGCGCAGGGAGATGTGATGGGCGCGGGCTACCTGTCCGGGCGTGAGATCGGGGTCGCCGAGGTGCTGTTCGATGAACTCATGAATCCGAGCGTGTAGAGCACGGCGGCGCGCCTGTGGTGTCAGCATGTCGTGTGCCTGCAAGGGTGTCGCGAGCGTGGCCGCGAGCAATTCGAGGGTGACCGAAGCGAGCGCGGGAGCCTGATCAGGGGTGTATTCCCCAGCGCGGGTCGCTAGCTCGGTCAGCCATCTGGCGAAGGTCGCACCGATTCCGTGATCGGACGGAATGGGTACGGCGAGCAGTTGATCGACGTGCTTGGCAGGCAGCGCGAGCAGCTCTCGACTCAGGACCAGGTTCAGATAAGGTTTGTCGAGGTTGGAGGACCGCCATCCGTCGAATGGGTGAGAGGTGTTGAGCAGGTTGAATTCGTTGACTCCGCACAGTGCTTCTCTGCCGGCCTGGCGTATCAGGGTACGGCCGGAGGAAACGAAGTTGACTTGGTATGCCTCCGGGTCGGAACGTCGGATCATCTTCGCGTCGCGGGTGGCCCGGACGCCGGGGTTGGCCAACGCCGACAGGTGCATACCTTCCCAGGCCAGTAATCGCCCCGTCGCGGGGAATCCGTCACTCCGGCCGCCGGCGTCGATGCGGATGGGGAAGAACTCGTTGTTGACGTGGTCGAGCCAACAGTCGAACTGATCCCGCTCTGACAACTCGGTAGTGTCGAACTCTTGCAACAACACCGCTACCCCCTTGCGATTGTGTCGCTATCCATTGTGCTACAAGCGAATTCGAGCAATCAAGCCCGTCTGGACAGATCTGGCCGCTGCGGTATCGGATCCGGGGGTGCATGACACCGAGACTCGCTCCCGGGGCGCGGGAGACACGGCGCGATCGAGCTCGATGCCTATTGCAGGGCATGATCCTCCGCGCCATGCGTGGGTCTTCGGTCTGATCACACCCTTGTAAGTATCGCCGCTCTGCCGCCGGAATCGGCGCTGGGCTGCTGCTGCTCGGCCTCTCCGCCGGCGCCGCTCCTGCATCTGCCGCCGAAAGGAACTACCAGGCGAACATCTGCCAGTCGGGCGTGGCCTATACGGTGGCCAACGTCGGTGGATGGAACCAGCACAACCAGTTCGTCCACACGCCGAACTTCACTATCGCCAACGCGTACGGTTGCAGCTCGAGCGGAGCGAAGGATCTCATCGGTACGCTCGTGGGCATGGGCGGGGACTTGTTAGTGCTGATCGCCACCATGGGCCCGTTGGCACTGTTCGGGTGGGCGGCTATTCGGGCGAAGCACCGCGGCCTCGGAGGGTCGTTCGTCGGGCCATTTCAGGAGATGTTTGATCCCAGCGCGGCGCGAGCACAAATCGTCATCGAGGAGATCGCGGAACTGCCGGATCCTGCGGACTCCGGCGACCCGGACAACGACGACGATGCGCCGAACACAGTGATGTATAAGGGTGTTCGGCTCTACATCAACCCTGATAAGGCTCCGCGGCGCGGAGGTGACGGGACCACCAGGCAAAGCTGGGTGAGCACCCGCCTGGCCAAGGGCAGGCTCGGTGAAGTAAAAGGACTCCGAATCAGCTACAGCGGCGTCAAAGACAAACTCGCCCAGATCGATTCCACTCTCCCACGCACCACGCCAGCAACGGGACCCGGAATGCCCACGTTCGGCTCAATCTCCGGAGAAGTTCTGCCTCATGAGAATCAAGTGCATACAAGCCTGTGTCGATATGCGCTCCTGCGGCTGGATCCGCAACAACACACTCGGCTGGAACAAATCCGAGACAACCTCACCAACCGGATCAGCGAAGCTGAGCGAGAGGGATGGCTCGGCGAGATCAAAGGCCTGCAAGTAAGCCTCGCCGGTGCTGAAGGCGAACTGGCCCAACTCGACGAGGAAGCAGCCCGGCGGACCGTCATCATCCGGTCCCGGGCGTTCGCCCCGTGCCGCAGCTCGCGCCGGGCGGTGGCCTGGGCATCGTCGCGGCGGTGCTGAGCTGTACCGTCGTCGCCGGGCCCGCGTTGATCGCCATCGCCTCGCCCCACTATCAAACGGTGCGTGACACTCCGACCGGCACGGCCGAATACGAGGCCGCAATGGATGCTTGGGCACCGCTCACGCTCCTGGGAATCCTCGCTTGGGGGTTCACGCTGACGCTCGCAGGCGCGCTATTCCTGTGCTGGTTGTGGCGGGCCAGGATCAATGCCGAACCCCTGGATCCGAGTGCGCATACGCTCAGGCGTGGCTGGACGATCGGCAGCTGGCTTCTTCCCCTCGGAAATCTTGTCCTCCCCGCGCTTGTCGTCGGCGACGTGCACCGAGCCAGCCGCACGCCCGTGGCGGGCGACGCCGCCTCGGGCTACAGTCCGCTGGTGGCGTTCTGGTGGCTGAGCTGGCTCACGACCTGGATATGGACCTGGCTCGCGCTCTTGCTCCAGCAGCCGATCCTGTGGTGGGCGACGACGGCGTTCTTCGCGCTGACCGCGGCTCTGCTCGTCCCGGTCATCCGGCAGATCGACGGCGGGCAACAGGCGGCAGCGGACCAGCGATACCCCACCTGGCAGGCGCCGACTTCCTAGGCGTGCCCCTATATCCGAAGAAGGCGCTTGTGCATGCGTCGTCTATGGCGTTGCGTCGCCCGGGGACCCGGCTACTCGCCGAGGTAGCGACGAGGGCGACGGCGCCCCGCCAGTGGAAAGCTTGCCGGCGCAGCCACTGGTCGCGATCTCTCCGGTTGCGGAGTGGTCGCTGCTGTGCTTTGTATGGGCCCGGTCACCCCCGAGACCACCGCGCTCGGGATCGTCCAGGTGACAAAGGAGCACGGACACTTCGGCGCAGGGCAGCCGAGCCGATCCCCATGTCGAAGTACGCATCGACGGGGAGCGGATAGGACAGTTGACTCCGCAGATGAGCCAGCGCTTTCTGCCGATGATCCGGCATCTGGAGTCGCGGGGGCTGATCTGGTCACAGCGTGCTGGGGCGAAATCACCGGATCGGCGGGTCGCGGCGAAGGTGCGAATCGACGCGATCAAGGCAAACGAAGCGAGCCCGGACGTCCTGGACGGACCGCCGGTCACTATCCCCCGCCTACTCCTCGCGTTGCGCGATCCCCTCGCTTACGACCTGACAGCCATGCGGAGCGGGATGCGCTTGTCCAGCGATGGGAACAGCGGTGTGCCGCCGCCGTGCGCCACGGGTGTTCACCAGTTTCGGTACGGCCAGTGCAGAGCACCCAGGCCGGTGAGCAAGAGGTAGGCGCCGACCCAGACCCACGTCAAGATGGTCCGGGTCCGACGCTCGTCGGGCCGCAGAGCCGTGACGAGGTTGCAGAGCTACTTGCACCGCGATCGGGCCGATGAGCAGGACGGGAACCGCTATGAAGATCGCCAGGATCAGCGACCAAGACGACTCCGAGATGCTCGCCAGCGCGAAGGCGTAGCCGAAGAAGACAGCAATCCCGATGAATGCCAGAGGGATGATCGCGAACTGTAGAGCACCTTCCCGAAAGCCGACGAGCGCCATGCCGACGGCGAGAACCGGCATGGCCGCCAAACAGACGGCGGCGAGCTTCGGCACCCAAGCGGCCCAGCCGCTTTTGTTGCCCACCCGGTCGATGATCGACTGGAATACGCTGATACTCGCGCCTTTTCCGAATCAGTCGCCGGTTGTTCCACTCAGGTCATGCACTCGCACCTGCCACCGGATCGGGAACCGACTCGTACACCAACCATTCCGGCGAACCCGAACTCGTACTGCCGAATCGCGCACACCTCAACTCCTCGCGTTCGCGGCGGTCGCTGTTGCGCTGATCAGCCGGTAGATGATCGGCTGGGCGGCGATATCGTTGGCGGCGAAGTTGGCCAGGACGAAGGTGCGGAAGCTCGGCCGCAACAGCAGGCTGGGCAGGAAGGCGCGCAGGGTGGGCCAGCCGGCGTGGTTGACGAGCGTGTAATCGTCCGGTTCGCCGGGCAGTGGACGCATCGGAACCGAGTCCGGCAGTGCGGTTGTGCGCTGGAACCAGCCCGCGGTGTATTCCCAGACGTCGTAGACGGTGTCGCGGTTCGGGCAGTGGAAGTAGTTGAACAGAAACCAGTTACCCAGATCGTGGGCCACATCGGCGATCCGGGCCGGACTGCTCGTGGCGATCTGGTGTACGTGCCGGGCGCTGCCGGTCAGCAGCGCCACCGATTCCTGCCATACCGGGTCGGCGCGGACCGCGTCGAGGTCGGCGACGGTGCGGGTGCGGACGAGTACGACGATGTCGTATCGGGCGGGACGAACTCCGGCCCGGCGCAACAGTTCGCCACCCTCGCCGGGAGGCCGCAGTGCCGCCCGGAACGCTGTCGCCTCGAGGACATCGGCTCGGTGAGCCAGCCGCGCGCAGAGCGTACCGAGCCTGGCCGAGACGCGGCGTCGTGATCGGGCAGGCAGCGGGAACGGCCCGGCCCAGCCGCCTGTTTCGGCTGCCAGCAGCAAAAATCCGTTCTCTGTGGGCGTGCTGAGGCGCGCCTTGACGGCCAGGTGGTCGTTGACGATCTTCACGGCGGTTTTCCGTTCTCGCGTAGGTCCTGGAGTTCAGCGGCGGTCGAGCCCGGACAGCCGCCAGGCCAGCCGGTTGCGCACGGGCGCGGCCTTGCCCGCCAGCGCCATGGCGGTGTTGCGCATCGGTCGCACGCGTGCCGATGCGGTGGCCAGGTCGGTGAGCCGGCTCGCTGTGGACACCACGGTTGCCGCGGTGCGGCGCCGGGCGTCGGCGTAGTCGTCGAGCAGGCTTTCCGGTTCACCGGCCAGCACCCGCGACAGCGTCGTCGCGGCCGTGACGG
>NZ_BAFP01000258.1 GCF_000308455.1 Nocardia abscessus NBRC 100374 | reverse complement strand
GCCATCGCACCCTTGATGGACTGAGGTCGGCAAACAATTCGTAGCACCGAGCTGGTTGGCGATGTAGTGCGGTGGAGACCACAAATCATGGCCCTGATGATAGAGCCAGGTGTGGACTAAGTAATCGATCTCATCAGATTTGCATTCGGCACGATCGAGGGCCATCCGAGCTGCATTCACCGCCATATCCGGCGCTGAAATATGTTCAGCTACAGGTACTGCAGAGACCCCTATCAAAGCCGAGTTCTCCGGATCCAATCGGCCGTCGCCTATCGCTTGACTTGCAGTTTCGCGCCGAGGCGGAAACCAAGCTGCGACTCCTTGAATCCAGATATCGGATCCAAAATGCACAAGATCCCCCTTCGAGATGTGATCGGCGAACCGCGTCACGTGGACACCCCTGTCCTGGCCAATGGCCGCAACGCTTCCGCCCGGAATCAGTTAAGTCGAACCCTCGCCGTGAGTCAACCCCTCCAATCAAGTCGCTCACCTGCGACTCGCTCAGCGCACGACCGACAACCACGGACATCCGTTGCAATCTCATCGAAAGGGAGGCATAAAGCCGCTGGAAGCAGGGCGAAAGCGGCTAACCTCAGACATTCGCCACCGACCGGTCTGTTTTATGTGAACTAATAGGGCTGATGGTGTTCACGCGATGTGCACCCTCCCGTTTGGTACTGCAATCACCAAGCTTTGTGACCGCAGTGAGAAGCGGTAGCATGCGGCGTCGTGACTGTCAGTGAAGAAGCAGCGCGACTTGATACACAATCGTCGCCACACCCAGGGGGCCTGACAAGGAAGCAATCCGATCCGCTGCGCCCCGGCCTGAAGATACTCGCCGTCGTGGCTGGGATCATCGCCGTTGCAACAGCGCTCGCTCTTCCGTTCCTGCCGGTGACTCAACAGCAGTCCAGTATCGCGTGGCCACAGAAGTCCCTGAGCTCGGTGACCGCGCCACTGGTCTCATACGCACCGACGCAACTGTCTGCTGACATCCCATGCTCAGCACTCCATACTCTCGTCGACACCGGCGGGATAGCGGTGTCCACAATCCCGCGGCAGTCTCCGGACATGGAGCGCTACGGCTTTGTCGTTAAGGTTGTCGCCGACAGCGCCGATCGGCCAGGCAGGGTGGACGTAGTCTCACGAAACACCCTTATGTGGTCCGCGCCACTGGATCTCGTGCGTTCACAGAACTGCACCGTCGAGATCCGCATCGATCCGCAGCAGGCGACGGTCTCTGGAGCCTCGGCCCCCGCTCGCATTACAGGCACGGACCTTCGGCCGCAGGTTGTTGGAGTGTTCACCGAACTGCAGGGCGCGGCGCCACCGGGCCTTGCAGTGGACATCGAGATCGATTCCCGCTTCTCATTGTCACCGACCCCGCTGAAGATCGTCGCGATCGTCGTCTGTCTACTCGCTACGTGCCTGTGCTTGATCGCCTTGCATCGTCAGGATCAGTCAGACGGCCGAGCCACCCGCCGCTTCCTACCCAAACGGTGGTGGCGACCAGGTCTAATCGATGCAGTAGTGGTCGTTTCGCTGGTTTTCTGGCACTTCGTCGGTGCCAACACTTCCGACGACGGATATCAGCTGGGCATGGCGCGCGCCTCAGACAGCTCCGGATACATGGCTAACTACTTCCGTTGGTTCGGAGTTCCTGAATCTCCGTTTGGCACGCCGTATTACGACGTGCTCGCCTGGATGGCCAAGGTCTCCACGGCAAGCCCGTGGATGCGATTGCCCGCCCTCACCGCGGGCATCGTCATCTGGTGGGTTGTCAGCCGGGAGGTCATCCCGCGGCTGGGAGTTGCCCTACGCCGCGACAAAGTTGTCGTCTGGACAGCAGCCCTGGTCTTCCTGGCCTTCTGGCTGCCGTACAACAACGGCCTGCGCCCCGAACCGATGGAATCGCTGGGCGTTCTACTCACATGGGTCTCGGTCGAACGAGCGGTAGCAACCCGGCGCCTTCTGCCTGCAGCAGCAGCATTGATCGTCGCAGCGGTCACCTTGACCGTGGGCCCATCGGGCCTGATCTGCTTCGCCGCACTGATCGCCGGTGCCCGGCAGCTGACCCAAATAGTCGTACAGCGAGCTCGCCTCGCGGGGTACCTGCCACTACTTCTGCCACTGCTAGCTTGCGGTCTCGTAGTGCTCACCGCCGTGTTCGCCGACCAGACACTCGCCACGGTTCTCGAGATGATTCACGTGCATGGCTTGATCGGACCCGGTGAGCCCTGGTTCTTCGAGTACCTGCGATATCAGTACTTGTTGCAGATCAATTCCGACGGGTGGCTCACACGACGATTCGGTGTATTCGTAATGGTGCTCGGGCTGGTCGTATGTCTGCTGACGATGCTGCGCAGAGGCGGCCGCATCCCAGGCACCGCGACAGGTCCCGCCCTGCGCATCATCGGCATCACCCTCGGCGCAATGGCTTTGATGATGTTCACTCCAACCAAGTGGACTCACCACTTCGGTGTCTATGCCAGTCTGGCCGCGTCAGTAGCCGCACTGACCGCCGTAGCAGTGAGTCCTCGAGTCACCAAACCGCTACGCAACCGAGCACTGTTCGCCGCAGCTGTCTTCTTCGCTCTTTCCCTGTCGTTCGTCGGCGCGAATGGGTACTGGTATGTCTCCAGCTGGGGGATCCCATGGTGGGACAAACCGCCGACTTTGGCTGGCTTCGGACTGTCGACCTACGCCGCAGTACTGACGGTGGCGACGTTGGCTGCTGCCACGTGGTTCCACATACGACCGCCGAGCCGCCCCGATCTCCCTCCGTCCAATCCGATCGCACGCGTTCCCGTCCTAGCGGTCGTTGCCGCGGCGATAGTGCTGTTCGAGGTGCTGTCCTTTGTCAAAGCAGCCGTAACCCAATACCCGTCATACTCGTTGACCAAATCCAACCTGGATGCCGCTCTCTCCGACGGATGTGGCCTCGCGGACGACGTCCTGGTCGAAACAGACCCCAACGCCTCAATGTTGATCCCGCTGACCGCAAATCTCGCCGACTCCATAGCGGCACCCGAGACGGCGGGATTCACACCCAACGGCGTAGCTGCGGACCTGACCTCCGATGAGATTGAGTCCACAACCGGCCGCGCCAACTCCGTCGCTGAGGGCCCCACCAGGCAAGGAACAGCCTCCCAGACAGCTGGGTCCGGCACTGACACCTCCGAGGGAACAGGTGTCAACGGCAGCAACGTCCCGCTTCCCTTTGGGCTTGACCCCGCAAGAACTCCGGTGATAGGCAGCTATCGAGGCGGTGACCAAACGTCGGCTGAACTGGTCTCCCATTGGTATCGGCTTCCGGCCGCTGTAGACGGTAAGCGTGGCAAGCTAATCGCCATCGCTGTTGCGGGGAGGATACGATCCGTCGACGCCGACGGCGTCGTCCGTCCCGGACAACCACTGCATCTCGAGTACGGGCAATCCCAGCCCGATGGCTCCGTCGCGATCTTGGGGCAGGCGGAGCCGATCGACATTGGTCCGTCGCCATCATGGCGCAATGTTCGCGTTCCCATGGACCGGATACCAGCATCGGTCGATGTTGTGCGCATTGTCGCCACAGACAAAGACCTCAATCCCGACCAATGGCTGGCAGTCACTCCGCCACGCGTCCCCGAGACGCAGACTTTGAATGCTTTCGTCGGCTTGCAGCAACCAGTACTGCTCGACTGGGCGGTCGGATTGAACTTTCCTTGCCAAAATCTGATGCCGACCAGTGTCGGAATCGCACAGACACCGACCTACCGGATTTTGCCCGATCGAAACGGCGCCACCATCACAAATTTGTGGCAAGGCCACGACGGCGGCGGACCGCTCGGATGGACCCAGCTGCTGCTGGCATCACGGGTTCTTCCCTCCTACCTCGACGACGACTGGGACCGTGACTGGGGATCGATCGAGCAATACAGCCTGCTCGACCCCACTTCACAACCCGCCGACGTCACCGTAAAGAAGGTGCAACACTTCGGGACATGGACAACAGGACACATCAACACCCGTTACTGACAGGGGCGATTAGCTTCCGACTCCCATAAGCGGCTCGGGGCCTAAGACTCATAGTTTTGGCCCCGAGCCTAGAACTTACAAGAGTTCGTCCTGGGGACTGACCCGTTCCGTCTCCGAGCAGCCCAGGTGCTGGGACTGCCCGATCGTCATGGACCGGCGTGGGCTCGAATTAGCGTGCGCCGAAGCGATCGCCGCCGATAACCCGTTCTATCGGACCATCAAGGGCGTCCTCGTCGCCAGGCTCGAGGTAGCTCCTCCACCACCGAGCACCGATGATGGATGAGCCACGGCGTTCCTGCACGGTCCTTCCCGTGCCAACAGCCCCATTGGACCGGACACCAAGTTGAGGTCCCGCTCCTCCGCCCCAGGAATTGTTACGGTGTCCGTCCCCGAGAGTCGTTGCTAAGGGAGGTGGAGCGGGCGCGATGGAGCGAAACGAGGGCTCGACCGAGGTAGATGTACCGAGGAAATGGGCGGTATTGGCTGTCACCTCGGGTGTGGTGGCATCAGGAGTGCAGGCGGCGATCGTGCCGTTCACCGCAGCGCCACAGTTCGGGTTGCTTGTCAACCAGGGCGATCTGGAGATTTACCGCAACGCCGCACGCGCCGTACTTAATTCCGAACCACTGTATGTCGCGCCGATCCCACCGGGTGGGTGGTTCACCTACCCGCCTTTTGCGGCCCTGTGCTTCATACCGTTCGCGCTGACTTCCTTCTCAATGGCGAAAATCGGCTGGTTCGCGGTTTCGTGTGCGGCGTTGTGGGCCACGATCTGGCGCTGTTGCCGAGCGCTTCGCTACCGCGCCAGTGCCCACCTAGTATTTCTGAGCGGCGGGCTGGGGCTGGTCGCGATCGGTATCGAGGCAGTTCGGGGCACACTTTGGCAGGGGCAAATCAACCTAGTTCTGATGGCGATCCTGGTCTGGGATCTTACACGGCCCCCTTCGGCGCAACTGCGTGGTTTCTCGGTTGGGCTTGTAACCGGGATCAAACTGTCCGCAATTATATTCTTTCCCTACTTGTTGCTAACCCGTCAATGGCGCGCCGCCGTGACTGCTGTGAGCACCGGATCGGTGACTGTTGCAGTGGCTTGGTTGACGCTACCCGTCGATACCAGCGATTTTCTGCGCTATGCAGCCGGCAATATCGATCGGATCGGTCCTGTCACTCACCCTGGCAACCAGTCGATCAACGGCGTCTTGTCCAACTTATGGACATCTCAACACACCCAACTCTGGGTGTGGGTGGCCTGCGCCGTGATCGCGGCCACACTGGGGTACACCGCGGCGGTGATTGCACACCGCGATGGACAGTCGCTGCTCGGAATCGTCGTAATCGGATTGAATGGGTGTGTGGTTTCGCCCCTGGCGTGGGCCCACCACTGGGTGTGGCTCGCCCCCTTGCTCGTATTACTGGTCCATAGCGCGATCCACGCAGATCGGAACAAGTTCCTCACCGTCGCCACAGCCACCGGTACTTACGCGGTGTCCTCGATGTGGCTGACCAGTTGGCTCTACGTCGAAATCAAGCAACTCGGCCTCGTCGGGGCGCCTACCTATATCCCGGCAATGACCGCTGCCGTCGAACAGATGCCGCGCCCCATCCGTGCCATCGTCTGCGGAGCCCCGGTCACGGTCTACCTCACCGTCGTGACAACGGTCCTCACCCGGCAACGAAATGGTAAGGAGCAAACGTCGACACTTCTGCACGAACAATCGGCTGGGCGAACTGACTCGATGAACGCTACACCGGATAAGGTCTCATGCGACATCGCTGCTGCCGGGGTACCCCTCCGACGCGGCACGGGATGACGACTCGACCAACGGGCGCCGAACAACCTGAGGGAACGAATCCCCGACCGGATCGGCAAAGAGTTGATCCAACGGCACGGCGGATGCCCGGCTGCCGTGACATGTCATCAACTGCGGATGACACCGTCAGCAGCAGATGGGGGAATCGAACCCTGCCCCTCATGAGTACGAGTTGCCCAACGATCACCGTCGGGCCCGCCTAGCCTCGACAGCTTCGATCACCACGCGCCGCCCACGAACCGTCGTCACCGAACCCCGCCCGAAGACCGCAGAGTTGGGCCGATTGACCAACTCCAGTAGGGCATCACGATACATCAGATGGCATACACACCCACAATGACCAGGTATTTTTGGGACTGTCAGGATTCTGACACACCCTTGAGATGCCCCGCCGAGGGCACATCGAACATGGAAATCTGGCGGCCTATGGTCGCGGCGTCGCTGTTGTGTGCGGGTGATGGCGGTGCGCACAGTGCGCTGCGTGGCGGCCAGCGGGCATCCGACGTTCCGTCAGCGCGCGCTCACAGCCGCTAGGCGGGTTCTCGCGCACAGTGACAATCACGGCACCCAGCGACAACTACAACCTGTCGTACACTATCAATGCTGGATGACGAGCGGTGACAGGGAATGTCGGTGGTTGTCGCTATCGTCGGTATGGTGAGTTGGTATGGCGCGGGACGATTTCTGAGACCCGGTGACAGTCCGCCTGGTGAGTCGGTGATCGAAGGTGACATCTTCGCGATCCTGAACTTTGTGCTCGGCAACGGCGTTCGCCACTATCGGGTGGCCGGACGCTACGAACTACGAGCCGACATGATGTTTCTGGTGGGCGCTCGCGAACACCCGCTCGTCATCGAATACGACGGCGGGTACTGGCATCGAGACCGCGAGGACACCGACCTCAGAAAGATCTGCGAAACTCTAGAACTTCGTGGCTTGCACGACATCATTCGTCTTCGCGTGCACCCACTGCGGCGCCTGCGACCTGCCGATATCAGCATCCCGCAGCGTGCCGATGCCATGACGTGCTCCCGCCTGGTGCTGCTTCACATCGCGCATCGCCCCGAACCCTACGAGCTCGACGACGACACCCTGGACAGAATCCACGAGTTCCTCGCGTTCAGCGCCACCGTGCTGCCCGACGGCAACATCCATTGTGACTTCTGTCTGGAGCTGAACTTCGTTCTGCAAGGACATCGTTCAAGGACCCGTGGGAGGGTGCATCGCCTAGACAACCCAGGCGGCATCTCTTTCAGTGAGTTGGCGGCCGAGCTCGCACAACGCAGCCAACAGTACGAGGGTCTGTGGTGTCCGGATAGTCGTGAATGGGAGCAAGCAGAAGCTGCTGCCCATCAACGGTCCGGTTTCAGAGGCTGGTTGCAGCGGCAGCGAGCGGTCGCGCAACACGTGGCGCAGTCCAGCGAGGTGGGCTCCACTATGCCTCTGCTTACGAAATATGAAACCGGTTGGATCGAAGCCGGCTGAATCGATGCGAACTGTGAGCCACGAATCGACAAGCAGGAGATCCGATGCCAGCAGATCCTCATGAATCGCGCATCCGGGAGTTCCTTGCGCACCGACTCGACATCCTGGAACCTGGCCTGCGCCTTGTCGATCAGGAGTACCGGCTGCCGAACTCCAACGGGACTGGCGGTCGGATCGATATTCTTGCTCGCGACCAGCACCAGATGTGGGTAGTAATCGAGCTGAAACGGGCGAACAGGTCAGCCCGCGAGACAGCACAAGAGCTTACGAAGTATGCCGAACTGCTGCGTCGCGAGAAAGGGCTACCGCAGCATCGGATTCGAACGATGGCCGTCGCGCTCGAGCCGCAGTGGAGGGAACTTCTGGCGCCCCTGAGCAACCTTGCTCGAAAGTGGGACCACGATCTACGCGGCTACAGCTTGACCGTGGATAACGATGGCGTCCCGACAGCAGCGCGGAGGGTCGAGCTGCTCAGTGAGCCGGTCGAACAGAGGCTCACCTCAACGCATGTCATCTTCCTGTTCGACGATTCAGCCAAACGGGATGCCTGCTGGCAGTGGACCGTGCGATCGGCAGCAGACGCACATGCGATCGATCTCGTTGGTGTCCATCTCGACTACGACGGCACTTCCGACATCGTCATCTATCCGCACGCCCTCTACTTGGCCTTCGGCCGCATCGATAACCGCGACGGTGAGTCGCCGTGTGCGCATCTGTGTCGTCACGGAGTCCTCGACGATGAAGAACGCGCCGAGTACGTATATCCCGACGAATACGATGCACTGACACATGTGTGCGCCACCATCCGTTCGGATGATAAGGAAAGCGCAGGGCCAGATAAATTCACGCAGATCACCAACGAAGAGAACTGGACGATCAGCAAGATTCACACCACTGGCGCTTTCGCCACAGGCTTGTACGACGACGATGACATCGTCAGAGCTCTCCGCGGCCACGAGGGTGAGGCGAAGGTTCAGTACAGAGGCAGCGCCAGCAACAAAATCATCGGACAATGGCGCGAATTTAGAAAGGCAGTGATGACATGCCTGTCCCAGAACGACGACTGGACTGAACTCGTCGGCAACTGGCTCGACTGGCTGGCGCAAAAGGCCGAGGAATACGACGTCCATCTGCATATCTACAACCCCTGCGACATAATCACTACCCTCGTTTACGGGCTGCCTGACCAGTTGAAGAAGTACAGCCCTCTCGTCCTCGGCGTAGCGAAAGCCCGTGACGGGCATGCCGCCACATACTTCCTCCGCGGAGAACTGCGATGGAACGGCATACAGGTACCGCATCTCGGCGCACTCACCCGGATCGTTTATCGAGATCCGATCTCCTGGCATATACAGAGAGGCGAGACGCACCCGCTAGACCTCCAGTCGCTTCGCTTCTGGGGAATCCACTACCTCACCCACGAATTCGCTATGGACCCAACCTCGCCCGCCGATGCGGAGCATAAAGCGTCGATTCATTTCCCAAGCAGCCTCACCGCTGAAGAAATCGGCGAATGGGGCGGCGTGTTCCCACTGGACACGTTCATCGATCACCACCTCGAACAGATATCGCTGCTTGTCCAGGACTACGGAAACAGGTCTATTTGGACAAGCAGATCGTAGGTGCTCAGCGGTCCCGCAACTGGCCAACCGTGTTCCGAACCATTCCCCTTCTGGGCCATGAAATGCCACCTTGAAATGACTATTGGCTGAGGCGGAGCTGGAAAAGGCGGCTTTGAACGATATCGCGAAGGAAACTCGTAGACCCGGAACGCCGACGGGCAGCCGTGGCTCACCTGCAACGCTCGACCGCATCGCCGAGACGGCCTCCCGGGAGCGCGGTCCAGCTTCTCGCTAGACGCGAGCGTCGGCACAGCTTCCGACAGTTCAGGCGGGACAGCGAGGACGCCGATGCCTGTGCCGCCGAACTCGACAGCGTCAACACCCTCGCCTCCGCGATCTTCAGCTCTCTCTCCGGAGCACAGAGACTGCCCGACGGTTGATGTGGCTCGGTTCGCTGCTGAAAGTATCGACAGCTCAGGGGTTGGGGCTTGCTGGTGGTGGGGTCGCTCGGATCGTGGCGGGAGTGTGGGTCGGGGTTCTATTGTTGCGGCGGTGGGTATCTCGATTCGTTCGTAGGGCGTGCCCGGCGGGGGCTGGCCCTGCGAGGGCGAGCCGTGGAGCGGACCGGCAAAGGCACTTGGTGAGTCAACCCCGGGGCCGCGGCCCTGGGTGGATCGGAGTGTGCATCCCGTCCAATCTGTCACATGTGGTCGATATTCTCCGTTACGTTGTTGAGCCGCAATGGTGTTGGAGGGGTGCGATGGTAGAACAGCTCGACGTAGGCAACGCCAAGCTCAACGTAGGCAACGCCATGGAGGGCATCGGCAGGACCGTCGACGGTATCGGCAAGGCGGCGCGAACCGCTTCATCGCAGTTCGCCGGGCAGGTCGGCAACGTCAAGGACGCTGCCAGAGGCAGGGTCGAGAAGCTGACTGCGAAAGGGCCGGACCCCTACGATGTGGCCGTAGCGGAATACAACGGCGTCTTCACGGCGATGGCCGACAGGGGTCTGTCTCTGTTGCGTCAGCGCGAACGTTCGACGGACCTGATCGAGCTGGTCGAGCAGTTGGTGAACAGCATCACCAACACCCCGAAATCATTCGATACCGACTTCGACGAGATCGAGGTACATCGGAAACGGTTCTTGAACGCGGAGGATTTCGCTCAGAAAGAGCTGGAAGCGGCGCGGTTGTCGGCTGCCGGCGCCAGCGCCGGGTTCGCGGCGGGCACCGCGGTAGCGGGCCTGGCACCGTCGGCGGCGATGTGGGTCGCCACTACCTTCGGGACAGCGTCGACCGGCACCGCGATCTCGACCCTTTCCGGGGCGGCAGCCAGCCAGGCAGCACTGGCGTGGCTCGGTGGCGGCGCGCTGGCCGCGGGTGGCGGCGGCACTGCGGCAGGCACCACACTGCTCGCGCTTGCCGGCCCGATCGGCTGGACAATCGCGGGCGCAACCCTACTCGCGTCGATCGCCCTGTTCGCGAAGAAGAAGTTCGAGAATCGAGAGGCGAAGCACGAAGCGCTGACTGCGATAAAGCACAACACCGCCCTCGTCGAAGGCATGGATGCTCAGATCGACGACCTCCTCCAGCGGACGACCTCGCTCCGCGAAGGGCTGGTGAAGAGTTACGGCGAAGCCTTGGTGCATTTCCGCGCCGATTTCCACGCGCTCGCCCCTGCCGAGCGGTCGACACTCGCTACGTTGGTGAACAACACGAAGTCGTGCGCGACCATGCTGAGCATGCGCATCGAACAGGATGCCGATAGTGAGTGACGCTGCCGAGTTCGTCACGGGCACCCAGGAGCAGGCAGTTGCGTCCTGGGTGAGCTATCTCAACCAGCTCCGCATAGATAACTTTCTGAGCGCGCTCAGCCAGCAGGATGAGCACCTTCGGGACGCGCTCACCAGTGTCGATGAAGCCGTCAGGAAGATCGACCTCGAGGTGGTCGCCGCCAACCGCGGCGGACAGCATGGCATGCACGGCTTCATCGCCGAGATCGCCGAGGTCGGGATCGGCAACGCCCGAAAGCAGATCCTCGGCCACGAGGCCGTCTACCAGTGGGTCAACGACAACGGACCTGTCGACCTGATGCGCGGAAGTGTCGAGATCCAGCAGAAGTTCGTCGCAGCGGGTGGCCGCTTCTCACTGGGCGCGATCGCCGAGCACCTTCAGAAGTATCCCGAATACGTGCGCAACGGTGGGAAATACCAGATCCCCCGTGATCACTTCGAGGTGATCCAGCGGCTACATGCCTTGTCGCCCGAGGAAGCGAGCAAGCTACTGTCACGCAGCGGCGACGGACCTTCCCTCAGAGACTGGCAGCGGGTCCAGGCGTTCTTCCAAGACAGATCGGTCGGCTTCGAATCGCTCGAGCCCTCGACGCTCGAGTACAACGAAGTGCAGCGCGATGTCTACACCTCGACCATGGCGGCTGAAAAGGGCTCGCTCCGCGCCACGGACCGGTCCCTGCGCGACGCTGCCTACCAGCGCAGTCGTCCGGCGCTGCGAGAAGGAGGCACGGCCGCAATCACCGCCGCCGCGACCGCGGGCGGGACCGCGTTCGTACTGGCCGTGGTCGCCAAGCGTCGGGAAGGCAAGCGGCTCAATGAGTTCAGCGGGCACGACTGGATCGACCTCGCAGGCGAGACCGGCTCAGGTTTCGGCAAGGGCGGCGTCCGAGGACTGAGCATCTACGCGCTCACGAATTTCACCGCGACCTCCGCAGCCGTCGCCAGCTCGATCGTCACCACATCCTTCAGCCTCGCAGAACAAGCGAACAAGCTCCGCCGGGACCAGATCGACGAACTCGAGTTCATCGAGAACTCCGAGCTCATCGCCTTGGAGGCCGCAGTACGCGCGCTGGCCTCTTGCGTCGGCCAGGCGACCATCCCCATCCCGGTCCTCGGCGCCGTCATCGGCACCACGGTCGGCACTGTGATGTACAAGGCCGCCGCCGCATCGTTGACGAAGCGAGAGGCGGCGCTGATCGAGCGTTACCTCGACGAGCAGCGCACGCTCGACGAGCAACTCGCCGCGGAGTACCAGGCCATACTGGAAAAGCTGAACCAGAGCATGTCGGACTATCTCGGGCTGCTCGAACGAGCCTTCTCGCCTGACGTGCACGTCGCGCTCGCCGGATCGGTCGAGCTAGCAGTGGAACTCGGCGTGGCTTCGGACGAGATCCTGGATTCCGATGAGAAGGTCGACGCCTACTTCCTCGACTAGCGAGGGAGGCCACAGCCGACGCGGCAACCTATCCCTCAACTCGCGTCTGCCATTTTGCTATGGAATCCGTGGCAGCCCAACTGGGCTGCGGCCGACCGGGTCTGACTGGATGCGAGATCGGTGACGCCTACGAACAAGCAGTCCCGCATTGAGCACAAGGCACGACGCGACTACTACCGCGACCCGACAGCGGCTGGAAGGAAGTCGTTAACGGAACCGACGGCGAGGCTCTCGCCTGGCAGCAGGCCAATGTTTTCACGAGATCGCACGATGGCAAGCAGCCCACCAAGACAGCGACGTTACCCCCGCTAATTGATAGTTGGCTTCGAACATCAGCCGACCAGTCGAAACCGCAGGTTGTCCCGTTCCCATGTTCAGGCTTCGGAATGCTCCGGCTCATGGCGGGGATGATCCTCGTCAGTGCACTGCGCCAAATGTAACGGCGCGGGCAGCCGGGTCCGGTCGTCCCAGGAGACCGCCTGTTGGCAAAGGCGCGCTGTGAGCGCCGCGAGTTCATCGGTACGCCAGCCACCCGGTTGAGGAATCGAGATCTCGATACCCGTGAGTGCATGCCAATCATCTACCATCAAGCGCTCACGCTTCTCCGGAAGGGTCCAGCGGGTGTGGTCGGTTCCAGCCCGTCCAGCAGCACCGGATCGGTGGACTCTGGACGGCTGGGCCAGCATCCAGCTCTCGGTATGTCCCTCTTGGTGCCGATAGAGAATCGAGCCAGGCAAATCCGGCTTGTGGGGATCGGAAACGCGAGGTGTGTGGTCTTGGTGGCTGGGCCGCGGCGTTCGCGCACCGGACGCACAGCGAACGACCGCAAGGTCGGTGTGACGTATGGACGATCCTGGAAGTGGGTGGTCTCCGAATCTGGCGTGGGTTAGCCCGGGCCATAAGCTCTGAGCTCCTTCGGCATCCACAAAAACAGCCAACGGCACTCGTTTCGGCAGTGAGTCGAGCGCTTGATCGACATAGTCGCGAACGAGCACGGACTTCGCGCCTGACCGCCCGAAATTCTCGTATCCGATCGGTCCACGGTGATACCGGGCGTTGGCTTCCCGGTAAGGTAGCCAGCCTTCGCGGTCGTCGTACATCTGGACGGTCCAGCAGTCGGCTGAGTCGGGTGTTGAATGGATCGACACCATGCGAATCACCAACTGACTCGGTGCTTTCCGGCCGTTCTTCCGTCTC
This sequence comes from Nocardia abscessus NBRC 100374, assembly GCF_000308455.1. Lineage (GTDB taxonomy): Bacteria > Actinomycetota > Actinomycetes > Mycobacteriales > Mycobacteriaceae > Nocardia > Nocardia abscessus. Next base: position 16,785 of record NZ_BAFP01000258.1, on the reverse strand, counting down.
GGGGTGTGTTGCCGGATGTGGATGCCAACCAGGGTGGCGTCCCTGGTCAGGGCGGATATGTGGCCACCTGCTGTGGCGATTGCCAGCCGGTTGTCGATCACTCCTGCTTGGCGCAGCAAGTCACGCAGGCCCGTGGTAGCCGCGTAGTCCACGACAGGCGGAACGGAACCGTCCGGCTGGGGCCGCCGCGTGGCAGGCATGTAGTTCGCGTCCAGGAACTGCGCTACGACCCCCAACTCGCCGAGTCCGGCCCGCAGCACCGGCTTCGCGTCATGACTGATCACTCCCTCGCCCTTCCAGCGGGTTTCGACCCATGCCGCAACCGCTGTCTCGGGTTCCGCTTGGATGTAGGGGATCTCGCGGAAGTCTCGTTGGTGGCTCCCGTGCGCGAGCAAGGATCCGTCACGGTGAAATACGGCCGATAGGCGACTCGTGAGTTCGATGGGCTCACCATCATTGGCGCCGGCCAGGTCCGCCACGTCCGTCGAACTGTATTCGGCGATAGTGTCCGACATTCGGCGCCTGCTGTGCTGGTCGTCGTAGAGGCACAGGATGCGGAGGTTCTGAATTCCGGATCCGATGATCGCGGCGTCGATCTTGTCCGGCGGGATCGCTCCTTTGACCTGCGCGGGCACACTGATCTTGGTCTTCTTGTATGTGAGGTCCGGCAGACCCAGTCGGTCACGGACTTGCTGATGCAGTTGGAACAGAGTGCGGGCGCCGGGCCCCTTGCCAACAGGGTGTTTCGAGGGCTTTCCGATGATGCGCACCGGACCTGGCTCGCCGCCGAATGAATCCGGTGGTGTGGGGAGCGGGGTGAGCTCGCAGCTGTTCACGACCTCGGCGACGAAGTCGCCGTATTCCGCGTGAGGTCTGCCTCGGTCCGGCCACGGACCACGCACCGGCAGCCGCAGGATGGGCCGTATGGTGTCGCTCGGAGCTACCCAGGCGTTCTTGACTTCCCACCACGAATTCGGCATTCGTGCCACATGACCGTCGAGCCGCAGGTAGAGACCCGCCGCTCCGGGGAGCGTCACGATAGAGGTGCTGATGTAGATCGTGGCGTGGTGCTGTCCGTTGGTCCATGTCCGGGAGATCGGGTTGTCCCAGGCAATCAGACTTCCAGTGGTATCCAGACGCAGCGAGATCGGCAGGTGGCCGTCGATGATCAAGGGCTCCGCGGCGATCGTGGCCGCCAGGTTCCATTGCGCCATTCTGTACAGCCATCCCGGGGCGCTGACCGTGCCGCCCTGGTCGACGTCGATGAAATCGGCGATCGCCCGGACGGCGGGCTGTGAATCGGCGAGACACTGCGCGAGGCTGTCTCGTCGATCTCCAGGAAGGTGCAGTTGCTCGAACGACTGGGTGGCGGTGGCGAGCAGCCACGGGTCGATCGGCGTCGTGGTGACAAGCAGGGAGTCGGTGCCCTCAGCTTTCTGCTGGCGGGATAGCTCCCATGCGGGGAACAGCCCGACGGGCTGCCCGGTCACGGCGGTCAGAGCCGTCGCGAGATTCGAGTAGCGGGGCGACGAGTTGCGATGGCGAGCTTCGGTCTCGAACCTATCCCAGGCCGCACGGAATTCCGCTGTCATCGGATACAGCACCAGCGACCCGAGTCCGGCAGGATCGATCCGGTAGTCGAGGGTGTGCAGCCCCGGGTCACTGTGACTCATTTGCGATCTCCCGCTGTTCGGCGAAGTCGAGGATTTCGGCGAGGGTATGGCCGTAGAGCTGCCGCATGAGGTCGAGGTGGCCCTCACGCTCCCATTCAGTGCGTAGCTTGGTGATCAGATGCGGCATGTCGGATCGGCCGCGGGAATCGATAAACGCGTAGTCGACGAGGTGAATCTCGCCGATCGTGCCGCCTCGCCGGGCACGTCCTGCCAGCTGGATGAGGCCATTGAGATTCTCGGCGACGATGCCGAGTTTGATCTCCGTCGGCATGGTGCTGAAGTAGGGCAGCGAGTTGAACATCTCGTCGAAGCTCTGGCCGGCGACGCGCCGGACAATATCCAACACTCCGGCCGGGTCGGTGGTGGCGCGCACGGCTGCTTTGGCCCGGCTGTGGACGTGCGCCAGTATCTCGGCCGGCTCGTCGATGATGGGAATCGGACGGACCACCAGCCACACCGAACCGAGCAGCGACCGGCCTTCGGAGTCGACGATATTCAAGCCACGTTCGGCACGAGCGAGTGGCGCGATCAGCACTGAGCCGTCCACTTTGGTGCCGAACGATTCCAGCTGATCCGCTGGCAGCGGGGTCCACCGCCGGTTCGGGCTGTCGTCGTTCGGCGGGACGGCGGCCACGATCTTCTCTGCGGAAACGCCCGCGTTGCTGATTCCGTCGGCGAGGTCGCGCACGCCGTCGTAGGAAGTCACCGCGAGGAGCAGCCGTTGGCGGTGCTGGGTTTCCGGGTCGGCCGCGAGGTCTCGAAGTGCCGGCGCCAGCCGCTTTTTCCATAGGAGCTCACCGAGGCGCACCAGCACGTCGCTGCGTACCTTCCCGTTCGTGCCCGACACGCGCAGGAACTCTTCGCCATCGGACACCGGTGAGGACTGGACGCGAACACCACCGGACTGGTCGTCGGATACCCACCACGTCGGTCGGGCGAAGACGTGATGGTGTGGTGCACCCGGAAAGTAGGAGGTTGCCGAAAGGCCCACTACCACTCTGGGTTTGCCGAAGTGCGCTAACGCAGTCACGTCGCCCACCGACGTGACGTAACTGTGCGGATCACCGCCGAAGCCGCTGACCCGAAGCGATGCTTCGTCAGGTCGGTCGGGATCGTATTTTTCGGTGAAAGCGAACAGCGATCGGCCCAGCGGACCGTAGGGGATCGCGCGCCACTCCGCGTACTGCCCGAGCGCCTCGGCGACATCGCGGGCCGCAGTGATTCCCGAGGCCTGAAGCTGCGGCGCCGCGTACACGAACCTGAACAACAGAGCGCGTAACTGCTCCAGGTAGGCGCGACGAATGAGCCTGTCGGTCACGACAGCCCGCTCGTCGGAGTCCATAAGCGGGCTTTGCGGTTCCGGGCACTCCGCGAGCGTCTGCGAAATCGTCGCCCACGCTGGCTGGAAGGCGTCATCGCCGGTCGTCAGACTGGTCACCTGATACAACGCGTCCCGGATCGGCAGCAGCCACTCCGGCAGCTTCGCCGGATCACCTTCGCCCGGAAACAAGCCCTGCAGCATCTCAAAGTGCTCCGGTGCCGGCTTGATGTCGTCGGGAATGCCGAACAGGGTCGCAGCAAGTCGCGCGTCCCAACGCCGGGGCAGCAGCCACCGGCCGAACAGGGGATGGCCGGGATTTCGACCACGGTGCGATCGCCGGAACGCACCTTCGGCGAGGTGCCCGGTATAGGTCTCAGCCAGGAATCGTGCCTGCGCGGTTGCGGCGCGGACCTGGTGCTCCACGGAGGTATCCACCCGGCCGGACGAGTCGGCAAGTTCATTGTCGAGCCGCCTCAATGGAGATGGTTGGGCACCCGATCGACGGTCAGCCAAGACGAGGTGGCGAGCGCTCCGGCCGAGCATATTCGACTGAAATGCGTCGATCTCATCGATGAGGACAACGTGGCTGCGATGTAACAGGAGTTCCTCGACACGCAGGTTCTCCTCGATCCGGCCGCCGATCTCGGTCGGTACCTGAACCGCGCCGACCTGCCAGTTGGCATGAGAGGTGACGACGACGGACGCGGTCAGCGCGGCCCGAACGTTCCGGAACTTGCCGCACGAGCGTTTCCACGGGCACACTGTGCGGCTACCCCCGGTGCGGCCGTCGTCACGCACCTTTCGGAGTCCGTCACACGGTTCCTGGCCCGGCTGCCAGCTGTCGACCGCGCTGTCCGTCAGCGCCGCCGACGGCAAGGCGCAACCGTAGGCCAAGTTCGTGAACGTCCACTCGCCCAGCGGATCCATACCGGCGTTTCGAGCGGTCTCCTCAGCTACCTTCTGCGCCGACCGCGGCGAGGTCAAGGCCACGACGGAGTTGTCGTATCCGAGGGCTCGCAGGCTTCGCTCGATGGAGTACGCCGTCTTCGCGACAACGGCGTTAGTGGGCACCACAAGGCTGGCTACCATCTCGTTTTCGACACACCAGCAGGCGACGAGTTCGGCGAGGACGTTTTTCCCGACGCCAGTCGGCGCGTGCAGGATCTGAGTCGGACCCGCCCGAAGGGTCCAATCCTTCTCAACTTCCTCACCGGCCTTGGTGCCGAGATTGTCAAAGATCCGCTCTACGGACTCAAGTCGGTGGATCTGCCCGAACGCGGTGTCTAGCCGTGTCGCAAGATCGCGCAGCTCTGCGACCGGGATCGTGACCGAGTCGGCGTCGGCGGCAGGGGTGATGACGGTGGGTGTCTCTCTTACCGTCTCCTTCTCTGTCAGCTCCAGTCGATATCGGACGTCAACAGTTCGGCCTCCTGTGTCTCGAGGGCCGGAAAGGTACAGGGGCGTACCGAACAGCCCGGACCTCGCGACCGTGGCGGCCGTTCGTGGCCGTACTTCCCGTTCACGCTGCAGGAATTCAAGGCACTCGTCGACGTATTCCAGTGGGGGGTGTCCGAGATCGACCAGTAGCTGGCCGTCCGCACCTGCCCGGAAACCGGAAATCGATCCGGGCACGAACTCACTCACCAGACGTGCGAAGACATTTCGGTTCGCAACCTCGATCTCCCGGAAACGCAGGAGTTGCGCGATCCGAGACCGTTCGGGCTGATCCAGCGAGCGCCAGCGTGACCACACCTCCACGTGCCCACTCAGAAAGTAGAGGGCGTCGTCGAGCCGGATATAGGTCTTGCCGTCGTCTGACTGACGTGGAAAGTAGTGCGCGGCGAGGCCGAGCGCGCCACCGACAACGAAAGCCAGTCCGCCGGCGCCGACCGACCTCTTGCCGACCGGAGTCATCGCTGATCCTCTCCCTGCGTCCGAATGTGCTTCACGAACTTGCTGAAGGTCCAAACTTTCTTGTCCGGTAAGAGATCCCGGAGTGCAGGCAGCTGAGCGGCGCGATAATCCGGTACTACGACATGATGCGCGGCCGGCGGCCTCCCGGCGATCATGAAGGGGTCGACTTGATCCTTGACATCGACCTCGAATTTCCGGCCCGCAACTTGAACGAGTAGATCGATGGCGTCCAGGCCCACCCACATGTCGACTTGGACGTCCGGGATTTTCTGCAGCTCTCCTTCGAGGGCCAATTCGGATACACCCGGCACCGTGATATGGCGCCAGACCGACAGCTCCAGGCAAACGGACCCGTCGGTTGTGATGGCAGCAGGGCTCGGGTGCAAGCCGGTCAGAGGCAACAGAAGCGGCCACGGCTCGGACTTCGCCGGATCCGAGAGCCGGAACCGTGCTTCGTGATGGCGGAAGTCGCATGTCACCATGTGCGGTCCGACCCTCATCGGCCATCGGCAGACTGGGCAGGGCCACCAACATCCTGAGCTGCCGCCTGGCCAGACACGGTCCGGTCCGATCAGCCCGTATTCGGCGACGTTACGGGCACCCGCCTCGTTCCTCAGGTCGACCAGCCGCCGGCTGTCTCCGGCCGGGTGCTCGATAAGGAACCGCCGGGTTGCCTCGTAGGCGTGCTGGTCGCCGTGTGCGATGAGGCCGCTGTAGACTGCCCTCTCCACCTGCTCCTGCCGCTGCCAGGTCCAACTCGGCAGCCAATCCTTGGCCGGATCCGCACTGTCGGTGAACAGCCCTTCGGCGTACTCGCAGGCAATGTCCACAGCCGCATCGCTGACGCTGCCGTCAGCGTTCAACAGCACCACATCGCTGACAGGACTGCCAAGGCCGACCAGCGACGAAAGCGGTTGGTGCAGCTTCTCGATCAACATCGTCGGGGTGAACGATGTATCTGACGGACCGACGACCTGCATGACAACGCCTGTCATCCGTGACAGCTCTCGCCATGCCTCCGTGCGGGTCTCACGTTGAGACCAAGCCACTGCTGCACGGAGGGCAGCAGAGGTAATCAGACGAACCGTCTGATGATCAGATCGGATGTCGCGCATGCCCTGCACGATAACGATGCCCACCGACAAGTCTCAGAAATCGAACGCTACGGGATGCACCCGTACGTTCCAACGACGGCCGGTGGGTCACGGTTCGGACCGGCATGCGGCCGAGGCAAATTTCCCGGATCGCTCCCGTTCGTGTTAGATCGAGAATTGTTCGTCGCCGATCACCGAGAGCTCCCAAACACGCACATCGTGACGAGCCGTGAACATGCTCTGCCAGAACGCGAACTTGAGTTCCGCGATGACCTTGCCGGTCGTTGGTTCCCGCGCCCGCGCAGCCGACTGCCCCGCCGAAGTCGCGCTTCCCGTTCGACTGCTGACCGCAAGACGAGCGCAACTCAGTCCGTTGTGATGCCGCCCCCGGTGCCGGTAAACCCACCTCGTGGTCGGCAGCCACATCCATCCCCCTGTGACATGAGACATCAGCAAACATTGGAACGAAAACAACTTGGACTCCGACTCCCGCTATCCGGAATCCCAGGTCAAAGGCCACTACAGTTGACGCCGCCGACGGCGACTCAGCCACTCCAAGATGGTTTCGCGAAGATCGTCCTCCAACTTCAACGCTTCGGCAGTACCCGGGATGAGATTCTCCGACAACTGGCACGGCCAATAAGCGAACAGTCTGCGTAAGGAAGCCGCGCCGCTGTTCGGGGCAACAAGCCGGCATTTCTGTAGGCGAAACTCAGTTCCTAGACCCAACAAATTGCGACCGTCTTCGAGACCAGGCCCGCGAGTCAGCAACTTGGCCTCGACCGCTGTGATCAGCGCGCGTGAAGATGGAAAAGATCGTCGACCCGCCCGCACTCGGTCCGCCTCAGCTCCGGTGAGCATCGCGATATCGCACTCATGGCAGATACCTGACCGACCGCTGAACCGTATGCCCAGGTGTACCTCAACTCTTTGCGCATGACGTGTTGGTGTCGCGGGGAAGGTGACAACTGCATAGGTGTACTCACTGCTCGCCGACAAAATGCCCGGGCTTGTCCGAAACCGGGCATCTACGGCAGAATTCAGTCCGTCATTCGTCACGAACACAGTACCGCCCGCATGCTCCGCCGCACGCAACATCATCGTGAACAGGGCTGCCTCATACAGGTCGGTCGGCTTTGCACGAGCGGAGTATGGACCTGACAACGTCAGGGACAGAGCCGATTCCACGGCAGCCTTCAAGCTGGCAGCGGAGATCATTGCAGATCTTCCAGGGCAGCCAGGGCAGTGAGCAGAGTGTCCATGACTTCACCTCTCTGAGCCGCGATGTAGCCGATCTGGTCCACGGAGATCTGGCTCCGGTCCATGTCAATGTCCCCAACACCGAAGGTCACAGATCGAACGCCTTTTTGGCGTAGGTAACTGGTCAATTCGCCTTCCGAGCCGTTGACCGTCCGAAGCAGCGTGATCACTGCGTCGAGAAGTATCGCCAGGCGCCCGTCGCCAGATAGCGGACGCACAATGTCACCGCTGTTTCCACCGAGTCGCTGTTGCTGTCGAAACTGTACGATGTGGTCTGGCTGCGCAGGCTGCTGCTCCGCTCGAGATGGACTCTGTCGCGGAGGATGTCGGCGGTGCGTAGCCTCTCGCCGATCGACCTCCTGATAGTCATCACTAAACGTGTACGCCTCGGTCGGCTCGTACAGCTCCAGTTCTCGACCGCCCCGATCGACGTCACGACGAATCTCATCAGCAACACTCGGCAGCAGTTCTTCGATCTGGCCGAGCAGGTCGGCGTACAGTTCCGCACTTCCATCCATCAGCAACCCCTTCCCTCGCCCGCACGCTCGATTCTGCCCTGCCACGCCTCGAGTTCACTCGCCAGGAGTCGGTTCGAAACCCCATGGGAAGCAACCAAACGCCCTTCCCTGACCACCTCGCGTCAGGTGCTTGTGAGCGTCTTCACCCAACTCTCGGCACACAAGCGTAGGCCCACATATTCGCGTCGGAAATGACACCCTCGCGGGTGCGAGCGGAAGACGCCCGCCCTCTACCGCCAGCGCCATCGCTCGGACCGAGACGCCCGCGTGGACGAGCGCTCCTCTGACACGCGGAACGACCACGCATTACCGACCCACGCGCCGCCGACGAGCCCATCGGCTCAACCTGGGGATTTCCGCGAACGCCGACAGCCCATCGCGCACACCACGATCGCCACCGGGTCGCGCTCACTCCTCCCATGCCGACCAAGCGTCGGCGTGTCGCCCGACCGAAAATCCTCGAATCAGCCACCCACCAGCAACCGACGATGTAGCACTCCACCGACCCACGTCGTTCGACCGACAGTGCAGGGCCGCACCTTGGCCACGGTGGCGATATTGCACCTGCTCGTTCCCCTCGAATGCGCTGGCGTCGGTGCGGGCCCGCCAAGTCCAGTGTGAATTTCGACGCCGCTGGACTCAAGCCTGGACTACAGGTCGTGATGCCAGGAGTCGTTGTGCCCGAGCAGAACGCGGCCGGTGGCTTCCTGTGCAAGTCGGCTCCCTGTGACGAGGACCTGCGCCGCACGCTCACGGGTGTCCGCAGGAAGCCAAGAAACGCGTCGTTCGGCGTCGAGCGGATCGACAGGTGCTGACGCCTGGTTTCGGAGATCGTGTTGCAGCAGAAGCTGGTAGAGACCGTGTGCCGGCCTAACTGGTGGTAGTCCTGCGGTGGCGGCCACGACGTTGGCCCGCTGCGGGATTATCAGTCCGTCGTTGTCGATGTCGCCGTAGTAGGCGATGTCGCGGACTTGTGGCAGTGTGGCGATCCTGGCAACCGATGCTTCGAACGCGTGGCCGCCGCCGAATGCGGTGTAGCCGACGTTGCTGCGCTGTCGGGCCAGCAGTGTCGTGATGGTTTCGAAGGTGTCGCTGTTCTCAATGACCAGGACGGTGGTGCCATCGCCGATGCGTTCGCAGGCCAGCGGCGGCGGGATCCGCGTGGCGAACAAGGTCGCGAGTGTGAGCCGCCCAGGGGCGAACAGGGTCGTGGTCATCAGCGCGTCGAGGCGTTTCTCATCCCGGAAGATGTCCAGCGATCTTTCCCGCATGGGGATGACAGTTCGCCGGATGTTGTCGCCGTCGGTGTCGCGCAACCACCGGTTGATGGTTTTGAGGACTTCGACCTGTGGGCTGGTCAGTACCGCTGTTGCAGCCCATGCGAGTTCGCCTCGCCAGACGATCGATGCCGTCGCCGCCACGGACTTGATATCCAGCTTGGGGGGTGCCGGTAGACGCAGCCAAGCGGGCAGTCGTGGATGTGCGCGGTCCCATCCGTCGCTGCTGCGAGGAAGTTCGATGAGGCGGTGTTCAGCGAGTTCGTCGAGCAGTGCGGACAACACGGGTCGGCTCTGGGTCGTGCCGGCCGTCGCGGGGCACGCCTTCGCGAACGCGGCGAGAATCGTCGGCTTCGTGATGCGCCGCTCGGTGAATTCGCCTAGGGCCGCGGCCAGGTAGTGCGCTGACTCCGACAGCGGAAGCGGTTCACTTCGGCGCCGGCCTACCGTGCTGATCACCGGATGCCACCATGTGTGTCGCCGCGACCAGAGCCGCGGTGCCGTCCGGAGGTCATGGTTTCGCTCCGGGAAGGCGTGGCTTGGTCATCAGTCGTGCTGCGCTGACTCGTCCGATCACCTCGTCGTCGACGGGTGCGCCGAGAATGCGGTCGATGACATGCAGGTGTCGAGTTCCTGTCCGCAGGTCGGCGTCGTTTCGCAGGCGTATGCAGAGCGGAAAGGTCGCCAGCACTCGGTCTTCCATACTGCCGGTGGTGAAGATCAGTTGGACGCCGACCGCGGCGGCCATGGTCATTTGCAGGCTCAGCAGGTAGTCGGCACTGGCTTTGCCGATGGGGTTGTCCAGGATCAGCATTCCGCCTTGTCGGCTGCCGCGGGATCCGCGGCGCGTGCTCGCGCGCAGTGCGGCGAGCGTGCAGTACAGCATGATCGCACCGGTGAGTTCCTGGCCGCCGGAGAAGACGTTGGCCATTTCGCTGATCGAGGCGTACTCCGCCCGTGCGGACGGGTCGGGTTTGAGGATCTCGACTTTGAAGTCGCGTGGCACCGCCGTCGTGACGCATCGCAGGAGGAGGTCCATGCCCGGCAGGGCGGGGTGGGTGCGTGCTTTGTCATCGAGTGTTTCAGCGATTCGCACTGCCAGGACCTGAGGATCGGGTTTGGCGAAACCGATCCTCAGGATCCGTCGTCCCGCCCAGGCACCAGCGCTGTCGGGCAGGCGTGAGAGCCGTTCCGCCTTCTCCAACAGCCCCAACGCTTCGCCGACATGGTGGGCAAGTTGCTCGATCAGCAGTGCCCGGTGGCGCTCGGAGTCTTCGAGGTCGGTGTCCAGGCTCGCGGTTCGGCTGGCGAGTTGCCCGGACCAGTACTCGGCGCGTTCGACCAGCGAGGCGGTGTCGATGTTGGTGAGCTGGGTGTAGGCCGGTGCTTTGAGAACAGCGAAGCGGGCCGGCCTTGCCGCGTCACGGAAGTCGGTCACAGCTTCGTCGACGGCGCGCTCAGCCTCGCGCAGGTCCTCGGCGGCGTCGCTGTGTACCTGGACGGCGTCCTCCGTGGCTTGCTGGGCCTGTGCAGCGGTGCCGGTGAAAGGCGTTGAGTTGGAAGGCAGTTCCAGTTTGCGGGTGGCCGATTTCAGGGTGCTGTGCACGGCGGCCATCTCGCGTGCGCTGCTTTCTGCCTGGCGCAGCGTGCGCTCGGCGAGTCGCAGTGACTCCGCAGCCGCGGCGTAGCGGGTCTGGGCGTCGGATAATTTCGCTGCGGCGCGCTTGGTGAGGAGTTCCCCGTCGGTGGGATCGGTGGGAATCCATTCGGTGTCCAGCTCGATCCAGGGCGATCCGTTGGTCTGACTGGCAGAGTCCTTCTGCTGGGCGAGGCCGCCAATGCGCTGGATCAACGTCTGGTAGTCGGTCTCGAGGGTTCGCGTCGTGCGGCTGATTCGTCGCTTGGTGGCCTCGATGGATTCGACGCTGCCTGCGTCGGGAGTCGTCGCGAGGTGTTGTGCCCGGATCCTGATCTCGTCACGTTCGGCGAGTAGCTCTGTGTCCAGGTCTGCCGCGGCTTGCTGGGCCTGTTCTACGCGTCGTCTCATGTCTTCGCCGACTTCGACGGCGCGGAATGCGCTCGCGGCCGCGTCGTATTCGATCTCGAGGGTCGGGAGGTCTCCGTGTGGGGTGGCCGGATCGAGCGGTTCGTTTCCGTAGATGACGGCGTTGAGCTTCTTCGTGGCGGCCGTGGCGTCACGTCGCAGCGATTCGGCGCTCAGGGCATGTTCCCTGGATTGTTTGCGTAGCCGCGTCGCTCGAGCACGGTGTTCCTCGGCTGTTGCGGACAGTTGTCCTGCCTGTTCGGTGAGCGAGGCGATTTCGACTGTGTCGAGTTCTGCGGCTTGCACGTCGTTGGCGAGTTGGGTGCACTCGCGCGCGATGCGCTCGGCGGCCTCGGCGGCGGCCTCGGCTTCTTCGACCGATTCGGCGAGCAGCTCGAGGTTGTTCACTGCCTTGGTGTAGGCGTCATCTGCGGTCTCGCGTGCCGATTCGGCCTCGGTGGCGCGCTCACGAGCGGCGTGCGCGGCGGAACGCAGCCGCTCGGCCGTGCCGGCGGGATGGTCACGAATCCAGGTGTCGAGTCGGTCGCTCAACCGAGACGCCGTGGCCCGTCGAGCGGTGAGCTCGCCTATAGCGCGCGCACGCTCGTCGATGCGCGCTCGGGCTTGTTCGCGAGCCTGGGCTGCGGCGACAGGGTCGTGCAACGCCGGTGTGGGTTCGACGACGAACCCGGTCCCATGTTGGGTCGACGCGTTCTCCATGACCTCGGCGGTCGTGACCAGGACCGCGGCCGCGGGCAGGGGTCGACTCGATGCCAGGTATGCCCTGGCCCGGTCCAAGGTGGCTTTGTCGGCGACGATGATGCCGTCGACCAGTGCGGGGTTGGATTGGATGATCTCGGCGTGGCGGCGCGGGTTGACCAGCTGCTCGAGGGCGCGCCAACCTGCGGTCGCGGCGATCTCGTGATCGGCCAGGTCGGCCACCAGTTCCTCGACGGCTTCGCGGGGTGGCAGGAGTGCTTCGTCGTCGACTGTCAACGCTGCGAGCAGACGGTGATCGGTGCGGTCGGCATCGGTGAGCGCGGACAGGCGGGATTCGGCTGATCCGTGGGCGCTCACGGCCCGAGTGCGCAAGGTCGGGACGTTCGCCTCCAGCCAGAGCGTTGCGTCTCCGCCGGGGATCGCTTCGTCGTCGTCGAGCTCGGCGAGTTCACGCAGCAGCGCCTTGCCGGTCAAGGCACGCGCGGCGGTGTCGAGGTCGGCGACGGCCTGCTCAGCGGTGACGGCGGCTTGGCGTGTGGTGATTTCGGGTTCGATCAGCTGACGGGCGGTCTCCCCGAGGCGTCGAGTCTCGGCGTCGAGTTGCTTGTGCAGGCCCGTTTGCCGCTCCGCTTGCGTCCTGGCCAGGATCGCGGCAGCGCTCGCTCGCTGTTCGGCATCACCGACTGTTTCGTCGCGCTCGATCAAGCCCGTCTCGCGCGCGTGCGCGACACGCGATGCGACGGCGGTGACGGCTTGGTTGAGCGTGTCGGCCCGTGTCGTCAGCGTGGTGGCTTGTTTGTCATCTTCGCGAGCTTGCTCATCGGCACGCTCGGCCTCGGCTTCGGCCTTCTGCTCCTGCTCGTCACGGCTGCGTGCGTCTAGTTGGTACTGACGCTCCGCGTGCACCAGCGCGCTGGCGAACCGCGCGCCGGCGTGATCGCGGAGCCGGCGCGCCGGTCCTGCGGCAGCCTCGGCCTCGTCGAGCATCTTGCTGGCAATCTGGTATTTCGTGTGCTCGGCTGCAGCCTTGAGGACCTTGGGAACCAATGTCCAGCCAGCGAGTTCGTCACGGTGCCGGTCCAGCTGTTCGCTGATGGTCTCAGCGTCGGCTTCGGCTTGCGCGTGACACAGTTCCAGGGTCCGGCGCCGTACTTCTTTGCCGATCAGCTCAGCGTGTGTTCGCTCGAGATCGAGCTGACCGGCGGTCGTGTTCAGGGACTCCACCTCGGCGCGGTCGGCGTGGAGCGTCTGCTCTGAGCGTGCGACGGTTTCCCGAACCGCGGCCGCCAGCTGAGCCAGTGTCGTCGTAGCGGTGTCAGCGGCCGCGGCGGCGGTGATTTGTTCCTTGCGCTTGGTCGCCAGGCTGTGGGCAGCAGCGGCGGTAGCTCGGGTGAAGTCGCGTTCGAGCAGCATTTGCTCGCGACGGCCAATGTTCTTGGCGTAGGCGGTATAGGACGCGCCGATCTCGGTGTAGTTCTCCGCGTCCATCGCCTTGCTCAGCAGCCATTCCACGAACTGCCTGCCACTGGTGGTCTTGAACGCCTCGGCCGCATCTCCTTCATCGACGTTCATCGCCTGCTGCACCGCGAACAGATCAGGTTCCAGGCCGAGTCGGCGAAGGTGTCTCTCCCAGTCACCTTGCTTCTTCTCGGTCTCCAAGGCCAACGACTTGTCCGCGGTGTTGAGCCGTGTCAGGGCGTCGTGGAAGGCTGTCATCGTCAGTCGTCGACCGTTCTGGGCGAACGGCAGCGTCGCCAATGAGGTCACGTCGTTCGGGTTCAGGGAGTAGAACAGTCGCTGCGGTGGGCCCTCTCCCGGCGCGAGCGCTTGACCGGTGAGCACTGTGTGGCCGGTACGGACTTCGACCCACTCCAGAACCACGTGCGAGGGCGCCGACGCGGATACCACATAGGCGCGCAGGGCATCTCGGCCTTTGCGTGACTGCCGCTCGGGCAGCACCGTCGACAGCAACATGCGGATGAACACCGATTTGCCGCCGCCGTTCTCCAGTACCAGCAGGGTCGCCAACGACGGCCGCCGGAACAGTTGGCCCGCGGTCGGGATCAGGCTGTCGATGGGAATCGGGGGGCCACCGTCGGACAGGTCCAGTGTGACGTCGTCGTAGCGGGCTTTCTCAGGGCCGATGTTGTACAGCCGGACACGGTTGAGTTCATACATTCGGTGGTCAGGCTCCTGATTCGGGGACTACGGGGGCATCCGACGCCGAAGCTGGAGTGATCGAGCCGGGACCCGCAGCCCCCATGTCTTCCGGGGCTGCGACGGTGATGCCGAGCGCGGCGAGTTGGCCGAGCATCTGCTGTCCGGCCAACTCGCGCACGTGGATCTTGTAGCGGGCGGTGGTTTGATAGGTGCCGCCGTTCTCGTTGCCCGCACGGCGCAGCATTCCGTTGTCGGCCAGGTATTCGGCGACCCGTTTGATGATCGCGAGTCTGCTTCCGGAGTGAGCTCGAGCGTCCCCTGTCGCCGCGACCGGGCTTCTGCGCCGGTAGTAACGCCACATTTGAATCAGGTCCGGATCGTCGACGGGAACCCCGTCATCAGCGTCGGACTCTGCAGCACGACGTTCGAGTTCCTGGGCTGCCTGATCGACCAGTTCGTCCACGTGTCGGACAGTGACCCTGCCGACGTGGGTGTCATCGTCGAGGTCTTCGGGGCGGTAGAACGCCAGCGCGGCGATGGCGAGGTGAGCCAGCGCCGCGATCGGGCGGTGGTCGAGCTTGGGGATGTGGTCGGTGACGCGGACAGCGAACTGGGTGCCGGTGCCCGCCCCGAGTACCAGCCCAGCGTTGGTGTCAACGGCCAGAACGATCACGTCGAACCCTTGTGCCACCGCGTGTACCATCTGCGCGAAAACGGGATCTGAACCGCACCGTTTCGCCAGCGTGGAGTACTCGATGTTGCGCAGGGGCGTGAGTCCCGGCTGGAACCCGAACGCCACCAGCTTGGCCGCCGCGGCGACATCTTTGAGGGAGTTCATTCGGAGGGCCTTTCATGGTCGTCGACAGGTGTCAGGGCAACTGGTCGGCTACGTACAACGAGAAGGTCGTCCCCGGCGAAGATCTCGTCATCGAGCATGCGTTGGTCGACCAAGGCCGCCAGGAGCGTGTCGTGGGCGAGGTCGTGTCGTGGAGCGCCGAACAGGCCCAGGACCCGCAGCCCCAGCAGGTGGTCGAGGTTCTCGCCGCAGCGATCTGTGGCAGCGATCTGCCGTGCGTTGGCGAGTAGCGTCGACAGGCGGACACCGCTGTCGTCGACTCGCTCGAGTAGCTCCTCCACTCGCGCATGCTGTTCGTGCGTGAACAGCGCGATGTCCTCGACATCGCCGAACTCGGGCTCGATGATCAGCGAATCGTCATGATCGCTGTCGGCGGGCAGGCGCATCAAGCCCTCGACCAGGTCAGGAAGGTAGACAACCGCTGGTCGATGCGGTGAAGTCGACACTGTGACGAAATCTTCCAGCAGCGGTCCAACGTGGCGAAGCGACATCGCCAACGCCGGTTCCAGGAGCTGACGTCCGAGATCGACATATGATCGGCTCGGGGGTGGGACGAAGGTCTGTCGTTCCTGTTCGGCCCGGAATCGTTCGCCGACCTGCTGGAGATTGGCCTGTAACGCGGCGTTTCGGCGCAGACATTGCTCGAGGATCTCGATCAGCTCCCCGGCCTGCGCCGGTGTCGCTTGCTCCGTGCTGTTCTCCATGATCCGCGCGACGTTGTCCTTTATGGCACTTTCAGCCCGGATGCGTTCCTCGATGTGTGTCATCGCCTCGACCTGCACGGGTTGCACGTCACGCACCCAGTCGACCGTACGTATGTCACGATGCATCCCGTCAAGCTGCGTGCGGATGTGCTCGGCGTACTGAACCGTGCGGCGCAACGCCATCTCCGCGGCGCGATGGGCGTCGATGAGACGCCCCCGGTTGACCAACGCGTCGAGTTTGGCATCAGCGGCGACCTGTTCGGAGGCGATGTCGATATCCACGGCACCGACAAGCACTGCGATCGCTTCGTTGGAGGCCCGCAGCCGCGGCTTCCCGTCAGCTCCGACGACTTCCCGTAACAGTTTGAACGAGAACAGATGTGAAGCGTACCGACCGCCCACGGCTGTGCCGTAGACGTGGCTGAAGCCCCGATCGACGGTGCCGACGTTGACCAGACAGTCCAACACCCACCGAGCTACGGCGCCATGTTCGTCGTGGCCGCGGTCTGGAAGTTGCAGGGCGGCGACGGCGGCGACGGAACTGACCACGTCTTCTGCTCGAACTCCATCGTCGAAGTCCATTTTCAGCGTGACGGTGTCGATCGCGGTCAGCGCCAGCTCCTCCATCTGGTAGCCGGTCCAGTCTGTGGACAGGAGTGCCTTTCGCCGTTCCAGATCCAGGACGGGGTCCGCGACAGCCAGCGCCTTGACCCGTGTGGCCAATCCCAGTAGGTCGCGTCCTTTCCCAGCTGATTCAGCCATCCCGATACCTTCCCGCCCCTCCCGACCCGTTCACCAAGTCAGCGCACTGACGTCGCGTTCGCTGGAATGCCGCCCACTGCAGTGCCCCTGATAGTGGATCATGTTGTTGGTCAGTGTGTTACGCAAGGTCCTGTCCGCTGGCCAGGGCCGCGTCGAATCGCGTCCAGGCGAGCGGTCAATGGACCCTGGCACACGAACTCGGACATCTAATGCTGACACCGAGGTCCGTGAACTCACCGATACCCACGAACACCAAGCCAATCGGTTCGCTTCCGAATTCCTTGCCCTCTTCGCGATGGTGGCACCGATGGTGCAGAACGCGCCGTCTCTGCTGAACCCGCTTGCATTGAAGCAGAAATGGGGTATCTCACAGGGAGCGCTGCTGCCTCACTTCCTGCTAGCCGCGCCGAGGCTCACAGCCGCTTGATCATGTCCACGCGACCGGGCAGGACCATGGGTAGGTCGGTCCGCCAATGGATGTT
>NZ_BAFP01000259.1 GCF_000308455.1 Nocardia abscessus NBRC 100374 | reverse complement strand
GGCATCACGAAGAGTGCGACAGAGCCCGGACCTTCACCACGATCGCATCGATGAAGACGGCCACATAGACCTCATCCAGCGGCCGGCTGGCCCATTCCTGCATCTCGGCGATCACTTTGTCGGTGATACGAGAGATGGTCTCCTTCGATACCGACGCGCCGTAGATCTCGGCGAAATGCCTCGAGATCTCCCCGGTGGTAAGGCCTTTGGCATACAGCGACAGCACGATCTCATCGACCCCGGTCAACCGGCGCTGGCGCTTCTTGACGATCTGGGGTTCGAAACTGCCATCGCGGTCACGGGGCACCTCGATCGGCACCGGCCCGGTCGTCTCGGTCAGCACCGTCTTCGTCCTGGTGCCGTTGCGCACGTTCGCCGAGTCCCGCTCGGCTGGCGCCTGGTTCGGTTCGAACCCTAGGTGTTCGGTCATCTCCTCGTTCAACGCCGTCTCGAGGACGGTCTTGGTGAACTGTTTGAGCAGCCCGTTCGGCCCGGTCAGGGACAAGCCCTGTTCCTTGGCCATCCGCACCAGCTCCGCCGCTGCCAGCTCCTCGGCGGAAGCCTGGGCCTTCTTCCTCGCCACGGCATCAAGTGTCGTCATCACGGCACCTTCCCGCTGAACTTCGTTCAGCGCGTCAGGCCGCAAACACCGTTAGATCCACAGTCCCGACACCGGAAGCGGTACGGGTACCTCTTTGACAGCGATTTGGCGAGCTTGCCGAACGGGTTGCAATCCGGACAAATGCATTTCCGGCGCAGCCCTTGCTGAACGCACATGCCAAATTTGCCAAGTCTTGGCGGTGGCCCCAAACCCGACGGTTCAGTCGCGCCGCGACGTCATGTGCAGGGTGATTGCCTGTGGGGGGTGGGGCCGCGGAGTTTTTCGGTGGTGCGTTGTTGTCGTTTGTGGCCGGCGCTGTGCCACCAGGTGGTGGCTTCGGTGAGTTGGCCGCGGTAGCGCAGGCGGATGGCTAGGTTGTGCATGGCGTTGGTGTGGCCGGCTTCGGCGGCGTGTCGATACCAGGTGAGGGCTTCGTCGTAGCGGCGGGTTTTGTCGAGCATGAGGGCGAGGTTGTACATGGCGTCGGTGTCGCCGGCTTCGGCGGCACGTTGCCACCAGTACTCTGCCTCGGTGTCTTCGTGGGCTCGGTGCAGCAGATCCGCGAGGTTGCTCATGGCGATGGTGTTGCCACGGTGGGCGGCTTCGAGGTAGAGGGGGTGTGCCGCGCGGAGTTTTCGCTGGCTGTGCAGCAGGTGGGCGAGGTTGTTCATCGCGCCGGGGTGTCCCTGCGATGCTGCAGTGTGCCAGGTTTTTTCGGCTTCGGTGAGGTCGCCTTGTTCGGCGGCACGCTGGCCGTCGGCGAAGATCTGCTCGGTGGTGCTGTCCGGGGTGGCGAGCGGGTCGATGAGCAGCGGGGTCACGGCGTTGTCGGGTGTGGGCCGGTGGCGGGGTGGGGTGAACAGGCGCAGGTTGCCGGTGATGTTGACGCTTCGCCGCACGGGGCGGGGATGGCCGTTGCGGTGCAGGATTTGGTCGATGTTGCCGTAGAGCTGGTCGAGTGTGAGTCCGGTGCTGCTGGTGGCGGCGGTGAGCAGGGCGCCGGTGAACGCGGTGTGGCGCTGGCCCTCGGGCGCGACGGAGGTTTCGTTGCGAGGGGAGGAAGCGATGATGTAGGTGCCGTTGATGTCGATTTGGCCGTCGACGACGGTGTCGGGTGCGCTCATTGCTTCGAAGGCTCGTCCGGAAAAGCAGCAGTCGAGGATCAGGATGCGGGCGCGGGCGCGGGCGGTGGTGAGTTCGTCGCGCACCGTGGCGAACGGTATCGAGCTCCATTCGGGGTGTTCGCGGTCGCTGCCGGTCAAGCTCAGGTGCAGCCGTCCGCGCCGGTCCAGCAGGCCGTGTCCGGCGTAGTACACCAGCAGCACCTCGTCGGCGTGGTCGGCGGCGTGCGCGATGAGTTCACCGACCTGCGTAGGTGTGTCGGGATCGACCAGGGCGGTGCAGTGCTCGGTAGGCAGTGTTGCACCGGTGGGTGCGGTGAGCAGTCGGGTGAGGTCGTGGATGTTGTTGGCGGCGGCGGGGATATCGATGATTGCGGGGTGGGTGTATCGGCTCACCCCGATCAGGGCGGCGCGCCAGCCGGTGCGGTTCGGCGCGGGGGTCACTGGGGTTTGTTTGCCTGGTCGAGCAGTGTTTGCAGTGTCTGGGTGATTTCGGAGGTTTTGACGCGTTTGGCGTCGAGGGTGAGTTCGGTGTGGTCGAGGGTGAGGGTGACTGCGATGTCGGAGCGCCGGTGGGTGAACCATGTGGTCAGTGACTGGATCAGTGCGGACGCGATTCCTTGTGCACCGAGAGCGACGACGAGCACCTCGGCCAGGTCGCCCATCTGGCCGGGTCGAATGGGCGTCGTCGGCATGCTGACCCGCCCGCGCAGTTCGTCGTCGTCGTTGAACCACTCAAGCAGACCGAACAGCTCGTCGGTGCTGCCGTCGGTGCGGATGATCAACTGGTCTTGGTGTTCTGGCATGCCATGCATCCTTGTCTCGTGATTCAGTGCTGGTTCGTGTGCCGCGACGCCTCGCGGCTCCGGCGGTAGTCCTCGGCCTCGGCGAACTCGGTGAACACCAGCAGTTCTCCGGCGAGTTCCTGCAGGTGTTCGCGCACCTCGGCGGGAGTGGCGCGGAAGAATTCGCGGCGGGAGTTGACAAGGTTGACGCGCCTGTGTTTCAGGCGGCGATGCAGTTCTTCTTCGATACCGGCGGCATCGCGGTCGAAGTGCATGGCGTGCACGTCGTACTTGAACGGCACCGACGAGTTGCTCAGATCGCTGATGCGGTCGTACGGGTCGAGCCGGCGGGTCATGCCGATCTGGACCATGTTCTCGCCGAACGCGCCGATGTTGGAGATGACGTACACGTGACCGGTGCGCAGATTGCCCGCTCGGTCTGCGAGGGCGGTTCTCTTCTGTTCCAGGTCTGCGAGCTTGTCTTGCAGATCGCGTCCCTTGGCGGAGTTGGTGTCGCCGGCGGCTTCGAGCGCTGCGAGGGCGGACATGTACTGCTGATGCTGTTTCTCAAGTTTCTGTTGCTCGCGTTCGATCTCCTGCTGCGCCTTGCGTTCCTCGCGCAGGCGGTCGCGTTCGTCGCGTTCGGCCTCTTTCTGGCGGGCGAGCTTCTCCAGGTAGTCGGCAGTCAATTCCAGTTCGCGGCGCCGGAGCTGGTGATACCACGGTGTGATGCGCAACTGCATGGTCTCGCCGAGTCGTTCGATGGTGGTCGCCAACCGGTCGAGGCGTTCCAGCGCGGTGTCGACCTTGTACGGTTTCAGACTCCGGACGAGGTTGTCTGCCTCGGTGTTGTAGGCGCGCAGCATCAGCTTCGAATACTCGCGCATCAGCTTGCGGCCCTGGGCAGCAGAGCCGTTGACCTCCCAGCTCTGCGCGGTTTCGATCGCGCCGCCGTCACGCGCCGCGGCGGACTTGATTTCGCCTTGCAGCTGATCGAGCTCGGCGCGGTAGGCGACCACGTCCGACAGTGGATGACGGTATCGGTAGATACCGATCTCCTGGAGTATCTGTTCCTCTTGGGTGTTGATCACCTGCCTGCGCACACTGTCCAGGCGCGCCTGCTCCGCGGTGATCTGCGCGGCGAGTTGCTCACGGTAGCGCTGAAGCTCGGCGACCTCGAGGCCACCCACGCTGGCCAACTCGGCTCGCAGCCGTTGTATCTCGGCCAAGGCATCGGCCAGATCCTGAGATTGGCGCTTCGCATAGGCTCGAGTGCCGAACATCGGCACCTTCGCAACTGGGGCCACGCCCCGCGGGGGCTGGGCAGCAACGTCTGCCGCTGGGACGGGTACCGGGTCGCCGGTCCAGTCCACGCCGTTCCAGTATCTGAGAAAGCCTAGATTCTGCGGGTCTGGATACCAATTCGCGGGCGCGGAACTCATGATCTTCCCCCTCACTGCAGTCGCCCCTTCGAGAATGCCATCAGCGACCCGCGCCGCACGACCCAAACGCACGATTGCGGGCGTTCTCAGTGCGGTCGTCCTACGGGGTCGTGGCGTTCGACACCACGGCGCTGGCGGGCGACGCGGATCGTTCTATGGCTTCGCGCCGACGACTTCGAACCCCTCGCCGCGCGGCACGCCTCCGCGAGAGAGGGTATTGCCGGGCCGGGTCGGTTGTCGAGACCTCACCTGGCCTTGGGGCCGGAGCGCGAAGTCACGCGCTGGTGTGGGCCGCCCTCTCTGGGCAGTCGAGTCGACCGGTCGACATACATCTCAGACCGCCGTAGTATCGGTGTGGGTCGCATGTAGCCATAACGTGAATCCTGAAACTTTCCGGCGCTCAATGTAACTGAAAATTTTCTAGAGCGACGAGCTCTCCTGTACTGATCTTCGAGCCGGACCCCCTAACGCATCCTGAGTCGAATAGCGCGGCCCCGCAAGGGCTTCCCGCAGTGTTGTGCTGCTGGAGGCGGTCGCCTATTCCACGAAGGGTGTTATCGAGGTGGGTACCTCCAACAATCTGATGGTGGCGCTGGACACGCTGAGCGATCAGTATGTCTGCGCGCCAACCGATCCCGAAGATCCTCGCCTCGAGGATCTATGGACCCATGGCTACACCGGTGATCGAACACTAGTGTGCGCGCTGTGTTACGCGGGAGTCGGCGCACCGCCGGGCACTGTGGTGCCGGTGGTGGTGAAAGGCCGGGTCGGCGGTATGCGCCGACCGCACTTCGCGCATCCGGCGGTTCGTGGGCCCGTGGGCGGTGCGCACGATCCGGAATCGGTGTGGCATCTGGTCAGCAAGACCGTTCTGGCGGAGTGGTCGCGAACCCAGCCGGGCGTCATCGACGTCCGCACCGAGGTATGGCTGCCCAACCATGAGCGGCGATGCGATGTGCAGGTGGTGTTCGCCGACGGCAACCGAGTCGTGCTCGAGGCGCAACGTTCGCCTGTGACCGATGCGGATTGGAGCCGCCGCCACCGCGACTATGTAGACAGCGGCGTCGTCGATGCATGGCTGTGGCACCCGGACAGTCCTCTCCCGTGGGTCGTCCTCGCCGACACCGACCATCCGCAGCAGATGTGGCTGTTCGATCCCTGGGAACCGGCAATTACGTTGCTGGTCGGTGCACCGCACACGCGCCCGCACCCGTCAGCCGGGTCCGCTGTGGTCGACCGTGTCGAGCATCTGCCGCCGTGTATCGGCGATGATCTGCGGCCCTACCGGTTTGCGCTGCATGACGTCGCGTTGACCCCGGCCGGCGTGCAAGTACCGGTCAGCCTGCAAACACGATTGGCCGCGGCGGCCGAGCAGGAGCGGCGACGCAGCCTCACCGCCACGCCCGAAATCGCACGGATTCGTCAGTGGTCCAACACATTTGAGATTGCGACCAGCACGACGAAGATGAGGACGCGGAACGTCGAGGAGAAACTCTCCTCTGCAAGGGAATCCGTCAATTCCGCTGCGCAGGCCCAGCTCGACTGGCTCGCACTTCAAAACGCTGTGATGGCGGCCGGACACGACATCGATTACCGCGACGCCCCCAACCTGCCCCTGCCGCCGACCAAGCCGCGCACAGTGCGCTGTACGCGCTGCGCTGCGCTGATCCCACCAACTCTGGGCCCCGATGCCGTCGCGCGGTGCCCGCAACGGCATCGGGCTACCGAAGCCGCGGCGCCGGTCGAACCCGGTATCGGTGTCGGTGGTGTGGGTTATCTGCCAGCGCCCGCTCCAGCATGGCCATCACCAGACGCGGCTTGGTCGCGAACCCGACCTCGTCGGGGATGCCGGCGGCGCGGCAGCGGTCGCGGTCGGTAGTCCAGGACTCCGGCAGATACAACTCCCGGTCCACCAGGGCGTGGCCGTGGCGGGAGGCATACGCCAGGAACACTCCGATCTGGCAGTTCTCCGTGCGCCCCGCGGTGCCGGAATACTGGCGTTGCACCCCCGCCGAATGCAAGCCCTTCTTCAGGAACCCGGTGTCATCGGCGATCAGCACCGCATCCTTCTCACCGAGCCGCTCGGCCACATACGAGCGCACGTCGTCGCGGACCCCGTCGATGTCCCAGTCCGCCCACCGCAACAACCGTTGCATCCCATCCGGGCTCACCTCACCAGCCCGCTCGGCCAGCGTCCACCCGTTCTTACGCTTGAGCCCCGCCACCAGACCGGTCACATACTCCCGCGCCCGTCCCCGCGGCTCCGACCGCGTGAACCGGCCACCGATCCTCTCGTGCAGCGAATCCAGCTCCACTGCAACAACATCCACCACCACACCAGCAAGCTACCGGACCGACTGCCGTTGCAGTACTAGGGCGCACAACCGGAAACCACTTACCGCGCACAGTACGGTCTCCTCGATTCTGCGGGCCCTGAGCCGCCCGAGATCAGCACGTTCGGCCGGAGCAACGTGAGCCGCCGAGAACCGCGACATTGCGTTCTGCTACTGTCCGCAACCACCTCTCAGACGACGCGGCTATCGAGGCGTTGAGCGCATTGCAGTCCGCTGCCGACGGCATGTGCGAACTCAGCGTCGACATCCCCGAGGCCAGTAGGCAGTGGCTGCACGACCAGGATCGAGCGACTGGCAGGTCGCGGCCCTGTCCCGGGCCGGCACAGCGTCCTGAAGATGATCGGCGTCCAGCAGCCGTACCCGCCACCGCGAGCGGTGGCGGCTCAGGCCGGTGACGACTCCGATCCATGGGCTGCGCTCGACGCCGGGTTTCACCGACCCGTCCAGCCGCCATCACCAGCACCCACGGCAACGGAAATCTCCGCCCAACACGATGTAACCCTCGTTTGGCGGCTGGGTCAGTCCAGAACATCGGCATCCGGCAGTGGACTGTTCTGACACAGCTGGCGGCCCCGGAACTCGCTGACTGCGTTCGAGTCCGGACTGGGACCCCAGTAGGTCCGATACCGGTCCGTTTCTTACCTACATTCCCCCAATCGAAGCGGAATTCGGACAACCGAGATCAGTTCTGCGCTAGTTTCAGCTCCTGTGCTGGAGCCTTCTCCGGTCCAGTGTCGAACTGTTTGCAGGGGAGTCTGACAAATGAGCAGCGCCGCGGACCGCGTCAGCGGTCATACTGGAACGCGCAGACCGCCGGCCCGTCGAGCCGTACTCACGACCTGGTTGTTCGCCGTCGCCGTGGGTCTGGCTTCGGCCTTGGCCCCGCAAGCCGCCGCCGCTCCGGCCCTGATTGCCTGCGGCGCAGGTGAATACGAAAACGTCGATCGTGTCTGCGTCCCGCGCCCGGAGCAGGCTCCCGCCGCCCCCGACGGGGCAACCGCCCAATGCAAGGACGGCACCTACAGCTTCAGCCGACATCGCACAGGCACCTGCTCGCACCACGGCGGCGTCGCCCGCTGGCTGGTTGACCTGCCGTAACCACCGGCAGTGCCTCACTTCCTTTCTCGTCTGAATCTGGCCACGACGAAATCGACCGGATCGCCCTGACCATGGCCGAGGCCCTGTCTGCCCTCGTGCCCAACTGGCGGGAGCTTGAGCGCCACAGCCAGCACTCGACCGAGCGAGCTGCCCACCGGAGAAGAGAAACCTGACAATGGCGTTTGTCGGCAGGACCAAGAAGGCTCAACAGCAGTTCGAGTCGCCCGAGGAGATGTATCTCAGCGGCACACTTCCACGCACTACAGAGGCGGTGGACGGACTGTGGCTGCATCAGGGCGATGTCATCCGCGCCTACGCCGAGCATTACCAGAAGTCTCCCGATCTAGCGCTGGAGCTGCCGACTGGGTCAGGTAAGACCATCCCCGGCCTCCTGATCGGCGAATGGATTCGCCGCAAAAACGAAGGCCCGGTCATCTATGCCACGCCGACCAAGCAGCTGGCCCGCCAGGTATTTGCCACCGCTCAGCGTGAGGGCGTACCGAGTCAGCTACTCATCGGGTCGGCCCGGAACTGGAACGTCGCCGAGCAGAGCGCTGTCGAGGGTGGCGAGGCGATCGGGCTCGTAACGTACAGCGCAATCTTCAATAGCAGCCCGAAGCTGCCCGAGCCGCGCCTCATCATCCTTGACGACGCCCACGCTGGTGAGCAGTTCGTGGGTGAGGAGTACGGCGTCACCATCCGACGCTACGAGGCCACCGAGGCTTACCTTTCCGTCCTGGAGGCGTTGAAGCCATTCCTGTCCGGCCTGCTGCTCCAGCGGCTCCAGGGACAACCAGATCCGGGTGCCCATCATCAGGTGCGCCTGATACTCCCTGCTGTCGATGAGCAAGCGCTCGCCAAACTCGACGGCGCCCTTCTTAAGCTGCCCGAGCCGTACAAGTTCCAGTTCGCCATGATCCGTGGCGGTCTAATGTCGTGCTGCGTCTACCTCTCGTACGGCGGCATCCAGATTCGCCCTATGATCCCGCCGACCTTCGAGAACAAGGTGTTCTCGCGAGCGGGTCAGCGGGTCTACCTGTCGGCGACCCTCGGCTCCGGCGGTGGACTGGAGCGGGCGTTCGGTCGCTCCGAGATCACCCGCATGCCGCTGCCGACGAAGACACCGCCGCGCTCCGGTCGGCGCCTCTTCGTGTTCCCGGACCTGGCCAAGGGCGGCGACAGCGTGGCGCTGACTCAGCGCATCATCGGGATCACCGACAAGGCGCTGGTGCTCAGTCAGGAGACAGTTGCCAACGCCGAAGCTGCAGCTCGGCAGCTCGCGGGCAAGGATGTTCCGGTCATGGGCCGCGACGACGTCGAACACGGTCTGGAGGCCTTCGCCAAGGCGCCAACTGGCGTCCTGGGGCTCGCGAACCGCTACGACGGGCTCGACCTGCCAGGCAAGGCGTGTCGCGTCGTGGTGCTCGGTGGCAAGCCGGACGCCGTGGGTCTGCAGGAGAAGTTCCTCAGCGAACGCGCCGAGGCGAATGTGGCGCTTGCCGAGCGGCTGCGCACGCGCATCGTGCAGGGGGCGGGTCGAGCCACTCGGGGGCCGAATGACTACGCCGTGGTTGTCGTTCTGGGATCAGACATCACTCGGTACTTCTCACGACCGGACAACCGGGAAGCGCTGGAGCCCGAGCTGCAGGCTGAGGTCGAGTTCGGCTGGGAGAACAGCCGGGGTGCCGACCCCGAAGACATCATCGACAACATCAAGGTATTCCTTGAACACGACGCGGACTGGCGGGAACAGGGCGAGCCCATGGTGGCCGAATTTCGCCAGGACGCGATCAAGGTCGAACCGTCGGGCTGGGATGCCCTCGGAGAGTCAGCGGCGCTCGAAGTCGAGGCGTGGCAGCTCGCCTTCCGTGCTGACTGGCTCGGTGCAAGCGAGAAGATGCAGGAGACCGCGCGCAAGGTCGGCACAGGCGGCGACGCCACGCGCGGCTACCGTAGCCTGCTGCTCTACATCTCGGCCGTGTGGCTTCACCTCGGGGCGCAGGATGAAGCGCAGCGAGGACGGTCGCGCCAGCTCGTCCGTGACGCGGCGAAGGCCGCGAATCGTGGGACTTGGCTCCAGGAGATGCGCGAGTTGCCGGGCGAGGAAGAGGTTCCGCTCGTACCGATGGATGTCGTCGCCGTCAACGCCATCGCGGCACGGCTGCGGGGGAAATTCCGGCCGAACCGCATCACCGACGAACTGAAAGAGATGCGCCTTGCGCTGGCCCAGAATGAGGCGACAGCCTACGAAGGTGCGCTGACGAGGCTCGGGACGTACCTAGGGGCAGAGGCATCCAAGCCGCCGGGTAACGGTCGGTGTGACTCCGCGTGGGAGTGGGGCACGGCGATGTGGATGACCGTGGAAGCGAAATCAGGAGCAGCATCCCGATGGGCTCCTGCCGCTCCATGACATCCGGCAGGCCAACACCCAGCTCGACCAGCTGGCCGGAGATCGCGGCCTGGATCACCCGCCTGCGGGGAGTCCGGCGGTCATCGTGTCGGATCGGCTGACGGTCGACCCCCGACATGCGCCGGCGGCCAACGCGAACGTCTACCTGACGTCGACAGAGGTCGTCCAACAGATCGCTGGAGACATCTCAACCGTCTGGAGTGATCTGCTCACGAGTGCCAGCGGCATCCCGTCTGAGGCGGCTTTGCGCAAGCATGTCCGGGCCGTCATGACGGAGAACGGTTGTCTCCCTAGCCAGGTAATCGACCGGCTGACTCAGAACCGGATCCGGCCGAGCGAGTGATGGAGCGTGAAGCGGTAGCACGGCTTTGTCGGTGCGGCTTGCGAGAATAACCGGGTGAAGTTCAAGCGCCGAAATCTCGAAGCACTGGCTGACCTGGTGGTCGGTAACGTCGGCCGCGATGACGCTGAGAACGAAGAGGAGGCGAAGTACTTTCAATATCGCTCCAGCATGTACATCACTGAGTTCTTTCGTGAGCTGGACACGGATTACGAGCACGACGGCTCCACACGCCACCGCTGGGTTGCGGACGTTCTGGAGGAGATGCTTGCCGAGCCTCACGACGGTCCTACCCGCCCACCCGAGATCTTCTGTCGCCTCATCGACCAGCTCATGAGCCCGGCTGAGCGGCACAACGAAGGACCGGATCGTCCCCGTGCACT
Source organism: Nocardia abscessus NBRC 100374 (assembly GCF_000308455.1). Classification (GTDB taxonomy): domain Bacteria; phylum Actinomycetota; class Actinomycetes; order Mycobacteriales; family Mycobacteriaceae; genus Nocardia; species Nocardia abscessus. Next base: position 19,956 of record NZ_BAFP01000259.1, on the reverse strand, counting down.
GGCGCAGCTCAACGAGGTCCTCGGCCGCGAGGGCTTCGAGGCGTTCTACGGCGAGGACAAGCACTGCTACCTGCGCCACGTAGGCACCCAGACCGTCACGGTGCTCGCTGCTAACCCGCACCGACCGTTCAGCAAGGCTGAACAGGAGCGACGGCAGCTCCTGGCTACCTACCTCGACAACTGCAGAGAGGACGACCTCATCGAGGAGGTGCTTCTGCCGCTGTTCCGTCAGCTCGGGTACCACCGGATCACGGCCGCGGGCCACAAGGACAAGGCGCTGGAGTACGGCAAGGACGTCTGGATGCGCTACACGCTACCCACCCAGCACACCCTCTACTTCGGCATCCAGGCGAAGAAGGGCAAGCTCGACGCCTCGGGCGTCACCAAGGCCAGCAACGCCAACATGGCAGAGATCTACCACCAAGCCCTCATGATGCTGGCGCACGAGATCTTCGATCCGGAGACCAACCGGCGAGTCCTAGTCGACCACGCATTCATCGTGGCTGGAGGAGAGATCACGAAAGCGGCCCGCAACTGGCTCGGCAACGCACTCGACGCGACCAAACGCAGCCAGATCATGTTCATGGACCGCGACGACATCCTGAACCTCTACGTCGTCGCCAGCCTGCCGCTGCCCGCTGGTGCACTGCCACCGACGCTTGCGAATCCGTGGGCGGTCAAAGGTGACGAGCCGCCCTTCTGACCAATCCGAAGGTCTGAGGAGATCGGTCGTCGCCTTGGAGGCCCCTCTTCTCTGGCGGGCTCACTCCGAAGAAGTGATCGATTTCCTGGGCGGCGCGCCGGATTACGCGTTCAGGTATGCGAACGAGGTCCGTGTGCATCTCCCCCACCGTCCTCCTCGAGATCGCCGGTTGGCAACCAGAGCGCAGAGACGCCAGCATCGCCCGTTAATAGCGGATTTCTGCCTGGATCACCGACTGGCTACCAGAAAATCGCAGGCCATCCCCGTCCCCATGTTCGACACGCCCCGCCGAGGGCACCAACCTGCGACGCGGGGCTCACCCAGTCAACGGAACGCTCCGATCGGCGGTGGAGGCACGGAGACCAGGGTCTTCATCAGGCAAGGTTCTTCTCCTGAGAAGCTCCGCCTGGCCGGCATCGTCACCTCTCCGCCGCCACCGCGAGTCGTTGGGATCTTTCTGCATGGCGAGACTCGACCCCCGCCCTCGTGACACCGGACCATCTGGCCTCCGTACGGGTCGCGGGCCATTCGGCTACGTCGGCGCGTGAGGATGGCTACACCGCGTCCAGGGGCCGGATCCGGGAGGATGTGGTGAAGACGTGCCGGGCGCGAACACGCAGCTAGCCAGAGGGTTTCGGTGGCTATAACCGCCACCGAAATTCTGATGCCGAACACCGCCAGCTTCGACACACTGATGCAGTGGGATATGCCGACGATCCGGAGGGATACAAGCGGGCAGTCGAAGCCAAGCTGCAGCCAGAGAACATCCGGTTCGCCTTGATGTTCGCCAGCCTGCTCCAGATGATCCATGAGCGGCTGAAACTGGTTGTGCTTGACGAGGTTCGCGAATTTTACAACGTGGGCTGGGATGACTCCGGCCGCGGCATCATCAATGAGGACGCCTACCAGCGCAACGTGCTGGATCTGGCGCCGAAGAACAAGTTTCGGGCTTCGCTGCTCTGGCTGGTCAAGTCCGAAGCCATCACCATGACGCAGGCGGATCGGCTGAACGATATCTACAACCACCGGCACGCCGTCACCCACGAACTCATCAAGTACATAGTCGATCCGGACGAGCGGCTCGACACCGATCTGTTTGTCGAGGCAGTGGAGATACTAAAGGCCATAAAACGGTTTTGGGCAGGCATCATGGTGTACACGACGATCGACAACCCGGCGGAAGTCGATCTAGATGAGGTTTTCACGCTCGACATGATGGTGCTGCAGCACTGTGTAGACGCGGTGATCGAGGAGACGCGGGAACGCTCCAGCGAGTAGCGGCGACGGACTCGACCTGATCGCTGCCCCTTACCGGGCTCACAGCACGAAGGACCTCCCCGCGCCCGGCGAGTGTCCGCAGCCGATTCGGCAACCGCCCCCGCAGGGTTCGCCCTGACCGCTCTACGGCTCCGTGCGGGCGCCGCTCCATGCCTGGTGGTCGGCCCAAGGCACGATGGAGACGTGGGAGATCATGGATTGAATCTGAGGCCGTTCACATTTCTCTCGAATGCGTACGTCGCGACGTACCTATCGCTGATGGACGACGTCCGGAAACTGCTTGTTGCGCACCCGGCCCAGAGCGGATCGCCCGGTCGACCGGCGGGCGACACGGGTCCACTGCTCCGGTCGGCGATCGTGCTGCTGCACACAGCGTGGGAGAACTACGTCGAGCAGGCTGCGATCGAGGGGCTCAATGAACTCTTGAGACGAATCGGTTCTGACCACGCGAAACTGCCACATCGGCTGCGCTCCGAACTTGGCAAGGTGAAGAATCCATGGGCGCTCGCTGGCGACGGGTGGCAATCCGAGGCCCGCGCCGCGGTCGAGCTTGAGGCGCTCCGCCTCAACACTCCGAACGTCGCGAACACAGAGAAGCTACTCGACCTCGCGATTGGTCTCCCGGATGTCCTCCACAACGTTTCGTGGAGAGGCGCCAGTAACCAGAAAGTGCGAGGCAACCTTGACGAGTTCGTCCACAATATTCGTGGCGAAATCGTACACAAGGGCATGACGCGAGGGCCCCTCCACAAGGGTGGCGTCGAAGCGTGGATCAAATTCATTAATCGGCTTGTGACACAGATTGATTCGCAGATCCTTGACCACTTGCCCCCCAGAGAGAAGTAGAGGGTCAGGCGCCGGCGCGCCGCCACTTCGGCGCGGCCTTCACGAGATCGTCGCATCCCTGATCGGCTGGGCCGCCGACCATCACGACGAGATCCGCGACCACCGCGACCAGGCCACTGCCGTACGCCCTGAACTCCTGGTCGCAGCATCCGAATCGGACAGCTTCGTCATCCCCCGGCGCCATCAGTGGCGACTCCCAACCCGAGCGCGCCGCGCCCTCACGGCGCTGCGCGACGCCGCGCTCGCACCTCGCCGCCAAGCCCCGGTGCCTCGGTCCGTGCACGGTGACCCGCAGTTTGCACCCAACGCCCTGGCCGAACGCATATGGGCTATCCACAGCGAGCACCGCCCCTTCCGCACCACAGTGGCGTGGGGTAACACGGCGGCGACTGCCCGGCGTGCACATCTACACCCGCATCACCCAAGCTACGCGGTCTCAGCGGGCTTGGCACAGCCTGTAGCGCCAAACCTCTTCGCCAGCGATCGGGGGCGCAGGCCGATCACTAGTGCGACCCTGTACAGGGTCTCGCTGCCGACTGCTGCCGCATCGTCCGTCGCGGCGGATCGGAGTGGTCTGCAGGCTTGCATCTATCAACAACAACCAAAACGGGGGGTTTACGTGGGGCCAGGGCCGAAAAACAGGTCAGGCCCAGTCTAAGACTGGGCCTGACCTGCTATTTCTGTGGAGCTAAGGGGACTCGAACCCCATCCTCTACTTCACAGAAACGCCAGGTCAGCAATATCTCGCGTGGTCATCTTCGCTGGTCACATGCCCTTTCAGGACCGTTCGCGCCGATTCGTGACTCACGACTAGCGTCCGAGTGGTGACGGCGTCAAATCGCAGTTCACCACGCCGCCCCTCCCTGGCGGCGTCACCACCCCCTCGAGCGGCTCTGGCAGCGTCGAGGAGGACTGCCGCCGCAGGTCTGTAGCCGATCTCCCCCAATCCGAGCGCGTCGGCCCGAGAGAACAGGCACCGGACGTGTCGACCGCGCAACCCTCGTTCATGTGTCCGCCTCGCGCGCGCGATGGTGCGGTCCAGCGTTCGATCGGTGAGATCACAGTCGATGCGCGGTACACCCAGTGGCTCCTCGTGCCGGTTCGGTGTAGATGTGGTCCGTGCCAAGGGCTTGGGCCGAACGGAGAATCTTGCGGGCCTACGCTGCCGCCTCGCAGATAGTCGAGATGTTCGCAGTGACACGATGCCGCAGATACGCGAATCGCCGTCGTGCCCAAGTGCGTCAGCGGTCGGTTCTCATGCTTGGGATCGTCGCTTCGGGGCTTCGCGCCGAGATGGGTGGCGCCGGGCAGACTCCACCGCCAGGACAACCGCCCGGCCCACCGGTTTCACGGGTGTACCGGTGCGCGCATCGGTTGGCATGGCCGACACTCGGCTCGGTTCCGACCCACTCCCCCCGCGAAGGCTCGCTGTCTCGACGGCGTGGCGCACGGCGAGTGCTCGATCGCGCCAGCAAACTAGTGAGGATGACCAGCGACTTTCCCGATAGCCTGAAACTCCGTGCCGCACATAGGTACTGCGGCAAGCAATCCAGCTGGTACTGGGGCTGGGTAGCAATTGATACGTCTGATTCCACAGCGGTCGGCATTGTCACAGCCATGCGATTCGATACACCCGTGCCCGGCGTCCGGCTGCCCTATGCCTCGGTGAACATCGTCTATGCCCGTCGCTACCCCGGTCTCGGCGTCGGTCTTCTCGTTCACGCACGCGATGAACTGGGGCGATCGGCTCCCGACCCCATCACGCTGTACAGGACAGGGGAATCCACGTCGAAGGGAAAAGCGGCGTGTGACGCCGCCGACCTCCCGCTCGACCCCGTACGGCAACACCTACTCGATGCGGGCAAATCGACGCCGTTGCCTCCGTACAAGGAGGAGGTCGCCACCTACTGGGGGCGCCGACACCTCAAGACCGCATCCGACTGGTTCTGTGTCGACGCAATCGCTGCCAAAGCCGAAGAAGTCGACCTGCTGAACCGGCTTCCTCCAGGGTTCCCCTACAGTTCAGAACCTTCAGAGTGAGACCTTTTCTCCGAGGGCACAGTCGAACTACATTCCGACGAACAACCCGCTCACTCCTGTTCGTCTGGACCTGCTCGAATTTGACCAGCGTCGATGCGGGTAGTCTCCGCCCTTTGAGACCTGGATCAACGCTGCGAAGGCGTCGCCGCGTCGAGTCCGCCACCGCCTCGGGTCTGATCATGGCTACCCTGTCCGCTGGTGTCGCGATCCTGTCGTCCTCGGTATGTGGTGACGATCCCGCTCACCTGCGCTGTCACCGCAGCTCTCGCGCTGGCTCCGGGTGTGCTGCCGTGACCAGCACCGACCCGAAGCCGTCACCCATCCCGGTGTTCACGAGGCTCTCGATGTACCTGGTGGACGAGGGGCGGCACGCACGATGTGCAGTGATCGGTTCGGTGAGAACGTAAGCGTCAGCGTGTCCTAGCTGGCCAGCTCGTTCCCGCAAGTCGAGCGCTGCTGCACTTCGCCCGGCCCGATCGGTCAGCGTGTGCCCATGATCCCCGTACAGCAGTCGGCGGCACCGTAGCGTGCGGTGTTCAAGATCGAACCCGGCCAAATGAAGCGTGACTTCGTCAACGCCGCAGGTCACGAAGACCGTACCTGGCGAGCACGGCCGCTGGCCCCGCAAATCATCGGCGGTAGTCCCACGCTGCCTTGTCGCCCCGACACGCCACTGGGCCCTCGACCAGATGCGGTCGAGGGCCCAGTGGTCTCGGCGGACTAGAGGACGGGCGCGTTGCTGGTGGGAAGCAACTGTCGGATCGCGTCGGCGACGTGATCCACGATCGTGATGGTAGAGACGGCGACGTTGTGGACGTCGGCGGCGTCGCCGGTCATCACGATGACCAGGGCGCACAGCGCGAGCCAGGCGATGACACAGGCGCTGGCGGCGTAGACGATCTTGGTGATGGCTTGCATGAGGCATTCCTCCTCTCGGATGCTCCGGGCACATCCTTCGATTGAAATGTGCTGTATATAGAGCTTTTTGGAGCTCCGGAGGGGAAGAATCAGTGCGGATGAGCTGCCGGGCCGATCGGCTGCTCACGCAGGTCGATACCGATCAGGTCGGATGGTTGGGGGATGATTTCCGGATGAGTGCGGATAACGTGGCTCGGCGGCCGGTTCGGCGGCATCGCCCGGTGGCCTATCCGGTGTTGGCCGCGGGACCATTGCGCGAGTTGAAGGCGGAGTTGGAGGGACTGCACCGTGCGGTCGGGCAGCCGACCATGGAACAGATCCGGGCGCGGATCGAGAGACTCGCCGAGGGTGATGAGGAGTCGGATCCGTCGGCGACGCCGTCGGTGGACACGATTCACAAGGTCCTCACCGCGCCGACGTTGCCGGCGAGCATTCACAGCACGGTCGCGGTTGCCGCGGGTTTGGTGTTCTTCCACCAGGTAGCCAGCGAGGCCCCGGTGGTGCGTGGGAATCCCCGGATCGAGCGAATCCGGGATTTGTGGGCTGCGGCGAGCGTGGCGCGGCCGCCGCTCGGCGCCCGTCCGGTGCAGCAGTGGGATCCGATCTTGCTCGGTGTGCATCGGCCGATCGAGGTACCCGGAGCTGTCGGACAGCTGCCGACCTATGTGCCCAGAGCCGTCGACGCGGACGTCGATCGGTTCCTCGACAGCGCTGCCGAGGCTGGTGGCTTCGTGTTGATGGTGGGTTCGTCGTCGGTCGGTAAGTCCCGCAGTGCGTGGGAAGGGTTGCAACGGCGATTGCCCGACTGGTGGTTGGTACGTCCGAGCGATCGGGCTGATCTCAAGGACCTGATGGCCGAGGTGTCGGTGCGGTCGATCGTGTGGCTCGACAACCTGGATCGATATCTAGACCGCGGTGGACTCGACGAGATCGTTCTCGGCCGTTGGCAGCAACGTAACGAGCCGGTTGTGGTCGTGGGTACATCTGGGAGGAGACCTATCGCGGGTATCTGCCGATAGGGTCTTCGCAGTCAGATCCGTATCGCACACACCGGGCGGTGTGCGAGTTGGCATCAATCGTCCGGGTCTCCCATCGACTCAGTGACGAGGAATTGCGTGACGCCGCCGACCGTGCCATCGGCGACGCTCGTCTCGCTACGGCGCTCGGTGTGGGTGACTACGGTCTGGTCCAGACCCTCGCCGCGGCTCCCGCTCTGATCCAGCGATGGGACATGGCGGGCCCGTTAGGCCAGGCTGTCATCGCGGCAGCTGTCGATGCCCACCGTGTAGGCGTCTTGGGACCGTTGCCGAGGGAATTCTTGCGCGCCGCCGCCGCGGGCTATCTCGAGCCGGAGCACCGGCGCCACGCCCGACCCGATTCGTTCGACGAGGCGATGCGGTACTGCACCGAGCTATTGTTCGGTGCCACCGCTGCCCTTCCTACCGTGCCGGGAGACGCTCTGGGCGAGACCGCGGGCTACACCGTCGCCGATTATCTCGAGCAGCATGTCCGTCACGCACGCGAGCGCGTATTGATCCCGAGCGAAACGTGGAACGCCGTCCACCGGCACATCACAGTCACCGAAGATCTCGAACGGGCAGGACGTTCGGCCCAGGACAGGCTTCTGTTCTCCGTCGCCGATGCCCTATATCGGCAAGCAGGCGCACTCCTCGATGCCGCCAAGCTCCGCGTCAGACGAGGTTGCCCAGAAAAAGCCCACGAGCTACTGCACGCAGCTCGAAACTCGGGGGACGAATCGGTCATGAGCTGGGTGGCGGCACAGGCAAGTCCCGATCAGGCGATACCACTACTGAAGCAACTCATCGACAACACACCCGGCCCGAAACTCGACTACGTGCGCCGATTGGCCGGGGCACTGGTCGCCACCGGCGCGGATATCGAAGCGCTACCGCTGTGCCGAGAACTCGTCGCAAATGACCAAAATGTCTCTTGGGCGCTCGGTGAGATCGTCCGAATCCTCACTGCTACACAAAATATCGAGGACATTGTCGCCTACCTCCTTAGCTGTGCTGCCACCGGGAACCGTTCGGCCGTGCAGAAGGCTTACGAGGTCCTGTCCGACCTAGGCCGCCTGAACGAGTTGGAGGGCGTCCTCCGAAGCGCCGACTCGAGCCACTATTTGGTGGAACTTCTCGAATCGAACGATCGCTTCGAGGAAGTCGACGCGATGGCAGAGGCCGGCAATGACGCCGCGCGATCCGCCGCCGTCGCCCGAATGATCGAAACGAACGGGATAGACGCAGCCATCGAACGAGTTCGCCTGTGGCAATACTCCGACAAAGACGACGACAGCCGATGGCGCCTGCTACACCTCTATCAAAAAGCAGGGCGAGTCGACGAAGCACTCGAAATTGCGACCGAGATGGAAGATGGCACCCCGAACGACGATGTCGGCGTAGCCAGAATACTTCTCGCCGCCAACAGAATTGACGACCTCCGCCGTCGCGCCGACAACGAAGATCCTTACGCGCAACGTGAACTAACCGCCTGGTTGATCCAGCATGGGCATTGGCAAGAGGTGCTCCATCGCGCACAAGCGGGGCAAGTCGCTGCCGCTCGAGCCGCGACCGACTGGCTCGCAGCACAAGACCGTAAGATCGAAGCAATCCCTCTATGGGAGACAATTTTCGAAGGTTCGGGCGACATCTACGCGGCCCGCGAGCTGATAGATCTGCTCGCGGCTAATGGCCGCACAGACGAAGCGCTGACACTCGCACGTCAACAAGCCCGGCTCGGATCTAAGGGCGACAAGCGCAAATTCGCCGCGCTGCTCGCCGAATCCGGCGAACAGTGCGAAGTCGAACTACGCGACCTCACCGATGCCGGAGACCGCTACGCCACAGCGGCCCTTGCGAATCTGCTCGCGACTCGAGGAGACATCGCCGAGCTTCGACGCTGGACCGTGGCAGGCAACGACATAGCAGCACGCGCGTTGACATCACTCGCCTACGAGCGCAGGCAGACAGCGGCGGACGACAACGACCCTCTCCAACAGATCCTTCGGACCGGCCTACTGCCGACCGCGGAGTTCCCCGACGCCGACGACTCGATCTTCTGAGTGGTGTCGTCACCTGCGCGACACGGTTGCTCCGGTCGGCGGTCGACGATCCCACCTCGGCCCTACTCCAGGGTTTCGCCGCGGTCGGTTTTTGCTCCAGTTGTGTCCCCTGTTGTTGCGTTGTTTACGGCCTGTTTGTCGTCTGGTCGGTATGGGCGGGGGATGGTCATGACTATGGGGCGTACATGTAACGTCGATGCCTGTTTCCACTGCTGCGATTGGGCTTTCAGGTCATCGATAAGGGTGGACGGATTAAGATTCTTCGCCTTGGTTTTTCGCTTGTCCCCGGCCGCGTCCCAGAGTTCGATCGGGTACCAGCCGACGAGGTAGATCCCGACCTCGGTGCGTGCCTCGGGCAGGTATCTATCGACCAGTTGGGTCTCTTGGGCGGTCTCGACATCTACGTTCCAGGCGCCTTTCACCTCGATGACAAGTTTGATGTGCTGACTCGCGTCGGTATCGACGGTCTGTGTGTGGGCGTCGATGAGGATGTCGGTGCGATCGCCGGCACCGTAGGGATCGGTGGGAAGGATCAGTACCTCGCGGTTGACGGCCACTCGATAGCCTCCCAGTCTCAAGGTCAGTTCGTGTGCGAGGTAGGCACACAGGGCTGCTTCGGGTTTCGGCCGCCAGCGATCGAGTACATCTTCTTTGTCTTCCGAGCCGGGATTCTTCTTCCTGCGTCGGATCCCGGGTGTGCGATCCCACAGCAGTTCACAGTGAGATGCCAGCTCGCGCCCGATATCGTCGAGAGCCTCCTCCACCACGACCAATAGGTCGGTGCTGACTCTGATGACACGTTGGGCGGGGTTCTTCAGTACCTCGATCACATCGCGGGCGGTGGCTCGACTCCATCCTGCCAGAGCGTACTGTTTGGTCGCTGTGACCAGGGCCCCGAGGATCGCTAGGCGGTCGGGGTAGCGTTGCGAGAGGTCGCGCAAACAGCGGATCGCTTCTGCGGTGGCTCGTTCTCCCAGAACTTGGAGCGTTCTGTCCCGCCACCGACGCGCTTGCTCATCCTCGGTGACGAAGTGGGCTTCGAAAGAAGTGGCGTCGTCCTCTGGGGCGTAGAGGTTGCTGAGCCAGAGGTAGATCTCGGCGAGTTCGGCGTCGTCCAGGGCCTTCGAGATCGATACTTCCGCCTCGGTGTGCACGCAGGCGATGGACAAGGCGAGACCGAATTGTGCGCTGTCGTTCACCATGGCTCTGATGCGCGACCACCATGCTTTGGCGTCGATCGTGAGAAGGGACTGGGCCGCGAGCACAGCAGCACGGCCTTTGATCGAATCGTCACCTCTGACCGCCACCGCGCCGTCGGCTGCCATGTGCGCTGTCTCGCCGCCGACGGCGAGCAGTCGAGTCAAGAACAAATTCCATGTTGCCAGCGTGGCTTCGATTCCGTCTCGATCTTGCACCAGTGCGAAGTCATGAAGATACGGATCATCGAGCCGTTGTGCGAGGGCCGATCCCGGTAGGACTCCGATTGCGATCGAGAGTTGAAGCAGGAGTTGTTCGCCTGTCCTCTGCAATTCGGTGTCCCAGCCGAAGTCGATGGGTTTCAGTTCGTACGGGTGGCGGTTGTGTCGGTGGGCCGAGACCGCGATCTGGGTCATGCGCCACGCCAGCACTTTGGGTGCGTGGCTGGCGCTCAGGCGCAGGAGTCTGAGGCGTGAGGGTTCATCGAAGCTTGTTGACGCACCGACAAATTCTTTCAGGATCGAGGCCGTCCACGAAGCCCATGCTGATTCGGGCAGTTCGCCGAGTCGATGGTCGTTGTCGAGTTCGGTGAGCAGTGCGTATCCCGACCATGAGCGCCAGTCGCCGGTGTCCTGCTTTTCGATCCAGTCGTCGGCGTGGTCGTTCTCGGCGGAGAGATACCGTATAGCGAGTTCAGCGAGATCCGACAGCGGATCGTCGAGACCAGCCGCTGCGGGCCAGGCTCGCATCGGTCCGCTCGGATTTCCGCGCCGCCCCGTCTGCCGGTCGATCTGAAGTCTCTTGACCAAGAGCCACATACTGCCGTTGTCCCCGGCGCGGGCTTCATCGAGAATCCGTTTCAGATCGGTCAGAAATTCTGGCTGCGACCATCTGGGCTGGTCCTCCTCCGTGGACGGAGTACGTCGCGGTGCCCGACCCTCGACGGCGTCGGGTTGCGGCTGGACGAATCGTTTGAGGTACGGCCACGCTGGGTGCTGTTCATTGGAGGCCAGAGCCATCGCGGATTCATCCTGGCGCGTGAACAGGAAACTGGCCATCTCTCCGTAGATGTCGATGATCGGCTCGCGCGAGGTCGACGACGCGGCGACAACCTGGTCCATCGCCCACGCGAAATCCTCAGTGCCCAACAGTTGCCGCCGAACCGGATGATCAGCTGGGGTCGACCACCGCACAGTGGAGTCGGCTTTCCAATCGCGCACGATCATCCACGCCGCCTGGCGTGGAGACAACGGCGTGTGAGCTGCTGCTTCGACCAAGGCTTGTGCCAGCATTCTGCGAATACTGCGAACACGGGGGGGTTCGTCTCCGCTCGCGTCCGGTTGGAGGGACGACGGGAGCGGCGCGTCACGGTTTTGCTGGAACAAGCACATCGCGACCTCGGCGAGAGCCTCGAGGTGCGGTTCTACCGCCGGTGCGCCGAGCGCGCGATCGAAAATGGCGTCGAGCAGCGATTCTCCGTCGTAGTCGTCTGTGAAGACGAACCCTGTTTCTATCGATCCGGGTCGGCATACCGCCAACTGCGCCCAGGCGAGGACATCCGCTATCTGCTCGTCGGGCACCGTACGCGGAAAGGTCCGGAAAACCGTGGTCGTGCCATAGAGGTGTGTGGGCGGGTTCCGCAGTGATGTCAACATCGTGGGCAGGTCGATGTGGTTGGGCCACAACAGGCTCAACAATGCGCCACGCAGGACGTGCTCGCGGTCTACGGGTTCGTCAGCGTTCGAGTTCAGCGATTCCAGCACCTCGATCAGTGCGGGCACCGAGCGCTCGGGGGCCAGTTCGAACGCCGCTTGGGCTGCCAACCGACGTTCGGTCGAGTGCCAGCCGTTGTCAGCAGTCACCGTCAACAATGCCGCGACCAGTCTCGGATCCGCATCTGTGGCATCTCGAGCCAAACGAACCGCGATGCGTACCCGAGCCGTGGTGTCCCAGTCTTGACTCGCTGTCGCCGACACGCCTTCCAAGACCTCGGCCAACTGCCCGGCCAACTGCGGATGGCGCAGGTCCCATCTCGCCAGGATCCATCGCGTGTCGCCGAGTTCGACCCGCGCGGCGCGGTCCAACAGCTTCTCGACGGTGAGCCGGCGAACCTCGTCGGATCGAACCAACGCACTGTGCACGGCCAGGCTTTCCGGGTCGGCCGCGGCCAACCACTGCGTGGACGATGGACGCATCGCTACAATCCACGACGCCGTTTCACGAAGCGGGACGGGAATACTGGCGCTCTCTCCGTCAGGTGAACCGACCATGAGCAGGTTCGCCAACTGAGCCGCGTTGGTCCCTCGCTCCACCAGGTAGCGGGCTGCCAAGTAGGCGGCGACCGAGGAATGTCTTACCGCTACACGGTTTTCGTCCGGCCCGGTGAACAAGGCGGTCGCCAGCGTTTCCCGCAGCACTTTGGCGGTGACGTCGAAGGCCCCCGCCGTCGTGGTCTCTCCGCCTCCGACGAGATCGGCGCCGGGCAGATCGAAATGGCCCGCTTCCAGGCCGTGGCCCCGCCAGACCGTCCGATGGCCCGACAGTAGTGTCCAGGCTGCGATTCGCCCGGCGACGGCCAGACGCTGCGCGGCGGTGGTCTGCATCGCACCGTTCAGGCGCTCAGGGTCGGGATCCTCGGCCAACAGCTCGACCCCGCGAGCGAACAATGCCTCCGGTGTGGCCGGAAGATCGCCATCGGCGCGGAAGGTCCGCACCAACATCTCCAAGGTCAACGGAATGCTGGCCAGCACGGTCGCTGAGGCCTGCTCCACCCTCGCGATCAGATCTTCGCCCGAAACACCGGCGCTATTGACCAGTTGTACCGCCTCTTCGCGGCTCAATGGTGCTAAGTCCACGCAATAGCACGCTCCGAACGCCTGGGACAGCACCGATGTCATCGCCACTGGATAGTCCGCAGTGCGGCATGCCAACAAGAACCGCACACGGCGGGTATCGCGCCCGCCCAATGACTTCGCCAACTTCCGCGGAAGACGCCGAAGCATAGCGCTCTCGTCCGCCTGATCGAGAACGACGGTCAACACCCCGGACTCTGTGCTCGATTCCTCGACCGGAGGTAGCGCGGCCAGATGACCCCCGATTTCCGCGTCGTAGGAGAACTCGGTCAGATCGGCACCCGACACCCACAGGCAACAATCACCGCGGCCGTCCCATCCGTCCACCAACTTCGGCAGATCCTTGATTCGCTCCGCCAGAAGCGACGTTTTCCCGGCACCCGGTTCACCGAGCACCACCATCGCCCCCGCACGTGCTACCACCGACGCAGAAGCGAGCACCCCGTCCGTCAACTCGGAATCGTCCGCGACGACTTCCTCGTCGGACCGACGGAAGGCCCCCAGATCCCGACTGATCAGATCCTGCTCGGTCACCTCATTCCCACGAACCCTGCACACCCGCGGGACGTGGAAGGCAAACACAGATCCTGGCATGGCACGATCATCCGACACGCCACCGACAAACCGAAACCCTCGCGGCCCGTGAGGTATGCGCGGTCTCAAAAGCCACAGTTCAGAGACCACTCCCCTGCAAGGACGGCGGAATCGCCATCCATCCTCGCTCCGGCTCGGCGATTGCAGATCCCTTCAGCAACTTTCACTCCAAGCTGTACCAGCACAGTTTCAGCGAACGCTGAGTACTACCTCCCACAGGTCGGCTGCGGCCGATCGTCTGACGCCTCGGACATGGTGATTCCGGTGTGGTCACGCTCAACCCCTGTCGACATCGCCGCGTCTTTGCAACCGGTAGCGAACGCGCCCCCGGATCGTCACAGCGATCGATACCGGGCTACGTTGGGAGACTGGATCGGGTCGGGAGGAGAGCACCGATGGAGAATCAGGACGACACAGGCAACCGCGAGGGTGCCAACGCCCGCGCAGAAATTCTGTATGCCGCACCCCGGATCATCGAACGCAGTACCGATCCCAGTATCACCGCCGAAGCACGCAAGATCGTTCGCGTCGCTCAAGAACACAAAGTGTGCAGAATGGACTGCCTTCCTCGCGAGTCGGCCCTAGCATCCTTGACGTTTCCATTTCGGCTCAGCCCAGTGCCACCGCGACATGTGATGACCACAGGTCCACGGCCAGCGGGCGCACTTCTGGACTCCAGATCTGCGCGATCAGTGTCTCCAAATCGGCTGCCACAACCCATCTTTCTGCGTTGACCACGTGGTCAACGATCGTAGAGCTAGGAAGAATCTCGTCAGCTAGCGCCTGGGAAGGGATAGCTGGCCGATCAACTGGCACGGATGCTGCTCAGGGAACCGGGCGTCGATGCTCGCGGTACCAGAACGCGTCGGACATCTGGGCCTCCCAGGAGGCGCAGATACGATCGTCGGTGCCGTCCTCAGCGAGCGACTCTTCACCGTCGCTCGCGGGCAGCTCGACATCGGCAAGTGCGTCGGCTTCCACCATCAGCACGCCGTCGCGCTGCTCCACAACGACGTCGCCGTCCCTGGTCGCTGCAGTGTAGACGTATCCGCCCGCGATATCGCGAGCCACCTGCTCGGCCGACTCGATGAACGACATCCCGTGGCCTCCCAGTGCCGTCACGCCCACGAGCAAGGTCGTATCGGCGTGCGGAACCGCTCGGTGGATCCGACGGCCGAGCCCGGTCGGCGCCATGGTCTTGAAGCGATCCAGCAATTGCTCGCTGAGCTCGTTTTCCCGCAGCCAGTACGGGTGAAGGCAGTCGTAACCTGGCGCTCCCAAGTCGCGAAGCGGAAAGCCCTCAAGGTCTCCCGAGTCCGAACGACGCGCAAGTGACGGATCACAGCGATCGTAGAAGCGCAGGACATCGAGCAATGTCTCCACTACCAGTCGTCCCGCGACCCAGTCCCGGTAGCGCTTGTGTACGCCAGGGGCGGTGCCGGACAGATTCTGAATCTCGGCGGGCAGATCGGCGTGCGCCTTCCAGACCGGGAAGACCCGCCAACCGGCCATACCGCCGACCACACGATTCGAATCCATCTCGATCACCGAATCCGCGTGGGTATCAGCGTTGCGAATCAGCGTCAGGCCCCGCACGATTCGACCGTCCGTGTCATTGTCGCGGAACTTCTTGTAGGTGTCTTGATCATTCGGAGCCAGGAGATTCTCGAACTGCTGGTCGATGGTGCGGGCGATGACCGACGCGCTGGCCGCGTCGATGACGACCTGCTCGCAGTCGATGTCGAACCGGCTTCCTGGGTACAGGGCGACGTCACTTCTGACCGTCGCGGTCCACGTGCGACCGATCGCTTCGGCCAACGCCCGGTACTTCTGGACGACCTTTCGGCGCTCTGGCCCCGGCGGAATGGGAAACAAGCCTGGGTCCGTCGCGGCAGGCTGGCCGGGATTCAACGACATGGGCGGGTCCACTTCTGTGACCTCACCGTCTGAGGGCAAGGGCTCCAGAGTACAACGCGGATCTCGGATCGGCGAAATCGATATCCCGGAACCGGTTCCCGCATCACGGATACGCGCAGCCAAACGCCTGCGGTCCGCTGGCAGTGCCGCGGCGAGACTATCCATCGACCCCGCTCCTGCCGATGGTGACTTTTGGGGCGCAGCCGTATACCGGCTGCCTCCAAGACGCCGCGCAAGTCAACAGATCCACCACGAGCGATTGCGTCAGCTCGTCCGCCGTTCTTGCAGGTGGTTCACCTCGTCGTAGTGGGCCAACCATGTGTTCGTGACCAAGCACAGTCGCACCATCAAGCCCAGATCGGTCAACAGCAGGGTTGTTTCCTCACCGCTCCATCGGATCTCGGGAATCGAGTCGACGATCTCTGCGGTCGGCGCTCCGATCGCGGCGGTCAGTGCGGCAGCAGCTTCACTGAACGCCTCATGTACTGCAGCTCGACCGGCCGCATCGTCGGGAGCCAGTGTGGTCAAGGCTATTTCGATACGTTCGGCGTGACCGCCGTTGCCCATCACGTCACAGCTGCCGGGCCCGAGGCCGTTGTCGAAGCGGACCCAATCACTCGACTGGATGATCGGGTCCCGCCAGTCGAAGACCACGAGAAGCCGCATAAGGTTATCCATCCGCCACGACCAGACCAGCGACTGCAGCTGCCTGGCAAGTGTGATGGTGTCCGAGTGCCCCATCACCCGCCAAGCGGCGGCGAGCTCCTCCGAGCTTGAAGCAATGCTCGCTGTCGCCTGTGCTGTCTTCGTTGACAGACCGAGAAGCGGCAGTTCGGTCTCGCCGCTGCGCTCGTTCCATGCCTCGTATACCAACGTGGCCGGATCCGCGATTCCGAAGGCGTCACGTAGACCCGTGACCATCCTTGCCGCCAACTGTCGATAGCTGTCCGAGGAGGCCGGCCAGCGCAATTCATACCACCAGTTGTCACAGTGGTCGGTGTCTGGTCGCTGCCAGCCAGCGCTCTCAATGATCTGTCCACCGGAGTCTCCGACTTGCACGTCGGGGGCAAGCCAGCTGTCGCCGGGCAGCTCTGCCCAGATCATGGTGTCGAGCTGCCGGAACTGGACGAAGCGGCGGCGCTCCTTCGGTTCGTCTGCCTCACCGATGATGACGACCATCCCGGCAGACAACGTGGCTAGGTGCTGTGTCAGGCCGTCAGTGAACTCCACCCAGCTGGTCATATCAGTCCTTGTTCTTTCAGCTCAACGATTTTGTCGTGCATGGCGAGCCACGAGTTCGTCACCAGCACAGGCATACCGTCGTTTCGAGGCATACCAACAGGCTGACCCGGCGGGATGAATGCCAGCCGGACGCGTTCACCAGCCAGTCCCGCATCGCGTGGCAGCCAGCTCCGGCCCGTTGTCGCAGCGCAGCGCGGCTGGGTAGCCGCGTTGCACGGCGATGCGGTCGAGCTCGTCGATCAGCCTGTCGGCAGTGACCTAGCGTTCCACCAGCCTGCCCAAACATTCGCGAGTGTGCTCATCGACGATCGGACTCAAACCAGAAACCTGCCGTTTGGCATTCGGCTGGCCGTCGAAAGCTGGGGCCAATCTGGGGCCACACGCTATGCGCGGCCGAGAACGACCAGCACGTTTGGAATGTTGCCGCATGCTCGAATACCGGGTTTGACGTGTGCAAATGACATTAGCCCAGAGCTGGGGGTCAAGTGGTCGCAGGTTCAAATCCTGTCAGCCCGACAGCGAAAACCCCTTCCGACCAGCGTCGGAAGGGGTTTTCTCGTTCCGGTGACGGGCTCGGATTCGAGCGGTTCTCACAGAAATCTCACGTTTTCGGGCCGGTGGAGCCCCGAGCCCACCGCTCGAGCACGTCTCGATTGTCCGGAACGGTCTCCGGGACGTCGATGTAGTGCGCCTTGGCCACCGCGCGGGTGTTGCCGAGCTGGCGGGCGGCGCGTTCGGGGTCGCCGTAGGCGTGGTCGACCGCGGTGGCCGCGCCTTTGCGGAACGTGCGCGGGGTCACCCAGGCGAAGTTCTCCCCGCGTGCTGCACGCAGGTGCGGCCGAAGTTGTTCGGGTTGCGCAGCGACCCGTTGCGGGCCGGGAACAGCAGTCCCATCGGGTTGGGGCGGTCGCCGACTTCCAGGTCCTTGACGGCCTCTCGGACGGCCTCGACGGTGTGGGCGGGCAGCAGGATGCGCCGCCAGCCGTTGTCGGTCTTGGGGGGGAGCACCCGCGCGAAGCAGTTGATGTGGCGACAGAAATCGGATCATCCCCGCGGGTGCGGGGAGCACCGGGATCGGTCGGCGGCTCAAGTACGAAAGCGCGGATCATCCCCGCGGGTGCGGGGAGCACACCGGGCCGGGACGTACCGGGACGGTCGGGGACGGATCATCCCCGCGGGTGCGGGGAGCACACTTTTTGACCAGCAAGTATTTTGCCAGAGCGGCCGATCTTCAATCGGTTTGACATCCGGCAAGATGCCTAATGCCGGGCTCCGCAGTCCAGCCCCGACTACCGACAAATGCCGTTGCATCAGCACCCACATTGCACCGAGCATGAACAGCAAACCCACAGACACCTCACAAGCGGAACCACACGCACGCAGTCACCGAGGTCGACGCCTGACCGTCACTGACACCATCAACCACCTCGGCGGCGCGTAAGACTGCCACCTCACCATCCTGCAAGCACAAGTGATCCGGGAGGTACTGCATGGAGAATCGGCCAACCAACCCTGTTGAATATTCCACCAGCACTGGCAGGCACCCCGTTCCCAGCTACGACACCCACGCCGTCGATGAGTTAGAGCCGACCGGTCAAACGCCAGCCGCGGTGAGTGTGGAGGAGTTGATCGCCAGCCTCACTCCACCCCACCCGGATCAGATCACGCCCATCATCCGCGCCGCGTTCGTCGGCAGAACCTCCACCGACGACACCCAGGACCCCACACTGTCCATACCCCGGCAGCTCTCGACATGCGAGGCGAAGTTGGCCGGATTACCGTTCCCGGTGTCGATCGTCGCGCACGACTGGGACATCGAGACCGGACGACTAGACCTCGATGCCCGCGGCCACTCCACCGCCCACACCCGCTTCGATGTGCCGGTACCGCGTGACGGCGGCATCTCCGACCTGCTATCCGCGGCAGCAGCCAAGGATCGTGGATTCGAGGTCGTGATCGCCGAACAAGTCTCCCGCACCGCCCGCGACACCCGCGCCTCTACCGAATTCGAACACCGGCTACGTCAGAACGACGTCCAGTTGTGGTGCGCCAACGAACCCATCGAAATCACCACCGGTGATCCCGCCGCCACCACCATGCTGCTGCGCGGCATGAACCGCGCCATCGCCGACTGGTACGTCCGCAACCTCCTCGAACAATCCCGCGCCGGCGTCGAACAACACATCAAAGCCGGCTACAACATCGGCAAAATCCCCCACGGATACTCCGCCAACCGGATCCCCCACCCCGTCCCCGCCAAACGCGCCCGCGGACAGGCGAAGACGACTCTGGCGATCAACGAGGACACCGCACCCACCTCCGCCAGATCTTCACCTGGCGCATCACCGAACAACTCGGCTACTCACGCATCTGCGACCGACTCAACCAACACCCCGACCGCTACCCATCCCCCACCGGCGGAGCCTGGTCCGTCTCCACCGTCTCCCACATCCTGCACAACCCCAAATACACCGGCTACCAGGTCTACAACCGCACCCGCGCAAAAACCTCACTCCACCGCAGCCGCACCAAACCCGTCACCGAATGGATCTGGTCACCCCAACCCGCACACCCCGCCATCATTTCGATCGACGACGCCGCCCAAACCATCGGCACCAGCCACGAACGCTCCCGCCGCGACCCCTACCCCGGCGCACCCAACCCACACCCCCGCACCCGACGCGTCTACAAACTGCGCTCCTACATCACCTGCACCCACTGCGGCCACCGCATGTGCGGCAAAACCGACGGCGGAGCCCGCACCTACTACTTCTGCCAACCCCGAACCAAAGCACCACGCCCCGCCGGACAACCCTCCAGCGTCTACCTCCCCGAACCGGAAATCCTCACCGCCATCACTACCTTCTTCAACACCCACGTGTTCGGACACAACCGACGCGAACTGTTCCTCGCCAGCATCGAAACCACCGACACCGCCGCCGCCGAACAACACCACGCCGACATCGACGCCACCCAGCAAGCAATCCACCGCATCGAAACCACCCGCCAGCGGCTGCTGCGCAACCTCGCCGTATTCGACTACGACACCGACAGGGCGGCCATCGAACACATCCACAACCAACTCCGCGACCTCGACACCCAACACCACACCCAAACCACCAAACTCACCGAACTCCGCAAACAGCAACCACCACCACCCGCCCACAACATCGACCTACTCGACCAACTCTCCACCACCCCCATCGACCTCGCCGAACTCCCCACACCCCTCCTGCGCCAACTCCTCGACGCCTTCCACTTCACCGCCACCTACAACCACACCAACCACC
>NZ_BAFP01000260.1 GCF_000308455.1 Nocardia abscessus NBRC 100374 | reverse complement strand
AAGACGTCTGTTTTGCCGTTGCCGGTGAAGTCGCCGAAGGCTAGGTCTTCGATGCGGAACCTGGAGACGTTGATTTCCTTCCACTTCCCTGTTCCACTTTCCGAGACGTACCATGCCGGCGGTTTGGGATAGATTGATGAAGCGAATTCTGCGTCCTGATCATTGATGTCGGTGCCGCCTTCGACGGCAATACCATCTCGCATAATGGATGCCGGTAGCCAGTAGCACATGATGGAATGTGGATCTGCCTGCTCAGTTGCGATGAGCGCCGAGTTCTCCAGCGGGGTCAACACTTGTGAGATCACCATTTGCTCTGACCAACCAAAGCGCGTGGCAAAGAATTGGATAGCTTTGTCTCTGTCGATGCGATTTACAATCTGCGAGCGCTTATGCTCGTGCGGAAACCCCAGCGTGTGCCCCGTCTCGTGCCGCACAACGCGGAAGAACTCGGAATCCGGGAAACTCATCGTGAAGCCCTCGAGGTTCATCGTTGGCTTCCCTGCTTCGATCTGAAGGATATCAGTCCCGAGAAATGACCAGAATCCGCCTTCTCGGCCCTCGGCGCGAGCGATACGCACTTGTCCGTCGACCGCTGTCTCCCGAAAGTTCACATTTGCCCAGGTCCCCCAGCTATTCATGTGCGAGAGGATTCGAGACCGCAGGTCGGCGGCAGGATTATCGAGGAACTGTACAGTTAGCCGTACCCCATTGCTGCCCCAGTACTTACCGGTCAGGGCGGCAAGATGACCCGGGTCCATGACCGCATCAGGGACCGCAAGTTCGAGCATCTGTAAGGCCGGCGCGTTGGCCGGGTTGATCTCGCTAGCTCGTTCTGCGGCGACGGGCCAAACCTCCTCCGGGAGGAGCTTGATTGAGCAGCTGTTGTTGTTCATTTAATTCTCCGTTCTTGCAGTGATTCTTCTTGTCAACTGAGTCAGCAGCCCCGTCTGGGGTTGCTAGCATGAAACTGACATTTTCTAGAATCACTTGTAGATGCGCTCTTGGCGCGAGTAGTGGCTACCCGCATTAGATGATCATGACTTTATGATGGGATGCAGGTACCCGGCCGGAGTCGCTGATCGGCGGCCTAGTGCGCGAGAGGGTAGATCACTCGATAGCGGGCCCTAACGCCACCAAAACACCGCTACCAGACGCAGGTCACCCACCATTGGTATCCCATGGCCGCCGTCGGCGGGTGCTCATCTTCAGCAAGTGGCCGGTCAGTCGGCCCCGGTACGCCGGTTGTTGTCACGTTACGTAACCGGCTAGTGACCCTCTCGCCCTTCCTTAGCTTCGCCCTCCGCATCGCGCTCTTGGAGGTACCGCTCTGCAGAAAGCCTGCGCGGACACGCCGGGGTGCAGGTCGCGTGGAGCTTCAACAGGCCCTGCGCGTGCTGCTCGTCGGCGGGCCGATTGCTGTCCTCGCAGTAATCCTGGACCCATGAACGCCGGGTCGTCATCGCTGCTCGTCCTCCAACCGCGCGAAGATCTCACGCGCCGGTACCGACGCGTCCGGATCGTCGCCCAGTTCGAGTAGCCAGGGAAGAACCCAGAACACAAGGATGAGCAGTCCGCCGACAGCGGCGATGACGATCAGAACGGTTGCGAGCTCTACGGTCATTCGGAGACCCTTCGGCGCGTTGTGGTGGTTGGCTGGCACCCGGCGTCGGGGATTCGGGAGTCAACCCGAGGCCGGGGCCTGCAACTACTTTGTCCGGGGTGAACCAATGCGAAGCGGCACATCGTGTGTCACCGTGGAGGCATGGACGACGGCGGGATCGGGGAACGCACCGCCAGGGCGCGCAAACTCGCTCGGCTTACACAGCTACAGCTCGCGCAGAAGGCGAACGTGTCGGTGTCGCTGCTGCGCAAGGTCGAGCGAGGCGCCCGTCCCGCCTCTCCCGCGTTCATCGCGGCCGTGGCCGGTGCCCTCGGTGTGAACATCGAGGACCTGACCGGGCAGCCTTACACCCCGGCGCGCGCCGATGCCGGGGCTCACGCCACCATCCGCGAGCTGCGCCGAAAGATTCTGGCGTTCAACGACGAACCGCTGAGCTCGCCGACCACCTTGGAAGAGCTGACCGCGGCACTGCATCGGGTTCAGGAGAGCAGGCGCCGGGGCCGGTACGGCGACCACACCGCCGAACTGCCGGATGTGATCCACGGTTTGCACGTGCTCGCGAGCGACGAACCTCCCGGGCATCGGCTGGAGACTATCTATTCGACGCTCGCCTACGCCTATAACAGTGCGTCGTCGATCGCCTATCGGTACGGCTACCTCGATCTCGCCGGGTTGGCCGCAGAGCGCTGCGTGTGGGCCGCTGAACGCAGTGGTGACCCGGCGTGGCCGATCGCGGCGGAATACCATCGCGCGCTCATTCTGCTGTACTCCGGCGCGTACGCCGGTGGGCTGCGGGTCGTTGAACGTGCGCACGCCGCCAGCGAGAAGCTGCCCACAACACCAGAAGTCCTCGCGGTACGGGGCGCGTTGCACCTGCGGGGGGCGGTACTGTCGGCCCGCGCGCTCGACGCCGACACCGCCGACGCGCATCTGAGGGAAGCACGTCGGATCGGACAGGTGATCAGCTCCGCCCGGTATCAGGAGTACGGGACCGGGTTCCATCTGCCGAACGTCGCAATCCACTCCGTCGCGGTGCCGGTCGAGTTGTCCGATGGCGCGACCGCCGTCGCACGCGCTGAGCAGATTCGGTTACCGGCATCGGTATCGCCCTCCCGCGCAGGGCATCACTGGATCGACGTGTCTCGCGCGTGGTTGCTCCACGGGGACAAACAGCGTGCCCTCACCAGTCTCGACCAGGCGCGCCGGCTCGCGCCGGGGCTGACGCGCAACCATCCCCAAGTCCACGAGACCGTGCGCGTGCTCGCCCACGCCCGTCGTGGAACCGACGACCTGGCCCGATTCGCGAAGTGGGCCAACGTCAAGATTTGAGCTGTCCGGCGCCCGGGACGTGCTCGGCCAACCGTTCAATCGCCGGAAATCACCGCTGCGCTAGCAGGTCAGGCGTCGCCGGTCAGGTCCGGATCGACCCGGCGCAGTGCCGATGCCAGCCACTCCGTCCGCCGGTGTTCGGGCGGCATGGTCTCCAGCCCTTGTGTCGCCTCGAGCACGGCCTCGGACCGGCGCCCGAGCAGCGCCAGAACACCGCCGCGTTGCACGGCCCCGAACCCGGGAGTCCACCAGTACATCGCCTCGGGCGGGTCGACACCGTCCGCCGCTTCCGTCGCCGCGTCGGCGGCGGCCAGGGCGCGTTGCGCCTCGCCCGTCTCTCCCCGGGCGGCCAGTAGCTCGGCCCGCCGCATCCGCGCATAGGCAACGAGCACGGGATGCGCGCCGCGCACGCCCAGTGCGGCGTCCGACAAGGCGACGACCTCGTCGTAATCGCCTGTCGCGCTCCAGGTGACGTAACCGGAGAATCCGAGGCTGTGTACGAGCCGGTCCGGGTCACGGGACTTTGTCGCCAGGGCTACCGCCGTGGCCAAGCTGCGTCGGGCGGCGGTGTCGGCCCCGGCGGCGTGCTCCAGCCAACCTCGGTACTGCGTGACCTCGGACGCGAGCGCCGCCGCATCGGTTCGTGCCGCGCGCGTCTCACGGGAGAAGGTTTCGACCATGGCGGACATGCCGCGCACCGCCGGGAGTACCGCCAGCGCTCCCGCCGTGTCCTCGATCCGGCGGATAGCCGAAAGCATCACGGCCACGTCGGACAGGATGCCGGGGTCTGCGCTAGCGGGTGATCTCGCTGCGGCGGTTAACCTTCCCAAGTCCGTCGTCCCCAGCACCCGCTCATAGGCGGCTGTCACTCCCGCAGGCACGGGACGTTGACCGGTCTCGATCAGCCCCAGATAGGTCTTGCTGTAGAAGGTCCGCTCGGCCATCCCGCGCAGCGATATCCCCGCCGCCTCCCGGGCGGCGCGCAACAGCACCCCAGGTTCCACGACTCCAGCCTAACGGGGCTGTAGACGCCTGTGGACGGCGAAATTGTCTGCGCGGGCGGGGTGTCCGCATAGCTTCGATTTCAGCCCCGCCGCTGGGCAGACGTTGTTCCTCAGCGGCGGGAGCTTGCCAACGACAGGGGACGGAAGGCATAAGGGGAATGGACGCGCTCGGTTGGATAGACCCGTTGTCACCGACACCGGAATGGGACTCAGCCCAGGTGCGCCGCTTGGCGCGGCGGTTAGGGTATGCGCTGCGCTGGGCCGACGCGGGTTCGGTGCTGGGTCTGGCCGAACAGGTCGAGTCCTCCGGGGCCGACGTGGTGTTGCTCCCGTCGTCGGCGCACCTGGACGCGGTGACTCTCGATCGGGTGATGGCGGTCGCCGATGTCGAATGCGCCGCGCCGCGAGCGTCATTCGGCCGCTGGCCCGCTTTCGGCGGGGTGCGCCGGTGAGTGTGGCTCAGATCGGGCTCGTATTCGTGATCGGCCTGCCTCTCGCTGTGGTCGTCGCGATGATCGTCTGGCCCTCCGACTACGATGAGTGAAACCTCACGGCGGCAGCGTTCGCCGGTAGCTACGTTGCCGGACTTCTCTGACGCATATGTGCATGAGACGACTGCGCTCAGGGCCGGGGCCGGCATCGGCCAGCTCGATCGCCACGAACACCCACGGATGCTCGGCCCGCCGAGGCCCCGCGAGCGACCGGGGCCGATGACGATGGCCGGTGGCATCGGGACCGCTGCCGCGATCCGGCTGTCCGTCCCCTGCTTTCGGTAGCGGGGAAGGATCGGTTCGGCTACTGCCCACAGAATTTTGGCGAAAGATCCGGTGCGCGGGCTCCGACGACGTGGGGACGTTCGGTCATGGGGCGATAACTCATTCACTCGCTACCGGTACCCGGGACACTTTCCAAAAGTCGGCGTAATGCCCGCCATGGCGCAACAGCTCCTCGTGACTGCCCTGCTCCACGACCCGGCCGCCGTCCAGGAAGACGATCCGGTCGGCGCGTTGGACGGTCCGAAGCCGGTGCGCCACCATCACCACCGTCCGTCCCGCCATCAGGCGCTCGATGCCCTCGTGGACGGCTGCCTCGTTTGTCGGGTCCAGTGCGGAGGTCACCTCGTCCAGCAGCACGATGGGCGCGTCCTTCAGCAGCGCTCGGGCGATCGAGACACGCTGACGCTCGCCACCGGACAGGAGTGCGCCGCCTTCGCCGACATTTGTTGCCCATCCGTCGGGCAGTCGCTCGATGACGTCGTCCAACCGCGCCGCGGTCGCTGCGGCTCGTACTTCGGCGTCGGTGGCGCCGGGACGGCCGAGGCGTACGTTCTCCTCGATGGTGCCGTCGAAGAGGTAGACGTCCTGGAAGACGATGGCGTACTGCGCCATCAGCGCCTCGGTGCCGATCGCGCGGACGTCCACACCGCCCACGCGCACCGCACCCTCGTCCACGTCATAGAACCGAGCGAGCAATTGCAGCAAAGTGCTCTTACCGGCCCCCGACGGCCCGACAACGGCGAGGCGCTGGCCCTCCGGTACGTACAGCGACACGTTGTCGATCACCGTGCGGCCGCCATGCCGGAAGGTGACGGACTCGAACTCCAGATCGTGGCCTACCGGCTGGATCGGCTCGAGAGCTTCCGGCAGTGGCTCGGTGCGCAACACCGCGTCGAGTCCGGCCAGTCCCACCCGCGCGCCGCGCATTTGGCCACCGATTTCCGACAGCGACAGCAGCGGATCAGCGCATCGCGCAGCCAGCACCAGGATCGCCAAAACCTCTGCTACACCGATGTTCCCGCCGAGCGCGAGGTAGGCGCCCAACGCGAGCAACGCGGTGAACACGGCCTGCACGGTGAGCGTCAGGCCGACTATGCCGGGCAGCGCCGACAGCATGGAGCGGCGACCCGCGCGCTCGAGTCCCGACAGCGCGTCGTCGAGCAGCCGGAAGCGTTCGGCGGTTCGGCCGCCGGCGCGCAGTACGGGCTGGGCCTGGAGGTATTCGATGACTCTTCCCGTGGCCTCCTTGGTGCGTTCGGTGCGCTCCGCGTCGGCGGCGGCCATCGAACGTCCTGACCAGGTCTGGATCGCCGCCACGACCGGTACGGCGGCCAGCGCGGCCAATCCCATCTTCCAGTCGAAGGCGAGCATCACGAGCAGGATCGTCAGCGGAGTCGCCACGGCGGAGATCAGAGGCGCCAGGAGATGCGCGATCACGCTCATCGCTTGCAGCACACCCTCGCTGGCGAGGACCGACACCTCCCCGACGCGACCGGCGGTGAACCAACCGAGGGGCAGTCGAGCCAGGCGATCGCCGAAACGATGATAGACACCGCGCAACAGCGTGGTCCCGACGCGGAAACCGGACAGATCGCTGCGATAGCGCAGCGCCGCGTAGCCGGCGACCGCCGCCCCGAACGCGATCAGCCAGGGCCGGGCGTCCGTGGGCGTGCTTCCGAACAGTGCCCGCAGCACCGGAACCAGCAGTGCGTAGGACAAACCTTCGGCTATCGCGGTTGCCGTCATCAGGGCCACAGTGCGGCGCACGGGCTTGGCGTATTCGTCTCCGAGCACGCGCAATAGCATTCGAATCATCGGGGTTCGTCTCCTTGCAGTGTTCGATCGGCGACGTTCGCGGGACCGTGCGCGGTGACGATCCGCCTCCATGGCCCGAGCTCACGTCGCAGCACGCCACCCAGGGTTTCGGTCCCCTCGGTGAACGCGACTCGGTGGGATTGCCAGAATTCGGCGAACTTGCCGTTGCGCGCCAGCAATTCGGCGGGCTTGCCGCGTTCGACGATCGACCCGTTCTCCAGCAGCGCGACGGTGTCGGCGTCGGCGATCGTCTCCAGGCGATGGGCGATGACCAGGATCGTCCGATCGCCCGCCAGCGTCGCCAGTGCCCGGCGCACCGCCTGTTCGGTGTGCGGGTCGGCGAAAGCGGTCGCCTCGTCGAGCACGAGAACGGGAGTGTCGGCCAGCAGTGCGCGCGCGAGTGAGATTCGTTGCGATTCACCGCCGGACAGTTGAACGCCCGCACCGAGCACCGTGTCGTAGCCGTCGGGCAGCTCGAGGATCCGATCGTGGATGTTCGCCAGCCGGGCGGCGCGCACCACGGCGTCGCGGTCGGCATGGGGTACCGCCAGGGCGATGTTGTCCGCGACCGACGCGCGCAGCAGGCGGACGTCCTGGAAGACGAACGAGACCATCCGGTAGTGCTCACGCCCGGCGAGTTCGCGTAGATCGACTCCGCCCAGGGTCACCGAACCGTGGGTCGGGTCGAAGAACCGTGGCAGCAGCTGCACCAGCGTGGATTTGCCGCTTCCCGAGGGGCCGACGATCGCGGTGACCGTGCCCGGTTCGAGCACCAGGTCGATCCCGCGCAGTACTTCCCGACCGGCGTCGTACCCGAATCGCACGTCACGCAGTTCCACCCGGTGCCCCTGTGGCGCGACCGGGCGCGTGGGCTCCGGCAGCGAGGGCACGGCGAGCACGTCGCGGACGCGCTCGACGGCCCGGCGGGCGGCCTGGAGATCGTCGAATCCGTGGCCGAGTGCCGCGATCGGAGCGGTCAGGCCGAGTCCCAGCAGCAGGAACGGCAGCAGGTCGGCCGGGGGGAGCGAACCGTCGGTGATCAGAACCGTGCCACCGATCAGGACGACCAGCAGCACGAACGGCGGCGACAGCACCACCTGCATCCCCGCCGCGATCCCGGCGAGACCGTGCACCATGCGCAGAAACGAATCCGCGAAATCGTCTGCGGCCGTGCGGAATCTCCGGTGGGCGCGCTCGCCGGAGCCGAACGCCTTGACCACCGAGATGCCCTGCACGAACTCGACGGCCGCACTCGCGATCCGGCTCATCCCCGCGTCGAACTCCTTCTGCTCGCGCAGCCGGGTCGGGGTCATCATCAGGGGCACCAGCGCCACTGCCAGCACCACCGGAACGAGCGTGATCAGCGTGAGCCGCCAGTCGATCGTGAACAGGTAGACCAGCGACACCAGCGGCACCACGAACGCGGCGACGAGATCGCCGGGAGTGTGGGCGATGAGCGGATGCACGGCGCTCACGTCTTTACCCACGATCTTCGCCAGCTCGCCGGAGCCGCGCCGGGCGAACCACCCGATCGGCACACGCCCCAGCCGCGCGGCCAGTTGCCGACGAAACGACAGCTGCACCTGGCTGTCGAGCAGGTGCCCGATTCCGGACGACGCGGCCGTGAACAGCAGCCGGACGAACAAGCCGACCGCACCCGCGATCACGACCATCCAGACATGACCGTGATCGATCGGCCCGGGTGACAACAGAGTCCGACCCAGTTCGACAACTGCGAGCAACGGTGCCAGACCGGCGACAGCGCCGATGATCTGCAGGACGACAACGGCGGCGAAGCCGCCCAGATGGGGGCGCAGCAATCCTGCAACGCTCGGTTCCGCCGAGTCATCTGCTGAGGGCGGTGCGGACCGCTCCCTCGCCTCGGCAACGTTGATGGTGGTCATCGTTCTCCCGTCTTCGGCGAATGCGTTGCGGCTAAGCGGTTTCCGAGCCGGTGGTGGTATCCCCGGCCAGGGCGCGGCGCAGGACCGCGGCGAGTTCGGCGGTCTGGCGCTGGGACACCTGGGCGGACAGGATCGCCTGCGATCCGTGGAACGTGCCGGGCCACTGGTGCAGCTCGACCGGCACGCCCGCCCGCAGCAGGCGCAGTGCGTAGTCGATGTCTTCGTCGCGGTTCGGACAGAACTCCGCGGTGGCGATGTAGGCAGGTGGCAGGCCGGACAGGTCGGTGGCCCGCGCCGGTGCGGCGTACGGCGTGGCGGGCGTGGAAGCCAGGTAATGCCCCCACATCTGGGCGACTTTGGCGCGAGTCACGAAGGGTGTGTCGGTGAAATTCCGCGCTGACCACGACTGCTGCCGGTCGTCGAGGACCGGTTGGTTGAGAAGTTGGAAGCGGATCGGCGGCCCCTGCTGGTCCCGTGCCCGCAATGTCACCGCGGCCGCGAGTCCCGCGCCGGCGCTGTGGCCTCCGATCGCGATCCGCGCCGGGTCGATGCCCAGCTCGGCCGCGTGCTCGGCCGTCCAGGTCAGCACCGTGTAGATGTCGTCATGCGCGGCGGGGAACGGGTGCTCGGGGGCCAACCGGTAGCCCACCGAGATCACTGTGGCGCCGGAGCCGTTGGCGAGCAGCGCGCCCCACGGATGTTCGGTGTCCAGATCACCCATGACGAATCCGCCGCCGTGCAGCCACAAAATAGCCCCCTGCGCCCGGTGCGGCCGATAGATCCGGATCGGCACATCGGAATCACCTGGCACCGTGCGATTTTCGATCTCCAGGTCCGCGGTGTCCGGTACGGCGACCGCGGCGGCCAGCGCGGCGAGGTTGTCGCGGGCGGTGACCGGGTCGCTCAGGTCGGCCGGGGGGAACAACGGGACGAATGCTTCGAGTTCGGGATCGATGATCATGCCGACGATGGTCGCGTCCGCCGGGCACGCTCCGCTTCCGGCGACAGGAGGCGCTGTCTACGCGAATTCGCGTACGAAGATCGCGGTCAGCTGCGTCGGTCGTCGTAGCGGTCGGTGGGCGAGCGGACACCGGGCGTACCGAAATATGCACAGCTGCAATGACGTCGGCGCCGTCAGGGTCGAACGAACTGCCGACAGCTACGGGGTGAAATCACTCAGTCCGGTCTGGTAGGCGATCACGACCAGCTGCGCTCGATCGCGCGCACCCAGTTTCACCATCGCGCGGCTGACATGGGTACGTGCCGTGGCGGGGCTGAGAAACAACGCGGCGCCGATCTCGTCATTGCTCATGCCCTGACCCACCAGTGCCAGCACTTCGCGCTCACGGTCGGTCAGCACCGCGAGCCGGTCCTCGGCGGACTTGGCGGCCCTGCGCTGCGCGGTGAACTGGCTGATGAGGCGGCGGGTGACCCGAGGTGCGAGCAGCGCGTCACCGGCGGCGACCACCCGGATGGCATGCAACAGTTCGGCGGGGCCCGCGTCCTTGAGCAAGAACCCGCTCGCGCCCGCCTGCAGGGCATCGAAGACGTTCTCGTCGGTGTCGTAGGTCGTGAGGATCAGCACCTTGACCCGTTCCAACCCGTTGGCCTCGGCGATCTGGGCGGTGGCGCGGATTCCGTCCAGCCGTGGCATGCGGATGTCCATGAGGACGACGTCGGGGCGGCCTGCGCGGGCGAGTTCGACGGCTTCCGCGCCGTTGGTGGCCTCACCGACCACCGTGATGTCGTCTTCCAGGTCGAGCAGAACCTTGAAGCCGGAACGGACCAGACGTTCGTCGTCGGCGAGCAGCACCTTGATCGGTGGTGTGGCGTTCACAGGCGCGATCCGACCGGGGCGAGGGGTAGCCGGGCGGTGACCTCGAACCCGCCGTCGGGACGCGACGTCGCGTCGAGTTCACCGCCGAGCAGCTGGCAGCGTTCCCGCATTCCGACGATGCCGCGGCCGGTCGTGGTTGAGCTGCCGGTGCGGGGCGGAACGTGCGCGGTGTCGCGGCGGCCCGCATCGATCACCCGTATCCGCAAGGCGTCGATGCCGGGTTCGAGCGCCACCGTCACCCGCGTGGGGCCGACGTGGCGGATCACGTTGGTGATCGATTCCTGCACGATGCGGTACGCCGCGCTGCCCACCGCGCTCGGTAGCGGTGTCACCGGGGCGGTCTGCTCGAAAGCGATGTCGAGCCCGGCATCGCGGGCCTTGCCGACGAGTTCATCGATCTGACCCAGACCGGGATAGGGTTCGCGCTCGTCGCCATCGCGCAGTACACCGAGAATGGCACGCATCTCGTGCAGGGCCCGCGAACTGGTCTGTTCGATGGTGCGCAATGCTTCGCGGGCCTGTTCCGGTCGCTTGTCGAGCACGTGCGCGGTGACACCGGCCTGCACATTGATGATGGCGATGGCGTGGGCGACGGTGTCGTGGACTTCGCGGGCGATCCGCAGCCGTTCGGCGTCGACTCGCGCCCTGGCTTCTTCGTCGCGGGACCGCTCCGCCAGCTCTGCCCGTTCTTGCGCATCGGCGGCGATGACCCGGCGGGATCGGACGGACTCGCCCAGCGTCGTGCTGATCACGGACGCGCCGATCCGGAAGAACACCCATCCGATGGCCACGATCGGCTCGACATCCGCCGCGGCGATCAGCCAGCCGACGGCGAGCACCGTGATGCCCCCACCGGCGATCATCAGCGAGCGGCGCCCGTCGCCGTAGGCGGCGAGGGTGTACAGGGCGACGAACAGCGCCAGATACGAAAGCCGGTCCGGGAAGTCGAAACCGAAATAGATCAGGCTGGCCAGCGCCGTGACCACGAACACCGGGACCGGCCACCGGCGGCGCGCGGCGACGGCCACGCCACTGACGAACAGCAGGGCGTATCCGACGCCCGAGACCGGCGTCGAGACCGGCTCGAGCGGCACCGGGATCGCGGCGCTCAGAACCTGGATCACGGTGACGAACAGCGCCAGCGCGATATCCGAGACCCAGACGGGCCGAGGCGAGGACCGGGCAGACAGCTGTCGCGACACCGCCCGCAGAACCATGCCGTGAGAGTACGGCATCCGCTTGTGCTCGCACTGCGCCTCGTGTGCGCGATCGGCTACGACGACCGGCGCAGCCGATCGCGATGTTCCTACGCGTATTCGCGTAGACGGCGACTCCCGTCGCCGGAAGCCGAACGTGCTCGGCCGCCACGACGATCGACGGCATGAAAAGAGCCTTCACCGGCCTGGCGGCCCTGCTGCTGCTCGCCGTCATCGCCCAGTTCTATCTGGCCGCCAGCGGTGCGTACGACACCGCGCCCGTCGAGGAATCCTTCCAGCCGCATCGCACGCTCGGATACGTGATCCTCGTCTTCGCGCTCGTGCTCACGATCGCCGCCGCCATCGCCCGGATGCCGCGACGGCTCGTCGGGCTGGCCGGTCTGGTCACCGGGTTGGTGATCGGTCAGTCGGTGATCCGGGAAGTCGCCAGATCGATCGGTGACGGTGCGAGCGGCGGGAATCTGGTCTTCGGCGTGCACGCGATCAACGGGCTGGTCATCATCGGCGTGATCGGGATGATCGTGCGGCAGTCGCGGAAGATAGCGCGGCAATCGGCCGAACCCGTGCGAACGGCGTCATGACGACAGCCACCTGGATCATCGTGGACCATGCCCTCGCGCTGCTGAGTGTCGTCGCGTGGTTCGCGGCAGGCGTCACCATGTCGCTGCGGCGCGCCGGGCTCGCGCTGGCTCTCCTGGTCGTGGCACTGCTGGTGACGTCGGTGAGGGCGGTGTCGGTCACCGCGCTGGCCGGTCGGGGGTGGTGGTTCGTCCAAGAGAAGGTGCTCTTCGGGCTGCCGTCGCTCGTGGTGGCCGCGTCGGCCGCCACGGTGATCGCTGGGCCCCGGCTGCTCGCGCAGGCCAGGGCCACCGGGCGGCCGCGAACCCTCGATGCGGTGGGCGTCGTCGCGCTGCTCACCGCGGCTTATGCCGCGTTGGCGGGTTTCGCGGTGAGCTTCCTCATCGGATATCCCCTCAGCTTCGGCATCGTGCTGATCACGATCGCCCTGGTGGCGGCGGGCGTCATGCTGACTGTGCGAGTGCTCGGGTCACCGAGCGTGGACGGTGTCGACGAACCGGATATCGATGACCGGCCCGACGTTTCGCGCCGCCGCTTTCTCGGCGTCGCCGGTGCTGTGGTCGTGGTCGGTGCGGCCGGTACCGGCGTCGGCCTGTCGGTGCGGCCCGCCGCGTCGGTGACCGACGGAGGCGGTCCCGGTCCGGCGTCGCACGCGGCCGTACCGGTGACCGACCTGCGGGGCGCCGAGACACCGGCACCGGGCGGTGTCCGGCGCGAACACGTATTGGTCGCCCGGAAAGCCACCGTGCGCTCGGAGTCCGGACGCGACATCGACGCTTGGACCTTCGACGGCACGGTGCCGGGCCCGCAGATCACGGCCACCCAAGGGGACCTCATCGAGGTCAAGCTGATCAACCACGATTTAAGCGACGGAGTGACCCTGCACTGGCACGGCTACGACGTGCCGTGCAGGGAGGACGGTGCCGCGGGCCTCACCCAGGACGCCGTGGCACCCGGCGGCGAATTCGTCTACCGGTTCCGCGCCGACCAAGTGGGAACCTACTGGTACCACACCCATCACGCGTCGCACATCGGCGTACGCCGGGGGCTTTTCGGTGCCCTCGTCGTGAAACCTCGCGCGGAAGACACCGAACAACTGGATCTGACTCTGCTCGTGCACACGTTCGACGGCACCGCCACCATCGCGGGCGGTGCCGAACGAATCGCACCGCCGGGCACCTCGGTACGGCTGCGGCTGATCAACACCGACTCCGATCCGCACATGTTCGCGCTGGCGGGCGCCTCGTTCCGGGTGGTGGCCGTCGACGGCCGCGACCTGGAGCAGCCGGGGGAGGTCAGCCGGACCGCACTGCGGCTGCCCGCAGGCGGGCGCCACGACCTCGTGTTCGTCATGCCCACCACGTCCGTGGCACTGGCGGTGGACGATCGTGCCGCCACAGTGTGGTTGCGGCCCCGGGCCGGCGCTCCGGACGGCGAGCCGTCCACCCAGGACATCGCCGGATGGCCCGAACTCGACCTGCTGAGGTACGGAACTCCGGTTCCCGTCGCGTTGCGCACCGCTGCCGTCGACCGGCACTTCACCCTGGTTCTCGACCGTGGGGCGGCCATGGTCGACGGTGCACCGGCGTACGCGCACACCGTCAACGGCCGTGGCCACCCCTCGATCCCCGATCAGCTCGTCGCCGAAGGCGACATCGTCCGATTCACCGTGGTCAACCGGAGCCGCGAGACGCATCCCTGGCATCTGCACGGCCATCCGGTGCTGATCCTGTCCAGAGACGGCACGCCGTCGTCGGGCAGCCCACTGTGGGTCGACACCTTCGACGTTCGCCCGGGCCAGGTATGGGAGGTCGCGTTTCGCGCCTCGAATCCCGGCATCTGGATGAACCACTGCCACAACCTGCCACACGCGCACCAGGGGATGATGCTGCGTCTGCGCTACGACGGTTTCACCACCCCATTCAGCGGTATGCACACCGTCGGATCGAGCCACCACCGCTGACGACCGCGCAATTCCGGCGCGCGGACGAACTCTTCCGCTTCGTCGGACCGCATGGGCGCGGCCCGAGGATCACCCTCAGTGAGCGCGGTTGCGGTAGTCGAGACAGGCGCGGCCGTCGGCGGGTGGTTGGGCGGGGGCCATGGCTTCCGCGTAGGCCCGTAGGCCTTCGGCCAGCTTGCCTGCCATGTTCTCGAGTTGTTCCGGCCGCAAGTGCTTTCCGAACGCGGCGGCATCCAGCAGTTGTCTGCGCACGTCGTTGATCTGGGTCCGGGCGAAGGGGATGGGCTCGGGTTGCGGCATGCTCCGGCACCCTACCTCGAGTCGAACGTACTTTCGATACGGTAGGGCGTTGTCACACGTAGACGATCACCGCGGGGTGAGCCGGATCAGCGGGTACTCCCGGTCGGATTTGCGCTGGTACTTCGCGTAGCGGGGCTGAGCGGTGACGATCTGCTGCCATGCCTGCTCGCGCTCGGCGCCCTCGAGGCGGCGCGGGGTCACCGGCACGGTGCCGTGGCCGTGCAATTCGATCGCCGCTCGGTCGGGGTGCGCCATCAGATTGACGTACCAGTCCGGGTGCCCGCTGCCGCCGCCCGACGCGACGATCAGCCGGCCGTCCGCACCGTCGGCGAACCACGTCACCGGCGATTCGCGCTGCTGCCCACTGCGGCGACCCACCGTGTGCAGGATCAGCAGGTCCATGCCCATGAACTTGCCGCCTTTGCGCCGGATACGGGCGTTCGTGCGAGCGTTCATCTTCCGCTGGAACCACCGGGACAACGCCCCCGGCCCGCCGTGCTTGCGCCCTCCGCGATTACCTGCCTGCTGATTCTGTGTCATCTGCTTACCTCCAGTCGGTTCTGGCGACAGCCACGAGAAAGTTCGCTCCGGTCTCTGCCAGTGACGCTAACTCCGGTTCCTCGGCCTGTGCTTCTCGATTCCTGATCGGTCTGTGGTCTCGGCGCTGCGACCGCCGCGAAATAGCGGACGGGTAGCCGACAGCGAGATTTGCGCAAAGCAGGTCTGTGAAGGGCAAGAGCATGTTGACGGATGAAAGGAGCGCCGGGCAGAATCGGCCGCGTTGGTACGGGGGGTGGAGGAGTTATGCGCGTAAAAACCGATATACATTTCGCCGTCGCCGTCGACCCTGCACAGGTCTTCGATGCGGTCGCGGCGATCGAATTGCTTCCCGAATGGTCGCTGTATTCGGATGCGCGCGTGGCCTCTCGCGACGAATCCGGCAGGCCGCAGCGGGTTTACGTCACCGCGGACACCTTCCTCGGCAGATCCGATCTGCAGGTGCTGGAATACGAGTGGACCGCTGACCGCGTGTCGTGGCAGGTCGTGGACAGTTGCAACGGGCTCGGCGGCGGTGGCTGGTTCGAAGTGTCGCGCGACGGTCCGGACACCCGGGTCTGGTATCACATCGAGGTGCACTCCTCCCTGTTGATCCCAGGGCTGCTGCTCAAACGCGGCGTTCGGCGAGAGAGCGAAACCGTCGTGCAGAACTTCATCGAATTCGCCGAGGGATTCAGCGCACCCCCGAATTCTCGCGCGGTATAGCGATCACGTATCGCACCCGGTCGGCCTCACCATCGGATGTCCGCGACCGAGTCCAACGGGGTGGCCACATCTTCCGGTGCCAATCGCAGATCCGCGTTCCGCAGCACCTCCGGGAAGTGGAAGCGGGCCCGCTGCTGGATCTCGGCCAGCGGGACCTGGAACACGCGGAACTCGTCGAGTTCGAGTGCTTCGAGCTGCTCCAGGTTCTGGGTCAGCAGGAAACCGCGGGCCTTCAGCTCACCGTTCTCTTCGAACACGATGACTTTCCAGAACTCGCGCGGGATCTTGACCTGCCGGAATTCCCGGTCGTCGTCGGTGAAGACCGGGCCTCCGAACACGCTGACCTTGAACTCGTCGACGGTGACGTCGGCGAAGACGGCGTCCTCGAGCCGCCCCCAGACCCCGTCGCGCATGCTCTGGTTGAAATCGTCCATCTGCGGGGTGATGTTGGTGTAGAAGAACGAGTCCGTGTTGGCTTTCGCCGCTTCGGGCAGGCTGCCCCAGAGCAGGTCCGCGCGGCGCGCGAGGTGACCGCGATCGAGCCGGTTGTCGCGGTACAACTCGTTGCCGACCTGGATATCCGCGTCCAGGCGCGGATCCTTGACGAAGTCGATCTTCTTTCGCGACAGCTTCTTCATCGACGCGCCATCGATGTTCCAGGCCACCCAGATGGCGAATCGGCGCGAGCGGCGCATCGCGAGGGAGAAGTGCGTGTAGTGCAGGACGTCCGCGCCGTCGAGTGCGGTCGCCACGTCGGAGCGGACTTCGGCGTCCACCTCGGGTAACGGTACCGGTGAGGCGAGGAAGCGGGGGTCGTAGCCTGCAACGACCGCGATTTCCTCCGCGACGGGTGGAGTGAGGGTGATACCGAGTTTCTCGAACACCGATTGCGGCAGACAGGCCAGCGCGTGCTCGTCGGTGTTCGGCGGCATTTCGCCGCCGAAATGCAGTCCGGCCAGTACCGTGCTGGTCTCGCCGTCGGCAGACTTGAACATCCACGCCGATCCCGAGTCGCCCCCGCTGCTGATCTCGCCGTCGACAGGCGGATTCGCCGGATCCGGTCCGATCTCGAAGCCGCCGATGCTCTTCGTGCCCACGCCGGGGTAGCTGAGCTTCGCGACGACGTCCACGCGTCGCACGATGCCGTGGGTGATCTGCGTCGTGCGGCCGCTCTTGATCACCTTGTCGCCCAGTTCGGGTTCGCCGAGCCGGTCCGGGGTGACGTCGAGCCCGCTGATCTCGGCGCTGAACTGCCGGTTCTCGATGGCGGCGACGGCGCAGTCGCCGGCCGTGCCGAGATGGGAGCGGACGAGTTCGCCGAGCCGATTGCGGTCGATCCGGTTGTCGTCGCGCGGGCCCGGCTGCACCACGTCGTCGCCGAGCGCCCCCTCCGCGGTATGCAGGACGTGCCAATTGCTCAATACGTACGGTGTTCCGTCGTCTCGGTCGTAGACGACGCAACCGATCGTCCCGGCCGTGCTGGTGGGATGGCCGACGCTGACTCCGGGAACAATCGGATCCAGACGCGTCTTTCGTTGCGGCGCAACCGCTTCGCCGACCACTCGGAAGGCGGGCTCGAATTTCCGCGGTAGGACATCGGTGGGCACCTCTATCCCGTCGACGGTGACGGTTTCCGGAATGGTCGTCGTGCCCAGCGCTTCTAGTGCCTCCGGTTCGGACACCTTTTCGTTCACCGTGAACTGCACGGCGATCTCACCGGTCGATTTCCCGTCGACCTGCTTGTAGCCGACGCCGATCGAGGAAATATTGGGGTCTTCGAGGAAATCCTCCCCTTTGGTGCGGATGAATGTGCGCAGTGCGCCGAGAAGATGGTCGTTCTCGGCGTGCGACCGGCCGGTTGGCGATTTCTTTTTCGCAGGCATGGCTGACTCCGTGTTCGAGGTGAGCATGGCGGCGACAAGGTGTCGCACCAGCTATTGCCATCATCGGATCGCCGTGCGGGTTTTACACGAGTAGAGAACTACTCGAACTAGGGCAGTTGAAATGCCGCGAAAAGGCGGCTGTGCGCCGTTGGTCAGGATTTCCCGGCCGCACGCCGCAGCAGGTTCTCCGCTTCGGCGGGTGGTGTGTCGGCGGGGATGACGAGGAGCGTCGCCTGGGCGCCGTTCGTGCCGATCAGATGCATCGTGCCGGGCGGTTGACCGGAATCGGGTCCGTGTACCGCGATGCCGTCCTGGCTGTCGATGCGGCGCTGGGTGAGGCTGACGGCGTTCCAGTCGAAGCTGACGCGTGCGGTGTGTCCGAGGCGTGGCGTGAGGGCGCTGATCAGGTCGTGTAGTTCGGCGGTGAGGTTGTCCGTCCATGGCCACCAGCCGCCGTCGACCTCCTCGGGCCCGGTTTCGGATTCGCGCAGTAGCAGGCGTGGGGTGCGAGTGGGGGCTTGGAAGGGTTGCCGGCTGGGCTCGGGCGGGCCGGTGGCGGAGGACATGTCGAAGTGGTTGGTGATCGGGCGGCGGATTCTGATTCGGGGCATGGCGTGTTCCTCTGGTCAGCCGGTCGAGGTCGCGGATTCGGGTGCGACGGCGGCCATCAGGGCCGCGTGGGCCAGATCCGCGTCGGTGGCCGATGGGATGACGCGGAGCACGATCAGATCGTTGTCCCGGCCGAAGACGTACATCGTGTTCCACACTTCGAAGGGATAGGAGTCGAGCCGGACGGTGTGACCACCGTGGACGGTGGTCTGCCGGGGTGCGTCCGACCAGCAGCTGGGGTCGTAGACGACTCGCCAGACGGGACCGAGCCGCACGGCCAGGACCGCGAGCAGGTCGGGCAGCTCGGCGGTCAGTTCACGGGAGCGCGGCCACCAGGCGCCGTCGAAGTATCCGCCACGTTCCGCTTTCGGCTTCAACCGCAGCCGAGGGGTGTAGTCGGGTGGGACGCAATGTCGCGCGTAGGACGGATGCGTCTGTTCGGATGTCGCGCTCGTGCCGCTGCTTCTATGGCGAATTCGCATGTCGTTCCTTTCGCGGTGACCGTCGCGTCGTCGGCCGATGGTGGCGCGATGGATCGGATCGCCGGGCGGTGCGGACGCCGGTGGGGCGGCCTCGACGGGCCTGCGACGGCTGAATTCGGGCGCATAGCTACCGATGGCGGCCGCGATGACCTGCGGAAGCCGATTTCGGCACTGATCGGCGAAGTGACCGGCGTAGTTGCCGTGTACCTCCAGTAGACGCCGAATGCGTCGCCATGTCAACGTTGTAGGTCTACACTCGTGACATCATGTGATGCTATGGCGTTGGAGGCAGGGAAAATGGCCGAACCGATCGATCGCACGAGTGCACGCTCGGGAAATCGCCGCCCCAAGCGGGCGGTCGGCCGTGGCGATGGCCCGGTCACGAGGGCGGGCGTGCTGACCGCGGCGCTCGAGATCATTGATCGGGACGGTGTCGACGCGCTGTCCATGCGGCGGTTGGCGGAGGCGGTCGGCCGGGATCCGATGGTGATCTATCGGCATGTACCGAACAAGGCGGCTGTGCTCGATGGTGTGGCCGAACTGGTGCTGGCGCAGCTGTCGGTCGATGCCGCCGACCCGGACTGGGCGGCGCAACTGCGGGCCCTCGCCCGGGATTTCCGGCGACTGGCGCTGGCGCATCCGCAGGTGGTGCCGTTGCTGGTGACCCGGCCGTTGGCCACGCCGTTGGGGTTGCGGCCGTACGCGGTGGTCCGCAGCCTGGAGGACATCCTCCAGTTGCTCACCCGTGCCGGGTTCTCGGGTGCTGACGCGCTGCACGTCTATCGAGCGGTGTTCGGCTTCCTGTACGGGCATGTTCTCAACGAGTTGCAGGAGATCGTGGAGCGTCCCGAGGAGACCGACGACGTACTGCGCCTGGGCCTGTACCGTCTACCGATAGCGGAGTTCCCTCGGCTGCGCGAACTCGCGCCCATCCTGGCCGCCTACGACGGCGAAGCCGAACTCGAACGCGGCCTCGACATCCTGCTCACCGGCCTGAGCGTCACTTTGCTCCAGCCAGGTCAGGCGCGGTGACACGGCCTGTCACCAATGTACGTCTACGATGTAGACGCGCGTTGTAGCCGACCGTAGACTGGCGACAACCGGTTCACGCATCCGCTGTCGGCCGATCGAAGAGTCCGTGGCCGAGCCGCGCAACCGGAAGACGGGAACTCTCCGATGACCATCAGGGACAAGATCGCGCACCAGGTCCGGGCAGTCCGCACGAGCTTACGGACGTTGCTGGCCAAGCCCGACGAAGACAGCCGTCGCAGAACGGACGTCGGTGGCAGACGTCCCGGCGGCACCATCGCACTGGCCGGACGCAAGCTGAAGCAAGCGTTCACACGCTGACTCCGACCTCGACGGTCCGGAGATGCCAGCCCTTCTCGGCAAGTCCTCCACAAACTCGAGGTAGTAACGAATGGCAATCACGCAGGTCGCGGCCTACGCGCATTTGAGCGAGACGGATATCGAAGCGATGGGGCGGGAGTTCGATGCGATTCGCCGTGACATCTTGGATCGGCGCGGTGCAGAGGACGCCGCCTATATCCGCCGGACCATCGCGTTCCAGCGAATACTGGAAGCGACGTCCCGGCTGGTGATCGGCGGGACCCGGACCAAAGCCGGGTGGCTGTTGGGCACGACGGCGCTGGCGGCGGCGAAGAGCATCGAGAACATGGAAATCGGCCACAACGTGTGCCACGGACAATGGGATTGGATGAACGACCCGGAAATTCATTCCACGACATGGGAATGGGATATGGCGGGTCTGTCGTCCCAATGGCGGTATTCGCACAACTATCGCCATCACGTGTACACCAATGTGGTCGGCATAGACGACGACATCGGCTTCGGCGTGATGCGGGTGACCCGCGATCAGCGGTGGAGGCCGCGGTTGCTGTTGCAACCGCTGCAGAACCTGTTCCTGGCGATGACTTTCGAATGGGGCATCGCCCTGCACGACTTGTACTCCGAGCGCGCTCGCACGCCCGCCCCGGCGGAGAAGGCCGCCCAGAGCAGAGCCCTGATCCGGAAAATCGCGCGGCAGGTCACCAAGGACTATGTGCTCTTTCCGGCGCTGAGCGGGCGGCGCTGGCGCCGCACACTCGCCGCGACCGTCGCCGCCAACGTACTGCGTAACCTCTGGGCGTATGTGGTGATCTTCTGTGGTCATTTCCCGGACGGCGCAGAGAAATTCACCGAGGCCGCGGTGGAGCAGGAGACGAAAGCGGAGTGGTATCTGCGGCAGATGCTCGGCAGCGCGAACTTCGATGCCGGACCGGTGCTGGCGTTCATGAGCGGGAACCTGTGCCACCAGATCGAGCACCACTTGTTTCCGGACCTGCCCAGCAACCGTTACGCCGAGATCGCCGTACGGGTGCGCAGGATATGTGACAAGTACGACTTGCCCTACACCACCGGGCCGCTGATCCGGCAGTATCTGCTGACCCTGCGCACCATCCACAAGTTGGCCCTCCCGGACAGCTTCCTGACCGCGACCTCCGATGACGCGCCGGAGACCGCCTCGGAACGGAAGTTCGACGCTCGCCCGGCGGCCGGTGGCGATTCGTTTCCCCGGCGCGGCCTGCGTACCGCGTTACTGCTCACCGGTCGGCTCCGTCCCTAGGGTGCGGTCCGATCCGGCTCACCGGCCTGGCGGCGCGTCGACCGGAAACGAGCACCGATTCCGTCGCGCCACCGCGCGGCGTGGCGCTCGGCTCAGTAGGAGAGTCGCGCCATGCGGATCTCGGAGATCGACATCCCGCGGCGGCGGAACAGCCCGCGCAGAGTTCCGGCGTTGAGGTAGCCCACCTTGGCCGCCACCGCGTCCACCGTGAGCGGTGTGCTGCGCAGCAGATGCACGGCGCGTTCCAGGCGGATGTCGTGCACGAAGTCGGTCGGCGACATGCCGAGTTCGGCGTGCGTGGCCCGCTGCAGGCTGCGTTCGGTGACACCGATGGCACGGGCGGCCTGGGCGATCCGGAAATTGTCGCCGAGGTGCTCACGGACCCAGCGTTCGAAGGCAGCGGTGACGGAATCGCCTCGGGCGATGATCTCGGGAACGATGAACTCGCGTTGCGGGCGGCCCGCGCCGACCGCGAGGTAGCGCATCGCGCGCTCGGCCAGCGCCGGGCTCTTGGTGGCGATCAGCGACAAGGCGAGGTCCATGTGCGACAGCGCCGCACCGGCGGTGGTGACGCCGTGGCCGCGGCACAGGGTTCGGCCCTCGTCCAGTTCCACGCGCGGATAGCGGCGCCGGAAGCTGGGCCCGAGCCACCAGCTCGTTGTCGCGGGTGAACCGTCCAGTACGCCTGCCTCGGCGAGGAAGAACGTCCCCGTGCAAGCGCCCGCGAGATGGGCTCCCCGTTCGCGTGCGGCGACCAGGCGGTCGAGGACGGGACGGCTGGCCGGTGCGGAGATGAGGTCGATCAGCGCCGTGGCCTCCAAGACGTTCACCGCGGGCACGATCATCAGCTCGAACGCGTCGCCGAGCTCGTCGAGCGGGACTGTCGGCACGGTGTTTCCGTTGCCCGAGCGCACCGTGGCGCCGAACGACGTGCTGTGGACGCGCCACGGCTGCGGCGGGTCGGCGAGTTCGCCGCGCACGCTGTTGGCGGTGTTGAAGGTCTCCAGCAAAGCGGCGTATCCGAAGTCGGCCACGCCGTCCACTATGAAGACAGCGACGTCCATGTCGGGAACAGTACCGAAGATGTCGTTTGCGACACTCGGTTCCGCCGGAATTCTGTCCTACTGTCATCGCGAGACGGCTCGCCTCCGGCGGCACCGGCCCCGGAGCGTCGTTCGAACCGGCCCTACCTCTTCGCACCTGGGAGTTCGCGTGACCATGATCGAAACGACCGGGACCCACCACATCCGGTTGACCGTGACCGACATCACCCGGTCCCGCGCCTTCTACCAGGATGTGCTCGGCTTCCCGATCGCCGCCGAATCGCCGGGCAGCCCGGACGATCCGGCGGTGCGCACCGACCCGATGCGCCTGTTCGGCGGGGTGGTGTTCCAGGCCAACGGCATGTTGCTCGGCCTGCGGCCGGTGGCGGCGGCGACGGACCGATTCGATTCCGAGCGTGTGGGTTTGGACCACCTCAGCTTCGCCGTCCCGGCGCGCGACGATCTGGTGGCCGCGGCCGCTCGTCTGGCCGAAGCGGGCATCGAGCACGGCGAGATCAAGGAAATGGCCGATTTCGGGATCGCGATCCTGTCGTTCTCCGATCCGGACGGTATCCACCTCGAACTCACTGCGCCACTGTGAGTTTGGATGTGCCCCACGCGGGCATGCCCGAACCGGAATGAACGCTGTCCTGATGAAGGCTTCGACGACCGGTCGCAGAATCGGTGGGGCCGTGCCGAGGAGGTAGGCCGATGCTGGTCCAGCGTGCGCGCCCGCGGAAGGTGTACGAGGGCTCGGTGCTGCCGAGTCCGAGCAGTTTGCTGTGCGCACTGGGCGGTCAGCATGTGCAAGGGCCGGTGAGCCGGTGGGCGCGCGAGCTGACCGAACTGCATCGGCGCCGGCGGGAGGACGCGGAGAGCTCGGCCGAGATCGACGGGCGCCGGGCCGAGGTGGTCGACCGGATCGACACGTGGGCGACGCTGCACCTGCCGTCCGCCACGACGGCCGCGCGCCTGCACGACGCGAGCTTGGGCGAGGTGATCGACCGGATGGCCGCCGTCGCGGAGAAGGCGTTCCATCTGCTCATGCACGACGACCTCGGGGGCGAGCGCATGCACGCGGCGTGGACCCGGCTGGCCGAATTGGAGATCGCCTACGCGGATCTGGTGCACGCGGTCACCGACGGCCGTCGCCGCCTGCCGCCGAAGCGGACACAACCGGCGGCGGCGCCGGTGACCCGGTGATCCATGAGCGGCTCGCGGACTCGAGACCTGGCTCGGGCGCCCAGTGCGGTCGTGCCGGGCAGACGCGCTGGTCAGCTTCGTGATCGGTGGTCGCGCAGAGCGGCCGTGCCCGCGTCGGGGCGCTGGATGACCCGCCGCGGCGGGCGGAAACGCGCGTGCTATGCGGTGGCCGATCGCGGCGAGTTGACGAGAGGGCGTAGGCTGGGCGCTCCGAAGGACGGCGCGACTTCTGGGAGCGGTGCATGAGCAAGGCTGAGGGGACTCCTCCCGCCACGACGCGGACCGGCACGATCAGCGTGCGGGTGCCCGCGGTGTCCGAGCAGCTGGCCATGTTGCGTGCCTTGGCCGAGACCGTCATGCTCATGGCCGATTTCGGCATCGATGAGGTGACCGATATCCGGCTGGCGCTCGACGAGGTGGCCAGCGCACTGGTGCTGGACGCGGTGGACGGTGCGGAGCTCGAGTGCGCGTTCGGCTTCGACGGCGACGCGGTGGACGTGCGTGTGTCCACCGTCACGCTGTCGGACGCCAGCCCGGACGAGTCGAGTTTCGGCTGGCACATCGTGGCGACGTTGACGAACTCGGTCTCGTCCACGCGAGGCGCGCACGACTCCGCCGTGGGCGGCTACCCGACTGTCGTCGACTTCCGTTGGGTGCGCGGCGGCTCGAATAATGAGTAGCGAGTCGAATCCGGTCGCTCCCAAGCGTAAAGCGCGGGGAGACAGCTACGACAATATCGAGCCGCTCTTCGCCGAACTGGCCGCGCTGGCCCAGGATGACCCGCGCCGGGAAGCCGTGCGCGCGGAGGTGATCGAGCGCTGTCTGCCGCTGGCCGAACACATCGCCCGCAAGTTCAGCGGGCGCGGCGAGAGTTTCGAGGACCTGCTGCAGATCGCCCGGGTGGGCATGCTCGCCGCCGTCGACCGCTTCGATCCGGGACACGGCGCGACATTTCTGTCGTTCGCGGTGCCGACGATCATGGGTGAGGTGCGCAGGCACTTTCGCGACTACGCCTGGTCGGTGCGAGTGCCGCGGCGGCTCAAGGAAATCCAGTCCACCATCGGACCGACGGTGGAGATCCTGTCGCAGCGGCTGGGCCGGATGCCGCGGGCCAGGGAGATCGCCGAGGAACTCGGCGC
The DNA here is from genome assembly GCF_000308455.1 of Nocardia abscessus NBRC 100374. Lineage (GTDB taxonomy): Bacteria > Actinomycetota > Actinomycetes > Mycobacteriales > Mycobacteriaceae > Nocardia > Nocardia abscessus. The sequence goes on along the minus strand of NZ_BAFP01000260.1, from coordinate 7,393 downwards.
GGACCTGAACGAGGTGACCCAGGCGCTCATCGCGCGCAACGCCTACCAGACCTCCTCGATCGATGCCGCTTCGGACACCGACGACGCGGAGTCCGGCGGTCCCTCGCTGCTGGACTCGCTCGGCGCCGAGGACCCCGACTTCGGCACCGTGGAGAACTACCTGGCGGTGAAGCCGCTGCTGGCGGCGTTGCCGGAACGCGAGAAGCAGGTCCTGGTGATGCGCTTCTTCGATTCGATGTCCCAGGAGCAGATCGCCCAGCGGATCGGCTGTTCCCAGATGCAGGTCTCGCGGATTCTGTCGAAGACTCTGAAATCGCTCCGCGAGCAGGCTCTGCGCGACTGACGCGGGTACCGCGGACCTGCCGTCCGGCGCTCACTCGCCGGTCAGTTCGGCGTGATAGTCGCGCATCGCCAGCACGACGGCGACCAGGACGCGGTGCGCGGCACGCAGGTCTTCGTCGGGAAGTCCGGCCATCGCGGCGCGGGTCTGCAGCCCGAGCGGGGTGAAGAAGCCGCGGGCTACGTCCATGCCGTGCTCGTCGTAGTGCAGGATGACCCGCCTGCGATCGGACGGGTCCGCCGCCCGGCGCAGGTGACCGGAGTCGATCATGCGCTCGACCAGATAGGTCACCGCGGACGAGGAGATGCCCATCAGCTTGCCGAGCCCGCCCGCGGTCAGCGGCGCGCCCTCGATCTCGGCGGTCGCGACGTGCATCAGCGCGCGGAAGTCGTTGGCGCGCAGCTGGTTGGACCGCGCGAAGACCTGTCCGATCTGCTCGGAGATCGCGGTGAGCGCGCGGATGTCGGCGGCGATGTCGGCTTCCAATCCATCACGGTCCGGCTCGTCCGCGTTTGATTCCTCGATCAACGGCGCATCCTTTTCCACACGGGACGTCAGCGTAGTTGAGCTGATGTCTCGATTGCTTAATATTTAAGTTTCTGAGAGAGTTGCCGGGTGAGCGCTTGGGATCGCTATGCGTCGTTGGTCACCGCCCGGACCTCGTGGGTGCTGCTCCTGATCCTCGCCGCGGCCTCGATAGGCCTGATCGGCGCGGTGGGGGAGAACGAGACCGCCGGGCAGGCGCCGACCGCGCTACCGTCGTCGGCGGAGTCGGCGCGGGTGGAACAGGCGCTGGACGAGTTTCCGGACGCGGGGACGGCCGCGGCCATCGTCGTCGTCACGCGCGCCGATGGCGGTGACCTGACCGAGGACGACCGCGGCGCCACCGCCGCGGCGGTAACCCGCGCCTCGGGGCGCACCCCGGGGCCTAACGACCTGGTCGCCGCACCGGACGGCAAAGCGGCGATCGGGCAGGTGCCCGTCGAGGCCGACCTGAGCGGATTCGCGCTGACCGATCGCGTCCGGGACATCCGTACGGCCGCCAGGGAGGGCCTGCCCGAGGGGCTGAGCCTGCAGGTGACCGGGGGCCCGGCGTTCGGCGCCGACATCGCCGACTCGTTCGCCGGCGCCAACGTCACCCTGCTGGCGGTGACCGCGGTGGTCGTGGCGGTGCTGCTGATCGCGACGTATCGCTCCCCGGTGCTGTGGCTGGTGCCGCTGATCGTGGTCGGGGCGGCCGACCGGGTGGCCACCAGCGCCGGAACCGCCTTGGCGCGGCTGACCCCGCTGACCTTCGACGGCTCGACTTCCGGCGTCACGAGCGTGCTGGTGTTCGGTGCGGGCACCAACTACGCGCTGCTACTGGTGTCGCGCTATCGCGACGAACTGCACCGCGAGCCGGATCACCGCACGGCGCTGCGGCAGGCGGTGCGGCGCGCCGGACCCGCGATCCTGGCGAGCAACGTGACGGTGGTGGCCGCGTTGCTCGTGCTGCTGCTCGCATCGGTGCCGAGCACCCGCAGTCTCGGCGTGATGGCCGCGCTCGGGTTGCTGGTGGCAATGGTGTTCGTCCTGCTCGCGCTGCCTGCCGCGCTGGCGCTGTGCGGGCGCAATGTGTTCTGGCCCTTCGTGCCGCAAGCCGATGACCGCGACACCGCCGACGAGGGAGTGTGGCACGCGATCGCCGCGCGCGTGGTGCGCAAGCCCGCGCTGATCGCCGGAAGCGCGATCGCGGTGCTCGCGGTCTGCGCGACGGGATTGCTGTCGACGCAGGTGGGGCTTTCGCAGACCGAGCAGTTCCGGGTGCGCGCGGAGTCGGTCGATGGGTTCGACGCGCTCGCGGCGCATTTCCCGTCCGGCTCCTCCGATCCCGCTATCGTTCTCGCGCGCGGCGCGGCGGCGCCGGGAATCGAGGAGGCGTTCCGGCGCACCGAGGGCGTGGTGCTGACCTGGCAGACGGGTACGTCGCCGACCGGGCTGACCCGGTGGTCGGTCGTGATCGACGCGCCACCGTCGTCGGCCCGCGCCTTCGAGACGATCGAGACGCTGCGCGCGTCGGTCGCGCGGGTGCCGGGAGCCGACGCGCTGGTCGGTGGCACCGACGCCCAAGCGCTGGACGTCCAGAGCGCCGCGAGCCGGGACCGCAAGCTGATCGTCCCGCTCATCCTCGTCGTGGTGCTCGTGGTGCTGCTCGTGCTGCTGCGCGCGGTGCCCGCCGCGCTGCTGCTGGTCGCCGTCACGGTGCTGAGCGCGCTGGCCGCGCTCGGATTGGGCAGTTGGATGAGCGAGCACGTGTTCGGATTCCCGGCGCTGGACATCAGCGTGCCGCTGTTCGCGTTCTTGTTCCTGGTCGCCCTCGGCGTGGACTACACGATCTTCCTCGTCACCAGGGCCCGCGAGGAGACGCCGCGATACGGCACCACGCACGGCATGGTGCGCGCGGTGGCGGTGACCGGCGCGGTCATCACCAGCGCGGGCATCGTCCTGGCCGCGGTGTTCTGTGTGCTCGGGGTGCTTCCACTGATCACGCTCACCCAGGTCGGCATCGTCGTCGGCCTGGGCATCCTGCTCGACACGTTCGTCGTGCGCACCGTGGTGATCCCGGCGCTGTTCAGCCTGATCGGGCGCAGGATCTGGTGGCCGAGCGAACTGCGGCTCGTCGAGGAGGACGGCGATCGGCCCGGCGCCCCCGCTTCCTACGCCGATCAGTCGGCCGGTGACCAGCCGGGGCCGCAGAACAAGTAGCCGCCCGGGGAGCGCCACGACTGGCGCGCGTCGAGGTCCACTCGTGGGTGGCGACCCTGGCGGGATCGAACGTCTGGATGTTCGCCAAGAGAAGCGGATGACCGCTCGGTGCGGTCATCCGCTCTGTTCACGCGTACCTTCGCCTTCACTACGGCCGTGCGCAGCGCTGCTCCACCTTGGCTACGGCCGTGCGCAGCGCTGCTCCACCTTCGCTACGGCCGTGCGTGGCGCTGCTCCGCCTTCGCTACGGCCGTGCGGGGCGTTCTACCGCCTTCGCTCGGCCGTGCGCGGCGACTGCGCCGTTGCTCAGGCCATGGGTGGCGCGGTAGTCAGTGCTTGAAGGCGTCCTTGACCTTCTCGCCGGCGTCCTTGAGGTCCGACTTGACCTTGTCGGTGCGGCCTTCGTCCCGCTTCCCCCGGTCGCCTGCCGCCTCGCCAAACTTTTCTTTGGCTTGACCAGCGACTTTCTCGGCTTTGTTCTTCGCCTTGTCGACTGCGCTCATGTCACAACCTCCTTGTGAAGAGACCGGCCGGCCATCTTCAGCCGGTCTCCTTCGCGATAGCCCGTTATGGCGAGGCCAAACGTCCGGGCCTTTCGCGCAAAGCAGAAGACCCGGCGGAAACCGGGTCTTCTCGAAAGTCGTTCGCATCTAAAATTCGACGGGAGTCCGCGATGTGATCCTGTCCCGGAGCGCACCGGGAAAGCGGATTACGCGGCCGGAACCGTAGGCGGCGTGAGAAGGCCTTGCAGCACGCCGACACCCGCGCCGACGGCCGCGCCGACGGCGATGGCGGGGGAGGCGACGAATCCGTAACCGACGGCGGCGCCGAAGGCCATCACGGCCACCGTCCCGGTCGGAAACATCGGGATACCCGCGATGGCGCCGCAGACAGCGCCGATGACCGCACCGATCGAAGCGACCGGCGCGGCTACCATGCTGCCCACCGAGGCGCCGATGGCGGTGGAACCGAGGAGGTCGGCGGCGATGCGGTCGGAGCGGGAGGGCTCGAAGCCCGCCGAATCCAAGGTCTGCGCGATGCCCGCTTCCGGGACCGCGATCGCGTCGTTGAAGATCTTGCCCTGCTCAGGAGTCAGGAAGTCCGGCCGGCCGATCACCACGGAACCCACGCGCAGCGTGCCGGGCGGCGCCTCGATCGGCGCGACGGCGGGTGCCGGTGCTGCGGGATTGGGCAGGTGCAGCCGTTGCGGGAGGATGGGAGCGAGCACGTTCGGGTCCGGCATCGGCCGGTTGATGCTCAGGTCGTTGCGGCCGGCGGAAACCGGAGGCGCGGGGGGCGCCGCCTCGGGCGGAACGAATCCGGGGTCCGCGGGATCGGCCGCCGGGGCGATGACGCCGACGGCAGGCGCCGGGGCGAACGGAAGCTGGATCGAGATCTCCGGCACCAGCGGGTCGGCGGTGGCGGTCGCGGCGCCGACCACCGACAGCGGGATGGCGCCCGCGACGACCAGAGTGGCGGCGCGGCGTAAGAAGGGGTGCGCTGGAGTTTCGGGTACTGCTATGCCCATGGACTTACCCACCTCATTCTGAAGAGGACATATACCTACCTTTCTAGTTCGATTCAGAAAGCCTTACGGATGCGCGAAGCTTCGATTTCTTTTCGATCGAATCGTGCGACCACGGCGAATAACTATGGCGCCGTGGGTATCCGATGGCATTTGCCGTTGCGGTCCGATTTGTTAACGGAACTCACGAAAATCACCCTCGAAACGGGTTTTCGCCCTGCTGTCCGGCTTTCGATCCACATCGCGGACAGGCAAAGCGCCCCGGGGCCGTTCGCCCCGGGGCGCAATGCGTCAGGAAGCCGCCGCGAATCCGGCGCGCAGATCGGCGAGGATGTCGTCGATACCCTCGATGCCGACCGCGAGCCGGACCAGGCCGGGCGTCACGCCCGCGGCCAGCTGCTCTTCCGGCGTGAGCTGCGAGTGCGTGGTGGAGGCCGGGTGGATCACCAGCGAGCGCACGTCACCGATGTTGGCGACGTGACTGTGCAGCCGCAGCGCCTCGACGAACCGCTTGCCCGCGTCCACGCCGCCGGTCAGCTCGAAGCCGATCACCGCGCCGGTGCCCTTCGGCGCCAAGGCGCGGCCTCGCTCGTACCACGGCGAGGACGGCAGGCCCGCGTAGGACACCGAGGTGACCTCGGAACGGGTGGTGAGGAATTCGGCCACCGCCTGCGCGTTCTGCACATGCCGCTCGACCCGCAGGCTCAGCGTCTCCAGGCCCTGGCTGATCAGGAACGCGTTGAACGGCGATACCGCCGAGCCGAGGTCGCGCAGCAGCTGCACGCGCGCCTTGAGCGCGTAGGCGGGTGCGCCGAGGTCGGCGAAGACGGCGCCGTGATAGCTCGGGTCGGGTTCGGTGAAGCCAGGGAACCGGCCGCCGGTCCAGTCGAACTTGCCGCCGTCGACGATCACGCCCGCGATGGCCGCGCCGTGCCCGCCGAGGTACTTGGTGGCCGAGTGCACGACGATGTCGGCGCCGTGCGCCAGCGGCTGGATCAGGTACGGCGTGGCGACGGTGTTGTCCACGATCAGCGGAACGCCGTTGTCGTGGGCGACGCCCGCGATCCCCGGAATGTCGAGGATGTGGTTCTGCGGGTTGGAAATCGTTTCGCCGTAGAGCGCCTTGGTGTTCGGGCGGATGGCGGCCTTCCACTGCTCGAGGTCGTCGGGATCGTCGACGAAGGAGACCTCGATGCCGAGCTTGGGCAGCGAGTAGTGGAAGAGGTTGTAGGTGCCGCCGTAGAGCCTGGGGCTGGAGACGATGTGGTCACCCGCTCCGGCGATGTTGAGGATCGCGAAGGTCTCCGCGGCTTGCCCTGAGGCCACCAGCAGTGCGGCGACGCCGCCTTCGAGGGCGGCGATGCGCTGTTCCACCGCGTCCTGGGTGGGGTTCATGATCCGGGTGTAGATATTGCCGGGCTCGGCCAGACCGAACAGCGCCGCCGCGTGCGCGGTGTCGCGGAAGGTGTAGGAGGTGGTCTGGTAGATCGGCAGCGCGCGGGCGTTGGTGGTGCCGTCCGGAATCTGTCCGACGTGGATCTGCTTGGTCTCGAAGCTCCAGTCCTGGGACGGGTCGGGTTCGGTCATCGGGGTGGTCCTCCTTGTGATGGGCGATCGATCGGGGTGGGGCAGCGGCTAATCGGTGATCAGAGTGGTATCGACCGGAGTGCGTCCGGTGGTGAGATCCAGCACGGGGCAGTGCGCGTCGACGGCCTGCTGGAGTTCGGCGTAGCGCTGCTGGGTGTCGGGTCCGCTGACGCGCACGGTCACCCGCACCGCTTCGAACCCGGCACGGACGTTGTCATCCAAGCCGAAGAACCCGCGCACGTCGAGATCGCCTTCGGCGCTCACCGCGAGGTCATCGATCGTGATGCCGAGGCGCTGGGCCCAGAACCGGTAGGTCACCACTTGACAAGCGATGAGCGACGCCAGATACACCTCGACCGGATTGGGCGCGGTGTCCGCGCCGCCGAGCGCGGGCGGCTCGTCCACGCGCACGGTGTGCTTGCCGAGGCTGATCGCGCTGCCCACCGTTCCCTCCGGAGTTCCGGAGGCACGGAACACCACCAGCGCGTTCGCCGGGTCGTCCGCCACGGCCCGGGCGGTGGCGTCGGCGATGTCGTTGAGCGGGGTGCTCAGATCAGTTGTCATGTCCACTGACGCTAGGAACCGCAGCGGGTGACGGCGATAGTTACATTCGGACTGAGTGCAACGATGGTGCGCGGCTTTTCGCGCGATGCGGTCAGTCCGCGGGCTCCGGCTCGGGCTCCGGTTCCGTCGGCGCGGTGGTGGCCGCGTCGATCTGCTCGCCGACGTAGCGCAGGACGACCGCGGCCATCGCGACGACGGGGACGGCCAGGAACGCGCCGACGATCCCGTACAGCGAGCCGCCCGCGGTGACCGCCAGCAGGACGATGACCGCGTGCAACCGCATGCTGCGGCTCTGCAACACCGGTTGCAGCACATTGCCCTCCAGCTGCTGTACGGCGACGACGATGCCGAGCACGATCAGCGCGGTCACGAAGCCGTTGCCCACCAACGCCACCAGCACCGCGAGCGCACCCGCGACGAACGCGCCGACCATCGGGACGAATCCGCCGAGGAAGGTGACCACCGCCAGGACCAGCGCCAACGGCACCCCGAGGATCACCAGGCCCGCGCCGATGAGCACCGCGTCGACCAGGCTGACCAGCGCCTGGGTGCGGATGAATCCGCCGAGCACGATCCACACCCGGCTGAGCACCTCCTCCAGGTGCTTGCCGCTGCGGCTGCCCGAAACGCTG
>NZ_BAFP01000261.1 GCF_000308455.1 Nocardia abscessus NBRC 100374 | reverse complement strand
GGCCGGCGAGGGCGCTGAGTTCGGGACTGGCGGCCAGGATCGCGGCGAGCCAATGCTGGTCGCCGGTGTCGATTAGGGATGGGTCGGTCATGATCCAGGCGGTGACCCGGCGGACCGAGGGCGGTGGTGCTGGTGGTGCGGGGATGTGAGCGGTGGTCCGGAACGGCTGCAGGTAAGCGCGCACAAGGACCAGACTGCGCCTCAACGGGTCTCAATCTGGGTCAGTCACGAAGTGTGTGCCAGAGCCGATTTTCGAAGAGCGCTGACACGAGTTGCTGAACGGCGGTCCTGGATGGTCGTGCGTGAATAGTTCGCAGAGGTGAATTCGACGGTGGACGCTGGGCGGGTGGTTGTGGCGACTTGTGGCGCGCTCGTGGGCGTAGGTGCGGAGTCGCGTCGGGATGGGGGTTGGGGCTTCGTGTTCTTGACCCTTCTGCGATGGCTGTTCAGACTCGTTGTCACATTGGTCTATTCGGGGTGGGATGTCTTCTCCGGTGACGGGTTTCGTTTCTCCCCCGGCGATCTTCGCTGGTAACCGGATGATTCGGGGAGGTTGGAGATGGTGAAGTGGAGCCCAGATGATCTCCGTCGTCCGACGTGGTGGGAACAGACGTTCGGTCCCAAGGCGTACATGGAGATGATCAAACACTTGCGTGATGAGTTCAACACCGCAGGAGACGAGAGGTTCATGTGGGTTGCCATCAGGTTGAGCCACTCGCCGCATCTCGTCACGGATAGTGACTATCCGATTATTCGATTGTGCTTCGAGAGGCAGAACCTCTATCTGCGGGGCTGGACGATCGAGCGAGCCTGGTCGTTCATGGCGGCGTGGTCGGGGGAGGAGAGGGCCCCCTGGACAGCGGCTCGGCTGAGTAAGCTGCCCCCTCCCAGCTTGTACTTGGGTGGCCGGGAGAGGGGTCCGCATATCCCGTCGGAATACGGTGGTGCCGCTGCCGAGCCTGTGCTGAATCGCCAGGAATTCTTCCGAAGTCTCGATGTTCTCTACACCTACTTGTTTCCTCTGATAAAGGGCCAGGGCGGACCCGATGTTGGCATCGACAATGCGGCGGCCGCTTTCCATCTTGTTGCCAGGATGACGTCGGAGATGGCGCGGTTCGACTCGTTCTGTCGGAAGTTTCGCGGCAACTTGGAAGGTGGGATAGCGCAAACCCTTCGTCTCGACTCAGGGTTCGAGTGGGGTGACGGGCAATGGAAGACCCCGCCGTTCGCGGATGTGGTCACTGATTGGCAGAACTACACCAAGAAGGCCGCTGGAGGCGTCGACTCACTGCTGTGGGAAAACGCCCAGGTCTCCGCGGGGCAGGCTGCCGAGGTCTTGGGCGTCGACGGTGCCAGGTGGCGGTCCTAGCAACCTTTGACGTGCCTGAGCCGAACCCGCAGCCGACCGCTGGCTCAGATCGGCGCGTTCGCCGCGGATTTGACCGCTGGCCACGGTTCTCGCGCTGATCAGGGAACCCAGTTGGGTCATCGGCCGGAGTGCGCCGCAGGATGGTTCGCCGATCCGGGGGGGCGCCAGGAGAATTCAGCGCCCGGCCGGGTCACGATCGGGTATCGCGGTCGGCGGACGACAGCCCTCGGACCTCACAGTCGGAATTCAGGGTGATCCGGCCGTCGCGGTGAGACCGCCCTGAACCGCGACGGTCTTTCCTCGTGGGATCAAGAGGATGGTCGTCGAGGCCGGTGGTGGATCGGGTGACGGGATCTGGGCCCGGTGTCAGGCATCGGGTTCGATCTTCCAGGTGGCCAGTGAGGCGCCGTAGCCCCGACGCATGACGTACACATGGCGACTGTACGGGTCCGGGTGGGCATCGTTGTCGTTCACATACAGATGCTCTCCACCGTATCCGCCGGTGATGGCGACGTCATCGCTGTAGCGGACCACTCCCTTGCCCTCGGAGGTCAGGTCGCCATCGACCCGGAGGCCGGTGGTACCGCTGGTGGTCAGTTTCTCGGTACCACCGTCGGATACGCTGAAATCCCCTCTGGCGGAGAGGAACCCGTCGACGTCGCAGTCGGAGTTCAGGGTGGTGTGACCGTAGACGGTGAGCCCGTTGCGGATGGCGAGGGCGTTGTAACCACCGGAGATTCCTCCGGTGGCGGTGAGTTGCTGATCGACCGTAGCCGTCCGGCGGACTTGCAGATCACCTTGGACGATGAGGCCATCAGATACGTTGAGATCGGCTCTGGCGGAGAGCGATCCGTTGACCGTCAGCGCGGCGACGGTCGGGTTGGTGACGGTGATGGGTACCAGGGCATTCAGGTAGGTGGGTTCGAAACCGTGGGCGGTGTACTCGGCGACGAGCGTGAAGGTCGTGTCGCTGGTGAGGACGAACGCGCGCCCCGTGTTGGTGGCGCCGTCGGGGAGGGTGACGTGAGTGTCGGTGCCCGCGTAGAGCACGGTGCCGTCGCCGTCGTAGAGCGTGAAGGACGTGCCGTTGCTTTCCCAGGTGAAATCGACCCGGTCTCCTGCCGTGAATCTGGTTTGCGGAACAGAGGTTCTGCTCGGACTGTGGGTGATGAAGTTGCGCAGGTAGAAAGGCTGCGGTTCCACAAGCATGTCCACTTTGCTCTGTCGGAGCTTGTGGCGCATCTCGTTGTCGGTGGTGGATTTTTCGCCGATGGTGCAGGTTAGTGTGCCGGTGGGGGTTCCGAGGGGGCCGGTGAGGATGATGCTCATCGGGTAGTCGATGAGATCGGTATCGTCATCATCGTCTGTAGCTGTGTTCTTGAAGGTGAACTGATAAGGACCCGTGGCGCTGTCGCCGGTGGTTTCCTCCTCCGCCGCGGCGGTGAAGACCTCCCATTTGCCCTCGGGGGTGCACGAACACGTCGGTTTGCCCGTGAAGTAGGGAGCGCCGCCGTCGGACTCGCTGGGAACGGCGATCTGGATCTCTTCGCAATAGACCGGTTGGCTGCGGGGTGCGACGGCGATGACGATGCGGGCGTGACCGGGGGTGTCCTTGGTTCCGGCCTGTAGTGGTGACGGGCTGGTCGAGGGCTGGAAGCTCAGCAGTGGCTGCTCGGTCATGGGTGCGCCCTTCTTCTCAGGTGGGGTCGGGGTAGTCGTCGAGGTTGGTGGTGAACCGGAGCAGGCCGTCTTGGAGGGTCGTGGGGTCGTCCGGGAAGTGGGCGTTCGGTGTCGTCGGTGCCAGCATGTAGGGGGTCAAGGGGATGTTCCCGGGTGCGGGATGCAACCAGGTCCAGCTGCCATGCTTTTCGGCGGGCTTTGGGAAGGTGATGGATCCGTCACCCGTGCCTTGACCGTGGCAGGTGGTGAGGATGGGCCCGAAGCGGAACAGGGCCTCGATATGTGCGAGCGGTGTATCTCGATGGGCGGCCGCGACGGCGACCTCGGCGGTGGGCGTGATGCCGGTGACAGCGTGCACGCTCGCATGCGGGTCCATCAGCAGCAGGAGCGCGGTCGGAGCCGGGTCCCCGAAGGTCAGTTGAAGGTAGTTGGCGTCGGATGGTGCCTCGCCGGGCCCCAGCGGGCCGATCTGGGTGAGGAAGTCCTGCCGGTCGTCGGGCGCGGTCACGCTGTTGAACCGGTCGAATTGATAAGTGCCGTGTCGGTCGGCTGTGAAATAGCCGATGAGTCCGTCGTCACGGGCGTGCCGGTCGCCCAGCCGCACCGCGAACTGGTAGGCGGTGAATTGCGGCTGTGGCGGTTCGAGGGTTGCGGCCCAGCCGGTGTCGAACAGCGGTGGACCGTCCAGGCACAGTCGAAGTTGCGCGGGTACGAGCGCCAGCGGCCGTCCGATGAGGACCGACAGGTTCTTGTCAGCGCGGGCGCCGAGCGGGTCGGTGGTCCACAAGGTGGAATCGATCGCATCGAGGAAGGCTGTGAAATTCGCCGCGGAGGCGAGCCGTGAGGAGCCGAGGAGCCCGGCTACGACCGGTGCCCGCGAGGCTACCTGGTCGAGACCGGTGATGGTGCCCTCGGGTGGCGGTTCCCACTGTCCGATCTGTCCGTCGCGGGTGCTGACCAGCCGGTAGGTGCCCAACAGTAAGCCCGTGGGGTCGTAGAGCAACAAGCTGCGGTCGAGGTGGTTGGGTAACAGCCACCCACCGATCGGGCTGGCCTCGGCCCCGGTGCCGACGATGCGGCGGGCGGTCATGCCGTCGAGCAGATCGAAGTCCAGCCGCGCCGGTTGCAGGGGACGCGGCGGCAACTGGGCCACGGCCGCGACCTTCGGGGCGAGCGAGGTCGCGGCTGCGAAGGCGTCATCGATGACCAGCGGAAAGTTCCGGTGATCGTGCAGCCCACCGTATTCGGTGTCGGAGTTGACGACATCGAGCACCCGGCCGAACTTGTCGTAGAGCAACAGCTGCGACAGGTAGATCTGCCCTTGCCGGATCTCCTGGAACTTCGGGTCGCTTCCGGCGGGCAGGTACGGGACGCTGTGGACCCGGTCGAGGTATCGGGCGGGCAGGCTGTCCTCGGTCGCGGCGTCCGAGTATCCGGCGAGCCCGGCGATGTGGGGGAAGTCCTCGTCGTTGGGTGTCGGACGGCGGGAGGCGCGGATATCGCGGGCGGCGAGGCGTTCGTTGAACCCGGTCAGTTCCTGGGCCAGGAAATTCCAGTCGCCGATATCGGCCAGCCACCCTTCCAACCGGTCGGCCTGATCGGGAGTGCCGTGGTCGGCCACGTACTTCTCCAGGCGGGCGGCGAACAGGGACCGGGGGTGCGGGCTCAGACCCGAGATCCCGCCGATCTCGACGATGTCGTCCAGGGAGTACACCAACTGGGTGGCGCCGGGGGTGAAGCGGTAGTCGGTGCCGTCGAAACTCCAACAGCGCTGGGCGCCGACGCTGTAGGGGATAGGGAGATAGGCGGCCTTCCATTCCATGATCACCGGCTGCCAGGGCTGACTCCAGGGCGTCAGGCCCAGGGCGGGCAGGGTGCCGGTGTAGTCGTCGGTCCGGTGCGCGGTGAGGGTCGCGGTCACCTGGTCGGCGGGCAGGCCAGTGGCGGTTGCCAGGGCGGCGGCACTATCCGGATCGAGCAGGAAGAATTCGGCGAGCAACGCGCCCAGCAGGTCCGGAAACGAGGCGCTGGTAGGGATTTCGGGCATCGGTGCGTGACCGGGGGTGACGGTGATCGGTATGCCGTTGATCGTGACGGCGGCGATCAGGCTGGAGGTGTCGGCGGTGACCGGCCGCACCGGCAGCGGCCGGTCGGCGTCGGCGGTGTCCGGGGGAGGCCACACCCCCGACACGGTGACGACCGGATTGTTGCTCTGCCAGAAGGGGTTTGCGGGTATCGCCTTGAGGGTGGCACCCTGCGGCAGACCCTTGGCCGCGGCGAAGGCGGTGATCGAGGTCTGCAGCGCGTCCTGTGCTTCGGCAGGCGAGCCGCCGGGGTCGGGCTGGGGCACCTTGGCGGCCTGGTCGCGGACCGCGGCGGTCTTGTGGCGCACCCGCTGGGCCAGGGAACCGTCGATGCCGGGGTCGAGATGGTTCTGCATCTGCTGCCCGTCGGGTGCGTCGATCGGCGGGACGAGCAGATTGGCGTAGATGCCGTTCTTGAGCCACAGCGCGTTCAATCGCCATTGCAGCGAGGTCAATTCGCCGAGTTGGGTGTCCAGGTCGCGCTGATCGTCGTTGAGAGTGTCGAGCCACACCGGTGCGGTGAACGACTGCGGGGTGTTGTCCGCGGCAGGCGGGGGTGTCACGGTCCAACGGTGACCGCCGGCGGTGGCGGCGAACCATCCGCCGTGGATGCGGCGTCGAATCCGGGCGTCACCGCCCTTTTCGTCGGCCAGCGGCAGCAGACCGTGCAGAAAGGCCCGCAGCAACTGCATGTCGGCGGCGGTGGGCGGGTGACCGGCGACCGCCAGCGCGCGACCGGATAGTGCCGCGAAGGCGTCCTCGGTGGTGTTGGCGATGGCGACGTCGATCCTGCCGTCATCGCGGATTCGGCGCAGCGGGTCGTCGGACGGCGCGGTGGAGGCGTCGGGGTCCCAGGCGACGGATAGCACCTGGCCGGTGTAAAGGCTGCGGGTGGCCGGTTCGACCGCGCCGTCGTGGCGGGGGTCTCCGGTCAGCCTCGGATCCTGCCAGCCCAGGTGCGCGAGCACTTCGGCGTAGGAGGTGCCGGGAGGCGGGGCCAGCACATCGGCGTCGGGCTGGGAGTACCAGCCGACGAGGTGATAGCCGAGGGTGGCCGCGCCGCCGAGGTCGGTGAGGTCGTCGATGAAGGAGACGACATTGTTGTTGTGCGGGACATAGGTGGGGAAATGCGGATCACCGGGACCCATCGCGGTCAGGAACAGCCGATCATCACCCGCGCGTTCGGACCACGCCCCGGGGGTGTCGGCGGAAAAGGCGAGCCCGATGGGCAGCTGGTAGAAGCCCGGTTCCGGCTTGCGTGGTTTGACCTGATTGCGGTACGGGTCGGCGCTGGCCTTCCAGGCGTCGACGGTGTTCTGGTCGACCAGGAAGTCGCTGGAGTGCACCGCGTCGTGGCCTTGCCGGCGGGCGTAGGTGCTGTGCGGGCAGTCGCTTTCGATCACCCATGCCTTGACCCGGCGGTCGGTGGTCCCGCTGAAACGGGTGAGCAGCCAGCGGTTGGGGACCAGCGGGTACCGCAGCCGCCCGGTGCGCGGGTCCTGCGTACCGTGACGTAGCCCGCGTGGCAGTGTCCAGTGCAGATGGACTCCCGGGGCGGCGAATTGCGAATCCTCGATCTGCCGGTCGCCTTCGTCGGGTTCGGGACTGGCGTAGTCCTCCAGAGCTCGGTAGGTCCGCGGCCAGATGCGAAAGGTGTTCTCGCCCAAGACGGCCGAGGTGATCACCAGGGCGTCGAGGTCGATCGGGACGACGAGGGTAGGGCGCATGGTCACCGGCCTTTCGTCTGATCGGCGGGGCCGGTGAAGCGGATCGCCTCGGGAACCCTGACCATCTGCAGGGCCAGATCGGCCGGGGTGATCGGGCCGACGGGGGTCCCGTGCGCGGCGTCGAGGGCCCGGCCGAGAGCGGCCACCAGCGAACCCGGCGCCAGCACGCGGCAGCCGTCGTCGCCACGCAGATGGTCGAGCACCGGGAAGGTGATCTCCGGGTCGAACGGCGCCCCCAGCTCCAGGCCGTGCGAAGAGTCGCGCGGCCGCAGGTTGCGCAGCGGGATGAGGCCGTCGTCGTCGACGCCGAACCGGAACCCTTCCTGCGGTTCGGCCAGCTCGACCGTGTGTGGGATCCCGTCGAACAGGCACAGCAGCACGGTCGGTGACAGATGGTCCAGCCGCAGAATCCGCAGCAGCCCGCCCGCCGGATCGTAGCCTCGCACTGCGAGATTCGGCCATCTGGACACGATCGCCGATCGCAGCAGCAAGCCCGAGATCTGTTGTGCCGTCGCTGTTTCTTCGTCGGTGGAGGTACGCGGGGCGGCGGCTCGCAGCGTGTCGCGATGGGTGGTGGCCTGCGTGGCTGCCGCAGCACGGACCGCGGCGCCGATGATCTGGTCCTGGACGGTGTCACGGCTCGACTGCGCACCGACGCTCAACGCCCCCGAGACCAGCGCGTCCAGCCACGTGTGATCGATGTGGAAAAAGCGTAACGACTCCGGCGGCAGCATCCGTTCATCGGGAACCAGGTGGGTGAACGGAATGCCTTGCAGCAGTAGCCGTTGTGCAAGCCAGGCCACGATTGGGGCGAGTTCGTCGGCGAGCGGGGCCTCGCGCAGCGCTTGGTCCAGCGCGGCCCGGGTCTCGGCGGAGCGGAGGAATTCCGCCAGTGCCTGTGCTGGATCGCTCGGCGGCGCATCGGGGGTGGGCGGCGACCACGGCTGGGTCGGCGCGGGCGCAGGCGCACCCAGCACGGCGAGCAGCTGGCCGTCGAGCATTGCGCCGAACGCCGCGCGCGCGGACGCGAACTCTGAGTGCCTGTCACCCGCGTCCGGGAGGTGGGCACTGATCTCCCGGTGGTGCAGGGTGTCGACCAGCGCCCGCGCCGCACGTTTGAAAGTCGTCAGCTGTTGGGCGAACACCGAATCGGCGACGGCGAGCGCTCGGCCGGTCTCGAACGCGGTCGCGAGCGACAGATCGAAACTTCCCCAGACCGGGTCGTAGCCGATGAGGGCGTCCGCCGTGGTGGCGGTGATCGCCTGCGGCGTGACGACCGGCACGACTGGCGTGCAGGGGCCGCGATACCAGCCGTAGGTGCACTCACCGGACCGGGTCACATACGGCAGCGGGGCATAGCCGTCGTCGATCCGCCGTGCCACCTGACCTCGCGCATCGGTGGTATTCGTCTGCGGGTAGGGGTTGGGCAGCCGCAACCACATCTGCTCGCGCGCAGCCGGTGTGCCCGAGCGCGGGTCGTGGGCGAGCCCCTCGGCGAGTTCGCGAAAGTCGATCCTCCGGTCGGCCTGACACCAGAACGTCCAACTGCACAACGACAGCAGCGCCACCGACGTGTGACCACCGAAGTCGGGATCCTCGGTCAGAATCTGCTGGTGGCCTTCCAATGAGACCAGGTGCGCGATGTTCTTGACCGCGTCGGCGGACCCCGGCGGCCCCACAGCCGGGAAACGGCCCGCGACGATCACGGAGAACAATCCGTCCTCTTGGATACCCAGAATGGGTCGGTCGCCAGTATTGGCGCCACGGCAGTGGGCCAGCCAGCGCGCCTCGTCCAGCCGGGGCACGACCGCCCGGAACGCCTCCGCCGTGACCTGGATGTAGCGGCACGGCGCGTCCGGCGCGATGTCGGACTCCAGCACCAGAGCCGGCTTGCGCACCGCCGGGTCAGGGGCCAGAAAATCCTGCACGATCCCGGAGCACGCCCGGGTCGGGTCGGCGGTGGCACCGACGAGCTGGTCGTCGGTCAACACCAGCAGCGCCAGCCACGGAGTGCCTGGCGCGGCGTCCATGTCGCGTTCCCACGGCAGCATGGGGTCACCGAGCACCACATGGGGCAAGACCTCGGCGAATCGCCCGGTGCCGCCGTCCGGCGGCTGGGTAGTGACCACAGCGCCGGTGTCGATCGCCACCTGGGGACCGCGAATGGTGAACCGCTGCACCGTTCGCAACGCCCCGTCCGTGATGATCGACCGCCCGTCCGGACCCGCCTTCAGGTCGTGGGTGACCTCGACGGTGTAATCGCCGGCCGTCACGCCGGGCAGGTAGTTGTCGTGCAGTTCGATATCGCCGACCGGGATGGTGTCGCGCGCGGGATGGGCGGGGCTCGAACTCATGTCGGGCTACTCGCTTTCCGGATCATCGGCGCCTGGCTGTAGAAGTGACCCACGCCGGAGGCCAATTCCGTCAGTCCGTCGCTGGAACCGGTGAACAGTCCGGCGTCGGCGAGCGCCGCGAACACCTGATCGCGTCGGCTTCGCACCGGATCGGTGTCGACGTCGGCGATCAACCGGACGGCGGCCGGATCGGGTGCGAAGACGTGGTCGCCGTTCGGTTCGGGATGCAGTGGCAACGGCGACAGACCGGGTGGGATCTCCTCGGCGTCATACGCGCTCAGCGGGAAGACCCCGCGCGAGTCCGCCAGCACCGGCCGGGGCGCCTGCACCGCGCAACCGACCAGCAGATCCGCGACGGTGTCAGCGCTGGGTTCCGCGGGCCGGTGGTTGAACGGCACCGGTGGGGCGCCCCACAGTGACGCCGCCAGATTCTGTCTTCGAGCGGTGACCGTCCAGCCCGCGACGGGCCGGTCCTCATGCCGCACGCTCAGCCGGTGCATCCCCGCCAGGCCGGTCTGATTCATCGGCCGGACGTCGATGTCGGCGCCGGTCTCCACCAGTTCGTCGCCCATCCGCAGCTGGCTGGCGGGAATCGCGGATCCGGTGACGAAACGCAGGTCGCGGGCACGCATCAGCCACCGCCGCCCGCCGCTGCTGGGCTCACCCGCGCCGGTGTCCGGCATCGTGGTATCCAGACCGCTCACCGGGGTGAGAGTGACCACCTCCTCGCGCTTGGGCAGCATGCCCGCGAGTTGCGCCCAGTCCAGCGGTGTGGTCTGACCTTGGTCGGGATCGGCTCCGAAGCCGATGGTGACGGTGAAGACGGCCAGGTGCACGGTCACCGAACCGCCGGTCGGCGGCCCCCACAGGGTGAGCTGGGCCCCGGCCGAGACGCTGAGCGTCCCATGGAAGAACAACGCGTCGATGCGGACCGACGCACCGATGGACACCCCGATCTCGGCGATGAAGCTGAACGGGTGCCAGGACACCAGGAGATCGGCGTGGGCGGTGAACCAGGCCCGGACCGGACCCTCGTGGAACACGACATCCAGCCTGGCGCCTGCCATCGCGCACGACGGTGTCACGGCCAGATAGGCTTCGGCGGCGACCGACACCGCGGTGCTCGGGGCCCATCTGATACCCAGCCGGGGCACGACGGGGTAGTAGGACGGGCGGTCGAATCTCGGGTGGTAGCCGCCGAGCGTGACGACGAACTGCCCGGCGTTCGGATTGGACCCGAACCACACCGCAGCGGCGAATCCGCCGGTCAGATGGCAGTCTTTCACCAGCACATAGGAGGCGTCGGAAAGTTGGGACTGCGCCGTCAGGCTGCCCTGGCCCGGGCGCAGAGACGCCTGCAGCCCCAGCTCGGCATAGACGTAAGTGTGCGGTGACTGGCCGGCCAGCGGAAGTTGCAGCGTCGCGGTGCCCAGCAGGGTGAAGATCAGTTCGTGGCCGAACTCCGCCACGAGCATCAGTTTGGTCTTCACCACCTCGAACAGCGTGAGCTCCGCCCCGACGCCCAGCCAGTAACTGCCTTGTCTCGGCGGAATCCATTGCCGCGCTGGTGTTCCCGGCGCGGCCTTGGCGCGGCCCTCCAGAACGTCGAGGACGTGGGTGGGTTCCTGCCCCTGTCCGTTGAGGGCGAGCAGCGGGAAGTTCGGCACTTCTCGCGCGGTGGGAACGACCAGCTCGCGGTTGAACCCGAAACCAGCCATCAGCGCGCTGACCACCACCGGCGGCTCGCCCAGCTCGGCGTTCAGTTGAGCGAAAATGAACAGCGAAGGATCCCCGTCGATCAACTGTGCATACGAGCCGATCGCGGCCAGAGCGAAGGACTTGCTGGCGATGACTGCAGTGCCGTCGTACTGGAACTCGATCCCGGCGGCCGGGTTCGGAACATGCAGCAGGCCACCGGAAATCGTTACCGATGGAGTGTCGACGGCCACGCCCAGCCCGGACAGGCTGGAGGTCGGGACGAACTTGTCCAGCGGTGAGCCGACCGCCAGGCCGTCGAACGACAACTTCAGCGGCCCCAGAGTGACCGCTGCGTCGAGCGCGAACATCAGCGCATTGTCCTGGTAGAGCATGCCCACGCGGTTCACGTGCAGCACGCCGAGCTGCTTCTGCACCGGTAGCCACACGCTCGTCGTTCCTTGCGGTACAGGTGTATTCGGGGTGGCCGGAACCGATCCGGGCGGGTCGGTGGACATATCGGGCGCCGGTGCATCGGACGAGGGTGTACCGGAGGGCGAGCGTTGGGACGATGCGGCGGGTAAGCCCAGCGCCACCGGTGTCGGGTTCGCACCGATCCGCAGCACCGCCTGCACGGCGAGGCCCTTGGTCAGGCCCGCGCTCGGCAGCGGCACCACCTTGGCGCGAGCGAGCAGGGCGTCGAGCGCCGCGCTGGTCGTGGCATCGATAGCCGCGGTGCTGTAGAGGATCTGGAGGTTGTCCACACCGAGAGCGCCCACCTCGGACAGGAACCCACCGATCAGTGGCAGCTGGCCGAGATCGATACAGGCCGACAGATCGCAACCTACCGCGAACACCGCAGGCCCGGCGGCCGGTTTCACCCGCACGAACTTGGCATCGGTCAACCCGACCCGCAAGCTCTCGGGAATATCCGCCGCCAGATCGGTGGATACGGCGGCTACCCACTCCCGCAACGCGACTGCGCCGCCGTCGGCATTGCGATAAGTGGCGACAAAGGCGTCCATGCCCCGCTCGGCATCGAAAAAGAGGTCCAACTCCAGCTCGCCCACCGACAGCGTTCCCTCATACCGCGTACCGGTCTCGTCGCGAGTGATGGCGATGCCGACCGATGCCGTGATGCCGTCGGCGATCTCCAGTTCGCCGCGGCAACTGGCGGCGAATCGGCCGCTGCCGGTGGTGTAGGAAAACCAAAGACTGCTCAGCGCGATGGTTTCGACCGGCTTGGGCGCTCCGGTCAGACCCATGTGCTCGAACAGCGCCCCCATCGTGAGTTCGTCGTTGGCCGGTATCCCACCTTCGAAGGTCCAGCCGCCCTCTGCGCCGGAGGACTTCGCCGCGCTGATGGCGACGGGAACCGATCCGAGACTCGCTGTGCCCGAAAACCGGGCCACGAACTTCTCGAAGGTGTTGTAGGCGACCGAAGCCGACACATCCTTCAGAGTGAAGTGGCCGATGGACCAATCGCCGGTGAGCGTCGTCGTGATCCGATAGGTGTCGCCGAGGCCGACGGCGAAGTCCAACTCGGCGACGGTCAGGTCGGTCGGCACATGGGTGACCGGGAGGCCGAAGGAGCCCAGCAACTGCGCGACGCCGATCGGTTTGTGCTCGCGCAGGCCGCCGGTGAGATAATGGTCGGGCAACCACAATTCGACGTTCAAGTCGAAATCGCGCAACGTGAATGCGGTGGCCACCGCCACGGACGTCACCACATAGCCGATCGGTTCGGCCGACAGGTCCTTCCCGAGGCGATAATCGAAACCTGTGACCTGTCCGAGTGCGCGCTCCAGCCCGAGGTCCGTCAGTCCGCTCTCGACCGCGCGCCACGCATCGTTCCCGGCCAGCGTCCCTACGAGCGTGTCCACCGTGAACGCGCCGGCATTCTGTGACCGCACCGCTGCGGTCAGCCCGTCGGACCTGTCCGTGCGCAGCGTGACCACCACCGCGATTCCCCCGAACCGACCGTCGAGTGTGACCGTCACCTCGCCCCGGCGAGAAACAGTCACAGTCGCAGCCTGCACAGTGGTGGCCACCATGGCGTCGGCAGGCCAGGCCTGCGCGGCGCAGGTGAGGGCCAGCGTCAACTCAGCACGGCCCTGGTCGATCTGCGGTCGCCCCGAGCTCGCGATGCCCTCCAGCTTGCGCCCGGGAAAAGTGGCGAGCGTATTCCGCAACCGGTCGGGCAACGCAGCGTCTGCCCAATCGAGAACCGGTGGGTCGCCGAGCCCGGCCAGATGGGCCGCGAGCACGTCCAGATCGGTCGAGCTCTGGTCGTCCAGCTCCGCCTCACTACTCACCACTTCTTCGCCCGACACTCGGGCCCGCGAACCTGTCGTTCCCCAACCTGCCCTGAACCATCTTCGAGGGACGCGATCACGTTTTGACAGAACATCGGGCCGCCGACATTCGTCTCTCCAGGCCGAGGAGAACGGGCACCCGGATCGCGAGTGCCGGGGAGAGTCTGTTTGTCGCCGCCGCCCACAGGTAAGTCCTCCCCCCACGTGTGGTGTTCGCCTGTCTTTCCGCGGTCTGGATGCGACAGGGCTCGTGTCGGTGTGGTGCAACCGGTCTTACCGCCGGCCCCGCGCTGACGGGGCTGTAGCCGCTACGAAGTGAAAGATCTTGCCGGAGAGAGCATTACACCTCCGATGCCAATGTGCTAACCAGTTTGCGCGGTCGTGGACAGTCCGTCAAGCATGTCCCGAGTCCCCACAGTGTCGGTACGCCAATGGAACGATGATCCTAACCAGGACGACGGTGGGCACTGGGAAACCGTCCCCAACTCCTCCGGCAGGCCGGGGGTTGTCGGCGTCGGTGGTGGAGAGTAGGTCCCTGCGCCCGTGACCCAGCGTGGAGCTGGAGGTGTCTTCACCGCGCACCAAACCGCACGAATACGACTGATTCCCACGGTGCAGGTCAACGACCCGGTCGGCGTCATCGACGGCGAAGCCGGTGACCTCCTTGTCATCAACACTCCGGACAATCTTGCCGAGCTCTGGTTCCTCGAGAAGACCGGCAACCAGGATTGGGTGAAGATTGCTCGAACCTGAGGTTGCCCCGGTATTCCGGACACCGTGATCTTGTCCGACCCGGTAGTGGCTATCCTATGCGCCGACGCTGACCTCGCCCGCTATCGACACTTGCTCGACTCGACCGCGGACGTCTTCCGCCGCTTGGGGCTTGGGGTTGTGCTCGGGAAGTTGAGCGGCGTCCGGTACCGCAAGTGGGCGACTGTACACCAGCGGCACACGGGTCGACGTCGTACTGCGGTACTTCACCGAGCTGGCGAGCGTGGTCGAGGATTTGGGGTCAGTTCCCCACGTAGCGGGCGGATTTGGACAAGGTGAGCGCGCGGTTGGGTGAGCTGATCGGTGATCATCGGGTCGCCGGTGATCCGGGACGTTAGTCCGGTGGCGATCGGTGTTCAGCCGATGCAAGCTCTGTTCGGTGCTGGTGAGTACCCCCGCCGCACTGCGGGCGTTGGGGTCTCGGGCGCTGAATCTGTCGTGGCCGGGCTGGAGGCAGAACACGCGGTGGCGACGTTCACCGACGCAAAGCTGGCATGTCCGTGTTGTTACCTGGCGTGTCCGGGGTCGGCGGTCTTCTACAGCTGCCAAGTAGCCCCCGATCTACTGCACACCGGTGTAGAAGAAGTCCTCGTTGTTGGGGCCAGCGTGGAGATCGAAACGCGCGTAGGGATAGTCACTGTTGACGCAGCCATAGATGGGAACGCAGTTCTCGATTTCGCGCTTCAACTTCACCTCGACGTTCGGATAAGGCGTCGGTGTCACGAAGTTTTCCTTTTCCCCCCTGTCGTTCATGAACGTACCCAGGAACGTGACCTCCTGGCTTCGGAAATGAACGCCCCTGATGTTTGCCTCGTCCTCGCACCAGTCGGCGCGGAAGCGCACTGTGTAGGCATCCTGGCCGAGGACCGTGTACCCCTTGACATCACGCGCCCAAGTCCAGCATCCCGGTCCGACCTTGGTTTGATCGGCAGGCTGCTTCTGCTCTGTTCCGAGCACCACCTTGCCAGGATCGACGATCTGCTCGGCAATGTCGGGATATTTCAGCAAGATCGCACGATCTGATTCGGTCAGCGTCTGCGTCTGCGAAAGCCGATTCAGCACACCCTGCACGTCTTCGGGGGTTCCTTGGTCGGTGGGTGGCGGCGGTTGTGCGACCACTGATGGTGCCGATCCGATTATCGCGCCAACGACCGCAGCGGCGGCGCACGTTGCTCGAAGTGCCATCTTCATTCCGGATTTTTCTCCCTGCTCACTCGATTCCGGCAAGATTAAGTATCTCCCCGGTTTGTGAACTTGATGTCAGATCGGCCACCACCTTCGGCGCACCTTCCGGGTACGGAGCGCGTCACCAGCCGCAAACGAGGGTGGTCCCTATCGAGACAGATTGCAGGTCAACGCTTAACGAGAACGTCTACCGTTCAGCGCAATCTATTATGATCGCAAGTTAGCGCCGCTGCCTAGGATGGAATTTACCTGCCCTCACCGTGGTTATGTCAGCGAATGCTGACGACATGCGGTTCTCCTGCATCTGCCAGGCCTCGGGGAGTAGTTGCCAGATAACCCAGTTATCAGGCAACTGATTTGGTCGCCGAGTCAAACCTTCGGGCCTCGGTTGGACCGTCCTGACTGGAACTGGTGGCGCGTGCGTTGTTCTCGGCGCAGACTACCGCTACCCCCACCGGCGCCGCAGACGGCCTGTGGGGTCGCACTGCTTCAGGTGGGCGAGCAGAAATTCGAGTGCGGTCCGGTCGACGGTGTCCCAAGGTCCCGGCCGGTGCGGGCGGTCTCCATGCCTTGGTGCGGCCACGCTGCTCGAGTCATCCGAGGTCAGCGCCACGAGTCCAACGTCTCGACGGGCTGTCGTGTCCGGGGGGCGGGTGGCCCCCTTCGAAGCACTGTCGATGGGCGTCGCCGTCTCGGCTCGGCTTGGGGGAGGACTTGGCTGCGGGCGAGGGGCGAGTGCGAGTGGTTGCCGCTCTCGTTCTCGGAGCACCTCGTCGGTTCTGCTATTGAGCTTGTACCAGATCTGCACGACCGCGTCGACATGGTGTGGATCGAGTTTGCGTGCCTGGCCGACCTCGTGGGCCAGGTCGGCGCGGTTCCTGAGCATTCGGAGGTGGCGCGCGCAGATGTGCCGGCCCTGTTTCCCTCCACCGCGGACTATTTCGACGAGGCGCTGCGTCAGGTCTGTCACCCGAATCCCGAGGAATACGCGGCGGCCGCGGCCGCGGCGGTCATCACGCATCGCCGCAACCGCGGCCGTGCAGGCGGACGACCACCGGCGATCGACCGTGAGATCTACCGGCACCGCACCACCATTGAAGGCGGCCTCAACCGACTCAAACAACACCGCGCCGTCGCCACCCGCTACGAGAAACTCGCCACCCGCTACCTCGCCGTCATCCAGATCGCCGCCATAGACCGATGGCTGTGACGACGACACCTTGTTCGAGACACTGTCTAGGGAACCTCCTTCAATCAGCATGCCTTCGGTGCCTATCGGCGGGCGCTACTCGACGTCGACAACTCCGACGCGCGTGCCGAAAACCAAAGGCAACAAAAGCTTTGGTGGCCTCCGGATAGTGCCCGAGGCCACTCGACTCGGGTTGTCCCGGTCAAGCGAGGTGCCGACGGACTTCCCGGAGTAATCCGCCGCCCGGCGATCAGCAGGTGTAGGCCTCGGTGTTCTGCTGGAGTTCCAGCTTGGTGGGCCCACCGGCCATTCTGATCTCGATGCTGTTGTCGGTGACCCTCACCTCGGTAGGCTTCAGGTTCAGCGGATCATTCTGCAGGCTTTCGGTCATAAGATCCACGATGCCGTCGACCAGATCGGTGGGAAGGCCGAGGCCGAACAACTGGGCGGACTGCGTGATCACCTCGATGTGGTCGCCGACGATCTGCGGCTTCACCTGCAGATCGGCAATGCCGCCGAACACCTCGAAATCCAGCACGCCGGTACTCGAATCGGACCGAACCCGCGAGATCAACCCCTTCATGGTCTGCGCGATGCCCTCGTTGCTCCAGGTGGCCTCGGCGCTGCTGCTGCCGATGTCCGCGCCGCCGCGACCGTTGTCGATCAGCGAGATGTCGTTGAGCCGCGCGTGCACCTTCATGTCGACGGCGGGCCCGAATGTGGCATCGTCACTGTCGAGATCGACGTACTGGACATGATGGTCGATCGCGGTGAGCAGCAACGGTTTCGGCCCAAGGCTCACCGATACCTTGGACCCCAGATCCTGCTCCACCTGCGTGGCGATGCAGTCCGCGATCCGGTGGCGGTAGTAGGTTTCGGCGGCGGCCACGGTGCCGATGAGGACGAGGACGAGGATAATCCGCGGCACGTTCCGGGTGCCGCGCCGCCAGCCGGTCGGCGGCCTAGCCGGCTTCACGTGTCTTCGCGGCCGTGCTCGGCCGTGCTCGATGCTCGAATCACAGTGGCACTGCGGCGATCGGGGGCGCGACGGTCTCCGGGCCACCAGTTGTAGTGGCCGAGCAACGCCATAACCGCGGGGATGAGCGCGAGTCTGATAATGCTGGCGTCGAGGGCGATCGCGGTAGCCAGTCCGACACCGAGCATCTTGATATTGCCATCCGGATCGAGGGCGAATCCGATGAATACGGCGATCATCACGAGCGCTGCTGGCGCGATCACCTGTGCGGAGGCCGCGATTCCGGTGATCGTCGCCTCCTCATTCGCCGCACGGTCGCGGATATCGTGGCGCATGTACTCCTCGCGGACCCGCGACAGGATGAACACCTCGTAGTCCATCGATAATCCGAAGATGAACGCGAATATCAGCAACGGCATGTACGCAGGAATGGACCAGTGCGTATCGACACCGAGAAGTGAGCTTCCCCAACCGAATTGAAAGACCGCGACCACCACGCCGAGAGCCGCGACGACGGACACCACATTGAGCGCGGCCGCATTGAGCGCGACCAGCGGAGCTCGAAACGCGAAGGTGAGCACAATAATCGACAACCCGAGCACCACCGCGAGGAAGGCGGGTATGCGCGATTCGATCTTCGCAGCCAGATCGGCATCGGCTGCCGCCATGCCGGTGACATGGATGGCGGTGCCAGGGATCATATCCGTGCTCGGCAACGCGCGGATATGATCGACCAGGGCGGTCGTTTCCGCGGAGTGTTGGGCCTCGCGCGGAATCACGGTCAGCACCGCCACATCCAGGTTGGTCACCGCCGGCGTGACGGCGGCGACGTCGGGATCGGCGGCGAGCCGGTCGCGCACCCTGTCCGCCACCGCGGACACCGTGTCGGGCGCGCCCTGCAGCACGACAACGAGGGGACTGTTCGTACCGGGGGAGAAGTTGTCGGCGATCAGGTCGTGTGCGCGACGCTGGGTCGTCGACGGCGGATCGACACCAGCGTCCAACTGCCCCAGTGTCATGTGCGCGACCGGGAAAGCCAACAGCGCCAGCGCTCCGAGGCTGGCCAACAGGTATCCCCAGCGATAACGCACAGCGCGCCCGATCCACCGCCGCCACCGCCGCTCAACGGCCTTGCTGCCCAGCGCCATGCGGGCCAGCGCCGGTATCACCGAATGGGCCCGGCGTCCGGACAACGCCAGCAATGCCGGAAGCAGGGTCGAGGTCGCCGCGAGCACCACCGCAACCATGATCGCGGTGGCGTAGGCCATCGCCGAGACTGTCGGAATACCTACTGTCAGCAGGCCGAGCAGGGCGAGGACCACCGATGAGCCGGCGATCACGGCCGCCCTCCCGGCGGTGGCCGCCGAGGCCGCGATGGCATCGGATCCTGTCCTGCCATCCGCCACGTAGCCGCGGTATCGGCTGACCACCAGCAGTGAATAGTCGATGGCCACCCCGATACCGATCATCGAGGCGATCGAGGTCGCCGAGGACGACACCGTGGTGACTCGGCTCAGCAGTTCCAGCGCTGCCAACCCGATCCCCACCGCGGCGCCGGTGGTGGCCAGGCAGATCACCGTCGCCGCCAGCGAGCCGAACGACAACAGCAAGACTACGAAAGCCACTGCGATGCCGATGAGTTCGGCCCATATCGAACCCCGGGAGGCGGTATTGGCGACCAGCGGGCCGCCGAACTCCACGTCGAGTCCTTGTGCGCGGGCCGGGGCCGCGGCCTGCCGCAGTGCGTCGACGGCGTCCTCGGTCAGCACGTTCTCATTGGCGTCGTAGCTCACGGTCGCGTACGCCGCGCGACTATTGGCGGACACGTTGGCCAGCGGATCGTCGACGGCTCCGACGTGTGGCAGGCGTGTGATCGCCGCACGAACCTCCGCGAGGGACGCCGCATGGTCCAGAATGTTCTGGCCGGTGTCGGGCGTTGCGAAGACGACGGTGGCCGACGTCCCGGACATGGCCGGGAACGCCCGCGCCAGCACGTCCTGAGCGACCCCGGAGTCGGAACCGGGCACGCTGTAGGTATCGTCAGCCCGCCCACCCAGGAACAGTGCCAAGCCGACGACCGCCGCCAGCAGGACCGCCCAACACGCGACGACGATCCGCCCGTGTCCGGCGGATCGGCGTGCGAGATCGCTGAGAAGGGCTCCCCCCGGCAACCGGCGCCACCGGCTTCGGGTACGCGTATCTGTGTCGTTTCGACCTCGGGTAGTCATCGCGGACCTACGCTTCCGTGTCTCGTCTGCACTCGGTGGGGGCCGAAGTAGGTACGGTCAGGCCGGGACTGTGGTCGTACCGATGCCGCGGGCAGACCTCGTCAGGCTCTGGAGCCTGCCATGGAGACGGCCTCCGATCCGGTACCAGCGGATCGTTCGCCGTGTCCGGCGAAGCCCATGGGCTCCGATCCGGGAGACGAGGTTGGCGTAGACATGGGCAGGAGTTACATTGGCCAGCCCGACCGTCAGGCGATCCACTGCCTCCTGCATCGTGCCCGGCCGACCGAACAGCGGCGGGAAGAACCGCTGGTCTGCGACCACCACACCGCACCGACTGGCCATGATGTCCATCAGCGAGCCCTCGACCGCCAGTGTGACCATCGAGTTCGAGCGCTGCGGGAACCAGCGCCGATTCATCACCAGCCGCAGGTGGCTGCCCTGCCCGGTCACCCCTTCGAACAGCGCCGACGACTCAGCGAGTCGTTCCAGGCCGGAACGCAGCGCCTGCTGTTCGTGCCGGCGCCGAGCGTGTTGCTCATCGGTATTCACCGCGCGCAGCGCGTCGAGCGCCAAGTGCGCGCCCAGGCCGTTTCGATACCCGTACTGCAGTCGCTCGACCAGGGTGGAATCGTACTCAGTGGCGCGGTCAGCGACGGCGGCGCGGCACAGCATGACCGCCATGGGGAAAGTCATGTCCGACAACGGTTTCGCCAGAGTGGTGAAGTCGGCCGAAGCGATCGCCGCGGGATGAGCCAGGAAGCCCTCACCAGTGCGCCAGCCACCGGTGAGTACTTCGTCGACGCCGACCAGAAAGCCGTCGGTCTTTTTGCGCTCGGCGACCACCTCGACGAGATCCGGCGAGATCGCCCGGCACGACATCCCCTGGATGAGCTCGAACCAGACCAGGCCGACGTCGTTGCTGTCGAGCGCACGCTCGAGGTCACCCCTGGCATTCGGATTCAGTGGGTCGATGTAGACGAGATTCGAATAATAGGGCCGGAACGCTTCCGGGATCGTGGCCGATCGTTGCGGTCCGTGTTTGCTCATGCTCAGTGAGCCAAGGGTTTTGCCGGAGTAATTGCCGCGGAAGGTCACGATCGTCTTTCGATCGGGGCAGGCCAGCCTGGCCAACGTGAGCGCGGTCTCGACGCAGGTGGCACCACTGACTGCGGGGAAGGCGCGATCGAATCCGGTCAGTGAGGTCAGATACTTCTCGAGGTCCGCGAAGTAGTCGTGCGTGGGGTCGTGTGCCGCGACGGTCGCACGCACCTCCGGCGGATTGTGCCCGCGCAGGTTCGCACCAGCGCCACCAGCGCAATCGAGCAGGGTGTGGCCGTCGCGCATGGTCAGTTCCGAGCCGCGGGCCTGTTTGATATCGAAGTCGAGTCCGAATGCCTCGAGTAAGCCCGCCGCCGGCGGGCTTACGTACCGGGCGAACGCGTCGTTGCGGACGCGTCGGCTGGCGGTGATGTCGGCGAGCGCCCGCTCAGCACGATTGTCGAGATAGCCGCGTTCCCGCAGCACATGCAGGGCAGCCGCAACCGCGACACCGTTGCCACCGAAGGTCGAACTGTGTGCGAGGCAATCGACGGGGTTGTTCCACACCGTGTACGCCTGCCGCGTCATCACCGAGCAACCGAACGGGACCTGGTCGTCGGTGAGGTTTTCACCGTAGACCCAGATATCGGCATCGATCGCGGCCGCAGGCAGCCGGCGATCACTGGTCGCGACCGGGATCGGCCGACGGTCGCAGACTATGCGCATCGCGCCGTCGGCGGATGCCGTGTGCAGCAGGTCCGCCGCTTCTTTTGACAGCCCGTCGAATTCGGGGGAAAGAACGATCAGCACCCCAGCCCACGACTCCGTAGCGAGCACGTCGTACGCGGCTGCGACTGAATCGGACGACCGCACCCCGGGCACGAGGGCATCGGTTAACCCGTCGCGGGCCGGGTCGAAGTACTGGGCCAGTGACTGTTCCGGATCGATGACCAGGACTTGTCCCGAACGGTCGTTGCGGGCGGCAGTGTGGCGCGCGAGTTTGACCGCCGCGGAGATTCCCTCTTCGGTGGAATTCGCCAGGAAAGACACACATTCGCCGGCCTCGGCCTCCGCGGTGTGCACCAGGCTGAGCGCGTAGGCCAGGTGTGCCGCCTCCTCGCTGACGGATTGTCCCGCGAACAGCATATTCGGGCGGGCGTGTGCATTGCGGTCGATGATCAGATCGCGTAACCAGCGCGCTGTCGGCGCGAACCGCGATCGTTGCCGCTGAGAATGATCCTGCTGAGCGTGGTCGGCCTTCACGATGAGACTCCTTAAGTCAAGCAAATTCGCTGTGAAGCAGCGATTGCGCATCCGGTGTCGTCGATGACTCCGGCCGAGTGGATCCGAGTGCCCGCGTTTCGCGTACAGCTCTGCGGTGCGCGGGGCAGCGGGCCAGGACATTGAAACCGGTTGGTACCGGCTGCTTCCCGTTGTGATTCGGCGGCTATCTGTTCCACGACCGACCCCGGAGAGCGAGTCCGTCGTCAGTGCACGTGACTTCTCGTAACTTGGCAGGGTCCCCCAGCGTCGTTTGGCTATCCCCAGTCGCATATCGACCGACCAAAGCGTTTGATTCGGGCCGAGCGCCCCTCATGCCCAGGCCCAGAATACGGTATCGCATGAATGAGATCAACGTTCTCCTAAAGTGAAACGTGTTGCACCAAACGCTTTTTCAGTGCTGACGCCAGTCGCCCGCCCTCGCATGCCACCGATATCGACCCGAACCCATTGGGGCTGGGAACCCTGGTGCGGAGCCCGTTGTCGATGGGCCTACTCACCGACCGCTTCCACAAGCACGGCGGAGAGACCGCATCGGCCGCCGCTCTGCGATGGGTCCCGCAGCACATGACCGACGAACGCAAGCTCGACGCCGTGGAGGCGCTCATACCGGTCGTGGGCAAGCAGGGCTGCCACTGACCCACCTCGCACTGGCTTACGCCATCACCCACCCAGCAGTCACCTCGGCCATCATCGGCCCACGCACTATGGAGCAACTGGACGACCTGGTCGCGGGAGACTTCCTCCCGGCGTAGGCGCGGGACCTGGCGTGCTGCGCCGGGAGCGAACCGACTTACTCCGGTCGAAACGAGCGTGCGCCGCGCGCGGGACTGCCCTCGATGACCAGCGTGGGCGCTTTCACCTCGTGCAGCACGTCCACCGGCTCGAAGTCCGGATCGGCGGCTGCGGCCAGCCGGTGGTTGACCACCGCGGACACGTCCGCGCTTTGCACGACCTGTACATCCGCCGACGGGTACTGCCAGGACCCTTTGGCACCATGACTTGCGAGACCCTACGGGTGGCGGCTGCGCGATCCCGCGGCCTGTGTTGTGATTGTCGTAGGGAGGGGTAGCGATGCAGAAAAATGTCCGTAGCCGGGTCCGCAGGCTCTGTGCTGTAGTGCTGGGGTCGGCACTCGTCACCGCGGCCGCCTGCGAGATCTCCGGAACCGCGACGACCGCACCGCGGCCGACGGTGCTCAGCACCGATACGTCACCGCCCACGACCCCTCCGTGGAGGTTGGCCGAGCTTGTCAACCATCCATGCACGGTGCTCGGGCCCGGCGATCTCACCCGCTTCCGACTCACAGGCCCGGGAATACCGGCACTGGACTCCACACCCAGCTATTGCCGCTGGAGCACACCCGCTGCGGAACCCGAGGGCGTCAGGATGATTTTCGCCCCCAACCCGTGGCACCGGTACGGGACTGTCGAAGACACGAAAAACGACAAAGAGAACTTCCGGACCCTGCACATCGCGGGACGGTCCGCGTTTCTGGTCGACCGCCGCAGTCAAAGCGGCCACCGCAACTGCATGATCTGGGTGCAGGTCGCCTCCGGCGGACTCTTCCAGGTGGAGTTCGTCCCCGCAGCGCCCGCCATCGGCCAGGATGTGTGCGGTCCGGCAATCGAGATCGCCGGGGTGATCGCGGAGCGAATCCGGTGAGCACGCACCGCCCCTCGCGACCGGCCGCTCTCCGGCGGGTGGTCACCCTGGTGGCCGGTGCAGTGGCCGCTGGCGCCGGGTTGCTCTGGTTGCGCTGCATCTATCTCGTGGTCGCATTTCGTCTCGTGACCGACCCCGCATTCGACCCCCACGGATACGGTCTGATCGCGGGTACCGTGCTGTCGGTGCCCGCCGCGCTCGTCACCGCGGTGGCCGTTGCCTTCGCCTTTCCCGCCCGTCATCGGGTGCGGGTCGCCCGGATCACGACACCGGTCCTGCTCGTGATCACCACTTTGCTGTGGGCCGCGTTCCTCACGGCGTAGGTCCGGTCGGCGGTTGTAGTCAGCGATTCGCGGCAGTGGAATACGTGATCTCGCCCGCCGGCGACCTCGGGCCCGAGGATGAGACGAACGGGTCCGCATTGGTCGAAGGTGTCGGTGTTGCTCGAAGTCGAAGGTGCCGGCCACGACGTGCCCACCTACGCCGGCGACAAGTAACTGCGATGTTGCAATAAACCATCGCGTCACCCAGCACGAGCGACTCGGCCTCAGCGTCGGTCGAAACCCCCAAGTGTCCACCATCGCTCGAGCGCCTTGAACTGGCGGACGCGAGCGCGCCACCATCGGTGCTGCGACGCTCCGCAACTCCACTATCTGACGCAAGGTCTCTGACGAATAGTGCTGCGTTCTGAGCGATTACCGGTATCGGCGAACTCGACGCCAGTCCAGAGGCGTGCCGCGCACGAGCCGGAACTCGCATGGTCGGGTTCCAGGTGAGCGCCCGACCGGGCATTATCACGGCGATTGTGTTGTTGGAGACCCGCCAGCCCTTCTCCCGCAGCTCCAGCCCGATGCGCGGGCTGCCGTAGGTGCGGCCGGAGTCCTCGAACTCCTTGCCGATCGCCGCGATCAACTGTTCACGGCGGCGCCGGCGCGGTGTGGGCTCACGGTCGTTCCGCTTGTAGAACCACGGCTCGCTGACATTGAGGGCGCGGCAGCAAACAGTGTGCGGGACACCGTGTTCGGTCCGCTGGGAGGCGATGAACCGGGCCACGCTCACTTGGTCGCCTCCTTCACCCACAGGACCACTGGTCGCTCGAGGACATCACGCTCCATCGCCAGTTCGGCGTTCTCGCGCCGCAACCGCACCAGCTCCACGCGTTCGGACTCGCTGAGCCGATCACCGGCCGCTCCGTCGCGCTGCTGCCGGTCCCGGGCCACCCAGGTCGTCAGCGTGCCCTCGTTGACCCCCAGCTCACGGGCAACCTGCGCGACCGGCCGCCCGGTCTCACGCACGATCCGCACCGCCCCTCACGGAACTCCCGATCGAACTCGCGTCTCTTCTCCGCCATCCGATCTTTCCTCTATGGTCAGGCCTCCACGGTGCGAGGGGAAACGCACTGTGGTGACGGCGGCATGGTGCACGACTGTACCGAGCGTTTCGCGGCCAACCGAACCATTCCCGATGCACCGCAACGCGGTCCTCGGCGCCGCGCCGCACGCGAGATCGACAATCTCGTCGTCTTCACCGGCGACCGCCACCAGCACAGCGCCCTCGACCTGCGCGCCGCCGATCTCGGTCCCCGTCGTCGGCACCGAATTCATCGGCTCCTCGATCACCACCGGCCGCCACGGCGCCGATATGAACCCCACCGGCCGCACCCTGCTCGCCGCCATCCCCGACCTGCAATCTTCAACGCCCAACGCGGCTACCTCCGGGTCGAACTGAACCACGAACCTCTACGCAACGACTTCCGCGTCCTGCCCTACGTCAGCCGTCGCGGCGCCCCCGTCACCACTCGCGCGAGCTACGTGGTCACCGATGTCACACCGAGCACCCAACAAGCCTGGCGCCCAGACGAACCCATCGAGATCCCCGAAACCGACACCCGAGTCCAACCCGGTCCCGGCCGCTGAGCCCCGGTGAGGATGGGCATCGCCACGGTAGTGCTCAGGTGCAGGCCGGTCTGTGGAATCGGCGCGGAAGGTAATTCTTCCAGTCGTCGGTGACCTCGACATCGTCGATATCGGTGCACAGCTGCCGATAGAGGCTCTCGGTGTCCAGCGGCCAGATGATGGAGCGGTGTATCGGTGCGGGATAGAACGGCCCGAGGTTGCCGGTATCGGAGGGCAGAAGCGTCGCGAGGGCATTGCCGTCGGGGCGGAAGACTATCTGCGAACCCGACGGTAAGCGAGTGATCAGGTCTTCGAGTTCCGGTCGCTCGGATCCGCTTATCTTCCATATTTGCGCGCCACCGCCCGAACCTGTGCCGACCAGGACATTTCTCTTCGGGCTCGCCGTCAAGTTCCTCGGCGAACTACCGGGGGCGGTATTGCCGACGGTAGCCGGTGCGGCGGGGTCGGTCAGATCCCATACCTTTATCAGCTTGCTGCTGTTGTCGATACCGACGACGAACCCGTCGCCGATCTCGTCCACGGTGGCAGTCGAGGCGTTTATCCAATTCAATCGACCGCTCGGCTTTTCGGTGATCGACACCGGGTGATCCGGATCGGTGAGATCCCACAGATAGGTGACATCCGGTACGTAGGTCGGATCGGCCATGAGCAGGTGGCGAGAAGGAAAGTACCCGTATGTGGGATTGGCGGATGCGATCGTGCCGCGGCGAACAGGGTGCGCGGGGTCGCGTACGTCCCACAGATGCAACTCGTTTTCGTAGGACACTCCCAACAAACCGTCCTCGAGAAACCACAACCCTTCGAAAGCGCCGGTCTGCTCCACGGGACTGTCCAGCGCAACGGTCGCATGTAGAACCGGATGCAGAATATCGGTGACGGTCCGTAGTTCGAGCCTGTCATCGACGGAGACGGTGGCGAGAAGCTGACGGCGAGCGGCCGGAATATGTGGAGTGGGTACGGACGCCCCCACCGATGGATTACGAGAGTCGGAAACGTTCCACAGGCGTACCGCTTTTCGGTCGCTGACCTGCGTCAGCAGGATGCGACCATCTGCAATGAAGGCGGCGCTGGTGTCAATATCGGGCAGCGTTGCCACCAGACGTGGCCGGAGCAAATCATCGACCTGCCACAATTGGGCGCCTCGCATGTCGGGCTGCGCGGTGACCAGCAGCGTTCCGTCGCTGTTGAAAGCAGAAGTGCCGTCTGGGCCTTGCTGCACGGTGCCTGGAATGCTCGATGCGGGCACGCTCCACAGCCCGATAGTGCCGTCACCGTCGGCGGTCAGAACACGACGGCCGTCCGGACTGAACTCGGCCGCGAGAATTCCCGAGGGGTCGCGCAGCGAACTCTGCGCACTGTATCCGGCGTCCGATTTCGATCTGGTCCAGAATGTCGCTGTGCCGTCGGAGCCGGTGGTGAGGAAGCCTCGCCCGTCCGGGCCGTAAGCGATATCCATAAAATTGGAACGGCTGTTCCGGTACGAGAACTCTATCTCGCGCGGGGCCGCGGGATCGGTGAGATCCCAGACGTGCAGGTCACCCAGTCCGCCCGCCGATGCCAGTTCCTGGCCAGAACGGCTCAGCGCCAATGAAAAAGCCGAATTCACCGGAAGGGTCGCCACCACGATCGGTGTCGGCCGATGACGGGTATCCCACAAACGCACAACGCCACCGTCGGATCCGGCCGCACCCGCGGCGGCGAGCAGACCATCGGGTCTGAAGGCCAGATCGTTGATTGCGCGGGTGTCAGCCGATATTTCGGCATCGAGTGCGGGGCGGCGCGGATCACGGACGTCCCACAGCTGCACAGTGCCGTCCTCGGTGCCGGTCGTTGCCAGGACGGCGCCGTCCGCGGAAAACGCGATCGCCGGATGGATGGCGGGGTCGCCGTCTCCGACGTGGACCGTCGAGGTGACCAGAGGGATTGCGGCCAGCTGTTCGGGGTGGAAGGGATCGCGCACGTCCCAGAGGAACAGGTTCCGTTGAGAGCGTGCGGCGAGGAGCCGACTGTCCGGACTGAAAACAAGCATCACGGCGCTGTCGGTGGGCAGCGTTGCGGTCGGTTTCGGGTGGAACGGATCACCGATATCGGACAATCGCACCGTGTGGTCGTGCCCGCTGCTCGCGACGATGCGGCCGTCGGCAGCGTGGGCCACGCTCAGCGAGGGGGCGGCGTGCCGGACGACGGTGGTCGGATACGGCGTCACATAGGCGCGGTAGAGGCTGCTTCGCGCCTGCGGGGTTCGGGCGGAATTGTATGCGGTCAGGCTCAGTCGCAGGGCGGCAGCGGGATCGCTCATGCGCAGCGCGTCCGCGGCGGCGGCCAGCTCCTGCGACGATCGCACCGCCTGACTGTCCAACGCCGCCCGATGCTCCCACGCCGCACGCACGGTGCGCTGCACCGCGACCGCGCCGCCGGTAACGATCAACACCACCGCCAGGACCGCCGCCGCGAGTTGCAGGCGGCGGCGCCGTTCGCGACGGCGGGCGGCCTCGGAGCTTGTGTCCAGAAAGTCTCGTTCCAGCGAACTGAGTGCGGCCCGCGAGGACTCCTCGGCGTAGCGCTCGCGGGCGCGCGCCAACCGGTTTCCCGAATACAGCTGAGTGGCATCGCGATCCGCGTGGTCCCAGGCGCGAGCGGCATCTCCGAACTGCTGGTCGACGACAAGTGCGGCGCGGTCCTCGGCGATCCAATCGCGCAATCGCTGCCACACTCGCAGCAGACCCTCATGGGTGATCTCGGCGGTGCCGTCGGCGACGGTCACCAACCGGGCCGCCACGAACGCGGCCAACACTTCGCGAGCAACCAACGCCTGCTCGGTGGACGACCCGGCCGCCAGCTCCGTCAGGGCAAGTCGCCGCCGCGTGTCCTCGGTTCCCTCACCGAGGCGGACCATTTTCAGCAACATGTGACGCGCGGCTCGTCGCCGGTCCGGGGCCAGCGCCTCGTAGGTCTGTTCGGCCTGCCGCGAGACGGCTTCCCAGATTCCTCCGCTGTCCTGGTAGCCAGCCAAGGTCAATGCCGCGCCCTCCCGATGATGCCAGGTCATCATGAGGGCATAGGAGAGCAGCGGCAGCGTCCCGCCGGACTCGGCCGTCAAGTCGTGGCCGCTGCGCAGGTCGAGAAGCAGCCGAGGAATCAAGCCGTCCTCGAGGGTGAGACCGACTGCGCGTGCGGGTTTCTCGATAACCTCGCGTAGCTGCTCGGAGTTCATCGGTGGCACCGGGACTTGAGCGTCACGCAGAACCTCCACCAGGTCCGGGTATTCGGTGCAGTAGCTGTAGAAATCCGCGCGGATACACAGAATCGCCATCAGCGGAGCGACAGTCGTCCGATCGGCCGAACGCCCGGCCACGCAGATCGCTCGCACGAATGCGTGTCGCTGCGCCTCGTTACCGTCGACGAACAATTCCTCGAATTGATCGACGACGAGTACGAGGCGACCGCCCCGGAGCCTGCCTGCGTTCGACGCGGCGCGGACGATGTCGGCCAACCCCGTCTCGTCGGCGCGCACCCTGGCCGCTATCTCGTCCTCGGAGATCCCGCACAGGCGCGTCAACCGACTGGCCAACGCGCGCACGGGGTCCGTGCCTGGCCGCATGACGAGCTGCGGCCAGTTGCGAGAACCTCGAATGTTCAATCGCCCGGCGTGGATCGCCGGTAGCACTCCGGCTTGCAGCAGCGAGGACTTTCCCGACCCGGAACGGCCGATTACGGCAACCGGGCCCTCGTCTTGTCGATCGACCAGTCGCTGCAAGACCGCGGCGACCATGTCGTCGCGCCCGAAGAAGTAGCCCGCGTCCACCGCGGTGAACGCGTCGAGCCCCCGGTAGGGGCAACGTGGCTCGCTCACACCACCCCGGTTGATGGGCTTCAGCGGCCCGTGGCGAGAGACGACGGTCGCAGGCGCGGCGGGATTGACGGCGAGCACGATCTCCCCGGCTCGATCGCCCGCCCTGCGGTGTGGCGCGGGCAATCCGCGGCTCGGCAGCGCCCTGGCCAGATGACGATAGGCGTCATCGGCTGTCAGAAAACGACCGACAGACGTCTCACCGTGATCGAGAAACCGGATCAACTCGCCACTGAACCCGGTGAAAGGCTCACCGGGAGGAGCCAGAGCCTGCTCGGTCGCCGACGCCGAACTCAGCAGGAAACTGCCCCGCACATAGCTCAGTTCGAACGCATCGGCGACCGCGGTGCCGAATGAACCGTGGGCACGACCGGAGAAGCAGCAGTCGAGCACGACGATGATCGAACGCGCGGGGCATTCGGTGAGCGCCTCGCGAACCGTGGAGTACGCCAGCGCGTCGACCGCCAATCCGATGCCTTCGTCCTCGGTCGCCGCTGTCGCCAGATACAGCTCGCCGCCGGGGCCTATCAGCCCGTGCCCGACGTAGTAGAACAGGAAGACATCGCTTGCCTGCGCGGACATTTCGATCAATGCCCGCAGGAACTCCCTCGGTCCCGCAGGATCGACGCATACCTCGACTCGGCACATGCCGCAGCGTTCGGTCAGGCAACGGCCGAGTTCTGCCACGGTGTTGTCGACGGCGACCACGTCCGGTAATCGGGAGGACGCGCCGTGCCTTCCGGTACCCACGACCAGCGCGCGCGAACCCGCGCTGCCGAGTGCGGTTGCCCGGTTATCGGCCATATCGGTCCACGCCTACCGAACGTCCTCGACATCACCGTTGGAATCCGCATGTTGTAGCAGCTCTGTGATCAACCTACGGGTGTTGTCGTCCTCCAATCGTGCGTTCGCCCCGCTGAACTCCACCGATGCACCGTCCGGCCGGACCACCTTGAGAGTGATGTCACCTCGTTGCCGCCGAATCCAGGTGATGAGCGCACTCGCGAGCACCGTCACCGCGCCTCCGGGCGCCAGCGCGATCGCGAGCGTTTCCACGGTCGAGCCCAATGCGCCCTCCGGAGGTGGGCTCGTGACTACTCGCGCTCGCCCCCGCAGCAGATCTTCGCCCACCAACCACATGCGTAAGGCACGGAGGCTGTCTCCGCGATCGGACACCCCCGCAATTGAAATCGTGACATCCATCCGAGTTCCCCCTCAGATCGGTTCGGAATCGAACCACGCGACAGCGACCGATCGCGGGCGCGAATCTTCGTGTGTACGCACCGACTTCGACGCAGCAGAGTCTACCCGGCCGGGACCCCTGTCGTTCGCGCGGTCCTGCTGTTGCTCGATGCGCGCGGACCCTATCGACGCCGTGTCGTGCGGTGGAGCACGACAGT
Organism: Nocardia abscessus NBRC 100374; assembly: GCF_000308455.1. Classification (GTDB taxonomy): domain Bacteria; phylum Actinomycetota; class Actinomycetes; order Mycobacteriales; family Mycobacteriaceae; genus Nocardia; species Nocardia abscessus. The sequence continues at coordinate 3,744 of NZ_BAFP01000261.1, read as the reverse complement.
CGATGTAGACCCATTCATCGCGGCAGACCGGCTTCGGCGAGGGACGACATCCTGTTGTCGTGGACAAAACTTCGCCGGTCGACGTCGACGTGGACACGGCGTGACCGTACCGCCGTGATCGCTCGGACCAGCAGGCGCAACGCTTCGGCGTCGTTGGTGTTCGCCGCCGTCAGTCATCGACGTCTGGAGATTGCGCGACCGAGCGAGGCTTTCGCGTGAGGCCGCAGTGTCAGGGTGGTCAGGGCCCCGTACTCGCTCACGGTCGGCGAGGTTCTGTTCGTGGAGCGTGATGGCCTCGGCTAGTCGGCCCGCCGATCCGTATGCGTTGGCGAGGTTGTTGCGCGAGACCAGGGTGTCGGGGTGGTCGGGGCCGAGGAGCTGTTCGTGGTCGGTGAGGGTGCGGCGGCCCAGTTCGATAGCGCGAGTGAAATCCGCGGCGGCGGTCAGCTGGGCTACTGCCCAGCGGCGAGCCGACAGAATCCGTGCGCGCAGTTCGTGATCGGTATGTTCGGGCAAGCCACTGCCGGTTAGGGCGTCGATGTGGTCGACGAGTTGGGCACCGTCCATCCGCCGCGGCCACGCCTGCCTGCGGCAACCGCTGCTTGCGGAGCCGCTGCAGGAACCGCTGATATGTGGTGCCGGAGGCGGCGATCGCGGCTGCGGCTGTGGCCAACGCCAACGGCAGATCACCCAGCTCTGCGGCAACCTCATCCGCACCGACGGGATCATCGAGGACCGTGATCGCAGCCAGGTAAGCAACAGCCTGAGCACACGTGTAGCCGGCACCTGCGTCGACGACCCTGCCCGCCAGGTATTCACTCCTTGGGAGTCTCCGGACTGTAGTCGATGGCCGCGAAAAGGTCGCGCCCAGGGCTCGGCCCTACTTCTACGATTTGGACGAGTTTCTCCGCTGATACTCCAGTGCCACCGATCCACCCTTCCTTCACGAGGTCAACGAACAGAGTGTTGGTGAGATACCGCTCTACAGAGTATCGGGGGTCTCGGCGTTGACCCACCCCACCAGCCCCGCACCTCGGACCAGCTGGCGGCGAAATGGCTCTAAGCCAGTCAAATAGCATTGCCGACGCCTCCGCGCCGTATTCGCCCAGCCCTTACGGTTTCGCAGGTAGATCCCTCTGATCAGGGCAGGTATCCCTCTGGCGACAGGATCACCCACGCCGTCTGCCTGCCGATTACGCCATCCCAACCCGCACCCGCGAACACCAAACAGGCTCACCGGTAGGAATGAAGTCGGCGAGACTGTGAACGGCCCCAGGGGGTCTGGACTCCTTCGTCATGCTCGATCAGGGGAATGGAGTCCCCCAGAAATGCGGTGGGTTTGTGCTCGGTCGCCGGAGACTCTAGGTATCTGGCTCGTCGGTTCGGTCTGTGGCGTAGCCGCCTTGCCACCATCGGCGCAGCACGGTGTCCGGAAGACCGGGGCAACCTCAGGTCACCGTCGATACCGAACTCGATGATGCGGAACACGCACACCCCGCCCGCGACCATTTGGATCAGGGAGCCTTCCTCGAACTGCACATCCCCGATTCCCTTCAGCTTGCGGATGCCGGTCGGACTGCTGCCGCCGGGCGGGACACAGGACGCGCGGATCGGATCGGCGGATACACCCCAGAGCCCGCCCGGCTCGTGAGGGAACACCGAGCAGACCCTGGGGCGCCTCCCATCCGTAATGCGCCGTCATGGGCCTGGAGCGGACACGTGACGGCGAAAATCGTAGAGCCTCGCCAGGCCGGCACGGGCGACACCGCCGTGCATGCGCGTGTCTGGCGGGGAAGCCGCGCTAACCCCGTACCGCTTGATCCGTGACGGTCACAGCGCCCGAAAGGCCAGGCAGCTAACCTGCTCGAACTCGACGGCGCCAGCTCCATGGCCCTGCCTATTCCGAGCGGCGCGCCCGCCTGGGTCGAACTCGGCCTCACCGAGCTGGGATAGGAGCGATTGAACTGTTCGATGCGGCGACCGGCGCTGGTGAGCACTTCGAATGTTCCCGGGACGTAGTGGCTGCCTTGTTTGCAGGCGATGACAAGGTCGACTGTCCAGCGAGGATGCGGGGGTTGGCGACGGTGTACTCGGCCAGCTGGGTGTGGTCGGTCGGTTCCCGGCCACCCCAGACCTTCAGCGTGCCGCCGAGCGGGCTGGTCGGCGCGGATTCCAGTCCGCTGGGCGCGGTCGGGGAGGGGCTCGTGGTGTCCGGCGACGCGCAGCCGGCGCCGGTGAGGAGTACCGCGGCCGCTGCTGCTGCCTCGGTGGCGAGGATGCGGCGTGTCGCTCAGCTGAGGCCGTAGCCGAGGCCGAATGTGACGGCGAGCCATCTGAGGAACGCGTGGAGGCCGTCGCCGGGATCGAGGCCGAAGGAGCCCATCGATCTCATCTCCTTCCGAGATCGAATCTTCTGCGGTTCCCCGACCTGTACATGATTTTATCGCTCGTCACAGCCTTGCCGCATCATCGATCGGCACTGATGGGAGGTTGGTCGGCGCGGTCGGTGACGCGGGCGCGGCCGAGGGGGAACGGGAGGGTGATGGGGTCGCCGGGGCGGTGGGCCTCGATGAGTTCGAGGTGTGGTGTGAGGCCGGTCAGGCCGGTGAGGCGGGCTTGGCTGTAGGGGGTGCCGACGAGGAGGACTTCGACTTCGCAGTCGTGCACGGTGTCGGTCGGTAGCGAGCGGTCGAGGGTGGCCGCGATCGTCGTGACCGGTTCCACGCCGCGGTCGAGACAGCTCTCGCCGGCGTCGGACGGTCCGTAGATCCAGGTGAGGACTTCCGGACCGGAGCATTCCCCGAGAAAACTCCAGCCGCGTACTCGCATCATGACGTCCAGCCCGGCGAACACCCGCATGTCCGCTGCGGGTACCGGGTGACCGCAGGGTGTGCCCAGCGCCTGCAGCACCGAGGACGGCGGGTATCGGCGATGCCAGATGTGCGCGCGCATCGCCGCGACCCACGCCACCTCGCCGCGCGGTGAGCCCCAGGCCACGTCACCACCAGATCGGCCGGCGCGGCGGCGGGCTGGTTCCTTCTTCACACCGGACATGGGGGCTCATGCTCGCAGTCCGCCTCCCCGCACTCCAGCAGACACGCCCACCGGTGTCGCGGGATTTCCGGCACTGACCGTCTGCCCGGCTCAGCGCCCGGCGTCCGGTCGAAGACCAGCTCACGGCGCAGGCGAGCGGGGTATTCGGGGACGCGGTGGCAGCACCGACCTCGATGGCTTGGACGCCGCCGCCCGTCGCGGCCGTAAGGGCGGGCACTCTCCAGCAGGGCCGCGCGCGGGGTCACCAGGCTGCACCGGGCTGCCTACTCGGCGAATCTCGGCGGCGGTCCGAGCGGGCGGAATGTCGTATCGGCGAGATCTGGCGTCGCGGTCTCGCTCGACCTCCACGCCAAGACCGGTTCGGGAGTGGGGCATGTGTCGATTGAGGATGTGGCGGCACGGCGTGACTGCTGGATTCGGCGGGCGTGTTTCGGCTTGCACCTGACGTAAGGTCAGGTTCTACCGTCGGCGACACCGGTGCAAAGTGCGTCGGTGGAAGTGAGATTAACGGATGGAACAGCCCGGAACCGAGCGTGTTTGGAAGGTCGGAGAACTCGCGGCCGAGGCCGGACTGACGGTGCGGACGCTGCACCACTACGATCGTATCGGGTTGGTACACCCTGCGGAGCGGACCAGCACCGGCCACCGGCTCTACACCGCGAGCGATGTCCAGCGTCTGTATCAGGTGTT
>NZ_BAFP01000262.1 GCF_000308455.1 Nocardia abscessus NBRC 100374 | reverse complement strand
GGTGCCCGGAGCGATCACCACCGTCGGACGCGGACCCGGCCCCTGCCACGGACCGGTCGCGTCGATGAACGTTCCCGACACCGCCACCGGCGACCCGTCCTGCAACCGGCTGGTGTACATGACATGCTGCGCCTTACCCGGCCACCCCCTATCCGTAGGCACCGTCGCGAACAACGCCATCGGCGCGGTCTTCACAATCGCACCCGGCTCCACCGGAATCTGCGAAGGCGGAAGATAGAAATCGTTCACCGGGGCCGCGGCCGCCTCCCGGGTATCCACCGCTACCGCGGTAGCACAAGCTACGGCCACCGCCGCCGCCACCGCAACGGCCCACCGCCGCCACCCCGACCGAGACCGCACCTGCTGTCGCTGCATCGATAACTCTCCATGAACTCCACCCGGCACCGTCGCCGAAGTGTCCTCGACCTCAATAGCAATTCGACATGAGACATGTCACAGCTATGGAACTACCGTAGAGTAACACGATTACTGGGATATGAATCCGGCTGGTGTCAGATCTTTCGCCAGGGCCGAGTCCCATTCACCGCCCGACGGGGCTCGACCGAGGGGGCAGCCCCGGACACACCCTTGAACGCGCCACCGCCGGGCAGCCGCCGAATATCGGCGAGCTGCCCGGCGGTCGCTGGTCCCAGTACCGGGATGGGCAGAACCGGAGCGGTTCGGCGTGTGGCCTACCAGCTCACCGGCAGCTCGTACACCCCGTAAGCGAGCCGGTCGTGCTTGAACTGGACTTCCTCGAACGGAATAGCCAAGCGCAGCGTGGGAATTCGCCGCACCAGCGTCCGGAAGACGATCTGCAGTTCAGCCCTGGCCAGCTGCTGCCCGACACACTGATGCGGGCCGAATCCGAACCCGAGATGCTGGGCGGCGGGCCTGCGCAGATCGAGCTGGGCCGGCTGCTCCCATGCCTTCTCGTCCCAGTTTGCCGGAGCGAGGTCGAAGATCAGGCCGTCACCCGCTCGGACGGTCTCGCCCGCGATCTCGATGTCCTCGATCGCGACGCGCCGCTGGCCGTTCTGGATGATGCTCAGGTAGCGCAACAGTTCCTCGACCGCGTTGACCACGATCTTCGGATCGTCGCTATCGCGCAGCAGGGCGAACTGATCGGGATTGCGCATCAGGGCCAGGGCTCCGAGCGAGATCATGTTGGCGCTCGTCTCGTGCCCGGCGATCAGCAGGCCGGTGCCCAACTGCGCGGCCTCCTTCATGTCGATCTCGCCGGCGCGGACCCGCTCGGCGATATCCGACACCACGTCCTCGGCGGGGCTTTCCAGCTTCTTCTTGACCAGTTCGACCAGGTACCGCGCCAGCCCGGAGCGCCCCTCCGCGGCCTGCTCCTTGGTCGCGTACCGATCGACGTTGACGGTGGCGTGCTTCTGGAAGAACTCGTGGTCCTCGTACGGCACGCCGAGCATCTCGCTGATCATCAGCGTCGGCACCGGCAGGGCCAGCGCCTCGACGAGATCGCCGGGTTGCGGGCCGGCCAGCAGCCGGTCGATGTGCTCGTCGGTGATCTGCTGGATGACCGGCCGCAGCGCCTCCACCCGCTTGAAGGTGAACGGCTTGGTCAGCATCCGCCGGTACCGGCTGTGCTCCTCACCGTCGGTGGTGAACAGCGACTTCGGCCTGCTGTCCACGATCGCCGCCATCCCCTCGTTCCAGTGCGGGAAGCCGGGCCGATGATCGTCCACGCTGACCCTCGGATCCGACATCAGGGTCTTGAACTCGGCGTATCCGGTGACCAGCCACGGTGTGCTGCCGTCCCAGATCCGGACGCGGTTGAGCGGCTTGGTCTTGCCGAGCCGCAACGCCTCGGGCGGCGGCGCGAACGGGCACCCGGTCGAGCGGGGCATGGGATAGTCGGGAACCTCCATGGCTGAGGCGGTCGTTTCGGTCAGTGCTTCGGACACTGTGCACTCCTGGGTGATCGGCTGCGGGCGGACCGCAGGCTGCCGGTTCATTCCTCGATGTGGATGGCCATGGCCGGGCAGACGGCCGCGGCCTGGCGCACGTCCTCGGCGAGTTCGTCCGGCGGGTTCTCATCGAGCAGGACGACGATGCCGTCCTCGTCTCGCTGGTCGAACACATCGGCCGCGTGCATGACGCAATGCCCGGCCGCGACGCATTTGACTTGATCGACAGTCACTTTCATCGGGACCTTCTTCCTACGGGGAGTGAGCTGGGGTAGGGGGCGAGGCGAGCAGCGCGTGCGCCTGCGCCAACTGCTGCCGCTGGATCCTGGCCTGCTTGGGCATGTTCCAGCCCAGCACCGCGGTGACGGCTCCGCCTCGCTCGAACCGCGCGACGAACCGGCCGTCGGCCGGGTCTCCGTCGACGACGGTGACCTGCGCGTCGGCCGTGATGGACCCGTACACCTGGATCTTGGTGGTGAATTGGTCGGTCCAGAAGTACGGAATCGGTTGATACGCCCGCTCGGCGCCGAGGATATTGGCCGCCACCACGCCCGCCTGTTCGGTCGCGTTCGTGCGGTTCTCCAGGCGGAGCGTCGTCCCCAGGGCCGGATGATGCCAGCGGGCGACGTCGCCGGCCGCGTAGACGCCCTCGGCGGCGCGGCAGCGCTCGTCGCAGACGATGCCGTCGGCCAGCGAGAGCCCGCTGCCGACGAGCCAGTCGGTGGCGGGCACCGCCCCGATCGCGACCACCACCAGATCCGCGGGCAGGGTCTCGGAATTCTCCAGGACCACTCCGGTGACCGCGCCGCCGCGGTCGCTGAGGCCGGAGACGCCGACGCCGAGCCGCAGGCGCACTCCGTTGCCGGTGTGCAGGTCGGCGAGCAGCCCGGCGGCGAAACCGCCGAGCTGAGCCGCCATCGGGGCGCGCTGCGGACCCGTCATCGTGACGTCGTGACCGGTTTGCCTTGCGGTGGCGGCGATCTCCGCGCCGAGCACACCCTCGCCCACCACGACCACGCGTGCACGGGCCGACAGGTCGTCGCGCAGCCCGAGGGCGTCGTCCAGCGTGCGCAGCACATGGACCCCGCGCAATCCGGGCGGTGCGGGCAGCATCCTCGGCGCGGCCCCGGTGGCGAGCACGATGTGGTCCGCCGTCACGGCGCCGGTCGTCGTGTGGACGGTGCGGGTGGTGACGTCGAGGGCGGTGGCACGACAGCCGAGCACGAGATCGGCGTCCAGTCCGGCCAGCATGCGCGGTGCGCGCAACAGCGTCCGCTCGGGCCGCCAGGCGCCGGAGAGGATCTGCTTGGACAGCGGCGGACGGTCGTAGGGCAGGTGCGGCTCACCGCCGAGCAGGGTGATGCGGTCCCGATATCCTTCTCGGCGCAGCGCTTCCACGACGGCCAGGCCCGCGGCCGAGGCCCCGACGACGAGAACTCCGGTGCGGCGAGTCATCGCGGCCCCGCCGCCAGCGATTGCTCCGCCGGTTTCTTGCGCGGTCTCAGGGGTTTGCCGGCGACCGTGCCGCCGTCCACCGGCAACACGGTTCCGGTGACGTACTGGGATCGGTCACCGCCGAAATAGACGGCTGCCTCCGCGACGTCCTCGGGTGTGCCCTCCCGCCGCAACGGCCGGTCGGCCTCCATGGACTCGCGCATCGCCTTGGTGAACCGCTCGCCGAGTTCCGCGGACATCGTCGTGGCCGCGGAGGCGAGCAGCGAGGTCGGTATGTTGCCGGGCGCGATGCAGTTGACGCGAATGCCGAACTGTGCCAGTTCGATCGCCGCCGATTTCGTGAAATGCACGACCGCCGCCTTGGACGCACGGTAGCTCTGCACTCCCCCGCCCGCCTGGATGCCGCCGACCGAGGACACGTTGACGATCGATCCGCCGCCGTTGTCGGCCATGTGCCGGGCCGCGAAGCGGGTGCCCGCCATGACGCCGAGCAGGTTCACGCCGAGGACGCGGTGGAAATCGCCGAGATCGTCGTGCAGCAGGCTCTTGTGCATCGTGCCCGAGATGCCCGCGTTGTTGCACATCACGTGCAGCCCGCCGAAGGTCCGCACTGCGGTGTCGACGAGCCGCTCGACCTGCTCCGGGTCGGCGACGTCGGTCTGCTGGAACACCGCGGCCGCGCCGTATCCGGCCACCGAGGCCGCGCCGCGCTCGAGATCCACGTCGGCGACGACGACGCGTGCGCCTTCGGCGACGAACCGCGCCACCGTCGCGCTGCCGATTCCCGACGCGCCGCCGGTGACGATGGCGACTTTGCCCGCCAATTCGTCGGTCATGGGTTCATTCCTTTCGTTTCGGTCCGGCCGCAGCCGTACCCGCGGCTGGGGTCAGCAGACCCGGGCGTGCGCCGTTCGGCTCCCCGGCCGGGCCGGCCTGCTCGCGCAGGAAGGCCGACAGCAGGTCGTTGACGACCTCCGGCTGCTCGATTTGCGGGCAGTGCCCCGCGTCCGGTACGACGACGGCGCGCCCAGCCGGGATCTGCTCGGCGATGTGCGCCGACCACCCGGCGGGCAGCAACTTGTCGCGCGCGCCTTCGACGACGAGGACCGGAACGCGGATGCGCTCATACGGGCGCTTGCTCGACGGAGCGGGCGGCGCCTCGGCGCCCGGTCGGCGGAATCGCGCCGCCGCCAGGGCCTCCCACGCGCCGGGAGCGATGCTCGATTCGTACCGCCTGCGCACATAGGCTTCGTCGGCGGGGAACGACTCGGCGTGGAACAGTGCCGAGACGATGGCGCGCATCCCGGGAAGCGTGGCGTCGTAGTCGTAGAGCGCCTGCATGTGCTCGTTGCGCTGGATCTCGCCGCCACCGCAGATCGCCACCAAGCTGCGCATCGGAAGCTTCGGAGCGGTCGAGGTCGCGTCGACGAGCAGGTTGATCGCACCCATGGAATTGCCGACGAAGTGCGCCGACTCGATGCCGAGGAGGGCGAGGAATCGGGCGATGTGCCGGATGCGCAGGCCGCGGCCGTCGTTGAAGTCGATCACTTTCGCCGACCCGCCGAAACCCAGCATGTCCGGCGCCAGGACCCGGTAGTGGCGGGCGAGAGCGTCGATGGTGTGCTCCCAACCCAGTTCCGCGCACACGCCGAACTCGCCGCCGTGCAGCAGCACGACCGGTTCGCCCGATCCGGCTTCCAGGTACGCGGTGGTCGAGCCGTCCACCACGATGGTTCTGCGCTGCGCGATCACGACATGCTCCCTATCCGGTCGTCGGTGTGCGCTGGCCGCGGCGCGAGAATTCCCGCGCCGGGGCGGGGCGAGGTGTCCGACAGCGGGATCCGTTCGACGACGCGCACCCGCTCCGGCTCGAGCGAGGCCTCGGCCACGTCGCTGAGCAACCGGATCTCGCGCATGGCGAGTTCGTCGAGGATGTCGAAGGCCGACTGGAGATCACTGTGGCCGACCGGATGCGCCTCGGCACAGCGGTTCTCACCCTCGGTGGCACAAGCGCGCAACGTGTCCCGCACGGCGGTGCTGCGCGCGCGAACGTAGACGAGCACGCCGTCCCCGGCGCGCGCGATCCGGTCCAGCGCTTCTTCGAGTTTCGCCCGGCAACCGCAGTGCCGGGAACCGAACACGTCACCGGCGAGGCACTCGAAATGCAGGCGCACCAGCGGCGCGCGGCCCGCGGCCGGGTCGCCGTGGACGAACGCGACGTGTTCGCGATCCAGCCCGTCGGTGAAGCCGATCGCCCGGAACTCCCCCATCGGCAGCGGGATACGAGCCACACCGCGACGCTTCACCCGGCACAGCTCGCGTCGGCGGTAAGCGACCAGATCGTCGACGGACACCACCGGAAACCCCTGCGCGCGACCTAGTTCGAGCAGCTCGGCGCGCCCGGCTTGTTCGCCGTCGGAGCCGCAGACCTCACACAGCACGCCGACCGGCGCCATTCCGGCCAGCTCGACCAGGTCGGCCGCGGCCTCCGGATACGCGGGCACCGACAGCACGCCGCCTGCGGCGCAGCCGAGCGGGAAGACGTGTCCGGGCCGGGTGAACGTGGCCGGTGTGCTCGCCGGGTCCGCGAGCGCGCGAATGGTCTGGGCGCGCTGGGAGGCGCTGACACCGCAGGCTCCGGCCAGTCCCACCGACACTCGGAACAGGTCGCGGCCCGGGCCGGTGGCGGTCGGATCGGCCGGGGGTATCCCGAGGACGTCGAGCGCCGCAGAGCGAGTCGACACGTGGATCAGTCCGCACCCGAGGGTGGTCATCACGTTCGCTGCCTCGGCCGTCATGCACTCGGCCGCCATCACCAGATCGCCCCGGCACGCACCGTCCGCCTCGTCCAGGACGAGGATCATCCGCCCGGACCGGAGGGCGGCCGTGGCCTCGGCCACCCTGGTCCGGCCGTTCGGCCGGGGCGAGGCCGTCATACCGGTGCCCCACCGGCGGGAGCGAAGGTCAGCACCTGTGTGGCGAGCAGATCGAGCTGAGCGCTGACGGCATCGTCGGTCAGCCTGCCCTCGGCATCCCAGATCGGCTCCGCGGAATTGATCGCGACGCCGAGCGGCGTGGGCCACGCCCGCAACGCGTGACCGATCACCCGGAGCTGGCCGAGGGTTCCCACGGCGGCCTGCCATCCGTAGGCACAGGTGATGCAGCCCCACGGTTTGTTGTCCAGGTACACCGTCGCGTCGCCGCGAAGGTCCTCGATGTAGTCGAGGGCGTTCTTCACCAGGCCGGAAACGCCGCCGTGGTACCCGGGTGAGCCGATCACCACGGCGTCCGCGCGGCGCAGCGCCTCCACCAGCGCGGTGGCCTTCGCGGTGCGGGCCGGGTCGTGCGGGTTGTACATCGGCAGGTTGATCTCCTCGCCACAGAACAGCGCGGTGCGCCCGCCGTGGCGCTCGACGGCCGCCAGGCAGTGCCGCAGCGCCTGCTCCGTGGACGAGCCCGCCCGCAACGTGCCGCCGATGCCGACGACGAACGGTCGTCCGTCCGCGGCCACCTCGGTGGCGCTCGCACGTGTCGTGCCTGCGGTCATGACCGAAACCTCGTTCTTTCCCTCGGGTCCTACTTGATGGCGATCGGGTTGATGGGCGATCCGACGGCGCCGATGACGCGCAACGGCGGTGCGATCAGCTGGAATTCGTAGACGCCGTCCGCGGCGCAGTCGGCCGCGAGCGCGGTGAGGTCCCAGTACTCGCCGAGCATCAGACCCATGTCCCGCAGGCAGAGCATGTGCATCGGCAGGAACGTGCCGTCCACCCCGGACACCGGGTCCTCGACCATCAGGTTGTCCGCGGCCACGGCCGCGATCTCGCGTTCGTGCAGCCAGGTGGCACACCGCCAGTCCAGGCCCGAGTACGGCTCCGTGCCGTCGCCCGCCTCGAGGAAGCGGGCCCACCACCCGGTGCGGATCAGCAGGATGTCGCCGCGGCCGACCTCGACCCCCTGCGCCTCGACGACCTCGTCCAGTTCGTCCGGAGTGATGGGATTGCCCGCTTCCAGGAAGGTGTCGGCGCCCCGGTGGCGGACCAGGTCCAGCAACACACCCCTGGTCGTGATGCCTTTGCCGTCGACTTTGTCGATGCCGCAGTGATATGCGCCGAGGCTGGTGACCGAACTCGCCGGGAAGCCGTTGTACAGGTAATCGTCGTAGTAGACGTGCGACAGCGCGTCCCACTGCGTCGCCGCCTGCAGCGGCATGATGATCAGGTCGTCGTTGAAGCGGAACGGGTTGTCCTCGAAGAATCCGCTGAGTTCCCGTCCGACGCTGTTGCGCAACCACTTCGGGCCGTATTCGGTCAGGGTCGCCGCGTCGCCGCCGTCCACGGTCATCACGTGCACCGGGTTGTGCCGGAACTTGAACGCCCCTTGCGGCCCGGACGAGCCGAAGTCGACGCCGAGCGGGAACACACGCCCGTGCCGCACCAGGCGCGCCGCCTGGGCGACCTTGTCCGGGGTGATGAAGTTGAGCGTGCCGAGTTCGTCGGCGGCGCCCCATCGGCCCCAATTGCGCACGCCGTCGGCGACACGCCGGAATTCCGTCAGATCGGCCACGATGCTTGTCCTTCCACGCTGATTGCTCGGATGCCCGCGGTCACGAGCCGAGGTCGACGCCGGCGATCCGGGCGCCGACGTTTCCGCCGTCGACCCAGAGCACTTGGCCGGTCACGTAACTCGCCGCCCGGCTGTTGAGGAACAGCAGGGCGGCCGCCTGTTCGGCCGGTTCGGAGACCCGGCCAAGCGGCTTGGGAATGGTGTCGAGATACTCGGAGCCGTATGCCGAGCGCAGCTGTTCCAGGATGGGTGTCTCCGTCACACCCGGGCCGGTGCAGTTGATCCGGATGCCGCGCGCGCCGAAGGCGACGGCGTTGCGCATCGTGTAGTAGATGATCGCTTCCTTCGACAGCCGGTAACCGCCGTCGGCCACGGCGTCGGGATGGTCTTCGCACCAAGCGATTCCGGTCTCGATGTCCGCGGTGTCCAGTAGGTCGCCGACCTGTTCGCGGTGCTCGAGATAGCCGGCCGCCGCGAGCGAGGACACGCTCGCGATGGTGGCGCCGGGGTTCATCGACCGCGCGATCGCTTCGGTGCAGTGCCGCAGGCCGAGGAAATTGATCGTGACCACGCGGATCGGGTCACCGATGCCCGAGGAGACGCCCGCGACGTTGAACAGGGAGTCCACCGGTCCGCCGAGCGCGGCGACGGCCCGGTCGATCGATGCGGCATCGGCCATGTCCACCTGGTGGAACTCGTCGAGCGCACCGGGCGGCTCCACCAGGTCCAGTCCGACCACCCGGCCGCCGAGTTCGGTGACCTGGCTTGCCACGCACGCGCCGATCCCGGAGGAGCAACCGGTCACGACGACCCGCCTGCCGTCGTAACGCCACAGCTCATCGGCTCGTTCCACCTCGGGCACCTCGTCTTTCTCCGCTGTCGTCCGGCCACGCCCGCGCGGTCGCGGCGAGGCCGCGCGGGCCGGTGGTCACTGCGCTTCTTCCTTGGCGCGCTGCGCGGCTTGGACCCGGCCCTCGTTGATCTCGGCCATGGCTTCGGGGATCTCGCTCGCGGTGAAGCTGCCGCCGCGGCCGGTGGGCAGGCCGCCGAACGCGTAGTCCTCGTCGAACGCGGGCGAAGGCAACGGCTTACGCCGCGCTTCGACCTTCTCGATGACCGACTCGAGCCGCTTCGCCTTCGCGGCGACCGCCTTCTCGTCGCGCTCGATGAACTCCGGCAGCACCTGCTTGCCCATCAGTTCGATGGACTCCATGGTGGCCTCGTGGCTGCGCGGATTCAGCAGCAGGATGATCTCGTCCACGCCGCTCTCCTCGTAGCCGCGCAGGAATTCGCGCACGGTGTCCGGCGATCCGATGGCGCCCCGGCCCGGGCCGTAGGCCAGCGTCTCGTCCTCCTTGACGGCGTCGAGATAGCGCTCCCAGACGCCGGTGCGGCCCGGCGTGTGCTGGCCGGTCATGTAGTAGTGCATGATCCCGAAGGAGAAGAAGCCGCCACCGAGCCCGAGCCGCTGCAGAGCCTGCTCGTCGGTGGGCGCGACCATCATCGACAGGTCGCCGCCGATGGCCAGGATGTTCGGATTGAGCACCGGCAACCAGGGCTCGGCCTTGTCCTCGAACTCCTGGTAGTACCCGCGGACACGATCCGCCAGCGGTCCCGGTCCGGTGTAGGCGAAGCTCAGCGCGCCCGCGCCCAGCCGCGCCGCCATCTGGACCGACGAGGGCCGGGTACACGCCACCCACACCGGCGGATGCGCGCGCTGGTGCGGCTTCGGGATCACGTTGCGCGCGGGCATCTCGATGTGCTCGCCCTTGAAACCGGTGAACGGCTCCTCGACCATGCAGCGGATGGCGACCTCCAAAGCCTCTTCCCACTGCCCGCGCTTGTCGGCGGGATCGATGGTGAATCCGCCGAGTTCACCCACCGACGACGACTCACCGGTACCGAACTCCACCCGTCCATCGGAGATGAGGTCGAGCGTGGCGACGCGTTCGGCGACGCGTGCCGGATGGTTGATCGCCGGGGGCAGATGCATGACGCCGAAACCGAGCCGGATGTCCTTGGTCCGCTGGCTGGCGGCGGCGAGGAAGATCTCCGGCGCCGTCGAGTGGCAGTACTCCTCGAGGAAGTGGTGCTCGGTCAACCAGACGGTGGAGAACCCGGCCTTGTCGGCGGCCTCGACCTCCGCGAGCCCTTCCTTGAACAGTTGGCGCTCGTCGTCCGGGACCCACGGCCGCGGCAGCGCGAATTCGTAGAACAGGGATATCTTCATTTACTTCCTCCGATGGAATCGAACGTCGAGTCGTTGCGGGCTGATTCGGTGTGCTGCGCTGCCCCGGTGGCGTCGTCGGCCTTTCCGGCCAGGTGCTCGGCCGCGAGGTAGCCGAACGTCATCGCGGGGCCGATCGTGGCGCCCGCGCCCGCATAGCTGCGGCCCATGACCGCCGCGGAGGCGTTGCCCACGGCGTAGAGACCCGGAATGACGCTGTCGTCGGGCCGCAGCACCCGGGCGTGCTCGTCGGTGCGCAGGCCGCCCGAGGTGCCCAGATCGCCGAGGATCATCCGGAAGGCGTAGTACGGCGGTTTGCCCAGCGGATACAGATTGGGATTGGGCAGCGTGGGATCGCCGTAATAGTTGTCGTAAACGCTGTCGCCGCGCTGGAAGTCGTCGTCGTGACCCTTGCGCGCGAGTTCGTCGAATCGCGTCGCGGTGGCGCGCAGGCGCTCTTCGGGCACGCCGATCTTCGCCGCGAGCTCGGTCCAGGAGTTCGCGGCCACGACGACGCCCGAGTCCAGCCACGCCTGGGGGATCTTCCGCCCGGTCGGCACCGGCGCGAACGGGATCTTCGGCAGCGGCAGATGCCCGGCGACGACGTAGCGGCGCCAGGACCGCACGTCGGTGATCAGCCAGCTCGGGATGTGCGTGGTCCCCGATTTCTGGCCCTCGATCATCGCGTGGCCGAAGTCCATGTACGGCGCGGCCTCGTTGATGTACCGCTCGCCCGCGCCGTTGACGATGAACTGGGCGGGCATCATGCGCTCGTTCAGCATGAATTGCAGCCGGCCGTCGGGCCATTGGATGGCGGGGAACCACCACGCCTCGTCGAGCAGGTCGGTGGCCGCGCCGGCCTGCTGCCCGGCGCGGATGCCGTCGCCCATGGACTCCGGGTTGCCGAAGCTCCAATCCTGCTCCACCACCGGCTGGTGCTCTTTGCGCCAGGCCATGTCGTGATCGAAGCCGCCGGACGCGAGGATCACCCCGCGCTCGGCGCGGATTCGCAGCGACTGCCCGCCCTTCTCGACCACCGCTCCCACCACGCGGCCGTCAGCTCCGGTGATCAGGGAGGTCATCGGCGCGCTCAGCCAGAGCGGAATGTCACGCTCCCGCAGCGCCAGGCGCAGCCGGGCCACCAGCGACTGCCCGATGGCGGCGATCCGGTCACCGAACACCCTGGCGCGGAACATCCGCCACACCAGCTTCACCAGCACGGCCTTGCCGCGCCAGGACTGGCGCACCTGGTAGAACAACCGGAGATCCTTGGGCCCCAACCAGATTCCCTTCGGGGCCAGAGCCAGCGGACGCAGCAGGTTCTGCTCTTCCTCGCCGAGCTGGCGCAGATCGATCGGCGGCACGTTGATGGTGCTGCCCTGCGCGGAACCGCCCGGCAGTTCCGGATAGTAGTCGGCGTAGCCGGGCTTCCATACGAACTCCAGCCACGGGCTGCGCCGCTCGAGGAATTCCATCATCTCCGGCGCCTTGCTGACGTAGGCCCGCAGGCGCGCGTCACTGACCAGACCCTCGGTGATCGCACGCAGGTACTCGACCACCCCCTCCGGATCGGGCGAGTAGCCGTCGCGCTTCTGAGCCGGTGCGCCGGGCACCCAGATGCCGCCGCCCGACAGTGCGGTGGATCCGCCGTAGTACGGCGCCTTCTCCACCACCAAGGTGGACAGTCCGGCCGCCTCGGCGGCGAGCGCGGCGGTCAGCCCGCCACCGCCGGAGCCGACGATCAGCACATCGACGGATTGGTCGAAAGCCGCGCCGGCACCGGTGTTTCCGGGCTGCTCGGCGGTACCGGACGCGGGCGCGTCGGTCGGTTCGGATGTCACGCTCGTCTCCTGGCGGTCGATTCGTTGTCCCGGTCCCGTTCCGGCAGGGCGGTTCGCATGGCGAATCCGGCGATCAGCGCGGGAGCGGAGCGGTAGTAGTGCGCAGTTGTCCGGTACGGCCCCTGAGCTGCAAGCGCCGCGAAGGCGGCGACCCAGGTGCGGACCTCGTGCCCGGAGTTGCCCGCCGCCTCGGTGATCCCCGCGTTGGACCAGTTGTCGAACTCGCCGAGCCGCCCCTGATCGAGGATGTCGAGGAAGCGCCGGTCCCACTCCGGGTTGAGCGGCCGCAGCCCGCCGCGCCCGGCGGCGAATTCGCGCGCGGCTTCGATCACCCTCTCCTGCCGCGCGTTCCGCTGCTGCGGGGTCATCTGCCCGCCGTGCACGATCCGCTCCAGCACCGGCCCGGTGGCCGTGGCGAGTGCGGGCACGGGCGGGTCGTGGGAGAGCCCACCGGAGCCGATCACCAGCACCCGTTCGTCCAGGGTCGCCAAGTGCGCGCCGACGGCCGCGCCCAGCGCACGGGCGCGACGCAGCGGCCCCAGCGGCACGGCCACCGAGTTGACGAAGATCGGGACGACCGGCCGCGCGGTCGCGGCGCCGAGCAGCCGCTGCAACGGCTGCACGGTCCCGTGATCGACGTCCATCGTCAGCGAGACCGCGACGTCGACCCCGGCGGCGAGCACCGCCTCGGCCAGTTCGGTAGCCCGCTCGGCGGGGACGTCGAGCGGTCCGGCGTGCGTGCCGTAGTCACCGACTCCGCTTGCCGCCGTCGCGATACAGAACGGCGGCATCAGCTTGTAGAAGAACCCGTTGTAGTGATCGGGCGCGAACACCACGACCAGTTCGGGGTCGAAGGCGCGCACGAACCGCGCCGCCTCGTCGAGCGCCGACTCGATGTCGTCGAGCAGCTCCCGTTCCGGGCCGGGGAGATCAAGAAGAGGGCTGTGCGAGACGCAGCACAGGGCCAGCGGCATCGTTTCCTCCCTGCAGCAAGTCGAGAGTGTCGAGCAGGTCGGCGCTCAGTTCCGGCGCCAGCTGCGCGATGGACGCGCCCGCCACACAGCGGTCGGGGCGCAGGAACAGCACCGAGTCGCGCTGGCCGTCGAACCAGCGTTTCAGCGCTCCGGTGCGGTCGCCCACGACGACGACGTCCGGGTCGTCGTGGCCGGTCCAGTGCAGCTGGGTGGACGGTCGAGCTTCGAAGAACCGCGCTCCCAGGGCTTTCCACCGTTCGAACGCCGTCGCGCCGAGCACTTTGCGGGGCCGGTTGTTCCAGCACAGCACGGCGAACCATGGGCCGAGCACCTCGTCGAGCCGCACGTCGGCGCGGTCCCGGGTGTCCACCCGGGGCTGCACGAACAGGGTGCCGACCGACGACGCCGGTGAGCGGGACCAGTCGTGCACTACCGCGCCGCGCTCGTAGCGCGGCATCGGCTTGAACCGCATGCCGAGCACGTAGCGCTGCACCGGAGGAATCGCGGCCGCCGCGCGAACCAGCGCGTCCCGCACCGCCGCGACCTTGCGATCGGTCGGCGAGATCACCCGGCCGACCATCGTCGACAGATCGATCATGGCTCTGGCGTGCTTTCGCCGTTCCAGGTCGTAGCTGTCGAGCAGAGCGTCGCCCGCTTGCCCGCCGACGACCGCGGCGAGTTTCCATCCGAGGTTCGCCGCGTCCCGGATGCCGCTGTTGTAGCCCTGCCCCTGCCACACCGGCATCAGGTGCGCGGCGTCGCCGGCCAACAGCAGGCGGCCGCGCCGGAAGGCGCCCGCGATCCGGGAATGGTGCGTGTAGACCCGGCGCCGGATGACCTCGAGCCGCTCGGGATGCGGAACGAACGGCGCGACCATCTTCGCCACGAACGCCGGATCCTCGGCCAGTTCGTCGGGCTCGTCGTCGTGGATCATGAACTCGAAGCGCCGGATGCCGTGCGCGATCGACACCGACACGTTCGGCCGCGCCGGATCGGCGGCGACCTCGATGTTCGGGTGTCCCAGCGGATCCGAGGCGAGATCGACCACCAGCCAGCGAGTCGGCGACGTCGTCCCTTCGAACGAGACCCCCATCTGCCGCCGCGTGGCGCTGCGCCCGCCGTCGCAGCCCACCACGTATCGGGCGGTCATCACGGACGGCCCGCTGTCGGTGGCCAGTTCGACCGTCACCTGCCCGCCGGAGTCCGCACACGAGGTCATGGCCGTCCCCCAGGCCACCTCGACCTGCGGGAAACGGTTCAGTCCGGCAAGCAGTTCGGCGTCGACCATCGGCTGGACGAACCCGTTGCGTTTCGGCCAGCCGAACTGCTCGTCGGTCGGTGCGATCTCGGCCAGGAGCCTGCGGCGGCTGTCGACGAACCGCATGATCTGGTTCGGCGTGGTGTGCGGCAGGATGCGGTCGACCAAGCCGATCGCCTGGAACGTCCGCAGCGACTCGTCGTCCAGGCCCACACCGCGCGGATAGTCGATGAGCGTCGGGCGTTCCTCGACCACCCGGGTGCGCACCCCGTACATCCCGAGCATGTTGGCCAGCGTCAGACCCACCGGGCCCGCGCCGACCACGAGCACGTCGACGTCGGTCGGCGTGGTGGGAGAAGTCTGCTCGACCACGGTCAGCCGCCCAGCAGGAAGTCGAGGTGCAGGGCGTTGAAAGACTTGGCGTCCTCGTACTGCGGCCAGTGCCCGCAGTCGGGCAGAACCTCGAATCGCGCACCGGGGATCATCGACGCGATCCGCCTGCCCTCGGCGACGTCGGCGGTCGGGTCGTCGCTGGTCCACAGCACGAGCGTCGGCGCGGTGATCCGGCCGTATTCCGCGGGCCCCAGCAGGTTTCGCTGCCGGATCTGCGGGTCCTGCAACGCCATGATGTCGCGCATGGCCGTGACGAAGCCGGGCTGCCGGTAGATGCGCTGCCTGCTGGCGACCACGTCGTGGTAGTCCTTCGACTTGTCGGCCATCAGCCACTTGATCCTGGCTTGCACCGTCTCCCAGGCGGGGTCCGCGGCGGCCGCCATCGATAGCGTGACGATGCGCCGCATCACCTCAGGGTCTGCCTGCGATCCACCCGCGGTGTTGAGCACCAAGCGCTCGACGCGCTCCGGATGGTCGATCGCCACGCGGGCGGCCACCCAGCCGCCCAGCGATTCTCCGCTGACAGAGGCGCGCCGCACGCCGATCGCGTCGAGAAATCCGATGACGTGCTCGACGTAGTGCGAGATCTCCAGCGGATGGCCGGGCTTGTCGGTGTAGCCGTGCCCGAGCATGTCGATCGACCACGTCCAGAAGTGCGCCGCGTGCGACTCGAGATTGCGGACATAGGCCTCGGCATGCCCACCGGACCCGTGCAGCAGAACGAGAGCCGGGTAAGTGGGATCGCCCGCATGTAGGTAGCGGGTTCGGACGCCGCCGACATCCAGGTATCCCTGTGTGAAAGGGACGCCCTGGAGATCGCTCCAGATGCTCTCGTATTCCGGCAATTCGTTACCTCCGTAGAACCCGGCCTGTGCGCCGCCGACGCGGCGTTTGTGGCCCGATGCCTTTCGCTGTGCTCAGATCTCGACAGATTTGCCGGTCGCCGCGGCGTATCCGGCGCGGAAGCCCCACACCATCCCGGGACCGATGGTCCCGCCCGCTCCGCCGTAGGCCCGGCCGGTCACACCGGCCATGGCGTTGCCTGCCGCGAACAGACCGGGGATGACCGCCCCGCTGACGTGCCGGACCCGGCCGTCCCGGTCGGTTCGCGGCCCGCCCTTCGTTCCCATCGCGCCCACGGTGACCGGCACGGCGTAGTAGGGGGCGGTGTCGATCGGGCCGAGGGTGCGACCGGCGACGGTGGCGGCGCGCTCGTCGCCCCACCAGCCGTCGTAGGCGCTCGAGCCGCGCCCGAAATCTGGGTCGGCCTCGGCGGCGACGTGGCGGTTCCACGCGGCGACGGTCGCGGCGAGCCCGTCGGGATCGATGCCGGTCCTGGCCCCGAGTTCGGCGAGATCCGCGGATTCGCAGAACCATTCGGGCACCGGGTCACCGGGGGCGACGCCGAGGAAGCCGTACCGGCGCAGGTGGACGGCGTCGAAGACGATCCAGCCGGGGTCGTTGACGTAACCGCCCTTGGGATCGAGATAGTGAAAGGCGCCCGCCATCGAGTTGTACTCCGACGCCTCGTTGACGAACCGCTTGCCCGCGCGATTGACCATGATGCTGCGCGGGCGCGTCCGCTCCAGGCGCACGCTACGACTGCGCGGCTTGCCGTCGATGGTGTCGCCGGGAATCCGGACGATCGGTACCCACCAGGCTTCGCTCATCGTGCCGAGGTCCGCGCCGTGCGCCATCGCCATGCGCAGCCCGTCTCCGGTGTTGTTCGGCGGCGAGACGGCGCCGTGCATGGGTCCGCGCAGATAGGAGCGGACCAGGACCGGGTCCCACTCGAAGCCGCCGGTGGCCAAGACGACACCGCCGCGCGCCCGGACCGTCGATTCGCCTGCGGCCGTGACGATCCGGACCCCGCTGATCGCCCCGTCCTCGGCGATCAGTTCCGTCGCCCTGACCCTGGTCCGTGGTACGACTCCGGCGTCGAGCACCCCCGCGAGCAACCCCGCGATGAGGGCGGTTCCCGCCACACAGAGATCGGCCGACTCGTCGGCGACCGTCGCGTGCAGCCGGGCCCGCGTCTCGGCGTCGAACCCCACGTTGCTCCAGTCCGCGGGGAAGGCGGTGATGCGATCGCGCCATTCGCCGAGCCGGGCCGGATCGAACGCGACGGGGCTCAGCGATCGCCCGCCGCCCGGCCTGCCGCCGGGCAGTTCCGGCTTGTAATCCGGGAAGCCCTCGGCGATCTCGAAACGCACACCGCTGTGCGCCTCGACGAAGTCCACCATCGCCGAACCGGTGCGCACGAAGACCTCGACCAGCTCGTCGTCCATCGAGTCCAGGGATTGGGCGTGCAGGTAGCTCAGCGCGTCGGCCACACTCAGCGGTCCGTCGGCGCAGCGGTCGTGGGCGGGGATCCACGCGATCCCGCCCGAGACCGCGCTCGTTCCGCCGACGGTGGCCGCTTTCTCGAAGACGGCCACCGACGCCCCGTGCACCGCCGCACTCAGTGCGGCGGTCAGGCCGGCGGCGCCGCTGCCGAGGACCACGACATCGACCTCGACGTCCGCCGTCGTGGCGGATCGTTCCTGCTGCTGCGAAGGCACTGCGCGATTTCCTTTCGGCTGGACGGGCAAGCCCCGGGCCCCCCGATCCGCTCATCCGAGCCGAACACGGCGGGCGCTTCGAAGCCCTCACCGGGCGAGAACCCGGGAGCCGGGACCGCGCGCGGATTCGGCGTGGCGCGGTCGACCCCGAGGCTTCCGCCCGGAGGAATGCGTGTGGGGGAACCGCGGGTCCGACCGGGACGGGCGGATGCTTCGAGCGGCCTACCAGCGGCGCCCGAGGTTCGCGAGACCTCCATTTGCAACTGAGAAGAATGGTATTCTCATCTAGCGGATGTGGCAATCCTTTCGCGGATCAGATGTTTCTGCACCTTGCCGCTGACCGTCCGCGGATAGTCCTCGACCTCGAACAACCGCTCCGGCCACTTCTGACGGGCGATGCCCGCCGCCGCGAAGTGCGCTCGTACCTCGTCCACGGACGGCAGCGCGTGCCCCGGACGGATACGCAGCACCGCGCCGACCGCCTCCCCGAAGCGCTCGTCGGGCACGGCGACGACCACCGCCTCGGCGACCGCGGGCAGCTCGGCGAGCACCTCCTCCACTTCCAGTGCGCTGACGTTCTCGCCGCCGCGGATGATCACGTCGGACTTGCGGTCGGTGATCGTCAGGCAGCCGTCCGTGCCAAGGACGCCGATGTCGCCGGTGTGATACCAGCCCTCGTCATCGAAAGCGTGGTCGGTGAGCAGGTCATCGGTATAGCCGAGGCACAGATCGGGCCCGCGGCTGAGGATTTCGCCGTCGTCGGCCAGCCGGATCTCGACACCCGGCATCGGCCTGCCGTCGGTGGCGAGTCGTTCCCACTCCGGAGCCGTGTACCGCGACGCGGTGATCGACGGGTGTTCGGTGCTGCCGTAGGCGCGGAAGGGGATGAGGCCCATATCCGCGAGCCTGCGAGTCACCGAGACCGGGACCGCGGAGCCACCGAGTCCGACGTACCGGACGTGGCGGAGATGATCGGGGGTGAAATCGGGGTGATCGAGCAGGCTGGTGACGAAGTAGGGCGGTCCGCCACCCACCGAGAGACCATCGCTGCGCATCAGGGCCAGCGCACGGCCGGGATCCCAGACATCGGTCAGATGCACCGGCCTGGCGTGCAGCACCGGGATCAGGAACGCCGCGACCATCCCGATGAAATGCCCCACCGGGGTGGCCGTGAGCTGCTTGCCCCGATCCAGCTCGTTGCGCTCGGCGAGTTGCCTGGCTTCACACCCCAGCGTCTGATGGCTGTGCACGACGCCCTTCGGGGCGCTCGTGGTTCCCGAAGTGAAGGCGATCAGGGCCGGACTCGCCGGATCCACCGCGATCACCCCCGCCATCGGCTCGTCGGCGAGCAGCTCCTCGAAGTCGATCTCCACCAGGCCGACCAACGGGACCCGGGCGCTGACCTCGGGGTCGAAGCTCAGCTTGCCGAACCGGTGCACCGTGATGAACACGGCAGGCCGGACGACGTCGAGAATGTGCGCGACCTCCTTGCGGCCGTAGAAATGGACGATCGGCACCACCACCGCGCCGAGCAGCGCGGCGCCCCAGAAGGTCGCCGCGGCCTCCATCCAGTTGGGCAGCTGGAACGCGATCGCGTCACCCGGACGCACTCCGCGCGCCCGCAGGCCCGCGGCCAGCCTGCGAGCCACCCGCTCGACATCGGCGAAGGTGCCCGACCACGGGCGCACATCGGAATGGACCCGGAACTCGACGCCGGGAGCGGCCCCGAGCCCTCGGCTCAGCAGCTCACCCAGCGTCTCCTGCCGCCACCAGCCTTCCCGCTCGTAGCGGGCTCTCAATTCCTCGGGGACCGTTCGCATCTCGACTCTCCCTCACTACACGGACACGGCACGCGCGCGACCTTTCGACATCGGCGGCAACAACCGGCTCGCAGGGCCGCACCGGCCGACGGGCCGGAACAGCCCGCGCTCGTGATCGACGGAAATATCATTCTCCAAATACGAAAGTAATACATCCAACACAGCCGCTCCGGAGTTGCTGGAAATAGACCGCTCCACACGGAAGGCGTACCGCAACTCGCGGTCGCCGACGAGATCCACGGGAGCGCGGGGAAGCTTGCAGGGAAACTTTCGGTAGAGTACCGTTCTCATCAACGGCGAGGACAATTCTTGCCGAACGAGACGGCGGGTCGACCACAGGCTCGGCGAGCGAGCCATGCGCCCGGACAGCCCCGGCTGCGAGGCCGCCGGCCGGTGCACGGCAGACCGACCGCCTGCCCATCCCTGGCTCACCGCAGCGCGTGCGCCTCGGCGTTCCGGCAGACGCGTCATCCGTCGTCACCGCGTGGCCGTCGTGGCCATCGAAGAGAACGGAAGGTTCAGCTGTGGGACGTGTCGAGGGCAAGGTCGCGTTCATCACCGGCGCGGCACGCGGGCAGGGCCGCAGTCACGCGGTGCGCCTGGCCGAGGAGGGCGCCGACATCATCGCGGTCGACCTCTGTGAGGACATCGCGACCATCGGCTACCCGCTGGCGACGCCGGAGGACCTCGAGGAGACCGCGAACCTGGTCGGCAAGACCGGGCGGCGCATCATCGCCGCGAAGGCCGACGTGCGCAACGCCGACCAGTTGCAGTCCGCGCTGGAGAACGGCATCCGCGAGCTGGGCAGGCTCGACATCGTCGTGGCCCAGGCGGGTATCGCGGGCATGAAGGGCGAACCGCAACTGCAGGCGTGGTCCGACGTGATCAACACCAACTTGATCGGCACAATCAACGCGATCCAGGTCTCGCTGCCACACCTCGCCGAGGGCGCTTCGATCATCGCGACCGGCTCCACCGCCTCGCTGATCGACATCTCGAAGATCGACCAGCCGGGTAAGGATCTCGGCGGCATGGCGTACGTGCACTCGAAGCGGGCGCTGACGGCCTACGTCTACGAGCTGTCGCGGCATCTGGCCCCGCGCGGCATCCGCGCCAATGTCGTACACCCGACGAACTGCAATACCCCGATGCTGCAGAGCGAGCCGATGTATCGCTCGTTCCGTCCCGACCTCGAGCATCCGACCCGCGCCGACGCCGAACCGGCCTTCGGCGTGCAGCAGGCCATGCGCATCCCGTACGTGGAGCCCGAGGACATCAGCAACGCCATCGTCTACCTCGCCTCCGAAGAGGCCAGATACGTCACCGGCCTGCAGATTCGGGTGGACGGCGGCGGCTATCTGAAGTGGTACGACTACCACATCTGATCGGCGTGCCGGCCCGCGAACCCACGACGAGTGCGGAGGAATATCAGTGAAGGTCCGAGTCGATCCGGATCGGTGTCAGGGACACACCCTGTGCGCGATCAACGCACCGGCGGCATTCGAGCTGAGCGACGTCGACGGACACGCGACGGCCATCGCGGGCGATGTCCCGTCCGATCAGGAGGAGCAGGTGCGTGAAGCCGTGCGATCGTGCCCGGAGCGCGCCATCTCCCTCTCCTGAACGCCCCGTCGCCGCCGTGCCGGCGCGCCGAATTCCGTAGCAGCAGAGGAACATCATCGTGAGCATTGACGACGCAGTCGCCGATCAGGACCGCAAGAAGAACCGGTACCACTTCGACCGGCATACGCCGGAATACCGGCACCGGTTCCAGGAGATCACCGAGGAACTGCACGCGAAGTGCCCGATCGCGTGGAGCGACACCTACGACGGTCACTGGGTGGCCAGCGGCGGCAACGCGGTCTTCGAGCTCGCCCGCTGCCCACACGTCTCCAACGATCACGACCTGCACGGAGAGCGGAAGGGCTACAAGGGAATTTCCATTCCGCCCGCCCGGCGCGCGCAGGTCGTCCGTGGCGGCATGCTGGAGATGGACGATCCGGAGCACCGGCTCTACCGCCAGGTGCTCAACCCCTACCTCTCCCCCGCCGCGGTCCGGCGCTGGGAGCCGGTGATCGACGAGATCGTGCGGGCGAGTCTGGACGAGAAGATCGAGAGCGGGCGGATCGACTTCGTCGATGATCTCGCCAACGTCGTCCCCGCCGTGCTGACCCTGGCCATGCTCGGGATTCCGTTGCGGCAGTGGTCCCTCTACAGCGAGCCGGTGCACGCCGCGGTGTACACGCCGGAGGATTCGCCCGACGCGGCGCGGGTGGCCGAGATGCACCGCGCGATGGGCATCGACCTGCTGACCAACCTCGCCGAGATCAAGCAGAACCCGCGCCCCGGCCTGGTGCGCGGGCTGACCGAGCTGCACATCGACGGCGAGCCCGCGCCGGACATCGAACTGCTCGGAATGCTCGGGCTGATCATCGGCGGCGGATTCGACACCACCACCGCGCTCACCGCGCACTCGCTGGAATGGCTGTCCGACCACCCGGACCAGCGCGAGCTGCTGAGCCGCGAGCGCGAGGCCCTGCTCGACTCGGCCACCGAGGAGTTCCTGCGTTTCTTCACGCCCGCGCCGGGTGACGGGCGCACCATCTCGGCCGACTGCGTCGTCGAGGACACCCGCTTCGAAGAGGGTGAGCGCCTGTGGCTTTCCTGGGCGATGGCCAACCGCGATCCCGCGATCTTCCCCGATCCCAACGAGGTGGTCCTGGATCGCAAGGGTAACCGGCACTTCAGCTTCGGTCTCGGCGTGCATCGCTGCATCGGGTCGAACGTCGCGCGCACCGTGTTCAAGTCCATGCTCACCGCTGTGCTCGACCGGATGCCCGACTACCGCTGCGATCCCGAGGGCACCGTGCACTACGAGACCATCGGGGTCATCCAGGGCATGCGGCACCTGCCCGCCACCTTCACGCCGGGACCGCGCCTGGGCGCCGGGCTGGAGGAGACCCTGGAGAAACTGCAGCGGATCTGTGACGAGCAGCAACTCGCGGCGCCGGTGACCGAGCGTCCCGACATAGCGCGGATCGACTGACGTGTACCTGCGCACACCGGGAGATATGGGATGAGAACGCTTTCCGACGGCATCAGCACCCCCGTCATCGACGCCAGCGTGCACATCTTCTTCACCTCGAACAAGGACATGCGCGGCTTCCTGCGCGAGCCGTTCTCCAGCCGCGGCATCCCGGACGCCGAGATGGATTGGTACGGCGCGCCGGGCGGGGAGTACGCCGAGGGCACCAGGGGGCCCGGCCGCGGGTACCCGGGGTCCGACCCGGACGTGGTCGGCGGGCACCTGTTCGAGACGCGTGGCGTGGACGTCGCGATCCTGCATCCCATGACCCGGGGCGTCCTGCCGGACCGGCACCTGACCACCGCGATGCTGGCCGCGCACAACGAGATGATGGTGTCGCGGTGGCTGGATGCCGGCGCGTACGCCTCCCGGTATCGCGGCACCATCCGGGTGAACCCCGAGGACATCCCGGGGGCGCTGCGCGAGATCGGCAAGTGGGCCGACCACCCCGGCGTCGTCCAGGTCGGTATCCCCTTGCAGTCGCGCGAACTCTACGGCAAGCCGCAGTTCTGGCCGTTGTGGGAGGCAGCGGCCGAGGCCGGCCTGCCGGTGGCGGCGCACATCGAGACCGGCGAGAGCATCGGCTTCCCGCCCACGCCGTCCGGGCACACCCGGACCTACGAGCAGTACCTCGGGTTCATGTCGCTGAACTACGTCTACCACCTGATGAACATGATCGCCGAAGGCGTGTTCGAGCGAATGCCGTCGTTGCGGTTCGTCTGGGCCGACGGCGCGGCCGACCTGCTGACCCCCTTCACCTGGCGGATGGACACCTTCGGCAGGCCGCACCTGGAGCAGACGCCCTGGTCACCGCGGATGCCCAGCGACTACCTGCCCGGTCACGTGTTCTTCGTCCAGGGCAGCCTCGACGGACCCGGCGACACCGAATTCGCCGCCGAGTGGCTCGGTTTCACCGGCAAGGAGGACATGGTGATGTTCGGCTCCAGTTATCCGCACTGGCACTGCGGGGACGTCGACGGGCTCCCGTCCACGCTCACCGCGCGGCAGCGCGAGAAGCTCTGCTGGCGCAACGCGTCCCAGCTCTACGGAATCGACATCGCGGCCGAGCTGGTCACCGATTAGTCGCGAAGAAGGGAGACGACCATGACGCTGGCCCACCAGCAGCACCCCACTCCAGCGCCCGAGCAGGTCGCCGTCCGGGTCGTCGACTCGGACGTGCACCCCGTGCCACGACGCCGGGAACTCGTGGAATACATCCCCGAGCCGTACCGCAGCTCGTACTTCCTCAGTCACCGGGTCGGCGAGACGATCATCTACGACGCTCCCGACTACGCGCACTCCTACGCGATGCGGGTGGACACCTTCCCCGCCGACGGCGAATTCCCGGGCAGTGACCCGGAACTGGCCTTCCGGCAGCTGATCGTCGAGGCGGGCTCCGACATCGCGATCCTGGAACCGACGGTCAAGGCCACCCGGCTCGCCGAAGCCACTCAGGCGCTGGCGACGGGTATCAACCACTGGCAGGCCAACCACTGGCTGGACCCGAAGAACAACTGGCACCAGCGCTGGCGCGGCTCGATCTGCGCGGCCATCGACGACCCGCAGGGCGCGGTCCGCGAGATCGAGCACTGGGCCGGGCACCCGTACATGGTGCAGATCCTGATCAAGGCCGAACCTCGTCCGGCCTGGGGCGATCCGAAGTACGACCCGATCTGGGCCACCGCAACCAAGCACGATCTGGTGGTCAGCTGCCATCTCGGCCGCGGGGCATACGAGACGATGCCCATGCCGCCGGTCGGATTCCCCAGCTACAACCACGACTTCATGGTCACCTATTCGCTGCTGGCGGCGAACCAGATCATGAGCCTGATCTTCGACGGGGTGTTCGACCGATTCCCGGACCTGCGGATCGTGTTCGTGGAGCACGCCTTCTCCTGGATCCTGCCGCTGATGTGGCGGATGGACGCCGTCTACGAAGCGCGCAAGTCGTGGACCGGAATTCGGCGCAAGCCCTCGGAGTACGTCAAGCAGCACATCAAGTTCACCACCCAGCCGCTGGACTATCCCGAGGACAAGACCGAACTCACCCGGGCGTTCGAATGGATGGAGGCGGACAAGATCCTGCTGTACTCCTCGGACTATCCGCACTGGACCTTCGACGATCCCCGCTGGCTGGTCAAGCACCTGCCGCAGCACGCACGCGACCGAGTGATGTACCGCAACGGCATCGAGACCTATCACTTGCCGGAAACGGTGCCCGCCATCGACGGCCAGAGGCGGGTGTTCTGAGTGCCGGACGAATCCGAGACGCCACGGCTGGCGCAGGGGCGCGAACACGTCGTCGCGACCGTCGACGAGATCCCGCCCGGCTCGTCCAAGGTGGTGCCGATCGGCAGGCACGGCGTCGGCGTCTACAACGTCGACGGAACGTTCTACGCCATCGCGAACTACTGTCCGCACGAGGGCGGGCCGCTGTGCGCGGGCCGGGCCCGCGGACGCACCGTCGTCGACGAGTCCGTTCCCGGCGACGCGGTCATGGTGCGGGACAAGGAATACATCTACTGCCCATGGCACCAATGGGGTTTCGAGCTGGCGACCGGCACCACCGCGGTGAAGCCCGAGTGGAGCATTCGCACCTACCCGGTCCGGATCGTCGGTGACGACGTCGTGGTCATGGCCTGAGGCGCCCGCGTGAACAGCGAAAGCGGCGCGGCCCGCGTGTCCTCGGTGGAGATCAACGGTGGCAAGGTCGTCTACGAGATCCTCGGCGATTCCGGCGATCTCGTCGTCCTGACGCCGGGTGGCCGGTTCGGCATGGACGTGCCCGGGTTGCGTCCGCTGGCCGAAGCCTTCGTCGAAGGCGGATATTCGGTGCTGCTGTGGGACCGCCCCAACTGCGGCGCCTCCGACGTGCAGTTCTACGGGCCGACGGAGTCGCACATGCGGGCGCAGACGCTCGACGGCCTGCTCTCCGCACTGGACGCGGGCCCGTGCGTGCTGGCGGGCGGCTCCGGCGGCGCCCGCGACTCGATGCTGACGGCGATGCTCTATCCCGAGCGGGTAACCAAACTGGTGCTGTGGAATATCGTCGGCGGCATCTACGGGATGTTCAACCTGGGCGCCTATTACGTGCTGCCCAGCTTGCAGGTCGTGCGTGGAAGCGGGGTCGCGGGTCTGCCCCGGATGCGGGAGTGGCGCGAGCGGATCGCCCAGAATCCGGCCAATGAGCAGCGCCTGCTGGGCCTGGACCGCGACGAGTTCGTGAAGCTGTCGTTGCGGTGGCTCGGCGCCTATGTCCCGAAGCCGGGCCAGACGATCCCCGGAGTGGACGACGAGATGTTCGACCGCATCCGCGTCCCCACGTTGATCATTCGTGGCGGCGCGGGCGACCTGGACCACCCGAAGCGCACGTCACTCGAGGTGAGCTGCCTGATCGAGGGCTCCACGCTGATCGATCCGCCGTGGCCGGAGGACGCCTGGGAGCGCGCGGTCGAGGATCGCGCGAGCGGAAAAGTGAACCACTACAACTTGTTCGACACCTGGGTGCTGGCGGCGCCCGCGATCCTGAAGTTCCTGGACGGCTGATGGCCGGGCCCGCGCGCTCGATGTCCGGCGCCCGCCCGGGTCCCTCACCGGGTGTGGATGCGGACCTCGCAGTTCAGCGACGCCTCCAGGGCGGTGTGAATCCGGCTCTCGGGCACCCGTTCCAGATCGGATTCGCGCAGCGTCACCGATACCACGTCGAAACCGTCGGCGTCCTGCGCCCGGGTGATCTCGCCGGTCACTCCGAAACCGGCGAGGACGCCGTGCGCGTCGTCATCGGTCCCGCGGCTGACGAAGGTCACCACACCGGCCGCCGGGGTGGTGCCGAACGCCGCGGCGCACACCCGCACCGCCTCGCGCACCGCAGCGTCGGGATCGTCTGTCGCGACCAGCAATTGGACTTCGCGCCGCGCGGCGGGCTTGCCCGCCAGATCGTCGTCCTGCGTCTCGGCCGGAATCGAGGCGGCGTGCGCGGTCAATGCCCGCATTCCGTCCGCCAGCTCCGTCGCGGTGAGCTGCCCGGCCGGGTCGACATTGATACGCAGCACCGCGGTTCTCATGTCCGCAAGCGTAACCGCCGCGATCGGAGAACGCCGTTCCGGTCCACGATCCACCATCAGCCAGAAGAGGTTGCCATGCAAGAAACTGTCGAGCCGGTCACCGGGCTCACCGTGGCCCCGGCGCCCGGCTGTATGCCCCGCCTGCTGCGGGCGGACGGCGACGGCGAAGACCTCGCCGCGTACCGCGCGGCCGGTGGCTACCGGGCGCTCGGCTCCGTGGACACGGTGCTGGCGCAGGTCCGGCACAGCGGATTGCTCGGTCGCGGCGGCGCGGCGTTCCCGATCGCGGTCAAACTGGGCGGCGTCCGGGAAGCCGGGCTGCGCGGGAACGAGACCGTGGTCGTGGCCAACGGGGAAGAAGGCGAGCCCGCCTCGGTCAAGGACAAATGGCTGATGCGCCACCGCCCGCACCTCGTCCTGGACGGAGTGCGGCTGGCGGCCGGAATCGTCGGCGCGCGGCGCGCCTACGTCTACGTCTCGGACCCGCGGTCCGCGCGCCGGATCGACGCCGCCCTGACCGAACTCGACGCGGCCGGACTCGGCGAGATCGCCATCGAACTCGTCACCGTGGCCCCGGCCTATGTCGCCGGGGAGGAGACCGCGGCGGTGCGTGCCATCAACGGTGGCCCGGCCAAGCCCTCGGACAAGCCGCCGCGCCCGTTCGAACAAGGCGTCGACGGGCTGCCGACGGTGGTCAGCAACGTGGAGACCTTGGCGCATCTGCCGTTCGTCCACCGGTACGGCGGTGCGGCATTCCGAGAGGCGGGAACCGCGCAGTCGCCGGGCACCTTCCTGGCCACCGTCGCCGGCGGCGGGCGTCCGCCCGCGCTGTACGAGCTGCCGCACGGCACGCGGTTCGCCGATGTGCTCGCCTTGCACGGCGTGGCGCCCGAGGAAGTCCGCGGCGCTCTGCTGGGCGGCTATTTCGGGGGCATGGTGGATCGTGCGGTGCTGACGGCCACGTTGGACCACGAATCCATCCGCGGCCTCGGCAGCGGCCTGGGGTGCGGGGCGATCTCGTTGCTCACCGGCGAGTGCCCGGTCGCCGTGGCGGCGGCCGTGCTGAACTACTTCGACCGCGAGAACGCGGGCCAGTGCGGATCCTGCTTCAACGGCACCGCGGCGATGGCGGCGGCGACCACCGCGCTGCGCGACGGGCTGGCCACCGCCGCGGACATCGAACGACTGGAGCGCTGGTCGGTGGTGCTGCGCGGACGCGGCGCCTGCGGCACCTTGGACGGAGCGGCCAACGCCGCTGCCACGCTGCTGGCGCGATTCTCCGCGGAGGTCACGGCGCATCTCGAGGGCCGGTGCTCCACCTGCGCCTGCGGTGTCTACCTGGCCGACCGGCCGTTCGACGTGGAAGCGGTGATGCCGGCATGAGAATTCGGCTCGATCGGACGCTGTGCGACGGATTCGGCCTGTGCGCCAAGCACGCGCCCGCGCATTTCTCGCTCGACGACTGGGGCTACGCGACCCTGGAAGGGACCGGCGTCGTGGCGGCGGCAGACCAGGACGGGGTGCTGCGCGCGCTGCTGGACTGCCCCGTGCACGCCATCATCGCCCTACCCGAGCCCGAAACCGACCCTCCCCCGGCGACTTCGGCGCCCGCCTCGGCGGCGGAGCCACTCGGCCAGGAGCAGCCGCGATGAGCGAGCACAGCAGGACGTCGGCGCGCACCGACACCTCGGAACCGGCGACGTCGGCATGTCGCACGGTAGGCCACCACCACTGCGAGAAGAAGGCGGCGCGATGAGAATCGAGGTCGATTACCGCACCTGCGAGAGCAACGGCATCTGCATGGGCATCATCCCCGAGGTGTTCGAGCTGGACGACAAGGACGAACTGCACGTACTGCAGCCGGAGGTGACCCCGGACGTCGAATCGCGCGTGCGCGACGCGATAGCGCAATGCCCGCGCGCGGCCATCTCGCTCATCGAGTGAGCCGTACGAGCGCCCGTCCACCGTCCGGTCGGTACGAAATGGGCGGGCGCGCGGCGGGTTCGCCGGTCAGCGGCCGACATGCGTCGAGGCCACCGACCGGCGGGCCCGTCACTGCCGGGGCAGACCCAGGATGCGTTCGGCGATGATGTTGCGCTGGATCTCCGACGTGCCGCCCGCGATCGTGCCCGCGAAGCTGCGCACGAATCGCTCGAACCAGCCCGGCGCGGTCTCCTCCAGGTTGAACACGCTGTGCCGCGCCGTGATGTCGGGGTGCGGCAGCCCGCTCGGCCCCGCGGCCGCCAAGGCATGTTCGGACCCGCGTTGCACGGCCTCGGAACCCAGCAGTTTGAGCACCGAGAGTCCCGGGCCGGCGTCCTCACCGCGCGCCGCCTTGGCCAGCGCGTCCGATCCGAGCAGACGCAGCGCGTGCGCGTCGAGGACGAGCTCGGCGTAGCGATCGGCGGCCACGGCGGTATCCGGCCGGAAATCGGCCAGCAGACCATCCAGCCGATCCGCGAAGCTGAGCCACAGCAGCGTGCGCTCGTGCCCGAGCGACCCGTTGGCGACCCGCCAGCCCTTGTGCAGCTCACCCACCAGGTTCTCGGCGGGCACCTCGACCTCGGTGAAGAAGACCTCGTTGAAATCGAGGTCCGCCGGGTCGCAGACCGAGGCGAACGGCCTGCAGCGCACCCCGGCCAGATCGGTGGGGATGAGCAGGGCCGAGATTCCGCGGTGCTTCGGCGCGTCGGGATCGGTCCGCACGAACACCAGCAGCACATCGGCATCGTGCGCACCGGAGGTCCAGATCTTGTGCCCGTCGACGACGAAACGGTCGCCGCGCAACACCGCCCGGGTGCGCAGACCCGCCAGATCCGAGCCCGCGTCCGGCTCGCTCATCCCGAGGGCGGCGGTGCGGTCGCCGCGCAGGATCGGTACCGCCCAGCGCTGCCGCTGCTCCGGCGTCCCGAAGGTGATCAGGGAGGCGGCGACGATACCGACACCTTGCGGATTGAAGTTCTCGTAGACGCGCCGCCGGGCCAGTTCCTCGCGGTGCACGTATTGCTGCAGGATCCCGGCATTGCGGCCGCCGAACTCCGGCGGGTTGCCCGGCACCAGCCAGCCGTGCTCGAACAGCAGCCGCTGCCACTGCCGCGCCCACTCCGGGACATGGGCGGTCGATCGCGGGCGCTCACCCGCCGCGGCCTCCGGCGGCAGGTTCCGGTCGAGGAATTCGACGAACTCGGCGCGGAACGCCTCTACATCGTCATCGAAGGTCAGTTGCACGGTACTCCCTCGCAATCGTCGCGCGATGCTCGTCGGCGCCGCCGAGGAGCAGCTCCCCGGCCTTGGCCCGTTTCAACGCGAACTGCACATCGTTCTCCCACGTGTAACCCATGGCGCCGAACAGTTGCAGGCCGTTGCGGAAAACCACCGCTTGGCACTCGCCCGCGGCCGCCTTGGCCATGACGGCGGCCAACTGCCTGCGCGGGTCGTCGGCCGAGATGGTCAGCGCGGCCCAGTAGGTCAGCGCACGGGCGCGCTGGACGGCCACGTGCATGTCGGCGGCCTTGTGCGCGACGGCTTGGAACGCGCCGATCGGCGCCCCGAACTGGCGGCGCACGCGCACGTGCTCGACGACCAGATCCAGCACTCGCTGACACGCGCCGACCATGGTGGCCGCGAGCCCGGTCAGGGCTACCTCCCTGGCGTGGCGCACATCGCGGTGCACTCGGTCGGACGGGCCGACGCGCACCTGTTCCAGCGTCACCTGGGCCACGTGCAGCAGCGGGTCGAACACCGTGATCCGGCGCGCGGCGACCCGGTCGGCGGGGACCACGAACACCCCGGCCCCGGTCGCGACCGCGAACCGCTCGGCTCGGTCGCCGTCGAGCACCTGTGCGGTGCCGTCCAGCGTCCACCCCGCGCCGTCGCGGCGTGCCGAGATGCCGTCGAACACCGCAGAGGCCGCCGTCGCGGGGTGGGCGTCACCGGCCAGCGGCGCGTAGTGGGTCATCGTGGCCAGGTAAGGGGTCGGATCGGTGGCCCGCCCCAATTCCTCCAGCAGGATCGTCAGCTCGACCGTCTCGGCCGGATCGGTGAGCGCGGTCCAGCCCTGGTCGAGATAGACCTTCCACAGGGGTCCGGGATCCGCGCCGCGATCGGCTATGTCCCTGATCAGCGCGGGGGGACAGTGTCTGGCGACCACGTCGCGCACGGTGCCCTGCCACAACCGCTGATCGGAGTCGAACTCCAGCAACATCCGATCGCCCTCCTCGACGACTCTCGGGAACCACTTCCCTCGAACTGCCGCGAGAATATGGTTCTTCAGTAACGATAATAGTAGTTTCAATTCTCAGATGCTAATGGCTGAAGAGGAAGAATGATGATTCCGAGCGAGTATCATGCGGTGATGCATGGTTTGCGGCGGGTGCGAACAGGTCGGCGCGCGGGATGGGGCGGCCATGACTGACGTCGAGGGGCGGCGTGAGCCCGCCTGGAAACAGCGCGCCGTGGAGCGATCGCTGCGCACGGCCAAGCTGCGGGCCGGACAGCGGGTGCAGCGGTTCCTCGACGCCGCGCAGGCGATCATCACCGAGAAGGGCAGTACGGATTTCACGGTGCAGGAGGTCGTCGACCGGTCGCGGCAGTCACTGCGCAGTTTCTATCTGCAATTCGACGGCAAGCACGAACTGCTGCTCGCGTTGTACGAGGACGCGCTGGGCCGCACGGTCGAGCAGATCCGCGCGGCCACGATCAACAGCGGCGAGCCGCTGGACCGGCTGCGCACGGCGGTGGAGTTGCTGTTCCAGCTGTGCCGGCCGGATCCGGACGCACGACGGCCGCTGTTCACTGAGTTCTCACCGCAATTGCTGAGTTCCCATCCGGCGGAGGTACGGATGGCGCACGCTTCGCTGTTCGCACTGTTCGCCGATTTGATGACCGAGGCGCAGGCGGCGGGCAGGCTGACCACCGCGGCCAATCCGCGCCGACTCGCGGCGATGATCATGCATACCGTGATGTTCACCTCGCAGCCCGCTAACGCGGATCCCGAGGCCCGGCCGCTCACTCCCGAGGAGGTCTGGAACTTCTGCGCCCACGGCATCACGGGCCGCCGCTCCGGAACCTGAACGAGAACTATCCTCTCAATTATTGATAACGTGGTTTACACTACCGGTGTGCCCTGGCGGATTCGCGCCACACTTCGAGGAGGTCAGCCGGTGGCTTACGTCATCACCCAGAACTGCTGCAAGGACGCCAGCTGCGTGGCGGCATGCCCGGTGGACTGCATCCGGCCCACGGGTGACGAGCGCGGCACGCAGATGCTGTTCATCGATCCGGAGACCTGCATCGACTGCGGCGCATGCGCCGACGAGTGCCCGGTCGACGCGATCTATTCCGAGTTCGACCTTCCGCCGGAGATGGAACGATTCCGGGAGATCAACGCCGCGTACTTCCGGCACCACCCCCTGGAGCCCGGGATGATCGAGCCGCTGACCAAACGCACATCGATCGAGCCGGGCGCACTGCGTGTCGCCGTCGTCGGCGCGGGACCCGCGGCCTGCTACGCCGCGGCCGAACTGCTGGAGATCGGCGGCGTCGAGGTCGATCTGTTCGAGCGCTTGCCCACCCCGTTCGGCCTGATCCGGGCCGGTGTGGCGCCCGACCACCAGCGCACCAAATCGGTGGTGCGGATCTTCGATGCCGCCTTCGCCGACAGTCGATTCGGCTGCCACCTCAACGTGGAGATCGGGCAGACACTGACCCATGCCGATCTGCTCGCGCACCATCACGCGGTGATCTACGCCGTCGGAGCCTCCGCGAGCCGCGACCTCGGCATCCCCGGGGAGCACCTGCCGGGCCACCACGCGGCCGCCGAGTTCGTCGGCTGGTACAACGGGCACCCCGACCACGCCGGGCGCCGGTTCGACCTGTCGGCGCGGCGGGCGGTCGTCGTGGGGAACGGCAACGTCGCGCTCGACGTGGCCCGAGTGCTGCTGATGTCACCGGAGGACCTCGCCGCCACCGATATCGCCGAATACGCGTTGGAGGCGCTGGCGCACAGTCACATCGAGGAAGTGGTCGTGCTCGGCAGGCGCGGTCCGCGCGACGCCGCGTTCTCGGTGGGCGAGTTCCACGCGCTGGGACATCTGACCGGCATCGACGTGATCATCGAGGGCGGCGACCTCACGGCGCACCCGGACGACGACGTGGAGACGGCGCTCAAACTGGAGATCGCCCGCGAATTCGCCGCGCGCCCGGCGACCGAGGGCCACAAGCGGATCGTGTTCCGGTACCTCACCTCGCCGGCCGAACTCGTCGGCGGCGAACACGTGGAACAACTGCGCACCGTGCGCAATCGGATCGCCGAGGACGGAACATTCCTCGCGGGCTCCCTCGGCGGCGAGACGGATTCGATCGAAACGTCGCTGGTGCTTCGATCCATCGGTTACCAGGGCGATCCGGTCGGCGGCCTGCCGTACGACGCGCGCACCGGCACCGTGCCGAACCAGCAGGGCCGTGTCGTCGGCGATACCGGAGCCGCTCTGCCCGGTGTCTACGTGGCCGGTTGGATCAAACGCGGGCCGCGCGGTGTCATCGGGACCAACCGGGCTTGCGCCGCGGAAACCGTCGCGGCGCTGCTGGCCGATTTCCACAGTGGGGCGCTGGATCGGCAAGTGGGCGACCGGGAAGCGTTGCGCGCGCGGATGATCGAGCGCGGCGCCGATGCCGTCGGATGGACGGGCTGGCGGGCTATCGACGCCGCGGAGCGCGAGCGCGGCGCCGCGGCCACCCGCCCCCGCGTCAAGTTCTTCTCCGTCGATGAGATGCTGGCGGTGGCACGGCGCTGATACCGGCGCACCCGAGGGCGTCGCGGTCGATGCGGCGACGCCCCCGGGCCGTCGGCTCAGTCCGCGGTTTGTCCCGCGCTCCTGGCACGCCACACCGAGACGGCCAGCGTCGAGACATCCAGTGCCTTGCTGAGTTCGATCTCCCCGTTGCCCGCGCGGGCCACAAACGCCTGCACAACCTTGTCCGGATCGTCACTCAGCTCGTACACCGCGAGGTACCGGTGCGCGGGCGCCGCGGCGTTTCCGCCGGGCAGGGCAGCGGGCACGAGCTCGAATCGCTGCCCGCTCGACACGCCCGGCACGGCGACCACCTCGGCGAGGTGCTTGGTGTCGTACCACTCGTTGAACTCCTCGTCCTGCCCCGCCACGGCGTTGGAGAACACCAGCATCTTCGATTCCGCCACGTTTCGCGTCCTTCCGCTCCGTCTCGGCGCCGCGGCGTGGGCGCCGGGCCCGCGTGAGACGATGAGAATAATACTTTCTGATCGTAAGAATATTGCTTGCAGAATGTGCGGGAAACGGCGGCGGGCCGCGCGGGCGCCGCATTGCGGCGGTCGCGCGGCCCGCGGCCGATCAGGAACCGGTCAGTCGCTGGCCGGGAGGGGCTTGGCCTCTTTCAGCGCCAACCGGGTGGTGCCGACGCTGAGCGTGCCCGCTCCGGCCTTCGTCACGAGAATCTCGGCGCCGGAATCGTCGACGTAGCGCTTACCCATCAGATTGCCGTCGGCGAAGTCCACTGCCGGCTCGGCGCCGGTGGCGCGTTCCGCGCCGATCGGGACCATCGGAACACCCCCGGCGCGAAGATCGTCCAGACTGTCCGCGGCCTTCACCACGATCACCTCGGTGTCGCACACCTGACTGCGCAGGCGAGTGCCGTTCTTGACCATTGTCATCCTTTCCTGACGGTGACTACGTAGTGGCGGCGACATCCGCCGCGGGCCGTGGGCCGTACTCCTCGACGAGCTCGCGGCGCAGCACCTTTCCGGTCGGTGTCGTGGGCAGCGAATCCCGGAACACGACCCGGTCGGGCGTGCGGGAGCCGCGCAGCCCGGCCCGGACGTAGTCGCGCAGCGCGGCAGGATCGGGTGTCGCGCCATTGGCGGGCACCACCACCGCCACGATGATCTGGCCCCACTGCGCGTCCTCCACGCCGATGACCGCGACCTCGCGCACCGCGGGATGCTCGACCAGCACATCCTCGATCTCGGCCGGCGCGATGTTCTCGCCGCCGCGGATGATCGTGTCGTCGGAGCGGCCGCCGATGAACAGGTAGCCGTCGGCGTCGAGCATCGCGACGTCCTTGGTCGGGAACCATCCCTCGTCGTCCAGCACCGACCCGATCCCGGTGTACCGGCCGGACACCTGCGGCCCTCGCACGAACAGCTCCCCCGTCGCGCCCGCGGGCAAGACCCGGCCGCTGTCGTCCCGGATCTGCACTTCGACGCCGGGCACCGGCTGCCCCACGGAGCCGAGCCGCCGCGCGACCGCCGGGTCGGCGCAGTGGTGCGCGGCCCGGTGGTCCTCCGGCCCGAGCACCGCGATCGTGGAACTGGTTTCGGTCAGGCCGTAGGCGTTGACGAAACCCACCCCGGGCAGCAGGTCCAGCGCCTTACGTACCAACGGCAGCGCGACCTTCGATCCGCCGTAGGCGAGATTGCGCAGGGTGGGCAACTGTGCGCCGGAGCGCTCCAGTTCGGTCACGATGCGATCGAGCATGGTCGGCACCACGGTCGCGGTGGTGACTCCCGCGTCGGCGACCAGCTCGATCCATCGCGCGGCGTCGAAGTTGCGCAGGTACACCATCGTCCGGCCCGCGTACAGGTTGGAGAGCGCGGCGCCGATACCGGCGATGTGATAGGGCGGCACACAGATCAGCGCGGCGTCCGCGGGTCCGGCCGAGTCGAAGTCGACCGTCCCGGTGATGTAGCTGACCAGATTGTTGTGCGACAGCTCGACCGCTTTGGGCCGCGAGGTCGTCCCCGAGGTGAACAGCACCACGGCCACGTGATCGGGGTCGGGCGGCTCGGCGTCGACGAGCGCATCGGCGGTGGCGGCCGCATCGGCGAATGCCCGCGACCGCATGATCCTGCCGCCGAAGGAGGCGACGATGTCGTGGTACTCGTCGTCGCAGACCACCAGCGGATCGTCCAGCCGAGCGATCAACTCACGCAAGGAGTCGACGCCGAGCCGATAATTCAAGGGCGTGAAGGGAATTCCAGCCCCCGCCGAAGCGAAGATCAGCAGCGGCAGCAGATGGCCGCCTGTCCCCACATAGGCCACGCTCCGTGCGCCGGAGTTCCCGATCACCGCCGCGCCGCCCTGCCCGCGCGCGTTCAGTTCGGACGCGGTCCAGCGCACCTCGTCGCACACCACCGCAGGCCGGTCCGGGTTGCTCGAGGCAGCCATGTCCAGCAAGAGCGAAACGCTCATTCCGCACCCTCTCCGCGACCGCCCTCCGGGCGCGCTACGATATTGGCATTCTCGTTATCGGAGAATAGCATATTCACGCTATGTGACCGCAGCCCGCCGGAACGATCCGTTCCGACCGACCGGGCCGGCGCAACATCTCGGACAACCGCTGCCCCGCCTCGGCCGGAAGCATCCTTCGGCACGGGTGGTCGAACTTCGGCGACAGCGGTCCCTGTCCGCCGCTGCGGACATCTCGCCGATTCGGCAGCTTCATCGAGGTGGCCGACGCGCAAATGGCGACCGGGTTCAATTCAACGCTCCCGGTACGCGATTGCCCGAACCCTCCGCCCAGCCGGAACTGCGGCGTCGCCTCAGCGGGGCTATCGAACAGCGGATCGAAATGACCGTCGCTCAACCCGCACCTGCACCCCAGAGCGCGGACACCTCCTCCGTCCATCCGACTCGTCGCCGCGGGGGGATCCCTGACAGATCGACCCGAGCAGCCATCCGCACTGAAAGCTCCGGCCATCGGACAGTTGCGCGAGCCGAGCACCCACCCAGCCGCCCGACAGTCTCCTCGAGATTAAGTGGAAACAACATTTACGCAGGTTATTGCCCTAACTCGGTACGCCTGAACAGCATGATGCGAGCTGGGTCACAGTCTTATGTGATAACGTCATTCTCATTCCTTGCCCTACCCATCCGGATCGGACGACGGCCAAGTCGGCCCGCGCGATCCGATGCGACGCCGCGGA
Organism: Nocardia abscessus NBRC 100374; assembly: GCF_000308455.1. Lineage (GTDB taxonomy): Bacteria > Actinomycetota > Actinomycetes > Mycobacteriales > Mycobacteriaceae > Nocardia > Nocardia abscessus. The sequence continues at coordinate 177 of NZ_BAFP01000262.1, read as the reverse complement.
GGTGGTGATGAGCTCGATTACCGGAAACAACGTGAAGCCGCCACCCGTACCGGACGGCGACGAACGGATCCCGGGCCACGACTCGTCCGGCGATGCCGATGTCGACGAACTCGCGCTGGCCGCCGAGGCGGCGGAGGCGGAGGCACAGGCGGCCGAGGCGCGCGCCGCGGCCGCCAG
>NZ_BAFP01000263.1 GCF_000308455.1 Nocardia abscessus NBRC 100374 | reverse complement strand
CAACCAGCTCTAGCGCCAGAACGAGCCCGAACGCGGCCGGTCGCCCTCACCCGCCGGCCGCGCTCCTCGAACAGGAAAGGACATCGGATGGCGCTCGACGCCGCAACAATCACCGCGATCGCCGACGAACTCGCCGCCGCCGAACGCGATCGCACCACGGTGCCGCTGCTGACCGTCCGGCACCCGGGCATGACGGTCGCGGATTCGTATGCCGTGCAGAACGAGTGGCGCCGCCGCGGGATCGCCGCCGGGCGCCGTCCGATCGGCCGCAAGATCGGACTGACGAGCAAGGCCATGCAGGCCGCGACCGGAATCACCGAACCCGACTACGGCGCGATGTTCGCCGACGCGGTCTTCGACAACGGCTCGGTCATCGAACACGGGCAATTCCCCAACGTGCGCATCGAGGTCGAGCTGGCGTTCGTGCTCTCCGAGCCGCTGGAGGGTCCCGGCGTGACCGTCTTCGATGTGCTGCGTGCGACCGAATACGTCGTCCCCGCACTGGAAGTCCTCTCCTCGCGCATCGAACTGCAGGGCCGGACGATCGTCGACACCATCAGCGACAACGCGGGCTTCGGCGCGATGGTCTACGGCGGCAATCCGGTGCGGATCGGCGAGACCGACCTGCGCTGGGTCTCCGCTCTGCTCTACCGCAACGAGACGATCGAGGAATCGGGCGTCGCGGCAGCTGTGCTCAACCACCCCGCCACCGGAGTGGCGTGGCTCGCCGACAAGCTCGCCGAGCACGGTGACCGCCTCGAAGCAGGCGAAATCGTTTTGGCCGGGTCCTTCACCCGCCCGATGTGGGTCGAGCGCGGGGACACCGTGCTCGCCGACTACGGACCGTTGGGAACGATCTCATGTCGTTTCGTCTGAACCCGACGTTCGCCGACCGGCTGGCTCGCGCGGATCGAACGCTCTTCGGTGGATGGATCTGCTCGGGTTCGGCCGTCGCCGCCGAAATCATGGCCGGGGCGGGGCTCGACTGGTTGCTCATCGATATGGAGCACGCGCCCAACGGTTTGGAGTCGACGCTCGCGCAGCTCTACGCCGTCTCGGGCTATTCGTCGACGCCGGTCGTGCGCGTCCCGGCGGGCGATGCGGTGATCGTCAAGCAGGTGCTCGACCTCGGCGCGCAGAACATCCTCGTGCCGATGATCTCGACACCTGAGGAGGCGAAAGCAGTCGCCGCGATGACCCGGTACCCGCCTACGGGGGTACGCGGTGTGGGCAGCGCACTCGCGCGATCGGCGCGATGGAACCGCGTCGACGGATACTTGCGCGATGATGCCGCTCACGTTTCCGTGTTCGTGCAGATCGAGACCGTCGAGGGCGTGGCGAACGCCCGCGCGATCGCCGAAACCCTCGGCGTCGACGGTGTTTTCGTCGGCCCGAGCGACCTCGCCGCCTCGATGGGACTGATCGGGCAGCAGACGCATCCGGATGTCGTCGCCGCGGTGAAGCGTGCCTTCGCGGGCATCGCCGCGGCCGGAAAACCCATCGGGATCAACGCTTTCGATCCGGTCGCCGCACGCGACTACGCCGCAGCCGGAGCCCGGTTCATCCTCGTCGGAGCCGACGTGGCGCTGCTCGCACGCGCCTCGGAGAAGCTGGCCGAGACCTACATCGCGAGCCCGGATCAGGCTCCCCGTACCTCGTACTGAAGGACCCGCACGGTGCGCCATCCGCGCACGGCAGCGTCCGCGCGGCGGCGTACCGCGAGCCGTGTCCGAGACAACCGCCTCAGGAGTGACGTCATGACCGAACGTGAGACCACACTGCTTTCCGCCGCCCCCCACCAGTTGTTCATCGGGGGCGAGTGGATCGATGCCGCCAGCGGCGGCACCTTCCCGGTACGCGACCCCGCCACCGGCCGGATCGTGCGCGAAGTGGCCGACGCCACCGCCGACGACGCGATCCGCGCGCTGGACGCCGCCGTCGCCGCACAGGAGCCGTGGGCGACCACGGCGCCCCGCACGCGCAGCGACATCCTGCGCGCCGCTTGGGAACTCGTGCAACAGCACAGCGACGATCTCGCCCTGCTGATGACGGTGGAAATGGGCAAGCCCCTCGCCGAGGCGCGCGGCGAAGTCGCCTACGGCGGCGAGTTCCTGCGCTGGTTCAGCGAGGAAGCCGTGCGCATCCACGGCAGATACGGGCTCAATCCCGAAGGCACGGGGCAGATGATCGTGTCCCAAAGGCCGGTGGGACCGTCGTTCTTCATCACGCCGTGGAACTTCCCGTTCGCCATGGCGACTCGCAAGATCGCTCCAGCGCTCGCCGCCGGATGCACGGTGGTGATCAAGCCCCCGCAGCTGACGCCGCTGACCACGCTCTACTTCACACAGTTACTCGTGCAGGCGGGTCTGCCCACAGGTGTCGTCAACGTCGTCACCTCCGCGTCGTCGCGCCGGGTCTCGGCGCCGATCATCGCCGATCCCCGGCTGCGGAAGCTGTCGTTCACCGGCTCCACCGAGGTCGGCCGCCAACTGATCGCCCAAGCCGCCGACAACGTCCTGCGTGTATCGATGGAACTCGGCGGCAACGCGCCCTTCGTGGTGTTCGAGGACGCCGACCTGGACAAGGCCGTGAACGGAGCGCTCACGGCGAAGTTCCGCAACATCGGCCAGGCGTGCACGGCCGCGAACCGGTTCATCGTGCACGAGGACGTCGCCGACGAATTCGCGAAACAGATCACCGAGCGCGTCGAGGAGATGAAGATCGGCCGCGGCACCGAGGAAGGCGTGACGATCGGCCCCCTCATCGACGACGACGCGGTGAACAAGACCGCCGAACTCGTCGCCGACGCGACGGCGCGCGGCGCGGTGCTGCTGACCGGCGGCGCGAAGGTCGACGGCCCCGGCAGCTTCTATCAGCCGACGGTCCTCACCGGTGTCGCCGACGGCAGCGACATCCTCCAGGAGGAGATCTTCGGCCCGGTCCTCGCGATCGCCACGTTCGCCACCGAGGAGGAAGCGGTCCGCCTCGCCAACAACACCGAATACGGCCTCGTGTCCTACGTCTATACAGAGGATCTCGCACGCGGGCACCGCATGATCGACAAGCTGGAGACCGGCATGATGGGCCTGAACGCCGGCGTCGTCTCCAACGCCGCAGCCCCATTCGGTGGCGTAAAGCAGTCGGGCGTGGGCCGGGAAGGCGGCTTCGAAGGCATTCACGAATTCCTCTCTACGAAATACACCCTGATTCCGAACGAGTGATCACCTGCAGCCATCGGGATCGGATTGTTCGTTGAGCACACGACGGGTGGTGGTCAGGACACAGTTCGCCGCCACTCCCCTGACCGCAATTCTCATTGAAGGGCTCACGCGCGACGAACCGTTGCAGGTGCTTTCCTCACCCGTCCCCTCGGCGGTGTGGTCATGGGCCACTTCGGCGACCGGGTCGGCCGAAAGTCGATCCTGGTCACCTCGCTCGTCCTGATGGGCACCGCGACAGTCGGGATCGGTCTGCTGCCTCACTGGTCAGCCTGGCCTGGCTGGCAGTGGTGACCCGCGAGTCCGCAGGCGTGTCCCGGCGGCGGAAACCCCCACTACCAGTGACGCTGGCAACCCCAAACCCCCCCACTATTCAGAGAAGTCGAGGTCTGTTCCTGATGCGCGCTAAGAAGAAGCTCGTCATGGCGGCTGCGGCCGCCGTGACGGTCGTGGCACTCACCGGCAGTGGCGTCGGAGGCGCTGAGACGGCGGACGCCACTGTCCGCAAGATCAGCGGCTCGCTGTCCGATGGATCCACCTACCTATTCGAAGTGCCCGCCAACTGGAACGGTACCCTCCTGCTCTACTCCCACGGCTACAACCCCGGACCGTCCAACCCGGCCCGGGACGCCGGCTCGGCCGAGGTGGGCGAGGAACTGCTCGCGGACGGGTACGCCCTCGCCGGTGGGTCCTACCCCGGCGTCGGGTGGCAGACCCCCGACGCGCTGGGCGACCAGACCGCCACGCTCGACGAGTTCGCCGCACAGGTCGCGTCGCCTCGACGCGTCATCGCCTGGGGCGAATCCATGGGCGGGGAGATCACCTCCTTGCTGGCCGAGCGGTACCCGGACAAGATCCACGGTGCGATCGCGCTGTGCCCCGGTGTCGCCGGCACAGTGCCGTGGTTCAACACCTACCTCGACGGTGCGTTCACCCTGCGGACGCTGCTCGACCCCGACGGAACCGTCCCGCTCGTCAACATCACCGATGTGGCCTCGGCCCAGGGCTACTGGACGCAGCTCGTCGAGAACGCGCAGAAGACGGCGGAAGGCCGGGCAAGGCTCGCGCTCGCGGCGTCCTTCACCACCCTGCCGACGTGGTCGCAGCCCGGAACGTCCGAGCCCGCCGGCACCGACCACGCGACCCAGGAGCTCAACCAGTACTACAGCCTCAGCACCACGTTCACGTTGTTCCAGGCGGCGGTGCGCGCCGACATGGAATCCAAGGTGGGCGGGCCGTTCTCCGGGAACACCGGGGTGGACTACCGCGAGCTGTTCAGCGGTCTCGGCCACGACGCGAAGGCCGAGGTCGACGCGCTCTACAAGCAGGCCGGGCTGAGCATCAAGGACGACCTGGACGCGCTCCAAGCCGCCCCACGGATCGAATCCAGCGCCCCGCAGGCGATCGCCAAGATGAACGAATACGCTCCAACCGGCTCTCCGCAGATGCCGATCCTGACCGTGCACACCACCGGGGACGACGCCGTCTTCACCAGCCTGGAATCGCCCTACGCCGCAAAGGTGCGCGCCAACGGTGATGCCGCGCTGCTCAGGCAGACCTACGTGTCCGCCCCGGGGCACTGCAACTTCACCACCGATGAGGTGGTGGCATCGATCAAGACGATGGACCAGCGCCTGAGCACCGGCACCTGGCCGAGCACGAGTCCCCAGGCCATGAACAAACGCGCGGCCGACAACGGCACCGACTCCTCGCACTTCGTGGCGTTCCAACCGGACCCGCTGCCCCGGCCGGGGCTCTATCCGTCGTCCCCAACGCGGTAGGCGCCCGCTCTCTCCCAACCCTTCCAGGCCCCTGACCACATGAGAGCGCGTGGTGCCGGGGCGGTGCTTCCGGCCTCCCCGGCACCACGCGCAGGTCCTGCGCGGTCGATCGCCCGGCGCGACTTCATGGTGGGGTTGGTCCTCTTCGGGAGACTTCGCGATCAAGTTCGCGAAGTCGGTCAGCGCCGACGGCTCGCTGGCCGGCGCGGCGGCGGCCACGCCTGGCCGGGCGGCGACACCACCACCGTCCCCGTCGCCCTGACCGGCACAGTCACCCCCCTCAACGCCAACCACATCATCTGGGACTTCTTCCGCGCACACCCACTCCCACACCCCGAACCCTGACCCAGCCCGCCGGAACGCGGCGCCGAACCGACCATCGACTACCGACCCGAGAGGCCGCCCGCCTCCGTGCCGCACCCCTGCGGGCCCGGCAGTAAGAGTTCCTTACAGTTTCGGCGCCTAGAGGCAAATCCCGCTGTGCTGCAGCAGATTTGGGCATGAATCCGCAACAAGCCAGGGATGCACGAGCCAGGAATGCAAGTGCAGAACCCGCCCGCGCGAACTTGCCAAGCTCAGAGATGCATCCCACTGGAGTTCAAACGGGTTCGAAGGGTTCCTGATGGCCAGCTCGGACCCACCGGCTACCGGCCCGTGTGCGTGCGCGACACCCTGTTCTGAGTACAGAGCACGGACGTCGCGCGGCTCGTCAGTGACGTAGCCGGGCGGCTGCGGCCAGAATCGGGGTGCTCACGGCGGTGGCTGCGGCGCCGAGTGTGGTGTCGGTGGCCAGGATCCACCGGACGGTCTTCATGGCCAGGGTCAGGACTTCTCCGCCGCGCTGGCGCATGTCGGCTTCGAAATGTTCCACGCCGTCGGTGAGGGTTGCGGTGCCGGCGGCGGCGGCGCTCACGTGCTCGAGCAGGCTGGCGGCGTCGCGGATGGCCGCGCCTGCTCCCATTCCGGCGGTGGGTGGTGTGGCGTGGACAGCGTCGCCGAGCGCGGTGATTCGACCCGCGGGCCAGGGCGCGAGATCGTCCGCGCGGGTGGAGGCGGCGTTGAAGCGGAACCCGGCCACGCTGTGCGGGTCGGCCTGGGCGATGACCTCGAGCGTGTGCTCGGCCCAGCCCCGCTCGCGAAACCGGCCCAGCAGCGCGGCCTGCAGTGCACCGCCACGCAGGTCACGCAGGGAGTCGGTGCCGGCGGATTCGGGGAACATCGCGCCCCAAATGTAGGTGGGCCCGGTGGTGACCGACATCCGCAGCTCGCGAGCGTCGAGCGCGGCGTTGCCGACCGGGTCGAGGAAGCCGATATAGAGCGCTGCCCCGTGCGGGCCGATCGCCAGCCCCGATCGTGGCCTCAGTCGCTGCTGCTCGCGGAAGCTGAGGTCTCGCACGAGGGTGCGGCCGGAGAAACCGATGATGCCCGCCGGTCTGTTGGTCGGGCCTCCCGCCAGGTGGCGGGCTACCACCGAGTGGGTGCCGTCCGCGCCCACCACCAGATCCGCCGAGACCGGCGCTCGATCGGTGAACAGCACCTGGGGCGCGCCGTGGTCATCATGGCCGACGCCGGACGCGCTGCATCCCAGGTGCAGGGCATCACCCACCGCTTCGGCCAACAACATCCGCAGGGTGATCCGATCCACGTCGACACTGCCGCTGCCACTGAGGTCCGGCCCGTGGCCGAGCAGCCGGCCGCGGCGGTCCCAGAACGCGTCACGCTCGCGCAGCCGCAGCGCCGACCCCGATGCCAGCAACCGCTGCATGATCTGCGGTTCCACTAGATCTTTCAGCGCCGACTGCGCCCGCTCGTCCAGGGTGATGTGGTAGCCGCCGGTCGCTGCCACGTCGGTGTCGCGGTCGAATATCGCCACCTCGAATCCCCGGCGGCGCAGCCCTGCCCCCAGGGCGAGCCCGCCGATCCCGCCGCCGACCACAACCACCCGCATACCCGACCGTCCTCTCTGCCAATGCTCGTTGAACAGACCCACCCTGACATCGGTGGTGGACACCGAGTGGCCACTACCGGTCATGATGAGACGATGGCGAACACCTCACACCGGGCGTTGCGCCTGCTGTCGCTGCTCGGATCAGGACGGCGGTGGTCGCTGCCCGAGCTGGCCACCCGGCTGGAAGTCAGCGAACGCACCGTCCGCCGCGACATAGAAACACTGCGCCAGCTCGACTACCCGATCACCACCATCCACGGCCCCGACGGCGGCTATCGGCTCGGTGCCGGGCACACCCTGCCGCCGCTGCTGTTCGACCACGACCAGGCCCTCGCGGTCGCGGTGGCCCTGCAGACCGCGCCCAGCACGATGTTCGGCCTCGGGGACGACGCGGCGCGGGCACTGGCCACTCTGCACCAGGTCATGCCCCCTGCGCTGCAGGCATCCATGGAATCCCTGCGCCTGACGCGGCTGCAGAACTACTGGGAGTTCCCCGCACCTCCCATCGACCCGGCCGCTCTCACCGCCGTCGGAACCGCGGTGCGCCACCGCCGCATACTCGTCACCGAGACACTGCGTCCGGACGGCACACGCCCCGAACCAGGGGATGCCGATTTCCTGCCCGCACACCGCATCGAGCCGCATCACCTGGTCGTCTGGGCCGCCCGGTGGTACCTGGTCGCCTACGACCTCACCGACCACGAATGGCGAGTGCACCGCGTCGATCGACTGAACCCCCGCCCCACCACGCAGCACTTCTCCGCCCGCGCGCTTCCCGACGACGACCTCTCCCACTTCGTGATGAGCACCCACGACCGCGGCGACACCCCCGCCGCCTGGCAATGCACCGGCACAGCACGGCTCAACCTGCCCGCTCACATCGTGGCCCGCTGGGCGCCAGGCGGCTCCGTCGTGGAATACCTCGACACCGAACACTGCCGGCTCACTCTCGGCGCCTGGTCCTGGGCCGGTGTCGCCGGCATCCTCGCCACCTTCGACACCGAACTCACCGACCTTCACCCACCCCAGCTCGTCCACGCATGCCGCGAACTCACACGCCGATGGGCCACTATCGCCGACACCTCAGAGAAACTCGACCCTATTCTCATAAGTGACCGAGTTGATGTCCCCCCGGTTCTCCGGAGTTGATTGCTCGACTCTTGGTCACGAAGTCATCGAAGAAGACTTGTTCGTGCCACGGCGTTATCCCGAAGAGTTCCGTCGTAAGGTCCCGGATCTCCGGCTTCGACACCAACCGCCGGTTCCGACTACCGGTAGGTGGGCAGTTCGCGTAGGTGGGCACATCGTCAGCAAATACTTCGAACACGAGGTAACTGCCGAGTGGCATTCGGCTACGAAACCTCCGCGAAAACCCGTTGGCGGACCACAGCGACCACTGCTACCGCCGCCGGAGGCCGTACCCGGGCACCGCTGAGAGAAGTGAGGTGCCCCAGAAACCGACGTGCTCCTGCTGGTATGTGCGAATGTGACGTTTGCCGTCTTCCGGGAGTGCTACCCGGTAGCTGGCGGCGACATGAAAGGGGCCCAGCGATCCTCAATTCCTTGGGCAGATGATGAACGCGCTGCACTATCCCGCGGGCGCCATCCGGGGTAGCCGCAATCGCTGATTGCTGACGATCCGAACCGGCGATAACCCGGCTCGGGCAGCCACGACAGTTTGCGGAGCCTCCCACGAACGATGAGCGAGCCAGGCGGCCCTGAAGATGGAGCGCGGTGCCGCAGCGAAGGATCACCGCTCTGGGTCTACAACCCACTACTCATCGGCGGATAGATTGCGAAGGAGAACAGTCATGCCTGATCTGGTACGCCAGAGTTTCGAATCTCCGGAGGAGAGCAGGCCTTTCGAACAGGACAAAGGCAGAGTCGATCTCGTCAACCTGGACCATGGCCCGGTGGGCCGGGCGATCTTCGAACCCGGTTGGCGGTGGTCGGTTCACGTCAAGCCGATAGCCCAGACCGACAGTTGCCAGTCGGCCCACACCGGCTACTGCATCTCCGGCCGGATGGTGGTCGCCATGGACAACGGCGAGCAACAGGAATACGGGCCCGGCGACTTCATGATCATCCCACCCGGCCACGACGCGTGGACCGTGGGAGACGAACCCTGCGTCATGCTCGACTGGCAGGGCTTCGCCGACTACGCCAAGCGGTAGGCGGGCGATGGACCGTGACTATGCGCGAGCGTGCCAGACGGCTTAATCGAGTGGTACGAACTCGATCGCGCGAAAGGCACTTCCGGCGACCCGCCGTCGCGTATTCAACTGTCGACTATCTGTGGCGCTGCGGACGCTGCTTCGGCGCTTGAGCGTCGATGCGTCCGGTCGACGCTCAGGTTGCCGCGGTCTCGGTCCCTGTGCCCCGAAACCTACACTGAGCCCGTTGCCACGGCACTCACCACGACGGCGGCGGTGAGCGCCGCGTCGACCGCCTGCACCGCGTCCCTGGCCGCCTTCGAGGCCCAGTCCCCAGCGGCGATCTCCTTGACCCGCCGCGTCACCACTCGACGGTCGCGGTCGGGCAAGATCTTCGGCACCGTGTCGACCGCCGACAACACGGACTCCACCGTGATCCTCTGCGAGCGCGCCCAAGCGATGAAGCCCGCGATGGACCCCGCTCGGTCGGGCACTCGACCGACCCAGCTGTCGAGCCGGGCTGATCGAGGTCGGCCAGCGCCCGCGTCGGCGGCCAGATCAGTCAGCAGCTTGATGGCAACGCGGATCCGGAGTCGATCGCGGTGGGCATTCTTCGGGCTGTAGTGGCGGCGAGCCGCGCGGCGTCGCGCGGGACGCAGAACGCTCCAGTACGCATATGACCGAATGTATTTCGCATGTTCGCCCGGCAGCTGGGCATTGGTCATACCCAGCCATGCCTCGACGCGGACGAGCGGTTCATTGCGTGCAGGCAGGGGACCCCGCCTGCACTAATAGCGCCCGCACGAGTCGGCCGTGCCGCGGTGTGGCAATCCATCCGTAGAGTCCGGGGGTCAGCTCCGCGCGGTGGTGGCGAGCGCCTGCAGCACCGCGTGGGGCTGCCGTTGCAGCCAACCCGGCGTCGACTCCGCTGGCTCGATACAGGGCAGCTCACCGATCAGGCCGGACAGCGCGGGCGAGGCTCGGATGCCGCAACGCACCGACGAACTTTCGATACCCGACGATTCCCGCCAGCTGCGGCTTCATCCAGCGCGCCGCGGCCCCCGCCATGACGGTGCGGGGCGATCGAACGGGCTGTCGGCCTCGGCGGCACACCGCTGATGATTAGCCGCCGCATGCGCTGCCCGTTGGTGGTGCATCTGCACTTGCATCCGCACGCCTTAGGGCATGAAACCTGCTGGGGGAAGCATCTCGGCATCCGCACAGGGATAGGTTTCGTCAATCTTGTCGGTGAAAGAAACGAATTATGCGAAAGTTTCCGCAGAGTAGACCGCGAGTTGGGTATCGAAGCAAGTTCGGACCGCGGAACGGTAGCTGATTTGTTAGTACTGATCATGCGAAATATGTGCAGTTTCGACGCATACTGAACTCATCCGCAATCAGAGATTCAGGGGTGCGGAGACATCCAGCGAGAAATTCGACCGGATACGAAGTAACGCAAATCCAACAATTCTCCTTCAGCACATGGCACGGGGCGAATCGGCAGACAGACATTCGCGTACCGGCGCACCCGCAGCAGTGCGACTGAGGCCCCCAGCGCGACAGCGCTTCGCCGGTGCGATCCGGTCGGTTTCCGACAATAAGGAGGTCCCTGATGACTCGCTTGGATATCGGCCCCCGAGAGTTGTCCGAGCCCGGCGAGCAGGGCGGGCCGGGTTTCCTGCTCAGCCGGGCTGAGTGGATCAAGATCCAGGTCTTCGTCCAGGATGCGCTCGTTCTGCCGACGACCCAGACCGAGTTCCGGAACTCCTTGGGCCCGGGCGCGCCCAGTGACCTGTCCGACTTCACCAAGCTGATCAATGTCTATCGGCTGATCAATGATGACGGCAAGAATTGGCGTGACTCGATCTATCCCAAGACGATCAGCCTGGCCAGCAACATCCTCCAGTACAGCAGGGACAAGGTCCCGGTCTACTACCCGCCCATCAAGGACCTGGCGCAACGGCTGACGGACAATCCGAACGATCAGCAGGCGAAGAATGACTTGAAGTCGATTCTCAAGACGGTGAGAAGTGAGGCCGACAGACAGGTGCAGTGGGCGCGCTTGGTCTCGGCAACGACCTTCCAGTTCGCGTACGACATCGAGACCGACAAAACGACGTTGACGGGGACGGACGGCAACGGTGGCCTGGTCGCGTATTACAACAAGAAATACGGCGAAGCAAGCCAGGCCGTCGCCGACGTCACGAAGAAGATCGCCGATGAGAAGGCTGTGCTGAAGGCGGCGAACGACGAGTACAACCACGATGTGGTGGTGGCTTCGACAACGCCGGCCTACGGGTGGCTGGGCCTACCGGGGTTCATCGCCGGAGCAGTCGTGGCCGGTGAATACGGCGCTCGCGCTGTCGAGGCGCTGAAGCGAGTGAATGCCGCCAAGGCGCTAATCAACAAGCTGGAAGCCGAGTTGGCCGCCGACGCGAATCTGATGAACGCCGCTCGATCCGCGAAACAGAGCTCCTCGACGATCACGCAGGACATCACAACGGTGCTCCCCGTGCTCCAGAAGGTCGAGGGCGTCTGGGGTGCTTTGTTCGACGACCTCGGGTACATCCTGGACTTGATCGACAACAACATCGCGCAGGTCCCGCCGATCATCATGGACCTGGGTGTCGACGCGGCCATCGCCAAGTGGGCCGCGGTGGCCAAGGAGGCCGACAACTTCCTCAGGAACGCTCACGTCAGCGAGCAGTCCTACGGTTCGGAGCAGTGGACCGTGGAGAGATGGCGGCTGGCGACCCTCATTACGCCGAACCGCGTCCTTACAGGCGCCGTCCGGTGACTGTCATTGCATCCATCTGGAAGGAGATTCTCCGATGACCGAGTTGAATATCGGGCCCCGGGAACTGGCGGAACCGGGCGAGCAGGGCGGTCCGGCGTTTACCTTGAGCCGTGCCGAGTGGATCCGAATCCAGGCCTACGTCCAGGAAGCCCTCGTCCTCCCGACAACGGAGACCCAGTTCCGGAACAACTTGGGTTCGGGCGCGCCCAGCGACCTGTCGGACTTCACCAAGCTGATCGACGCCTACCAGGAGATCAACAAGCACGTCACGACCTGGCGCGAGACGATCTATCCCGCCACGATCAGCCTGGCCAGCGACATCAACGACTACGGTTCGAACAAAGCGCCCATCTATTACCCGCCCATCAAGGACCTGGCGCAAAAACTGACGGACAACCCGAACGACCAGCAGGCGAAAGACAAGCTCAAAGCGATTCTGGACGTGTTGAAGAAAGACGCCGACACGAGGGTGCAGAAAGCGACCGCAGTCACCGCACAAATCCATCAGTTCGCGAAGGACACCGAAACGGACAAGACGACGATGGTGGGGACTGGCGGTGACGGTGGCCTCGTCGCGTACTACAACGAGAAGTACGGCAAGGCCAGCAAGGATGTCGCTGATGTCACGAAGCAGATCGCCGATGCGAAGGCCGTGCTGAAGGCGGCGAACGACGAGTACAACCACGATGTCGTGGTGGCCGCGACAACGCCGACGTACGCGTGGCTGGGACTGCCCGGCTTCATCGCCGCATCAGTCGTGGCCGGCGTCTACGGCAGTCGCGCCGTCGAGGCCCTGCACAGGATCAACGCCGCCAAGGAACTGATCAATTCGCTGGAAGCCAAGTACGCCGCCTACGCGAACTTGATGCACGCCGTCGAATCCGCTAAGGACAGCTCCACCACGATCGGGCAGGACCTCACCGCGGTGCTCCCGGTAATCCAGAAGATCGAAGGGGTGTGGGGGGCCATCTCCGACGACCTCGAGACGATCCGGACGATGATCGACACGAACATCGAGCAGGTCCCGCCGATCATCATGGATATGGGCGTCGACGCGGCCATCCGTAAGTGGGCCGCCGTGGCCAACGAGGCCGACAGCTATCGCATCAATGCCTACGTCACCGAGCAGCAGCGCAACAGTTTGGACCAGTGGACGGTGGAGGCATGGCGGCTGGAGACCCTCGTCACGCCGAACCGTGTCCTGGCAGGCGTGTAGGACCGCGCCATGAATGTCGTTGCGGCGCAGTCCTACGATTGGCGCACCCTCTACGGTGACATCGAACAACAGGGCAACGTGCCCTGCGCCTCGGCCACCGTGATCGACGCCACCCACGCGGTGTTCCGGGCCATGTACCTCGACCTGGGCGAGGTACAGACCGCGTTGCACAACTCGGGTTTCGATCCTGTGCTGGTGACGCTGGTAGCCGACGTCGTGAACGTACCCGCCGGAATCTCGTGGCAGCTCCAGGAAACTGTTCTGTGGATCCAGACGCGACGGATGCAGAGCGACGAGCCGTTCACCGTGACCCTCGACTACCGAAACGACCACGGTGCCCGGTTCGTGCTTTTCTGCGACGAGCTGGCAGGCAGCGTCCAGGGTCAGGCCGTGCTCGGCTCTCAGCAGACGATCGCTCTACCCGTCATCGACGCCCCACCGCCGTCCGGCGGTGTGCTGATCAAGTATGTCGAGGGCAGTGGTCCGGTCCAAAGCCCTCTGGACCGGGCCCACGGGGTCGCGGCCCTGTCTGCCCCGGACTACTTCCAACAGGCGCTGCGCACGGAGTTCCTGTTCGCCTCACTGCTCTACGACACTCATCCGGAACTGGCGCTGCGCCAGCTGACCTGGCTGAAGAACTGGTCGGGCTACAACGCCGAGTTCTTGGGCGTGCTGCTGCGCAGCTCCTCGCTGCTGACGCTGCTCACTGCGCAGATGAACGCCGAATCCGATGGCACGGTGTTCGTCCCGTATCTGAGTCGGCAGGTCTACACCGAGCTCGCGAAGGCCTTCGTCGCCGAAGCCAAGCAGTACGAGGGCGACTATCAGGCCCTCAGCACCCAGAAGGTCGTCACCGACAACTTCATCCAGCTCGCCAAGAACCTGCTGGCGAACAAGACCTACGAGACGCAGTACACCACCCAACTACTGGACCAGGCGAAAAACAACTTCGACAACGCCAGCGCCGCGGTCACCGCCGCACAGCAACGGCTGACGGCAGCCCAGGACACTGCCGAGGAGACCCAGATCGACTTCGAGGAGATCGGCGTGCCCGAATGGAAGCGCCAACAGATCCTCAAGGCGATCATCGACCTCAGCACCGCGGTCATCACCTTCGGCGTCGGGATCGGCGCCATGTTCGTCGGTGACCCCGCCGTAGGCGCCGCCGCCGCGGGCAGCGCGATCAAGGGAGCGGAGGCGGTCGAAGCCGCCGCCGAAGCCGGCAGCGAAGTCGCGACACTGGCCAAGAGGCTCAAAGACTGCATGGACGAGCTCAAAAAGATCGCGGAGGCACTGAAAAAGGTCTACGACCTGTCGAAGGAGATCGTCGACGCCGTCGAGAACTTTCACGACGCTGAGGAATACGCCGCCAAGCTCAGGGACATGAACCTCGACACCGGTGGAGCGGATCTCACCGCGACCTACCAGTGGCGGATCTACCAGCAGAACACCGACGCCATGCTCGCCGACCCGGTCGAGAAAGGCATCCGCTACGCGCGCGAGCTCGAACTCGCCGTCGACGCCGTCGCCATCCACGGGCAGGAATTGGCCGCCGCTCAAGTGGCGGCGGTGGCGGCCGGTCAGCAGTACGCCGCGGTCAGCCTGCAGAAACAGCTGGCCGAGCAGGAACAGCAGCAGCTGCAGCAGTACGTGGATTCCCTGGTCCGGGGCGAGGCCCCCCTGGCAGCGCTGATGCAGCAGCTGTACCTGCGCTACCTCGACACCAAGAGCTCGCTGTTCACCGCCCTGCAGGGCTACCGCGCGTCGTACTTCTACTGGGCACTGGCACCCTCGGTAGTGCGCCCACGCATCCTCGACAACGTCGGCGAACTCGATACCGGGCTGACGAACCTGACCAGCATCACCATGGACTCCGCGACGGCCCTGGAACACTTCTCACCGCCGCCGCAGATCCTGGCCGACAAGAGATACACCATCGACAGCACAAACGCCCCCGACGTCCTCGCCCAATTCAAGAAATCAGGGACCGCCCGCTTCGTGGTACCACTGGACACCGACGAGTTCGCCGGTTTCGGCCGTGTCCGGCTCACCCGCGTGCGCGTATGGGTGGAAAACGGGACACCGCGCAACGGCGCCTCGGTCAACCTGCAGATCAGCACCCAGGGCAACTACCTCGACCGCTACCGGCGAAATACCTACCAGTTCACCTCCAAACCGCTGGACCTCGACTTCGAATACCGGCTGTCTCCCAAGAAAAACGGACCGCCCGACTGGACCTTCGACGACGGCACCTACGGCTACGTCGAAGTCGACGGCGCTCTCGACCACGAAGTGAGCTACGCCTACTTCGAACCGACCCCATTCGCCGGATGGAACATCATGATCGACCCGTCAACAATCGACCTGACAAACGCCACCTCGATCACCATGCAGTTCTCCGGCTCGATAATCCACGACGCCTGACGAACCACGACAACCATGCGTTACGGGGCTGTCGACCTTGGCTCTGGCTCACTTTCGGTGGTGCCCAGGCTATGCGAGCAGGATGCGGTGTCGAAGTGTATTACCGGGCCTGCCTTGTCGACCCCTTCCGCAACCACTTGCGGCCGTGTCGCACCGAACAGCCCGGTGCCGCGGTTGCCGTCTTCGCGGCTGACCCGCATGAGGTCGTCGTCGAACCGAATGGGCCGGCTCACGGCCGTAGGTCGATGTTCTCGCGTTCCACCTCAGCGCGGATCTCGGCCATGTAGTCGATGGGGTCCTCGCGGATCCGCGTGATCACCCGCTGCAGGGGCGCGGCCGCCGGTTCGTGATCCATGCTCCACAACGCCATTTCGAACAGGACCGGCAGTGTGTCGACCGCTTTGCCGGTCGGAACGTAGTGGACCTGGTTGCGGTCTCCGGTACCGACGCGGCGCACCATGCCGGCGGCCTCGAGTCGTTTGAGCCGATCGGCCAGCACGCTGGTGGAGATGGCTTCGGCGGAGTCGAGGAACTGTGTGGTGCGGCGTTTGCCGACCAGCAGCATGTCCCGCAGCACCAGCAAGGTCCACGGGTCACCGAAGACCTCGAGGAACATGTTCATCGGGCAGGTCGATTTGCCGGCCGAGCGCTTCATTCGCCCAGCGTAGCCGAAACGTTTGCATTATCGAAATATTGAGGTAGATTCGGGCCGTCCCGAACGAGCACACCCTCGATGCACCCGGCGGCACCGAGCAGGCACAAACGAGGAAACCCGATGGAACAGAACGTGATCGACACGGTGGCGGCGATGACCGCGGCCCTGGAGAGCGGCGACATCGACGCCGTGTTGTCCTACTACGTCCACGATGCGGTCGTGGCGTTCGAACCGGGCGCCCCGGTACGGGGTGAACGGCAGTTGCGCGAAGGTTTCGCCGCGTTCGCCGCGCTGACACCCGAATTCCGCTACGGCAACGGGCACGAGGTGATGATCGCCGGTGACACCGCCGTGCACATCGCGCCGTGGACCATGGCCGGCACCGCCCCGGACGGCACACCGGTCGCCCAGAGCGGACTGTCGGTGGCCACCCTGCGCCGACAGCCCGACAGCAGCTGGAAGATCGCGCTGGACAACCCATTCGGAGCCCGACTCATCCCCTGAGCGCCGAGGCAACCGGCAGACGCCGCGTCGAGACGACAGGCTCCGGTGGATGCGGGGCGCCGGGTGAGCCCGCGACAACCAGCCGACGGCTTCCGTACGCCCCCAAGGCACTGACATACCAGCACGATCCGCACTAGCGCGGACCCGCCGCGAGGCAGCGCTGCCGGCTGGCAGTTCGGGCGACAACGACCCCTTCCCTGCACCTGCTGGACCGTGGGAAGAGCCCGTCGCGGTGAGGGGTCATCCTCTCAGGTCGCGGCGGGTGTAGCCGTACAGTCCGATCGCCGTCGCGGCGGCGGCGATGGTGGTGAGCGTGGCGCTTGCGGCCCAGTCGGGTGCGGCGTCGGGTACGGCGGCGAGGTGGGCGAACGGGGAGATCTCGCGGACCCAGGCCGGTGCGCCGCCGCTTTGGGCTAGGACGTCGAGGAGGAACCCTCCGGCAACGGGCACCGCCCCGATCACACCGACGGCGTCGGGGTACCAACCCAGTGCCAGGACCGCGGCGCCGAGTGCGAGCAGGGCCACGGGGGCAACGTTGGCGGCACCGGCGAGGGCCTCACCCAGGCCCAGCGGTGCACCGGTGAGCACCGCACCGGCCCACATCGCGACCGCGGCGGTGAGCAGCAGAACTGCCAGACCGGCGGCGGTCACGGCGATTTCGGTTCCCGCCGAGCGGTACCGCGTCAGCGGCAGAGCGTGCAGGGCGGTCCAGCGGCGCGCTTTCTCATCGGCGGCCATGACTGCGATCCGGATGGCGGCGTAGAGCCCGGCCGGTATGGCGAGCAGAGCCAGCAGCGCCGCGGCGAACCCGGAAGCCGATCCGAGTCCAGCGAAACCTGCCGTCGCCGCGAGCTCGGCGAAACGTGGATTCTTCTCAAAGAATTCGAGGATCGAGGAGATCAAGGCGCCGATCAGCAGGAAGTAGGCGGCGATCCCTACCGCCCACCCCATGGTGGGTGCGAGAGCGCGCCGCACAGCGAAACCGGCCACCGATCCGAGCAGTCGGGTCCGGGGTGCCCGGGTGTCGGCCAGGGTGATCACGGCGCCGCCGAGGTCGCGTCCGGCGGCGGCGACGAGCGCGCACACGGCTGGCACGATGGCGAACACCAGCAGGACGAGCAACGGTTCGACCCTGTTGTCCGCATACGGTGCGCTACGGGCGGCGAGGCCGAAGGGGGTCAGCCACGCGGTCCAGGCGAGCGCGGCGACACCGTCGGCGAGCATCCGCAGCAGCAGCCACACTCCGAGCACGGCCGAGGCGAGCCCGGTGGCCGCTGCGCGCGACGGCAACAATTGGGCGGCAAGCAATCCCACGCCCGCGAAGGCCGCCGTGGTGCCGAACACCGAGGCCGCGTGCAGGGCCGCTCCGGCGGGGTCGGTGCCGGTCACGACCAGCCCGGTTCCGATCCCGAGTGCGATGACGGTGGCGGCCAGCCACAGCGTGGCCGAACACCGCGCGAGCAGGTCCATCCGGCGCAGCCTGCCGCCGAGCAGCAAATCCCAGTGCCCGGCGTCCTCCTCTCCGCGGGTGAGTCGGGTGGCGGTCAGCAGCGCCCACACACCGCACAGCACCAGGACGGGGGTGCCGGTGCGCCAGACGGTGAACCCTCCGGGATCGTCGAGGGCGAGCGGAGCGCCGAACAGAATGCGCACGGCGGGGTTCTCGGCCAACGCGCGCAGGGCATCGGAGTCCATGCTGTCGGCGAAGGTGGTGCGGTACTGGGCCGCGACGAGAGCCGACAGACCGGTGGCGGTGAGCGCGACGATCGCTGCCCCGCGCCGCGTCTGGCGCCGGATCAGCCGGCCCGCCGCCCGCCCCGGCGCGGCGACGTTCACCGGCTGCGAGCCGGCCGCGGTAGTAGCGGTCATCGCCGTGCCTGCCCGTAGTAGTCGAGGAAGATCTCCTCGAGGGTGGGCTCGCGCGAGGACAGCACTGTCACCTGCGCCGCGGCCAGCGCGCGCAGCGCCGGTGCCGCGGGTCCGGACAACGTGAACCGCATCCTGCCCCCGTCGAGCGCTTCGACGGCCTCGACACCGTCCACATCGCTCACTGCCGGCGCCTGGCCCTGGTAGGCGATTTCCACAATGGTGCGGCGCAGCCGGCGCAGCTCGGCCAGGGTCGCGATCTCCACTAGCCGGCCGGAGCGCAGAATCGCGACCCGATCGCACAACGCCTCGACCTCGCCGAGCATGTGCGAACTCAAGAACACCGTCTGCCCGCGCTCGCGGGCTTCGGCGACGCACTGGCGGAACTCGCGTTCCATCAGTGGGTCCAGCCCGCTGGTCGGCTCGTCGAGGACCAGCAGCCGCGCCCGAGAAGCGAACGCCGCGACCAAAGCGACTTTCTGCCTGTTGCCGGTCGAGTAGGTCTTGGCGGGTTTGTCCACATCGAGGGCGAAGCGGTCGATCAGCTCGGCGCGATAGTCCAAGTCGGTGCCCGGGCCTACCCGGGCGAGCAGCTCCAGTGTCTCCGCGCCGGTCAACGACGGCCACAGGGCGACGTCGGCGGGCACGTAGGCGAGGTGGTGGTGGGCACGTCGCACATCGCCGGCGTCGACGCCGAACACCCGCACCGTACCGGCGGTGGGCCGGATCAGGCCGAGAAGCAGCCGGATGGTGGTCGACTTCCCCGCCCCGTTGGGCCCGAGGAACCCGAACACTTCACCGGGAGCGACGGTCAGGGTGAGGTCGTCGACCGCGACGGTGCGGCCGAAACGTTTGGACAGATGCTCGATCGAGACGGCCGCGCGGGTATCGATGGCGCGCGCGGACAGCGCCGCTGCAGTGGACATGGAAGCCCTTCCATGGTCGGCGAATACGAACATGCCGACCAGACTTCCCGGCGCACCTGAGAAGAAAGATACGCCACTGCGGCCCTCGCCGGGGGCTTTCGGCGGTGGCCGCGAAGTGCAGAGCGACCGCCGGTGACCGCACCATCGGGTGTGGCATCGGAGACCCCCGTTACATCCTCGATGGTTTCGCGGCGGTGTCGCGGGGCGCAGTTGTCAAGTCCGGCTGAACCATGAACCTTGACCCGTCTGGTCCGGTTCACCGGTGACCCACCCGGTGTCGAACGCGCGGTAATGCCGAGTTGAGTGAATTCGGCATGAGTGTGACTGACCCGTCCGGCGCACTGACTTCGGCGGCGGGCGGTGTCCACTCTCGGACAGGTTCGAGCTCGGGCTATGGCGCCGTGAGTTCCATTTTCGACAATCGGTCCTCGTCCGCGACCGCGTCGATCCCGGCGATGCGGTCGCCCGCGAATCGGATGGTCATCACCAGCATCAGTGTGCCTTGCGGGGCCAGCACCAGGCCAGGCTCGCCGTCGAGCATGATCGCGCGAGCAACCTGCGCCTTTCCGCAGAAGTTTTCGGCCAGGACTCGGCCACCATCGAAGTCGGTCCCCGCTCCCAGCAGGCGTGCGGCCTCGTCCGTGCGATAGGTCGCGTCCGGGTCGAGCATCGCCAGCAGCGCCTCGAACTCGCCGTTTTGCGCGGCCCGCAGGAACACCTCGACGGCGCGGTATTGCCGTATCCGGTCGTCGCTGCCCGCACCTGAGTTGCCCCGCACCCGTCCACGCGCCCGGCTGGCGATCCGCTGCGTCGTCTCAGGGCTGCGATCGACGATCGGCGCGATGTCGGCGAACGACACGGCGAACAGGTCGTGCAGGACGAAGGCGATCCGTTCGGTCGGCGAGAGCTTGTCCAAGACCACCAGCAGCGCCAAGCCGACAGAGTCCGCGAGTAGAGCCTCCTCCTCGGGATCGGTCCGAAGGCTCGTCGCGAGACCTGCGCCGTGTTCGTCGAGAGAGTCCTCGCGGCGCGATTCGCGGGACCTGAGCATGTCCAGGCACACCCGGCTCACCACGGTCGTCAGCCATCCGGCCAGATTCTCGACGCCACCGGTGTCGGTCCCGGCGGCCTTGAGCCAGGCCACCTGGAGGGCGTCGTCGGCCTCGCTGAGCGACCCCAGCATCCGGTAGGCCACCGCCCGCAGATGGCTCCGATGCTCCTCGAAGCGTGTCGCGAGCAATTCGTTTCCGTTCATCTGTCTGGTTTCCTCGCCGTCGCCCGTCAGAGAAGCAGCAAGCCATTCCGACACGAATACTGGAGGCAGTCAATCATGAACCTCGCTCTGTGGATCGTCACCGGGTTGCTGGCGGCCGTGCTCCTTGCCAGCAGCGCCAAGCTGGTGATCCCCAAAGAGAAGATCCTGGCCGCCGGCAAATATGCCGCCTGGGCCGAGGATTTCAGCCCGGCCGCCCTGAAAGCTCTTGGGGTCGTGGACCTTCTGGGTGCGGCGGGGTTGATTCTGCCCGCCGTGCTCGACATCGGACCGATTCTGGTGCCGGTGGCGGCGACCGGCACGGCGCTGCTGTTCGCCGGGGCGATCATCGTGCGGATCCGGCGCGGTTTGTGGGCCACGGCCGTCGCCGAGGTGCTCTACCTGGCCATGGCCGTCTTCGTGGCCTGGGGGCGTTTCGGCCTCGAGCCCTTCGCCTGACTCGGCTTCGATCCGAACCGACCGCGCGCTTTCGTGTGCGGGAACCATCACAAAGGAGAAGCCACATGACCTCGCAGCGGCCGCTACGGTCTGGGTCGGCGCGCGCTGGAACGAGCGAGCGAGCATGTCGGGTAGTGAACGTCCCGATCACCGATCACCGATCACCGATGCGAGCATCGCCGCAGTAAGCTATCCCTCCCACCGCTATCAGTGGTGCTGGTAGACGTCGGGTATTCCGTCGTTGTCGTCGTCGCGGGTTTCTGCTTCGGCGATGCGCCGGTAGGTCCGGTTGCGCAGCCGCAACACCACCGCCGCCAGGAGTGCGGCGGTGAGAGTGCCGATGAGTACCCCGATACGGACGTGATCCTCCCGCGACGGGTCGCCTGAGAAGGCGAGTTCGCCGATGAGCAGCGACACGGTGAATCCGATACCTCCCAGCAGCGCGACCCCGGCCACGTCGATCCAGCGCAGGTCGGTATCGAGTTCGGCGCGGGTGAGCTTCGCGGTCAGATAAGTGGTCGCCAGGATGGCGACCGCTTTCCCGCATACGAGCCCGACGGCGATACCGAGTGTGACCCGGTCGCTGAGAGATTCGACCAGCCCGCTCAGCCCCCCAATGGTGACCCCCGCGGCCAGGAACGCGAACACCGGCACCGCGACAGCGGCGGAGATCGGTCGCAGGCGATGCTCGAACTGCTCGGCGAGGCCTCGGCGTGCCGGGTTGCGCGGATCGTCGTCGTGGAATTTGTGGAGCACCGGAACGGTGAAGCCGAGCAGTACCCCGGCGACGGTGGCGTGGACGCCGGACTGGTGGACCAGCCACCAGGTGAGCAAGGCAAGTGGCACCAGAATCCAGAATGAGCGGATTCTGCGTTGCACCGCGGCGGCGAACGCGACCAGTGGGA
Source organism: Nocardia abscessus NBRC 100374 (assembly GCF_000308455.1). Lineage (GTDB taxonomy): Bacteria > Actinomycetota > Actinomycetes > Mycobacteriales > Mycobacteriaceae > Nocardia > Nocardia abscessus. The sequence goes on along the minus strand of NZ_BAFP01000263.1, from coordinate 20,261 downwards.
TGGCCGCGAGCCCGAGGTAGGGCAGGTGTAGTTCGTCGGTGTAGAAGATCGCGATCACGGTCACCGCGAGCAGATCATCGACCACCGCGAGGGTGAGCAGGAAGGTCCGTAACGCCGTCGGCAGATGCGAGCTGACGACCGCGAGGACAGCGAGGGCGAACGCGATATCGGTAGCGGTGGGAATCGCCCACCCGTTCACCGCGCCGTCGTTGCCCAGATTGAACGCGATGAAGATCAGGGCGGGGCCGGCCATTCCTCCGACAGCGGCCACGACTGGAAGTGCGGCGCGGCGCGGATCCCGCAAGTCACCAGCCACGAATTCGCGTTTCAGCTCCAGTCCGACCACAAAGAAGAACACCGCGAGCAACCCATCAGCCGCCCACACTTCCAACGGAAGATGCAAATGCAGACTCTCGGGACCGAGCTGAAAGTCGCGCAGCCTCTCGTACGCGCCCGACCACGGCGTATTGGCCCAGACCAAGCCGACAGCCGCGGCCACGATCAACAGAACACCACCAGCGGTCTCAGTCCGCAAGATCGCAGCGACCCGCCGCGTCTCAGGCCAAGAACCACGCGCAAACAACCGTAGTCGGGACTCGGGGTCGGTCACTTCGAAGTTCGCCTTTCGTGGATGCCTGCGGCGGCGGGTCCGTGTCGCTCCGCGCTCGGCGACCCTTCGGCTCCGGTCAGCGAGTTCAGTGACGGGAGCCCACCACGCCGGCGGAGCGGGCCTAGCGCGCCGAGATCGGCGAATGCAGGACCGCGGGCAGCACAGATGTGTGCCCTGTCGCGGGCGGGCCGCAGCCGGAAAACTCGGCGGACTGCCTTGGGGTGCGAGGTTCTGTGCCGTATGGCTAATGCTGGATTCGGCATGATGTGCGCCCATCACTGGTCAGGCCCGAACCCGCATCCCGGGCCGGGTTTGCCGACCAGACTTCCCGGCACTCCGACTGTAAACATGCCGTATAGACACCCGCAGACGCAAACCAACCGACCACACGGACACCGTGGGCGCGCGTGGGCATTTGCCTCGAGCGCGGGTTTACGGCATCTTTACCAGTGGTGCGCCGGGAAGTCTGGTCGGCAACTCGACCCTGACCACGGGTCGGGTCTTCCGACGGTCAGGAGCCCGCGGTGCGCACACCGAACAGCTGGATACGACAGCCGTCTGCGCTCGCGGAAGCGAGGAGTCCTCCTTCGGCGCGGCCAGGGACACCGATCGTGTTCTGGGACCTCACGTGCAAGCCGTCGCGGCCACACCGCATGGGCAATCGCCCACCTGCGCTCGCCGCTCGCGCTGTCGCCCGACGCCTGGACCGCTCAGTACCCCACAGCCACAATGCCTTCGGTCCCAACCGTCTGCCACGCCACCGGGTTGCCGGACCGGAACTCGACACCCGTCCCGCCACACCCGAAGGAAGCCAGCTCATGACGTCGAGTGATCACAACAGGATGCGGCTCGAGCATCTTCGCATGGCATTGGGATGGGATCCGGTGCGGCGCAATTGGTTCGGCTCCGACGCCAAGGACATCGATCTGAACGCTTCGGCATTGCTGTTCGCCGAGGACCACATCACCGATGTCGTCTACCACCAGCAGCTCAGCTCGCGAGACGGCTCGGTGCGCCACCTCGGGGACAGCACTACTGGGGAAGGCAAAGGCGACAACGAGGTGATCACGATCGACCTGACCCGGATACCGCCGCAGATCACCACCATCGTTTTTCTCGTCACCTCCTATACCGGCCAAAGCTTCGACCAGATCGACAACGCGTTCTGCCGTGTGGTCGACAGCGCCTCCGGCACCGAGATCTCTCGTTACGACCTCGGCGCAGACGCTTCCCACACCGGCCTGGTGATGGGCAAAGTGTCCCGGCCTGGGGGAATGTGGCGTTTCGAGCCGATCGGCGAGGCCATCAGCGCACAACATCCGGTCGAGGCGATCCCGCACATGACCCGATTCCTGACCTGATCGGATAGCTGACCCGCAGCGCAGTCGAGCTTTCCACATTCGGCTGCCTCCGATGATCCGGCTACACAGGAATCAAGCGATCGACATCGACATACACCACACGGTGTGGGAGGTGAACAGAGCCCGCCCGCCGTCTACGGGGCACGCCGCCGAGAACGGGTTGTTCACCCGCGGTGCAGACCGGGCTTGTTCGGCCGTGGACCCGCTACGGAATCGGCCCGGGAGCCGGGTTCCACAGGGCCTGGTGTGTCGGCTATTCGGCGCTGACTGTCTGCTCCGGCGGCGGCTTGGGCATCGAGCTCGCGTCGCGCGAAGGCGATATCGCGTGCGCTGCGCACTGACAATCGGCCGAGCGAGGCCGCGGCGAAGAACAGGATCAGCGCACCGAGACCATAGAAGTAGGTCAGCTGCAGCACGGCACGCTTCAGGTCGGACGTAGCGACGGGTTCCCCGACATCCCCGATCCCCAGTGGGTCCGCCAGCAGCGGCCCGATCACGAACCACATGCCCGCAGCCACTGCCAGCCACCCACCGAAGCTCGCCACGAGCCGGTTGCGGCTTGCCAACATGAGCAATCCACCGATGATCGCGGCGACGCCAGGCAATACCTGGAGCCACCCACGCGCCGCCGTCCACACCCATGGCTCGTCCGGAGTGAACGCGAAGTCGAAGTACGGCCCGACGAACGGGATCAGCGCGCCCCAGACGCCCAGGAGCAGCACCGCGAGCCCGCCGAGAGCTCCCCGGCTACGCGGAATCCGAAGCGGACGACCGCGGCCTGCAGAAACATTGTCGTCGACGTCCCTCATGACGCCTCCATTCATCGAAGTAGATGCATATACCGCCTACCCTTTGTCCACCGGGATACGCACGAACACCGCAAGCGGCGTCCACAAACCTCCAGTGACCGGCGTTCGTGCGGTTGCGAAACAACACCTGGGCCGAGGAGCGGTGCAGGTTAGGGCGAGATACGCCGCCGTGACCAGGCCGCTCATGCGTCCGGTTCCGTCGACGGAGACGACCGCGTCCAGGTCGGGCCGAAGCTACACTCCGGTCGCCGCGTCCCCGCCAGCTCGTCCTCACTCGCGACCGCTCCGTTCGGCGATCGGCGCGCGACCGCTGCCAGCGTGGTCGACGCACGTGTCGGTTCGACTACGCCGGCCAGGTTCAGCCAGGTCAGCACACCCAAGGGCCGACCGTGGGCGTGACAACGGGAAGACCGCGCCACGTGTGGTGGCGCCCCGCGCGTGGTCAGTTGGTCAGGTCGCGGTGGTTGAAGCGAGCAAGCCCGCAGACAACCAGGACCACCGAGATCACGACGAGGACGGCGGCGTCGGTCCATTGCATCCCGTTGCGCAGCGGTTCTCCGCCGATGTAGTAGTGGAACGGTGAGAGATACTTCAGCCAGTCGGCGCCGATGACACCGGCGAGGCTGTTGGCGGCGTAGGCCAGCACTCCGATACCCGCGGTCCCGGCCAGAACCGGGCCGCGTCTTCCGGTCGCTGCGCCGACCCCTATGGCCAAAGCGCCGAAGACGACCGCCAGCAGCGTCAGGTTCAGGCTTTGGGCCGCGAACTCACCGATGCTGATGGAATCGAGATCAGCCGACGAGCGAATCCCCACCATCCCCAGCAAGACCACTACCCCGATCGCCACGGCACCGGTGGCCACGGCGGCGAATCGTTGCAGCGCCAGCGCGGTGCGGCTGACCGGATACGCCAGCAGCAGATCCAGATACCCGGATTCCTCATCCCCTGCGATCGCGCGGGCTCCGAAGGTCACTCCGAAGAACATCGCCAGCAGCGGCAGCAGCAGGCCGAACACGCTGGAGCCGAGATATCCTGCGGCGGAGTTCATGTCGTTCAACCGCAATGCCTCGCGCATCGCCTCGGGGTAGCTGCTCACCGCGTCGGCCATACCGCCTGCGGACACTTGGGGGTAGAACCCGGCGTACATCAGACCGACCGCGGCCGTGCCGACCGACCAGGCGATCAACGAGCGACGGTTGTCGACAAGGGTTCGGGTGTAGATGTCAGGCAGCATCGGATTCTCCGGTGTAGTAGCCGTGGAACAGGTCCTCGAGAGCAGGTTCGGTGACCAGCAATCCGGTGACACGGTGGGTGACGATCCTCCGTAGCAGTGCGTCGGGGCTTCCGGTGACCTGGCAACGCAGGATGGCGCCGTCCACCTGAACGTCGCGGACCGCGGGAAGGGCGGCGAACTCGGCGAGGGTCACCGGCTCGGCGAAGGTGACCTCCACATCGCGCACGGCATTGGCCCGCAGCCCGGACACAGTGTTCAGCGCGACCAATCTCCCCTCGCGGATGATGCCGACCCGGTCGGCGACCGCCTCCACCTCGCTCATGATGTGGCTGGACATGAACACCGTCTGCCCGTTGCCGGAGGCCTCGGTGACCATGTCCAGGAAGATCTGCTGGCCGATCGGATCCAGACCAGAGGTCGGCTCGTCCAGGATAAGCAACTGCGGGGTGTGCATGAATGCCTGGACCAGACCGAGTTTTTGCCGGTTGCCCTTGGACAGACTGCTGACCTGTATGTCCTGATCCAGTTCCAAGCGCTCGCACAGCGCGTCGATCCGTTGCGGCGCGACCCCGCCACGCAGCCCGGCCAGAAACCGCAACATCGCGCCGACCCGTTGCCGTCCCGGCGCGACGAAATCGCCTGCGAGATAGCCAATTTCCGCATGCAAGCGGACCGCATCCCGCCGAGGGTCGAGACCCAGCACACGAGCACTGCCCGCCGTAGGCCGGATCAGGTCCAGCAGCAACCGGATGGTCGTCGACTTACCGGCCCCATTCGGGCCGAGAAAGCCGAACACCTCACCGCGGCGGACCTCCAGAGACAGCTCCACCAACCCGCGCCGCGAGCCGTAGGTCTTGGTGAGCCCTTGCAGCTCGATTATGTTCACCATGATCTGACGGTAATGAACTTTCAGAGATTTGTAAATGTTCTAAACCTATCGAGCTTGCTAAGCTTCGGCTGTGGGAACCAACGAGCGCTTGCGGGCCGCTGCGGAGAAGCTGGCTTTGACCCTGTCCGACGGTGGCGGGATGCAACGCACCACCGCGCGCGTGATGACCGCCTTGCTCTATACCGAACAGGACACGATGACCGCCGCGGACCTGTGCGCAGAGCTGTCGATCAGTTCCGGCGCGGTCTCCACCGCGATCAAACAACTCATCCCCGTCGGCTTGATCGAACGCGTCCCCGCCCCCGGCAGCCGCCGCGACCATTACCGTTTCCGCGCCGGAGCCTGGGCGGCATTGATGTCGCAGCAGAACACGATGCTGGCCACCATGCGCGACGCCGCCCAAGAAGGTATCGACGCCGCCATGCCAGAGACCGCCACCGCCGCGCGCCTACACGAGATGCAAGACTTCTACACCTACATGACCAACGAACTGGTCCCCCTCATCGAACGCTGGCGCGAACAATACGCTGCCGAACACGACTCAGCCGAGCTTCACCGCCATAAGCTCAGCTAGTCTCGGATCCGCCGAGCCAGGGGTGATGCGGCCGCCCGTGGCGTAGTCGGGAACGGTGAGCGAGTCGTGTACTCGCGAGCCCGGCTATTGAATTCTGCCGCGCCACGGCTCAGCACTGCCGGCAGCGCGCTGATCAGCAGAATGCTCGACTCGGGGGTCACAGATGGCGACCGTCTCTGTGCACCCGGTGCTGGAGATGAGATTTGCCCACCTCCAGGGGAGTAGTCTCTGCGGTAGTCCGACAGTGTGGCGATCGAGTGGTGTGCCGTCCTCAGCGCAACCCCAGATCACCGGGGATACCAGCCCGGTCGCCGGGTCGGCAGCCGACCGTAGCCAGACCGGCCGCTTCCCCTTCATCCACGCATCTACCTACGACCACGAAAAACGGGTGGTCGTGGCCGAAACTGCTCCACAACCACCCGTGTGCGTAGTGTCTGTGTCCAAAGGGGGAAAAGGACACCGGAACTGCGGCAAATGCGGATTGTGGCTGTCTCCGGGCAGAGACGTCAGCGCCGACGAGCGGCGACGCCGCATAGAGCCACCAAACGGACACCCGCGCAGGTGTGGAAGGGCATCCGGTTCCTGCGGAAGATCGCAGTCAAGGAAGGACTGCCGCCGGTGACCTTGTGCAGGTGTCGGCTCAGCCGCAGCAGTCGCAGCCGGGGCGGCAGCTGCAGGCGTCTGTCTCCCCGGCTGGCGGCCGGAACCCCCACGGTGGGTCGGTGTCCGGACCCGGTCAGGAGTTCCGGTTCCACCTGTTCTTCCGCGGTGCTCTCCACTCATCTCCAGGCGTCGATCGAGAAGCTGCCGCCCGCGGGCCGGACAACCGTGGCGGTCAGTTCCCTCACGCGGTCGGCAGGTATCGGAACGCCCGGGGCCTGGAAGATCCATTCCATCGTCTTGTCCAAGCTCACGTCCTTGGGCACTTCCCCGAAGTAGGGCTTGCCGTAGACGGGCGTGCCTGGTTCGCTGCGCCAGCTGTCGGCGAGCGTGCCGATGTCCACCGCGTCGTAGCCAAGGAGGTCGAGCAACTCCACGACCTCCGCCTTGGCGGCGGCATCGTCGCCGGCGATCGGCATGGCACTGCGGTCCGGCGCACCCGAGGGGCGGGCCAGGCTGAACAGCTGGCTGACGACGATGTTGCTGGCCGCCTTGACCACACGGGAGTCGGCCAGGTGGCGCTGCACCAGCTCGCTGCTCGTCAGCTCGTTCGCGTCCAGCTCGGCGATGCGGCCGTCGCGCACCGGGTAATAGTTCAGCGTGTCGATCACGATCTTGCCCGCCAGCGGCTGGGCCGGGATCTTCTCGTAGGCGCTCAGCGGGATGGACACCACTACCAGGTCCCCGGCCTCGGCGGCCTCGGCGGGAGTGGCCGCCTGGGCGCGGGGGCCGAGTTCGGCGACGAGATCGGCGAGGGACTCGGGGCCGCGGGAGTTGCTCAGGACGACGTCCAGGCCTGCGGCGACAGCAAGGCGGGCCAAGGTGCCGCCGACGTTGCCGCTGCCGATGAAGCCGAGTGTCTTGTTCATGGTGCTCTTTTCTCCGATGGGATGAGGAAATGCCGGACCGGCCACAGTCACGAACCGTAACCGGACCGGCTGGTCATGTTAACTACCGTACCACATAACCGGACCGCTCGGTCATGTTGCGTAGAGTGGACCCATGAGCACTGAAGAAGCCGTTGCAGCGCCGCCCGCGCGACGGATGAGAGCCGACGCGGTGCGGACGCGTAAGGCGCTGTTGAAGGCCGCCGCCGAGGTGTTCGCCGAGCACGGCGCGGAAGGGTCCATTGCACAGATCGCGGCACGGGCCGGTATCGGAAAGGGAACCGTCTTCCGGCATTTCCCCACCAAGGAGGACCTGTTCGCCGCGATCATCAGCGAGGAAATCGACGGGCTGGTGACAGTGGGCCGCCAGCAAGCCGAGCAGGCCGACGCCGACGCCGCCCTGCTGCAGTTCATGAGCGCGGGCGTCGATATCTACGCAAACAACCGGGCGCTCGCGGAAGCACTACATACGGTGTCGGAACTTCGGCACCCGGAGATACAGGCCGGACAAGAGCAGCTGATCGCCACAGCCGAGTCACTGGCGCGGCGGGCGCAACGCGACGGCTCACTCCGTGCGGACCTCAACGGGCAGGACGTGATGCTGCTGATCTGCGGCGTGTACTACACCGCCGCACCCCTGCTGACTGCCGATCCGTCGGCCTGGCGGCGCTACCTGCGGCTCACCTTCGACGGCATGTGCGCCACCGGCACCGGGCCCCTACCCCCGGCACTCGTCCACAACTCCTTGCTGCCGACGATCCGGTAGGGGCGACGCGATGCTCCCCGAGGCCGATCCTCACAGGGCGTCACCGACCGAGGAGATATGGCACAGCTTCTGACAAACGGTGTCGCTCGTCAGTTACGAAGCCAGGGTTGCGCGACGTCCTCGTACAAGACCAGCAGCTGCTCCAAGCGCACACCGCAGTATCCGCTTTGCGCATCTGCTGTTCGGGCCGAATCCTGAACAGGGGCTTTCGCGCGGCCTGGACCTCTTCTGCGAGTCAGCGGGCATCGACCGCGAGCGGGCCCGCCGCTGGGCGCAGGTCCGCGCGATCAAGGCCGCGCGCTGGGGACGCCAACACCACGACCCGGACTGGGCGATCCAAGCCACCGACCAGCTCGTGGGCATCCTCACATAGCGCCGCAGGGGATTGAACCGCACCCGGCTGACTCAGCTTCCACCAACACGCCGGATCCTCTGGACTCGAGCTGACACGAACGGACATAAGTGACGTCATTTTTCTCGTCAGCCCCGCAGCGAGCCTGAGCGGCGCGTACGTGTTCGGCGCGGATCTGGTCGACGCGGACCTGAGGGACGCGACGCTGACCGGGGCGAACCTGAGCGGCGCAGATCTCAGCGGCACGAACCTGAGGTCTTCGGCGGCGCGTCAGCGCCGACTCCACGCTGGCCAACTTCTACGCCTGGGCCCGCGTGCTGCGCATCGTCGACGGCCCGGACGCCGTCCACCGCCGCACCATTGCGCGGGAGTTGCGCCGTACACGACGCTCGAGGCTACGCACGTCCAGCGCTGGATTTACGCGGGCACGCGTCGCGCTGGGACCTGCACGTCACGCACCATCTCGCCTCGCCCCGTACGCCAGGGGACCGCAGACGCCGTCGAGGCTCTAGATCGACCCCAGAGCCGCGGGCAGCGTTGTCGGCCGCGACCCGAAAGCTTCTCGACCGACGTGACAAGGCGTGTCGAGACCGATGACCGTGAGGTCACGTGGCCCAACCCGCCCGCATGATGTCTTCGAGCGCGCCGCCGGAGGTCTCATCGGCCAAGGCGGCTTCCCGCACCCAACTGATCGCGAGCACGTTCAGGAACAAGTCTTTGCCTCGCACGGTCGGTCGGGCGCCGCCGTCGCGTTGGGCCGCGGACAAGAACTCGTCGGTGATCGTGACGTAACCCTGGCACGTGAGCGCCAGGGGCGAGGATCCCTCGTCGAGCGCCAGACGAAGAGGTTCCGGCAGGCCGTTGAAGGCGGTGGCCCACTGGCCCAGCGCCTCCAGCCACTGAGCCAGTGCGGCGGTTGAATCGTGCACCTCGAGCCGAATGGCGTCACGACGGGCCTTGAGCTCGTCGCTGCGTGCGCGCAGAAGTGCCGCAAGCAGAGCGTCGCGGTTGGGGAAGTGGCGGTACAGGGTGCCGGCTCCGACGCCTGCCAGTTTGGCGATGGCGTTCATCGAGTCGGACACGCCGTGCTCGGTGAAGTACTGCTCGGCCACGTCGAGGATGTGCGAGCGATTGCGCTGTTTGTCCGTTCGGGCGGCGCGCTGGCGGGTGCTTACGTCTGTCACGTCCGAACCACCTCCTTTGACAATACGGAGAACTTCTCCGTATTGTCGGTTGCGTAAAGCGGAGAACTTCTCCCCATCAGGGTAGCGGTGCTGGTCTCGCTTTGTTGCGGCGGTGCTGCCGCACGGTCGTGACGGAAGGAAAATAGTGAAGCCGAGTACCACTGAGCGCCGTGCTCACCACCAGGTGACGTTGGCCGTTCTGGCGGCAGGGGTCGGGACCTACGCCCTGTTGCAGTCACTGGTCACCCCTGTGCTGCCGACCATCCAGGTCGCGTTGCACACCTCTCAGACCAACGTCACCTGGGTGCTGACCGCCTACCTGCTGTCAGCGTCCATCTTCACGCCGATCATGGGTCGCCTGGGCGACATGACCGGTAAGAAGCGGATGTTCGTGGTCGCGTTGGTAGCGCTGGCGATCGGCTGCTTGCTGTCCGCGGTGGCGACCAACCTGCTCGTGATGATCGTCGGCCGGGTCATCCAGGGCGTCGGCGGAGGCGTTCTCCCGCTGGCGTTCGGCATCATTCGCGACGAGTTGCCGCAGGACAAGGTTCCGAGCGCGGTGGGCACCATTGCCGGGCTGAGTGCCGTCGGCGCTGGAATCGGCATCGTGCTGGCCGGCCCGATCGTGACCGCCTTCGGCTATCACTGGCTGTTCTGGTGGCCTCTGATCCTTCTGGTCGTCTCCGCCCTGGCCGCCCACTTCCTGGTTCCGGAATCGCCGCAGCGTAGTGCAGGCTCCATCAACTGGCTCACCGCGCTGCTGCTGTCCGGCTGGTTGGTCGCGCTGCTGCTCGGTGTCAGTGAGGCGCCGACCTGGAGTTGGACATCGGCCAAGGTGTTGGGCCTGCTTGCGCTCGCCGTCGTGCTCGCTGTTGTCTGGGTGGTAGCGGAGTCTCGCGCCGAGCACCCGCTGATCGACATGACGATGATGCGGGTGCGTGCGGTCTGGGCGACGAACCTCGTTGCACTGCTGTCCGGTGCGGCGTTCTATGCCGCGTTCGCGTTCTTGCCCCAGATGTTTCAGACCCCGTCGTCTGCGGGCTACGGCTTCGGTGCGTCGATCACCCAATCAGGTCTGATGTTGTTGCCGCAGACGGTGGCGGTGTTCGTGCTCGGCGTGGTGGCCGGTCAGATGGCACGCCGCGTCGGCTCGAAGAACCTGGTCATCGTCGGATCCGTGATCGGCGCTGTGGGCTACTTCCTCGTCGCCGTGGCGCACGACCGCGAGTGGGGGATCTACCTGATCACCCTTGTCGTCGGCGTGGGATTCGGCATGGCATTCGCGGCGATGGCGAACCTCATCGTGGCCGCTGTCCCCGCGCACCAGACCGGCGTCGCCAGCGGGATGAATGCCAACATCCGCACTATCGGCGGCGCTCTGGGCGGAGCGGTCATGGCCAGCATCGTCACCGCCGGCGCCGCACCCAGCGGTTTGCCGAAGGAGTCCGGCTACACCAACGGCTTTCTGATGCTGGCCGGGGCCCTGCTGTTGAGCGCCGTGGTCGCACTGCTCATCCCGAGCGTGCGGCGCGACCCGCGCACCCACGCCGAGCCCGAGGTCGAGTTGCGGCACGCCGAGTCCGTTCTGGTCCCCGGCGGCACCTTGGTGGGCGACGAATCCGAGTGACCATCCAGCCTGGGCCAGCGTCCCGGGTTCAGCCCTCGACGGAGAAGAAGCAGATGCACGACAAACAGATGATCCTGGGTATGCAGCTCGGCAACGGCTACGGCACCCAACCGGGCGCCTGGCGGGCGCCTGGCGTCGATCCCGCCGACTTCACCAGCTTCGACAAGCTCGTCGGCTACGCCCAAGCAGCCGAGCGCGGGAAGCTGCAATTCCTCTTCCTGCCTGACTTCCAGGCGCTCAGAGTCGACATCGAACACGCGCCTCCGGCCGGCACGCTCGAACCCATGCTCACGCTCGCAGCCATTGCGCGTGGCACAGCACGCATCGGCATGGTCGCCACCGGATCCACCACCTTCAACGAGCCCTACAACCTGGCCCGCCAGTTCAAGACGCTCGACGTCATGAGCCACGGCCGAGCCGGCTGGAACGCGGTGACGACCAGCGATCCGCGCGCGGCCGCCAATTACGGTGGGGAGATCGCGCCGCGGGACGAGCGGTATGAGCGGGCTCACGAGGTCATCCAGGTCGTCCAAGCCCTCTGGGGCAGCTGGGGTCGCGATGCCTTGGTGACCGATGTCGAGGCCGGTCGATTCGCCGACGCCTCGAGGGTTCAGCCGATCAACCTCCGTGGTCGCCACGTGGCCTCCCGCGGACCGCTCCCCGTGCCGCCCTCCGAGCAGGGGCAGCCGGTGATCTTCCAGGCCGGTGGCAGCGCGCACGGCCTCGGTCTGGCCGGCATGTACGCAAGCGGGATCATCGGTGCGACCTGGACCATCGAGGACGCGCGCGCTCAGCGGGCGACGATCCGTGAGGCGGCCGAACGGTTCGGCCGAAACCCCGACGAGGTGAAGTTCTTTGCCGGCGTGCTGCCGGCCACCGCCCCCACGAAACGCGAGGCGCTGGACCAGCGCATCGCGCTCGGCGGGCAGGCGTTTCCCGACCAGGTCAGATACCTCGGTTCGATGCTGGGCATACCGCTCGGCGCGCAGCAACTCGACAAGCCGCTGACCCCGAGCCAGTTGGCCGCTGCCCGGGCCAGTACGTCGGACCCCCGCGCGGGGCACGCGCTCGAGGTAGCACGCGAGGGGTGGACTCTTCGGGACGTGCTGGCACACGGCGTCATCGACTATCACCCGGTCATCACCGGGCCGCCTTCCGAGGTCGCCGACCACATGCAGGAGTGGTTCGAAGCGGACGCAGTCGACGGGTTCTGGGTGGTGATGGACGTCTACAACCCCGGCGTGGACACCTTCGTCGACGAGGTGGTCCCCATCCTCCAGGAGCGTGGGTTGTTCCACCTCGACTACGAGACCAGCACACTGCGGGGCCACCTCGGCGTGCCGGATCAATACGGACTCGACCCGCGCCTGGCGTCCAGCTCCTGAACCCGCGTCCAGTCTGAGGGCTGCTCGCCGGGAGTTCGTCCCGGCCTCGGTCATCGGTCAGCGATCAGGTCGCTGCGGAGGTGCCTCTCTATGTTGGAAAGTCGCACAACACGGCTCGGCTGGGCTTCGGCGGCGTTTGGTGTCGTCGGCAATCATGATCCACCAGAGGACGTTGGACAGGTGTCGTTTCAGGCAGCGCATGGCCGCGCGTGGGGATGCTCCGGCGGCGATCCGCCATATCCCGAAGGGCTGACAGCGCTGATGCTGACCAGGGTGTAGTCGACCGGGGCGGCATCGAGGCTCGCGAGGGGCAGCGCAGATGTCGAAACGAGTGAAACGGCAAGCGGCACAGCATCGTCCCTACTGGACATGGCGTTGTGTCGGGGCAATCGGCTTGGCTGCGGTTCCCGAGGGATGAGTCATCGAGGCGGTCACTGACGTTGGAGTTTCTGCCTCACCCAGGCCACGACGGGTCGCTGTTGGGGCAGGGTGGGGTGCTCGAAGGCGGAGTCGGGCCACAGTTCATCGGCGTATCGATTCTCGACACCGGACTCGTCGATGAACGATGCTGTCCCGCCAGGGGAAACAACAGTGTCGTCGCGCAGGGCGAGGATGTGATAGTTCACGCCGGTTGCTGCGAGCGGAGGTTGGTTGTTCTTCTGCCTGTATGCCGATCCGGGCGCCGACATGTCCGCGCAGGCCGGGCAGATGGTGGCGCGTAGCATATCGTCGACTGTGGCTTCAATGCCCATATCGTGAAGCAGGTCGGTTGTTCCGCTGAGGGTGGCGCCGTGGGTGGCCGGTGCCAGCAAGACCACCGTGTGTACACCGCTAGGGCCCAGTCGCCGGGACAGGGCACCGGCGAGCAAGCCTCCCTCGGAGTGTCCGACGAGGTCCACTCGGGCGGATGCGGTGCGAGCGCGAACTTCAGCGATGAACAGTGCCAGCTCGTCTTCGGACTGAGCCAAGGGTGCCAGCCCGTTGAGTGCGTATCCGGTCGAGGCATGCGCACCGTAGTTCTTGGCGAACACGCAGGCGCCGTGTGGGGTGAGGTCATCGATCTCCGCTCGCCAGTTCTCGATGTCGCCGAAGATGCCGTGGATGAAGACGATCGGCCTGGGAAATGCGCTGTCGGGCAACGGTTTACAGTTCCAGTTGTTGACAGAATGGATCGGCTCCGCTGTCGCGGTGGCCGAGACCGGACTGGTGAGTACCAGGGCCGAGCAGGCCAGCGTGACCAAGGATCGATGCTTCATCAGGGATTCTCCTGCTTGCAGACGCATGCCCCGCCGACCGTGAGATCGCAGGCGTGTACCGCCCCTCAGATCGCAGGTGGGTCGGTGTAGAGCACGGAATGGGTGGTGGGTGTCGGACTCGTCAGCGTGGCTCGACCAACACCGGATCGCCGCAACTGGCGGGCAGAGCAATCAGTGAGCACGGTGCTGGTTGGCGCGTCGGCCGGTAGGTGGAGGGCACCCCGTGGTGTTCGGTGATCTCGCGGTAGGCCGCCACCGCGACTGTCGGGCGGCGGGTCAGGGCAGGGTCGTGGACGGTATCGACGCTGTAGAGACCGAATCGGGGACCGTATTCACCCCACTCGTAGTTGTCGGTGAGGCTCCAGTAGTTGTAGGAGACGATGTTGATGCCGTCTTGGCGTGCGCGCTGAATCCAATAGACGGTGTCGCGGAGATGGTCGTCGCGGCGGTACCCGTCGGCACGGTTCTGATCCGCGTCGGTAGCCAATCCGTTCTCGATGACCCGCAGCGGTTTGTTCGGATATTTGGTGGCGAAGTAGCGCAGCACGTAGTACATGCTCTCCGGTGATTGCGGCAGATTCCAGAACGAGCCGCCCGAGGCGGCGAACGACGACAGTTCCGACGGCGCGATCGAGTAGTACTGGTCGACTCCGATGAAGTCGAAGGAATCGACCATACGGTCGGAGAACACGGCTTCCAGCGCCGGCTCCACACCGGGCAGTGGGATGTAGGCGATGTTCGAGGAGACCTGGCCGCCGGGCTGCACGGCATGGATGTAGGTCGTGATCGCCCGATGAGCCTCGATGATCCCATCGACCATGAGCCCGGTGTTCACCGGCGCCAAACCACCGTAGGTCAGTTCCCGCCGGACGTATTCGCTGGGCTCGTTGAATGTGATCCAGATCGGCTCGGCCCATGTATAGCGATCAACGACACGTCGCCCGAAAGCGGTCAGGGCTGCGGCCATCTCCGGGTTGTTCCACCCCCCACGATCGACCGCCCAACCAGGATGAACCCAGTGATTCAACGTGATCATGGGGCGCATGCCCGAGGCCACGATGCGGCCGATCACCGCGTCGTAGAACGCCCAACCGGCCGCGTCGTCGACACCGGCCTGCGGTTCGATGCGCGACCACTCCACCGACAATCGATAGTTGTCCACACCGATCGAGGCCGCCTTGGCAACATCCCCCTCGTACTGGTGGAAGAAGTCCACGGCGTTTCCCACCGGCTCGTGCAACTTCCCTTCGTTGCCGTAGCGCAGGTAGTTCGAGTCCTGGTTGAAACCTTCGGACTGGAAACCGGATTGAGCGACCCCGAACTCGAAGTCCGCCGGTAACGCGGGAAGGTCTTCGGCCGCTGAGGGCGCTGCAAGGGCGGTGAGAGCCAGCACCGAAACCACTGCGGACAGCATCGCGGTGACAGTTGCCGATTGACGCATAACTTCCTTCGTTCGGAATTCACGAAACTGCGGCGTGTCCATCCGGGTCGGGCAGTCGACCGAGGTGAACAGCGATCACGCCGCGCGTGCGGCTCGACACGTCATTCAGATGCGTTCACGTATCCAGATACGTCGATGTCTTCGGGTATTGTTGCGTTCGGACCGAGCAGTGTCAAGGAGGCACACATCAGAGAAGGCCGGACATGCCCAGGTTGACCCGCGCCGAGAGCATGCAGCGCACCCGCAACATGCTGCTCACCGCCGCCGAGGAGGTGTTCGCGGAAAAGGGCTTCGCGCAAGCTTCCCTCGAAGACATCGCGGACAGGGCCGGGTACAGCCGAGGTGCGGTCTATGCGAACTTCACCAACAAGGAAGATCTGTTCCTCTCGCTTCTCGGAGACTGGCTCGATCGCGACATCGAAGAGAGCGAGGAAATCCTCGCTGCGGGCGGTGACGCGATGCAGACAGTCGACACCCTGCGAGGCCGAGGCGGCAATCGCTTCGCCGACCGCAAACGTTTCGTGCTGATGCTCGAATTCCGGCTCTACGCGATGCGAAATCCTCCGGCGGCACAGGCATTACGCGACTACGACAGAGTATCCCGAGACTGGTACGCGCGTTCTACCCGGCGCGTGATCGAAGGAATGGGACTGAGCCTGCCCGCACCCGCCGAGCAAATGGCACTGGTGGCACTCGCTCTCGAGCACGGTATAGCTCTGCTCGCCCACACCGATCCCGAGGCGATTTCTCAAGACTCCTTTCTGGACGCGGTGACTCTGCTGGGCACGGCGCTGATCGGCGCTGCCGAGAGAGAACGCAGCGCGCAGTAGACACGCGAACCCCGCGCAGCTCTGCAACGATCACTTGTCAGTAGTGAAGGTGGCGGACCCGGGGTCGGCTGACACGTCGGCATCGTCGCGACATTTTATGTGAGTCATAGATCGCTTCGAGTGCGCGGTGGGCCGACGCGGGGTAGCCGACTGGTGAGATCGCCTATTCAACTTGACCTGACCCCGCTGGTTCGGTCCGTCTGATCTGCCCCCCGCTCCGGGATCCGCGGTTTCGAGAGTTGAGGCAGCCTGACCCGTAGGAGGTCACGATGCCGAAATCCTTTCCGCTGTCTATGCGCCGGCAGGTGTGTGCTCGGCTGCGAGCTGGCGAGCCTGTCGCCCAGATAGCGGAGGAGACAGGGATCTCGCCGGCCACACTGTTTCGCTGGAAGGCGCAGGTGCTCGTCGATGCAGGAGTCCGAGAGGGCATTCCGAGCGTGGAGGCCGACGAGCCGGCCTCAGCGAAGAAGCGCATTGCCGCGCTGGAAGCCGAACTGAAACTCACCCGCGACGCCTGCGAACTGTTCGACGCGCAGGCGGTGGTTTGCCCAAAAGGTGGATCGCGGTCGTCGAAGGGCTGATCGCGCTCGGACATTCGGGGCGGTCGGCCTGCCGGGTTACCGGAGTGAACAGATCCACCTTCCTACGGCACCGACGACAACCATTGTCCACCCGAAAGATTCGCAGGATCGTGGTCGCCGACGAAATATGCCGGATCCATGCCCACTCGCGCGGAACCTACGGCAAGCGCCGGATCAAGGCAGCGCTGCTGGCTGAGTGCGAGATGATCGTCAACCACAAACTCGTGGCCTCGATCATGTCCGAGCGCGGCATCTTCGGCCTGCCAAGACGCAAACGTCGCGGCCACCCGATGCTCGGTGTGAGCGCTCCTGCGGACCTGGTGAACCGCGCCTTCACCGCCGCTCGCCCCAAAATGACAGTACTCCGGCATGGCCAGAGGGGGCTGTCAAGTTGATCTGAGCGGGCTCGTGCCTTTTCCGATTACGTGGTGTTTCGCGCTGTTCTTCGCCTCGTGTCACGTGGTGAGATGGGCACGCAGTGCGCGGGCGAACCAGGTGAACACCGGCGCCAGATCCGCAACCGCAGGCCAGTCGTTGATGGCCGCCACCAACTGCCAATAGCTCGCTACCCGAGGATCGTTGGCCACCTCCAACCGCTCGAGCATCCAACGCCGCAAGTCATCGTCATCGGTCTTGCCGAAGGTCTCGGCGTAGCGTGCGGCCAGGGTATCGACAACCGGCGCCGCCCCCGCCGATTCCGGTGCGACTCCCGCGGCCAGCGCTCGGCCTACTTCGGCCCGAACGGTCTCGGTCAGATCGTGATGCAGGCCGGTGGTGTCTCCTTCGGCGCGTTCTTTCGCCTGGTATTCGGCCATGCGCCGCACCGCTGTCCGGAAGTCGTTGTCCTGCACCAGTTGCACCAGCTCCATCCACGCCTCGACCTGCTCGGAGGTGGGCTCGTCGGGAAGGTCGGGCATGCTCGAGCGCAGCAATTCCACCATCGCCGGATTGGCATCGACACCGCCGAAGGTGTCATCGATGAAGTCGTGGATGAAGCGGTGCCGTTGGGCCTGTGACAGATTCACCAGTTTGTGCATCAGATCCATCTCCTGTGGGTTCGATTCCCGGTTCGCTACCGCCTGGAACACCGCGCGACGCAGTCGCAGCACTCGCAATTGCGCGTCGAGGGCGGCCGCGTGTGCCGCGGCGACCTCGGCCAGCGAGGTCTCACGAGCGAGGATGCGCCGCACCGTGGACAGATCGATATCCAGTTCACGCAGCGTACGGACCAGTTCCAGGCGTGCAAGGGCACCGATGTGGTAGAGGCGGTAGCCGGCCGGGCTGTGGCAGGTCGGCGGAACGATCCCTTTGTCGGAGTAGAACCGAATCGTCTTGACCGTCAAACCGGTCCGCTCGGCCAGGGCCCCGATCGTGAAGAACGTCTCGTCGTCCATGTCCCAAGCTTGATGTCTCCCCCTGATGGAGACTCAAGCCGACACTCCACCCGAACCCACAGCGTTGTCCTGACCAGCACCACCATCACCCGATCATGAATCGGGATCGGTGGCAGATTCCTGGTCGGTTTCGGCGATATTGGTGAGCATGACGGCCGTGAAGCGGTAGCGGTCTTCGCGCAGGGATTGCGCGGAGCAGGCGCGACCGGCGAGGCGGTCCAGGCAGATGCGAGCGTCCTGGTCCGAGGCAAGCCAGTCGTTGATGAACTAAAGCAGTTCGGCGAGTTCGGTGGCATCGCCGATTCGGATGCCGCTGCCCTCGGGCATCCGGATAGCCCCGAATCATCGTGTGACCAGGTAAATCCAGATGAATATCGGCGTCACCTGGCCGAGCATGACCGGAATCAGGCCGTCACCTGCCCGGTCTCCGGCCAGTGAGGGCGAATGCCGGTGCGCTCCTGGTCTACCCCACCCCCCGCGGGTCCGTTCGCCGGTCGCGTGGTCGGCTGGTCGAGCCAGCTCGATGGCTCGGGGGTTGGGGGCCAACTCGGTGAAATCCGGCGGCTAACGGCGGCGGAGGCCGGTCGGGCTGGTAGTGGGGGGATCGAGTGGTGCCTGTGGATCGTGTTGTGCCCGCTGCCGATGCGCTGGATCGGCCTCCGCCATTGGGCTGTTGGTGATTTCATGTCGGGCTGTGCGTGATGAGGGCGCCCTCGAGTACGGCATTTTTCAGGAAGCGTCGACCGGTCCGGGTGGCCCAGCAAAGGACTCGGCGTGGTGGAAGCGTCGACGGCTGCGACTGTCGTTTGTGATGCGGGATCGACAGACTATTCTGGATGTGTATTATCCAGGATATGCAGATGGGTGAGGGTGTCGAGTGGGCGATCCACAGCTGCCTCAATCTGGCCTGGGCCGAGCCCGGGGAGGCGGTCTCGGCTGCCAGACTTGCCTCCTTCTTCGAGCTGCCCGCCGCGTATCTGAACAAGCAGTTGCAAGCGCTCGTTCGGGCGGGGATTCTCACCTCGACGTCGGGACCGCGCGGCGGCTTCCGCCTGGCTCACGACCCTGATCGGATCACACTGCTCGATATCGTGACGGCGGTCGAGGGTGCGCAGGAGGCTTTTCGGTGTCAGCAGCTCATGAAACGGGGGCCGGGTGGTCGAAAGGACGTCGACTACCGTCAGGAGTGCTATGTCTCGCAGGCAATGCGTCAGGCGGATCTTGCGTGGCGTCGAGCTCTCGCCGGCCGGACTATCGGCGGCATCAAGGCCGCTGTCGAGGACCACGATCCTGACGCTCCGGAGCTGACCCGACGCCGGCTCGCCGAGCTGCGTTAGAACTCCCACCTGCCGCGGGCTCTCTGCGGCCACAATTCTGGATATTGAATATCAAGAAAGGATAGATATGATGCAGGCACGGATGCCCAACGTGTACAAGTACGCACAGGGCGGCTACCGGGGACTTCAGGCCGTCGAGGACTACCTTGACGGAAGCCGGATACCCCGGAAACTTCTGGAGCTGGTCCGAATTCGGGCCAGCCAGATCAACGGATGCTCAGTCTGCGTCGACTTGCACTCGCATCGGGCACACAAGGCGGGAGAGCGCGACGAACGACTGTGGTCGGTGGGGGCATGGCGTGATACGCCGTTCTTCACCGACGCAGAACGCGCGGCCCTGGCATTGACCGAGGCGATCACCCGTATCACCGACAATCCCGGCGGCGTTCCCGACGAGGTGTGGAACCAGGCCGCCAGCCACTTCGCCGACGAGGATTTGGCGGCGCTGGTGATGGCGATTGCCTCGATCAATGCCTGGAACCGGATCAATGTGACAGCACGCCTGGTCGCCGGCACCTTCCGCTGACCCGGGTTCCAGCAGCCGGCCGACCCGCCGCGAACGAGACGCGGCTCGGCCCGGCACGTGCCGGGCCGCGCCCGTGTCGGCGGTCGCTGCCGGACCGTCATCGGCGCAGCGCTCCTACGCGCCCGCATGGACGCCATCCACGGTCGAGTCGGGCCTCGAAAGGTTCTTGTCGTTCTCTGAACTACGTGTCCCGACGATCCGAATGCGTCTGGTTGTGCTGGCGCATTCCAACGGCGTTCATCGGTGAATGCAGGCGTCGGTCGGTCGGGCCGCGAACGGTTGGTATCGATGAAAAGTGACGTCGCAGACGTTCATTTCATCGACTGGGCGTGCCTGTCGAACGCATTCTCATGCCCGAAGTCAGGGCACGGCGTCTGGTGCGCGGAAGTCTTCCCGCGCACCAGACGCATCCGTAACCTCAGTTGCTCCCGCGTCTCAACCGATACGCCCGCGACTGCCGAAGCCGCTATCCGCGTGCGGCGTTCGCGCTCGTGATGAAATCGATCTGGGCGGGTGACGGTCCACAGAACTCGCTCTCGATCCGGTCGGCCTCGCCCG